>CAZBWQ010000065.1:0-22872 GCA_964495565.1 uncultured Sandaracinaceae bacterium | reverse complement strand
TTGTTGTACGCCGGTGCGTGGCTCCGTCAGCAGCACGGTGTGCCTCTGGTCTGCGTGAACACGCTCCACATGCCGAGCGTGTACAACGTCGTGCTTCCCGACGCGCTCCATCAGACGGAGACGGTCAACCGGCTTTTCGAGGACGGCTTGATCCCGATGGTCGAAGCGCAATCGAGAGACGTCTACAACAGTGGCGACGCGTTGGTGTGCTTGAGCCCAGGTCTCAAGGGTTACTGGAGAGAGCGGGGCGTCGAGGTGCCCATTCACGTGATTCCACGTGCCATCGAACGGCGGATCTTCGATCGGACTGGCGACGACGATCCATTCGCACCCGAGGCGAAGCGAGGCGCTCGCCTGCTCGTCGCATGCCGCCATGCACGCGAAAAGGAAGTCGATCGCGTGATTCGAATCTTCGCGCAGCACGTGGCTCCGCGGGTGAAGGACGCGACGCTCACGCTGGTCGGCGACGGACCAGAGCACGAGGTGCTCGAAGAGCTGGCTCGAAACCTCGGTGTCGAGCACCGCGTCTTTTTCGTTGGCGAGCAAGGCCTTCGACGCATGCCCGCTTGGTACCGGCATGCCGACCTCTTCGTATACGCCTCGCTTTCGGAGACCTACGGCCAGGTCGTGAGCGAGGCGCTTTGGTGCGGGCTCCCTGTGGTGGCGATGGACGACGGCATGGGCGTCGCCGGTCAGGTCAGCGACGGCGAAGATGGTTTCCTCGTCGATCCCAAGGGCGCAGACGCGGACTTGCAGTTCGGCCAGTACGTCGAGCTGCTGCTGACCAAGGAGCGACTGCGGTGGCAGCTCTGTGAAAAGGCCGTGCGCAATGCCCACGACCGCTCCGATCCCGAGGCTTGCGTGCAGCGGTATTTGGAGGTCTTCGAGGTCGCACGCGACCATGCGCGCAGGCGACCGGCTCGTCAGCCGGTCAAGGCTTACCGCAGCCTCGCCCATTGGACCTGGCTGCACGCATTCGTGGGCGCCATGGGCCTCCTGCGAGAGCCGGTGGAGCTCAACCGAAACGGGGCGGCCCCCGGAACTTGGACGCTCGCCCCGGCGGCGTGAACGCCACGCTTCGCGCTGTGATTCAGCCGAGGCGGGGAGGGCTCACTCGGCGGTGAGGGCTTCCACGTCGGCGTCGGTGGGCACGGTCGGCGCCGGCGGCGGGATCGTAGGTCGCCCACGCAGGCGTGCGAAGAAGTTCCCGGCACGGCGTTTCGCGTCTTCCAAGATGATGTAGCTGCTCGGCACGATGAGCAGCATGATCATCGTGGCGGCCAGCACCCCAAACCCGAGCGAGACCGCCATCGGCACCAAGAAGCGCGCCTGCACCGAGGTCTCGAGGATCATCGGCGCCAAACCGAAGAACGTGGTGAGCGAGGTGAGCAAGATCGGACGGAAGCGACGAGCCGCGCCCGAGACGACCGCTTCCCACAGGCCCATGCCCTCTTCGCGATACCGATTGATGGCGACGATGAGAATCAGCGAGTCGTTGACCACGACGCCCGACAACGCGACGACTCCCATCATGCTCATCAGGCTCAAGCTGACGTGGTCCCACAAGACCCAGCCCATCGCGACGTGGCCCCAGACGGCGCCCACCATGCCGAAGGGAATCGCCGACATGACCAACAGCGGCTGTGCGTAGCTGCGGAAGACGACCGCCAGCATCGAAAACATCACGATCAACGCGAGCACGAAGCCGAGGCCGAGCGCATTCATCGTCTCGGCTTGGCGTTCTTGCTCGCCGCCCAGGCTGTAGGCGAGGCCCGGGATGTCCGCGAGGAGCTGTGCGAGCTCCCGTTGGCGGATTTGGGCGACGATCTCGTTGGCATTCGCGTCTTCGCTGGCGACGTCCGCGGTGACGCTGATGTTGCGTCGTCCGTTCGTGCGACGAATGACCGAATACGCCTGCCCGCGAGTGATGACCGCGGCCTGGGCGAGAGGCATTTCGCCGCCGGTCGGCGTGTGCACAATCAGCTCTTCGACGTTGTAGAGCGACTTTCGTTCCTCGAGCGGCAGGCGCACGTAGACGCGAACCTCGTCGCGGCCGCGCTGCTGCCGGACGGCCTCGGCGCCGAAAAATGCACCTCGGACCTGCCGTGCGAGCTCCAGCTCGGTCAGGCCCTGGGACTGGGCGGCGTCGGTCAGACGGAAGTCGATCTGGTCTTTGCCCTTGGTGACGCCGCTGTCGATGTCGCGCAGACCGCTGTATGACGCGATTTCGGATGCGAGACGCTCCGCCGCGGCTTCGAGTGTCGGCACGTCGTCGTGAATCAGCTCGATGTCGATGGGTTTGCCGGGCTCGACGCCGACTTCATACGAGAAAGTCAACGACTCGGCCCCGGGGATTTCACCGATGCCCTCGCGCCAGCGCTGCACGAACTGTTGCGTCGTCAGACTGCGCTGGCTTGCTTCGACGAGGTAGATCATCACGGTCGCAAAGTGGCTTCCCTCGTTGGAGCCGAGGGCCTCTACGTCCGCTTCGAGCCGGCTCATCGCACCGACTTCTTCATAGAGGCCGCGCGAGATCGTCTCTTTTTCGGACTTGGCGCTCTCGTCGTCGATGATGCCCTGGCCGACGGCGGCGATCCGATCCGCGATCCGCTCCGTTTCCGCGACGGGCGTGCCGACGGGCATCTTCAGGTGAGCCGTGATCATGTCACCCTCGACCTTGGGCAGGAAGGTGAAGGGGATCCGGCCGGCGACGTAGCCCATCGTGACGACGAGAATGGCCACGCCTGCCGTGATCGTGAAGTAGCGCCATCGGAGCGACTTTTCGAGGATGGGAACGTACGTGTGCTGAATGTGATGCTGCAGCCGGTGGGGCATGTTCAGCTTGTTCACGAGCTGCATGACCCACAGGTAGGGCGCGAGAATGATCCGCAGCCACCAGGGCATCGGATGGGACAAATGGGCCGGGAGGATCAGCAACGACTCCACCAGCGAGATCATCAGCACGGCGATGACCACGATCGGAACGACTCGGAAGAACTTGCCCATCGGTCCGGGCACCATGAGCATCGGGGCGAAGGCCACGCAGCTCGTCAAGATCGCGAAAACGACAGGTTGGGCGACTTCCTTGGTGCCGTCGATGGCGGCTCGGAGCCGGCCCTTTCCGTCTTGCCGTTGCTTGTAGATCGACTCGCCGACGACGATCGCGTCGTCGACCACCATGCCCAAGGTGATGATGAACGCGAAGAGCGAGATCATGTTGATCGAGACGTCGGTCAGCGGGAAGAAGAGCAGGGAGCCGGCAAACGAGATCGGAATGCCGAGCGTGACCCAGAACGCCAAGCGCGCTTCGAGGAACAAACCGAGCGTGAGCAGCACCAGGACGAGCCCGATGCGCGCGTTGCTCATCAGCAAGGAGATGCGCTGCTCGTACATCTCCGAAGTGTCGAACCAATTCGCCGCGTGGAGTCCTTTGGGCAGCGTCTCTTGGAGCTGCGCGACGTACTCTTTGGCAGCCCCTGCCACGGTGAGCGGCGTCTCCGTGCCCACGCGAAAGACGTTGATCATCACGGCTCGCTTGCCGTTGTAGGTGGCTTCCTTGTCGATCTCGCGAAACGCGTCTTTGACCGTCGCGATGTCGCGGATGCGAACCTGCGAGCCGTCGGGACGGCTGAGCACGATGATGTCCCCGAACTCCTCACCGCGATCGCGGCGCTCGGTGGTTCGCAGCAGCACCTCACCGGCTTCGGTCTTCACGCCTCCGCCGGGAACCTCGACCGAGGCGGCGTTGACCCGCGCTGCGATTTCATCGAGGGTCAGATCGTACTTTCGAAGCTGCGCCTGCGGGACCTCGATGCTGATCTCGAGAGGCCGGATCCCCGAAAGCTCCACGTACGTGATCCTGGGATCGCGCAAGAGCTCCCGTCGGCTGTTCTCGGCGACGGCTCGCAACGTCGATTCGTCCACGTCCCCGTACAAGACCAGGGAGATGACTTGTTGCCGATTCGAGATGAGGCTGACCGTCGGCCGCTCGACGTCCTCGGGGAAGGACGTGATGCGATCGATGGCGCTCTTCACGTCGTTGAGCGCGCGGTCCTTGTCGGCACCGAGCAAGAGCTCCACGTTGACCGACCCGATGCCCTCCATGGCGGTCGAGGTGACCTTCTTCACTCCGTCGATGCCTCGAACGGCTTCCTCGACGGCGAGGATCACGGCTTGTTCCACCTCGGCCGGGCTCGCCCCCGGATAGCTGATTTGAATGGAAACGACGTCGAGCTCGACCTCCGGAAAGACTTCTTGCTTGATGCCGGAGGCAAGCGTGACGAGGCCGCCCACGATCAATACCAACATCAAGACGTTGGCAGCGACCCCGTTCTTCGCCATCCAGGCGATGGGGCCTCGGTCTTCGCGTGGGAAGTCGTCGTCGTGGCTCATGGTATCGCCTGGGCCGCGGGCAGGCTCGGCTCAGCCGGCGGTGGAGAAGAAGTCGGCTCGGCCGTACGCAACAGCATGTTCGGGACGGGTGTGGCGATCCGGCTGGTGACCACGCGCGCGTCGGGCTCCAGACCCCCGGTGATCAACACGGCATCGGGCTCTGTCCAGGCGATCTGCACCTCCCGAATTTCGAGCAGGTCTTCTTCGTTCATGACGTAGACCTCGCGGCCGTTGCGCAGCGCCGCGCGAGGAAGGCGAATCGCATCCTCGATGGGCCGCGCCTGGATGGCGACGTCGACGAACGAGCCGAGCAGAAGCGGAAGCTGGTCTTCGTCGCCAATCGGGTCCTCGATGCGAACGAGCAGCCGGGCCATTGCACCCCCGGGGTCGAGATCGGGAAGCTGCTGGATTACCTCGCCCCGCCGCTCGATGGTACCGTCACCGACGCGCTGCACGATCCGTGCGGCCGACCCCGGGGCATCGTCGGATTGCACTCGCACGCTTCGCAACGAGCCGACGGGAACCGACACTTGGACGTGGTACTCGTCGGTCCCCACCAGTCGCGCGACCGGGCTCTGTGGGCTCAGGAGCTGACCCAAGTCGACGTCCTCGCTCACGACCATGGCGTTGAACGGCGCGCGAATGACCGTGCGCTTCAAGTCGAGCTCGGCCTTCTTGAGCTCGCTTTGGGCAGCCTTGAGCGCGATTCGCGCCGCTTCGAGCTGAGGCTTGCGTTGAGCCAGAGCCCGCTGCTCGTCGGACGCGTCGATTTCGCCGAATGCATTCCACTCTCGCTTCGCCACCTCGCCGCGGCGCGCCTCGAGCAGCAAGTCGAGCCTCGCTGCCTTCACCTTCGACCGATACGACTCGACGGCGAGCTGATAGTCGCGCGCGTCGATGCGCAAGATGGGATCGCCGACCTCGAATCGGCCTCCGGCGACCAACTCGGGGCTTTGCCAGACGACGCGCCCGCCGAGCTCGGGTTGAAGGGCGATCTCCTTGGCCGGGACGACGGTGCCCTTGGCATGGAGATCCACGTCGTGTCGGCCTGCATCGACCCGGATGACCTCGACCAAAGTCCCTTCGAGAGGCTTTTCGACCCGGGGTGGATCCTCTTTGGTGGCGACCAAGACGACTGCCGCCGCGACCGCCGCGATCACCGCGACGACGGAAAGGGCCCACTTGAGGCGGCGCTCGCTTGCTTTACTCATCGGTCGGCTCTCCAAATTCTTCGGGCCAGGCCCCACCCAAGGCCCGGTAGAGTTGCACGCGATACGAGACTAGCTGGCGCCTCGCTGCGACGAGCTGAAGCTCGGACACTTGGCGTGTCGCCAGGGCGGTCAAGACCGGCAAGAAGTCGCTCAGGCCGGCTCGGTAACGATCCCGTGTCGCTTCGAGGGTCACGTTGGCGAGCCGGAACTCGTCTTCGAGGTACTGGATGCGGAGACGTTCCTGACGCTCGAGCACGAGCGCGCTTTCGACCTCGATGAGACCGTTCAAGATGGCCTGCGCGTATTCGTCGAGCAGCGCGTCGAGAGTCGCGCGCTGCGTCTTGATGGCCGACACGCCCTGAAGGCCGTCGAACAACGGGACCGTAAAGCCTCCGCCGGCGTTCCACTGCCAACCGTAGTTTTTCCGCTGCTCGCCCGGGAACAACGGAGACGTGATCTCCGAGTTGATCCAAGTGTAGCCAGGCACGAAATCGATCGTGATCTGCGGGAGCACGGCGCCCACCGCGGCTGCAAGGCGCCGGTCCTCGGCTTCCACGCGCGTCTGCACGGCGCGAATGTCGGGGCGGGCTTGAAGCAGGTTCGCGGGGGCTTTGATGTCGGGGGTGGGGCCCACGTCGGGCAGCACTTTGTCGTCGACCGCAAATCGCCTTCCGGGGGCCTCTCCGAGCAGGATCGAGAGCCGCTGGTCGGTGAGATCGATCTGTCCTTCGGCCTGGGCGAGAAGGGCACGTTGGCCGGCCACCCGCTGCCGTTGCTGATGCACGTCGACCGCGGAGTTCAGTCCCTCGCGGTACCGAAGCTCGACCAGCTCCAAAAAACGGAGGTCGGTTTCGAGCTGTTCCTGAACGACCGCGACTTCGATTCTTGCATTGATGGAATCGAACCACGCTTCGGCGACCTCCGCCGAAATCGTGATGGCGAGGGCCTCCTGATCGAGGCTGGCGGCTCGAGCGTCCAGCTTGGCGGCTTGGTGCTCACGCGCGCGCCGGGCGAATAGGTCGACCTCGTAAGAAACCGGGAGCGAACCCGTCGCCTGTTGCTGGTCGATTTCACCGATTGCGCTGATCGTCTTTCCAATCGAGTAGTCGCCCGCCAGCCCAATCTGAGGCATGCGAGCCGCGCGAACCTGGTTGGCGATGTAACGCGCCTGGCGCACTCGAGCCCAACCCGCGCTCACCGTGTAGTTGCGGCGGAGCGCTTGCTCGATGAGGGCGCTCAAAGTGGGGTCACCCATCTGACGCCACCAACGAGCGTCGCGGACGGAGGGCTCGTCTCGGGGCGGTGGCGGCTCGGTCACGGGCGGGGCGTCCGATTCCTCGGCGCCTTCTCCGTAACTCGGTGGAATCTCCACGGGCGGGGGGATGTCCGTGGTCTTCTTGTAGTTGCATCCAACCGCCGAAACGGACGCGAGCAAAATGAGCCACGCGGGTCGCATCATGAAGCTCCTCCGCTTTTCAGGGATCGGGTCACCGCATCGAGATGTAGGGCCAGGACTTGGCTCGAATCCATGGACGTGGGGATCCGTTGCGCCATCGATTCTTCATTGAGCCCAATCAGCACGATGCCGAGAAAGCTCGCCCAGAGTTGCAGGGCTTGCGGGAGGGGTTCGATGTCGGCGCGGATGCTGCCGTCCTCTCGTCCACGCTCGATGCAGGCGATGACGAGCGAGAGCATCTGACCGACGCGGCTCCGGTAGACCTGGAAGGACTCGGTCGAGTCGTCCATTCGCTCCCCGGCGCTGAGCCAGGCGATGGCGAAGCGGAAGTGGTGCGGCTGCTCTCGGGTGAAGTCGTAGTAGCTCTGCAAGAGCCTGCGGACGGCCAGGAGCCCGCTCCGTGCGTCCTCTAGCGAGGATTCGACCACCGGGATCAGGTTGTCGATGAGGCGGGTCGCCACCGCGGCGCACAAGGCGTCCTTGTTCTCGAAGTAGAGATAGAGCGTGCCCTTGCTCAGCTCCGCGGCTTCGGCGACCGCATCCATGCGGAGCCCGTGGTAGCCCTCGGTCGCGATGAGCTCCTGGGCCGCGTCGAGAATCGCTTCCCGCCGTGCCTTTCGTTCCCGCTTTCTTCGCGCTGCGACCGCCAAAGCTTGCCCCTTGTCCTGGACACTGACCGTTAGTCAGTCACTGACCAATAGTTAGCAAATCTAGGACCAGGCGTCTCGTTGACCAGGCAAAAAAAGGAAAAAGCGGGGTGTTCGGTGGGCGGGACAGGGTTCGAACCTGCGACATCCGGCTTGTAAGGCCAGCGCTCTACCGCTGAGCTACCCGCCCGAAGTGGCCGCGAGCATGACCGCCCACCCCCTCTCTGTCCAACCGGGACACTCTCCACCCCTCCAACTACCCGAGATCACCGGCCATCCTGGCGAAAGATCGCAGCGCGAGCTCCATCGTGCAGCAAAGTGCCGTGGTGACAGCCCGAACGAGGTAGCGCTCCGGTCGCTGCGATCTTTCTCCGCGAAGCGCCGCGATTCCAACGCGTTGGAGTATGGGAGAGTGTCCCCCCCTACTGACGGGCGCCGGGGGCGTCGACGGTGGGTTCGGGGACGTCCTCGGAGTCGGGTGTGTCGGGGGTGACGAGCTCGCCGGCGCGGTATTCGGCGGGGCGCATTTGGTGGTGGCCGAAGAGCGCGTCGGGGTCGCTCAGGGCCAAGGCCTCGCGAAGCACCTGGTCCATGTGCTCGACCAGCACGATGCGCAGGTCGTTCAGCACGCGCCGGGGGATCTCGGTGAGGTCCTTTTGGTTTTCCTTCGGAATCAGGACGACCTCGATCTCGGCGCGATGGGCCGCGAGGAGCTTCTCCTTGAGGCCTCCGATCGGCAGGACCCGCCCGCGCAGGGTGATCTCGCCCGTCATGGCGACGTTCTTGCGAACCGGGATCTTGAGCAACGCGCTCGCGATGCTGGTGGCCATCGTGATGCCGGCGCTCGGACCGTCCTTCGGCACGAAGCTCGGGAAGTGAACGTGCACGTCGTAGATCGAATGGAACTCCGGCTCGAGGCCAAGCACCTTCTGGCGGGACCGAATGTAGCTCATGGCCGCCTGGGCCGACTCCTGCATTCCCTTTTCGAGCAAGCCGGTGATGTTCAGCTTGCCTTTGCCCGGCACCACCGCCACCTCGCACTCGAGGATCGAGCCGCCGAACGCGTTGACCGCCAGGCCGTTGGTCAGACCGACGTGATCCTTCTCGTTGGTCTTGTCCGGCCGGTACTTCGACACGCCGAGGTACTTGGCGACGTCTTTGGACTCGACACGATAGCCCTTGGCCTTGGCTTCCTCGCCATCCTTGAGGACTTGCCGCGCAATCTTCCGACAGACGCTCCCAATCTCACGCTCGAGGTTCCGGACGCCACTCTCCATCGTGTAGTAGTGGATGATCTGACGGATGGCGTTTTCCGTGATGTCGACGTCGATGTCTTTGAGTCCTGCCTTGTCGCGTTGACGGGGCACCAGATATCGCGTGGCGATGTTCAGCTTCTCGAACTCGGTGTACCCGCTGATCTCGAGGATCTCCATGCGGTCCCGCAACGGCAAGGGAATGCCCTGCAACGTATTGGCGGTCGTGATGAACATCACGTCGGACAGGTCGTAGTCGAGATCGAGGTAGTGGTCGTTGAAGCTGTGGTTCTGCTCGGGGTCGAGGACCTCGAGTAGCGCCGAGGCCGGGTCTCCGCGGAAGTCGGACGACATCTTGTCGATCTCGTCGAGCAGGAAGACCGGGTTGTTGGTGCCGACCTTTCGAAGCGACTGAATCAACCGGCCGGGCAGGGCGCCGATGTACGTCCGGCGATGACCCCGAATCTCCGCCTCGTCGCGCACGCCGCCGAGCGACAGGCGCACGAACTCGCGTCCGGTACACCGGGCGATGCTGCGGGCCAAAGACGTCTTGCCGACGCCCGGGGGGCCCACCAAGCAGAGCACGGGGCCTTTGAGCTTCTTGACGAGCGCTTGCACCGCCAAGTATTCGACGATTCGCTCTTTGGGCTTCTTGAGGCCGTAGTGGTCCTCGTCGAGAATCTGCTCGGCAGCATCGATGTCGTAGTTTTCTTCGCTCTTCTCGTCCCACGGAAGGGCGATGATCCAGTCGATGTAGTTGCGGATGACCGTCGCCTCCGCGCTCATCGGTTGCATCATCTTGAGCTTCTTCAGCTCTTTGCGCGCCTTGAGATGCGCTTCTTTGCTCAGCTTCTTTTGTTTGAGCTGCTGCTCGAGCTCCTGGATCTCGCTCTTGAACTCGTCCCGCTCCCCGAGCTCCTTCTGAATGGCCTGCATTTGCTCATTCAGGTAGTACTCCTTCTGCGTCTTCTCCATTTGCTTCTTGACGCGAGAGCGGATCTTCTTCTCGACCTGCATGATCTCGATCTCGGCGTTCAGCAGTTGGAACAGCCGCTCGAGCCGCTTGCCCGGGTCGATCGTCTCGAGGATCTCCTGGCGATCGGAAAGCTTGATGCTCGTGAGATGCACGACCACCGTGTCCGCCAGCTTCGACGGATCGTCGATGGTTTGCACGGTCATCAGCATTTCGGGCGCGATGCGCTTGTTGAGCTTGGCGTAGACGTCGAAGGCCGATTGAACCGAGCGGATCAACGCCTCGAGCTCCACGTTGGCCGCGTAGAGCTCTTCGATGGGCTCGACGGCGCAGAGGAAGAAGTCGTCGCTCGGCAAAAACTGCGTGATGCGGACGCGCCGCTTGCCCTCGACGAGCACCTTCACGGTGCCGTCCGGCAGGCGCAGAAGCTGAATGATCGTACCGACGGTGCCGACCTCGAAGATGTCGTCGGCGGTCGGGTCGTTCGTCTTGGCCTTCTTTTGCGCGGCGAGCAGGATCTCCTTGTCCTGGCTCATCGCCTCTTCGAGCGCATTGATGGACTTCTCTCGGCCTACGAAAAGCGGCACCACCATGTGCGGGAAGACGATGATGTCCCGCAGCGGAAGCAGCGGATAGCTCTCGCCGTCGGGCGCGTTCGGTCGGTCGTTGCGATCGTCGTTGTCGTTGCGGTGAAAGAACATCAGCCTACTCGGGTTTCATCGAAGGACGAAGGTGCGTCATACCCGCTACGCGAGCTCCGCCTCTTCCTTCTCGTACACGATGAGCGGCTTCTCACCCGAGGCGATGACTTCCTCGCTCACGACGACCTCCCGAATGTCCGCTTGGGACGGGACGTCGTACATGATGTCGAGCATGGACTTCTCCATGATGGCTCGCAGACCTCGCGCACCGGCATTGCGCTTGAGCGCCTCACGCGCCACGGCTCGAAGCGCTCCGTTCGAGAACTTGAGCTTCACGCCGTCCATCTCGAAGAGCTTTTGGTACTGCTTCACCAGGGCGTTCTTGGGTTGCGTCAAGATGTCGACCAGCGCTTCTTCGTTGAGCTCGTGCAGCGTGGCAATGACCGGAAGACGGCCGATGAACTCGGGAATCAGGCCCGCGCGAAGCAGGTCTTCGGGCTCGATGCGCTCGAGGAGCTCGCCGATCTTCTTGTCCTTGCGCGACGGAATGTCGGCTCCGAATCCCAAGGACCGCTCACCGATGCGCCTCTCGATGACGTCGTCCAAGCCTACGAAGGCGCCGCCACAAATGAAGAGGATGTTGGAGGTGTCGATCTGCAAGAAATCTTGTTGTGGGTGCTTGCGCCCGCCCTTGGGCGGCACGTTCGCCACGGTGCCCTCGATGATCTTCAGCAGGGCTTGCTGCACACCTTCGCCGCTCACGTCACGGGTGATGGAAGGGTTGTCGCCTTTGCGCGCCACCTTGTCGATCTCGTCGATGTAGACGATCCCCCGCTGCGCTCGCTCGACGTCGTGGTCGGCGTTCTGCAGAAGCTGAACGATGATGTTCTCGACGTCTTCGCCGACGTATCCCGCTTCGGTCAGGGTCGTCGCATCGGCGATGGCGAAGGGAACGTTCAGAATGCGTGCGAGCGTCTGCGCGAGCAGCGTCTTGCCCGAGCCGGTCGGACCGAGAAGAAGGATGTTCGACTTTTGAAGCTCGACGTCGTCGGCGTTGACCTTCGAGTCGATGCGCTTGTAGTGGTTGTGCACCGCGACGGAGAGAATCTTCTTCGCCCGCTCCTGACCGATCACGTATTCGTCGAGGATGGATTTGATCTCCGCCGGCTTCGGAAGCGGCGTGGTGGTGGTGAGCGACTCTTCCCGCTCCACTTCTTCCGCGATGATGTCGTTGCAAAGGCCGATGCACTCGTCGCAGATGTAGACGGTCGGGCCCGCTATCAGCTTTTTGACTTCCTTTTGCGACTTTCCGCAGAAGGAACATTGAAGGTTGCCGTGCCCGTCGTCTCGCCTGCGATCCACCATGTGCCTACCGTCGGAGTCTAGCGTCCAGCCTCGTGGACGGCAAGGACCAGGCGGCTCGCGTGCGCGGCGTTTCGAGGCGCGTCAGCGCTCGCGCTTCGGCTCGATGACGTCGTCGATGAGGCCGTACTCTTTGGCCTCCTCCGCCGAGAGGTAACGATCGCGCTCGGTGTCTTCCTTAATGCGCTCGGGGGTCTGGCCTGTATGCTTGGCCAGGATCGTGTTCATTTGTTCACGAAGTTTCAAGATCTCTCGTGCGTGAATCTCGATGTCCGACGCCTGCCCACGAATCCCGCCGAGGGGTTGGTGAATCATGATGCGACTGTTCGGCAGGCACTTGCGCATTCCGCGCGTGCCGGATGCGAGAATCCAGGCGCCCATGGACGCCGCTTGGCCGAGGCACACCGTCGAAACCGGTGACCGGACGTACTGCATCGTGTCGTAAATCGCGAGCCCTGCTGTAATCGATCCGCCTGGGCTGTTGATGTAGAGGGTGATCTCTTTGTCCGGGTCGTCGCTCTCCAAAAAGAGCATCTGCGCGATGATTGCATTGGCGACGTCGTCGTTGACCTCGGTCCCGAGAAAAATGATTCGGTCCTTGAGCAGACGGCTGAAGATGTCCCACTGGCGTTCGCCGCGGTGCGTCGTCTCGACGACCCACGGCATGTACATCTGGGCGATCGTTGGCTCGCTCATCACTCGTCCCCCTCGTCGGATGCGGACTGCTCTCCGCCGGCTTGTCGTTCCTCGGGCTCGGCTTCTTCGGGCCGCTCGCCCTCGTGGATCTTGGCACGCTCCGTCAGGAGCGCCATGACCTTCTCTTCGAGCAATTGGGACTCGAGGGCGTCCCGTTGGGCGTCCTGGTACTCGGCTCGGACCTTGGCGACGTGCTTTCCGGTGCGTTCCGCGATCTCCTGGAACTTGGCGTCGAGGTCGTCTTGGCTCACCTCGAGCCCCTCTTGACGGGCGAGGGAGCCGAGCAGGATGCCAGCCTGCACCCTGCGCTTGGCCCGTTCCTCGATCCCCGCGAAGAAGTCGGCTCCGGGCGGGGCCTGTTGTCCGGCGAGCTGCATGAGCTGAGCCATCTCGTACATCATCATTTGCTGCTGCTGCTGGATCATCGAAGGGGGGACCGGGATGTCGTTGTGCTCGATGAGGCTGTCGATCAGCTGATCCTTCAGCTCTGCTTCGGCCCGTTGGCTTGCGGCCTTTTCGAGGCCTTCTCGAATTTTCAGGCGGAGCTCGAGCAGCGTCTCGTAGTCGCCGCAGTCTTTGGCGAACTCGTCGTCGAGCTCGGGCAGGAGCTTCTCGTGAAGTGCCTTGACGGTGATCGAAAAGGACGCGGTCTTGCCGCGAAGGTCCGAGTTGGGATGATCTTCCTCGAAGTCGACCTCGACCGTCTTGGTCTCTTCCGGCTTCATTCCGAGCAGGCCCTCTTTCAGAGCCGGCAGCAGATGCTCGTCGTCGATTTCGACTTGGCGGCCCTCGGCTCCCAAGCCCTCCTTGAGCTCCCCGTCGACGGACACCGCGTAGTCGATCGTCACCAGATCGCCGGTCTCGGCTGCGCGCATCGGCTCGGGTACCTGGATCTCCGCGTGCTGCTGCCGCAGCTTCTCGATTTCCGCGTCTACGTCTTCGTTGGGGATCTCGACGGGCTTGCGCCACGCCTCGAGGCCTTCGGTGATCACCTCGTCGATCTTGGGCCGAACCTCGACCTTCGCCTTGAAGGTGAGAGGCTTTCCGTGCTTCAGCTCCGGAGCTTCTTCCATCTCGGGCTGGGAGACGATGTGCAGCTCGTGCTCTTGCACGGCGTGCATCAGGCCCTGCTCGACCAACGTGCCGGTGACTTGAGCGGCCACCTGCCGGCCGTACACCTGCTTCATCACGTCCTTGGGAACTTTGCCGGGACGAAATCCACGAACCCGCGCGCTCTTGCCGAGCTCACGGTAGGTCTCGTTGAGGTCTTTTTCGACGCGGTCCCATGGCACCTCGACGGTGACTTCCATGAGGACGGGGCTGATCTCGCGAACTTCAGATTGCATTGGTTTTTCGGCGGCGCCGCCAGGCGCGGTTCGTACTGCCGCCAGCGGAATCCGTCAAGGTGCGGCCTTGGGTACCGCACGCTCGCGATGGAGCTCGACCAGCTCGATTCCGAGTGCCTGGGACACCTCGAAGATCCGCTCGTCGCGATAGAACTCCTCGAAGACGATGCGCTTGATTCCCGCGTTGCAGATCGCCTTGAAGCAGTTCCAGCACGGGGAGGCCGTGACGTAGATGGAGGCCCCGTGTACCCGCGTGCCGTTCTTGGCGGCCTGGATGATGGCGTTGATCTCGGCGTGAATGGTTCGTACGCAGTGGCCGTCGTCCATCATGTGGCCGACCTCGTCGCAGTGGGGCAGACCGCGAACCGATCCGTTGTAACCCGTCGACAAGATCGTCTTGTCGCTGACGATCACGGCGCCGACGTGCTTGCGCGAGCAAGTGGAACGCCGGGCCACGACCACCGCGATGTCCATGAAGTATTCGTCCCACGACGCGCGTTCCATGCGGCCTTCCTAGCGTGACGCGCGCGATGCGACAAGCTCACCGGCGCAGGGGCGGCCGGGCGAGGGGTGGCGCAGGCGTGTCCTTGATCCGACGGGCGAACTCGACGAAGTCTCCCCGAACCTCACGCTCGAGCTTTGGCGGAACCCCTCGCAGGATGAGAACCGAGCGTCCTTTTCGTTCCACGCGCCCGATCCCGCTTTGGCGCTCGATCTCGCGGGCCGCTTGGTACGCCTCCTGCGCGTCGAGCTCCGTGTCCCACGTCGTCCACCAGACCACGGCGCTTTGTCGTCCGCGTACGTACACCACCAGCGTATCTCCACCCCAACCCTCACTGGCGCGCTCGTCGATGCCCGATGCCAGACCCTGCCCGAGGTAGACGCCGAGCTCGAGCTCTCCCAAGGTATCTTCCGCAGCGCGTACGAAGCCTGCCGCGAGGAGCGCCTCGTTGTCGGGAACCGTGATGGGCTCGCCGGGCTCGCGGGCGAAGAACTTCTCTGGATGGAGAATCTGCTCGCTGGTGGTCGGTGGGTAGCGATGCGCGTTGTTGACGGCCGGCCAGCC
The DNA here is from genome assembly GCA_964495565.1 of uncultured Sandaracinaceae bacterium. Taxonomy (GTDB): domain Bacteria; phylum Myxococcota_A; class Polyangia; order Polyangiales; family Houyiibacteriaceae; genus SG8-38. Next base: position 7,829 of record CAZBWQ010000065.1, on the reverse strand, counting down.
TCCACGCCCATGCACGGCTGCCACGAACTGCAGACCCCGCAGGTACGGCGCGACCAGGGTGACTCGCACGATCTCGGGCGCCTCGTCGAGCTTCTCCCCCTGCACCAGCGCATCGAGGTCCACGAGGTCGCCCATTTGGCGAAGCCCTGCCGTCGCGGCGGACAAGGGGATGCCCTGTTGTCGCAAGGCGTGCGCGAGCATGGCCAAGGTGGCATCGCCTTCGACGACCGCGCGAAACGCGTTGTCGGCGTCGGCCGTTCGTTCTTCCTCGTACGACTTGGCGAGATCGAGGCGCTGATCCTGCAATGCGTGAACGAGCTCGTGCACCAGGACGAGTCGAGCTTCCTGTGTTTGCTCCGGCCCGTACGCGCCGGCCAGGCCCTCCATCACGTCGTCACGAACCACGAGCCGACTGGTCTCTGGGTCGTAGTAGCCGATGACCTGCTCCCCGAGCACGCCGGCGAAGACCGCGGAGAGGTCCTCCTCGGGATCGAGGAGACCGAGCGCGCCGTAGATCAGCTTGGCGCGCTCGATCTCGGACTCCTCGATCTGGGCGCGCAGGCTGCGAACGACAGCCTCGCCATCTTCGACTTCGATGAACACCGGCCGGCGCATCCGCAATTGGCGTACCGACTCGGCGGCCCGGCTCAGCTCGGCGATCGCCGCGCGTTCGCGCGGGGTGGCAGGTCGCGCCACCCCGGCCGACGAGGATGGGGGAGTCGCCTGCTCCGAGGGGGCCGGCTGCGGCGGAGCTGGCGGGGACGGTGCGAGCTCTGCGCTCGGCGTGGAGACCGATGGAGGCGGAGGGTCCGCCTTGACCTGCCGATGGCAGCCACCGAGTACGAGAGCGGCCGTCAGCCAAGCGACACAGCGCCTCATGATTCACCGTGCGCGTCGGCGGTCAGCAGCGGACGCTTGCGATGGTTCTGGATCAAGAACCTCCGAGCTGCTTCGATCGCAGCATCCTCGGCTTCGTCCGGTGTGGTGAAGCGGCGCCCTTTGAGACGGTTCCGCACGTGCTCGGCGATTCGGCGCTCGAGCCGGGCGCGTTGCTCTGGCTCGAAGACGCCCCGCGAGACGACCTTCGGGAACTGCCGGAGCCGGCCGTCCCTCACCTGCAGCAAGAGCGACACCAACCCGTCTGCGGCCATCGCGCGGCGCTCCTCCATCACGGCGGCGCTCAGAGGCTCGGTGCCATCGACGTACACGCGCCCCACCGGTACCGTTCCGACCACGCGAATCGCGTCGCGCGTCACCTCGAGCACGCTTCCGTTTTCGATCAGGGCGTGCTCTTCGATGCCTTCCTCTTCGGCGAGCTCCAAATGCCTCTTTCGGTGGTGATGCGTTCCATGAACGGGCACGAATGCGCGAGGTTGGACGAGGCGAATCATCGCGCGCTGCTCCTCGCGGCTGCCGTGCCCGCTCGCATGGACCTCTGGATGCGTTTGTCGCGTGATCACCTCGATCCCTCGGCGCTCGAACCGATTGATTACGTCGAACACGGCGACTTCGTTACCCGGGATCACACGAGAAGAGAAGATCACGGTGTCGCCGGCCTCCAAGTGCACGGAGTTGTGCTCGTCGCGCGCGAGCCGAGTTAGGGCGGAGGCGGGCTCACCCTGCGTTCCTCCGGCGATGATCATCACCTCGTGGCGGGGCAGGGTGTCGACCTCTTCGGGAGCCACGAGCAGGCTTTCGATGGGAGGGATCAAACCCAGCTTGGTGGCGGCCTCGGCGTGCTTCTGCACGGACAATCCCAACAAGCATACCTTCCGGCCTCGGGCACGCGCGATTCGCAACGCGGCCCGCAGTCGAAACGCATTCGAGGAAAAAGTCGCGACGACGACTCGATGGGAAGACTCCGCCACTCGTCGGGCCAACGCCTGCTCGGCATCCGACTCCAAACGTGCGCGCCCCTCGACGTCGGCGCCGGTCGAGTCGCTCCACAGCAGACGCACGCCGCGGGCCGAAAGCTCCTGCAGCCGCTCGCGGTCGAATCGCTGACCTTCGCAAGGGTGCGACTCGATCTTGAAATCACCGGTATGCACGAGTGTGCCGACCGGAGTATCCAAGATGAGTCCGGTGGCATCCGCGATCGAGTGATGAACGCCGAATCGCTCCACCGTGATGCACCCGATGCGCTCGCGGCTGCCCACTTTGCTGATGCGCAGGTCCACGTCTCTCAACCGGTGCTCCGACAGTCGATCTTCGATCAGGGCAGCAGCGTAGGGCGGTGCGTAGATCGGAGCGCGCCGCTCTCGCAAGAGATAGGGCAGCGCGCCGATGTGGTCCTCGTGGCCGTGGGTCACGACGATGGCATCGAGCTTGCGGTCCCGGAGCCAGCCGAAATCCGGATGGACGAGATCGGCTCCATGCTCGTCCGTGAAGGTGACTCCGCAGTCGATCGCGATGCAGGTGTCCCCGCAGGTCACGGCCGCGCAGTTCATGCCGACTTCGTTGAGCCCGCCCAGCGGAATGAAATGCAAGGTATCGGTCACGACGCTCCAGGCAGCGGGGCTAAAGGTCCGGACGCTTTCCGTCAAGAGATCGATTGCCCCGTTGACCCGCGTGATCCCTGCATGCTACGCCCCGGACCGCACGGGTTTCATGGGCCGTTTTCTAGCGATTCTGGCGGTAGTTGCGCTCTGGGCAATGAGGGCCTCGGCTCAGCCGACGACGTCGGAAGCCGAGCGGCGGGCTGCCACCGAGGAAGAGGAGGCGATCGCCGAGGAGCAGGCCGAAGAGGCGCAGCCCGAGCCGAGCCGCGAGGAAGACCTGCCTCCGCAGCTACGGGCGCCGAGCATCGAAGGGCTCCAACTGCCGGAGCCGCCCGAGGAGCCCGCCGAGGAGGAGGAAGAATTCGACGAGAGCGTCTTTGAAGACGACGAGGAGCAGATGGCGGCCGACGACGCCAAGCTCCTCGGCGAAGCGGCGCCACCGGCCTCCGATCCGACCCTCGCGACCTGGACGAGCCCGAGGCCGGTCTTTTCCCTCAATGGCTACTTCCGGGTGCGGGGCGAATACGCCGACAAGTTCTCGCTGAACCGGCTGCCGCTCGAACGTCTGGCTCCGGGAGATCCGTTCGCGAGGTGGGTCGCCATCGACAACGCGCCCGCGTCCGGAGGCGGGGGCGTGTTGCCCCAAGGCGGTTGCTCGGGGGAGCCGGCATCGCCGGCGGGCCAAGATCAGCGCTGCGCCGGAACCGGCACGCGACGGTACGCCAACATGCGGCTCAGGCTTCAGCCAACGCTCTCGCTGAGCGACAACATTCGTTTGCACATCATGATCGACGCGTTCGACAACGTCGTGCTCGGGTCGACCCCCGAAGTCCGAACGGTGAACGAGTTCGGACAGATCACCGGCCGCGCGCCCGGAGTTCCCGTCGACAGCTTGACGCAAACGGTCGCGCCACCCGAGACGTTCCGCAACACCGTCGGCGACGCGATTCTCGTGCGCCGCGCTTGGGGCGAAGTGACGAACAGCACGATCGGCCAGCTGCGCTTCGGGCGCATGGGGCATCAGTGGGGCCTCGGCATGCTGTGGAACGCCGGCGAGGGCACCAACATCCTCGACACGGCGGTCGACTCGGACTTTCAGTCCGAGATCGATCGCATTCAGCTGATCGGCAAATTCAAAGGGGTGTTCTTCGGCGTTTCGTGGGACTTCGCGAACAAGGGCTACATCATCGACCCGGTCAGCGAGGTTCAGGCCATCCCGAGGGATGCCAGCCGGCTCGACGACATGCGCCAGTGGAGCTTCTTGGTGGCGCGGCGGCTCGATCCGCTCAGTCGTGAAAAACGCCTCGCGCGGGGCAAATGGGTGGTCAACGGCGGCGCGTACTTCATCTATCGCAAGCAGTTTCTCTCGACGTCGACCGCTCCGTTGCTCGGCACCCCCATCGACATCGAGAACTCGTTCGTACGCCGCGATGCCCAGGTCTACATGCCCGATGGTTGGCTGCAAGCGCTGTGGAAGAACATCCGGCTCGAGGTCGAGTTCGCGGGCATCTTCGGACAGATTCAAAACATCTCACCTGGAGAGTTTCCCCCGACCGCCGAAGGGGAGAAGTTCAAGCTCCGGCAGTGGGGTGTGGCGTTCGAGAGCGAGTTCCGCTTTCTCGCCAAGAAGCTCGGCGTGTTCGTCAACGGAGGCGCGGCTTCGGGCGATCCCGACGTGGTGGGTCTCTCGCAGTACGAGGATCTCGCCACGCAGCCCGTCGGCAAGAAGAACGTCACGAATTTCTCGTTTCATCCCGACTATCGCATCGACTTGATCCTGTGGCGCCAGATCCTCGGACGCATCGCCGGGGCGTACTACCTGGCTCCTGCCGTCAGCTACGACATCTTGCGCAGTGATTTCGGACGCGTGTTGGGCGCCCGGGTCGACTTCATCTACAGCCGGGCGATGTACCAGCAGCAGACCTATTCGTCCGAGCCCAACCTGGGGGCGGAGATCGACGTCTCCGTCTACTACCGGACCGAAAACGGGCCTCAGTTCACCGATGGTTTCTTCACCGCTTTCCAGTTCGGCGCCCTCTTTCCGCTCAACGGTCTCAAATACCTCACGGTCGATGGGATTCGCGAGCCGGGGACGGAGGGGCGAAGCATCCGGCGCGCTCTCACGATGCGGCTGATTCTCGGAATCGAATACTGAGGGCTAGCGCTGTAGCAGCGCTTCGGCTTTCGCGGCGACGCGCCACTGGCGGCAACCTTCGGCCAACACGATCCCCCGGAGCTCGGCGAGCGCTCGCTCGAGGTCGTCGTTGACGATCATGTAGTCGAAGAAGGGGTAGTGCTCGATTTCCTCGCGCGCCTTCTCGAAGCGTCGTCGTCGAGAGCTCTCGTCGTCCGAGCCACGGCCATCCAACCGTCGCCGTAGCTCTTCCATGGAGGGCGGGAGAATGAACACACCGATGGCTTCGGGAAACTTCTCCTTGATTTGTCGCGCGCCTTGGTAGTCGACGTCGAACAAGACACCGTTCTTCCCTTCTTCGTGCGCCCGGCGGATTTCCTCGACGCTCGTTCCATAGAGGTTGCCATGGACCTCGGCCCATTCGGCAAAACCGCCGTCTCGAACGATTCGACGAAAGACGTCCTCACCGATGAAGTGGTAGTCGCGCCCGTCGATCTCGTTCGGCCGCGGCTTGCGTGTGGTGTGCGAGACGCTGAATCGAAACTCGGGAAATTCCTGAAGGAGCCGGCGGGTCAAAGTGGTCTTCCCAGCGCCAGAGGGAGAGCTGATGATGAGCAAAATCAGATCTGGGTCCGTCGAGGGCGCGACGCTCATGGGAACTCCCTTCCGATGCTAGCTCTAGCTCGCGAACGAGCGCTCCTAAAGCACATTTTGCGCCTGTTCGCGCATTTGCTCGATGGTGGCCTTGAGCGTCACGACGTGGCCGGTGACCGTGCCGTCCTGCGCCTTGGAGCCGATCGTGTTCGCCTCGCGTGCCATTTCCTGGAGGAGAAAGTCGATCCGTTTGCCGACGGGTTCGCGGGATTTCTCGATGAGCTCCTGCATCTGCTGCCGATGGCTGGCCAAGCGGACCAGCTCTTCGGTGATGTCGGAGCGATCGGCGAGAATCGCGATTTCTTGCTCCAGACGCCCCGGGGCGATCTCCGTCTCGAGGCCCGCAAGCAGCGCCTCGACTCGCTCCCGAAGGCGCGTCTGGCGCGTTTCGACGAGGCTCGGTGCGGCGGCTTGCAGCGCGGCCACGGTCGCGCCCAAATCGTCCAGGCGGCTTCGAAGCTCCGCGGCCAATGCGGCGCCTTCCTTCTCGCGCATCTGCCGGACGGCCTCGCAGGCGGCGGCCGCTGCTTTTTCGAGAGCTCGATCGAGCTCGGCTTCGTCGACGTCGCGTGACGGTACGAAGAGATCGGGAACCATCGACAGCAACGTGAGGGGCACTGGATCCTGCGGGCTCAGGGCGTCCCGCAAGGCGATCAAGTCTCGGTAAGCGGCTCGCGCTCGATCCAAGTCGAGCGTGGCCTGGGGGAGCGTCTGACCCTCGAAGCGGACCGTGATGTCGGCGCGACCGCGTGTGAGGTGCGCACGTGCCACACGCTCGACGATCGGCGCTCGACTTTGAATCTTCGATGGCAGCCGCACCCGGACGTCGAGGTACCGATGATTGACGGTGCGCATCTCGAGCACGACGTGACCACCGCCGAGCGCCACCCGCCCGCTGCCGTATCCCGTCATGCTCCGCATGCGATCCTACTCGAGCCCGCGCTTGTGCTTGATTTGATCCATCACCTTCGCGTACTCGACCTCGAAGGCAGCGGTGCCTTCTTGAAGGTTTTTGATCTTGGAGCGGACCTCGGCGTCGAGGCCGGTGTCGATCTCCATGTGGCGTCGAAGGATGGGAGTCATCTTCTTTCGCAGCGTGACGTCATCCGCGTAGATCTCCGCGACGTTGGCGCTGTGAAAGAGCATGTTGAGGAGCTGGTCGATCAGGTAGGGCAAGGTCTCGTCCTGCTGAGGGAAGCCCATCTCCTTGGCGACCCGCTGCCGGACCCGCCCGAGCTGCGAGTATCCGAGGCCCTCGCGCTGCATGCGGTCTTTCGCCTCGTCGATCATTTCGCGCTCGCGGCGGATGAATTCCTTCAGCACGGCTTCCAGGTCGAGCCGGACCTCGGCGACCTCCTCGACCTCGATGTCGCCCTGCGCGGTGAGGTCACGGACCAGGTCATCGACGATTGGGCCAATTTTTCCTGAATAAAGTCGCATGGTTATGATGTCGGCCCTCGACCTGGGAGGAACCCCTTCCCGTTGCGCCGACACTAGCCAAGGCCGGAGTTCCGGTCAACACGGATGAAAAAGCACTCGTTGAAATAATTTTGTGAAACTACGCCTTGACGGTAATCCTGCCTTAGTGCATCCTGCCGTTAAGGCTGTAAGGAATGGATTCGAACGCTCCCGCACTTCAGAACGGCTCCGGCGCACGACGCCTCCGGACCACCGAGGAGCGGCGCTCGAGAATTCTCGGTCGCTGCAGGGTCTTCGACGGGCTGGCATCCGACCTTCGGGACATCGTCCTCAACGGGAGCGCCTTGGTCGACGCCGACCGGCGCGAATCTCTTTGCATGCCGAGCGACCCCGCCGTCTTCGTGATCGGCAGCGGTCGCGTTCGGCGCGTGCGCCGTACACCGGAACGAGAGCTCACCCTCGGCTACTACGGCCCGGGCGATCTCGTCGGCGAGATGTCTTTGGTGGATCCAGAGGCGCGTCTCGAAACGGTGGTTTTGGATTACGTGGAAGCGCTACGCATTCCGCCTCGGCTCATCCAATCCGTGATGGGCGAGGACCAGGAATTCGCTTCCGCCATGCATCGATTGATGGGGGAACGTCGTCTGCTCGCAGAACGGCGAATCGATGCCCTGCTCACGCGAAGCGTAGAATCGCGTGTAGCAGAATTTCTACTCGATGCGTCCTCGAGGCACGGGATTCCCGATTCAAGGGGGATCCTGGTGGGTGTGAAGTTCACCCATCAGGAAATTGCGAGCTACGTAGGCTCGACTCGGGAAACCGTCACTCTGGTGCTCGGTGCGTTCAAGCGAGGGGGCTTGATCACGACGGATCATCGTCGTGTCGTCATCCGAGACGTCGCGGGACTGCGAAAGAGGGTCTAACAAAAAAGGGGAGTCGTCCAAACGGCGCGGCCTGGGGGGGCCGCCGCCGGGCGGACGTTTTTTTAAACGGCATGGGCAAGCCCGGGACTCGGCGGAACACGACACGGGCTCGTGCCGGACGGCTCGGCTTGCAAAGTTGGCCGGACGAGCTGCCGAGGTCGGGCCAAGCAAGCCTCGCCTCGGAGCTCGTGTCCAATCGGG
>CAZBWQ010000064.1:0-23432 GCA_964495565.1 uncultured Sandaracinaceae bacterium | reverse complement strand
ACGGATACCAGGAGAAGCCATCGGGATGCCCAGCACAGCGAGTGGGCTGGAGGCTGAGTCGTGAGTGGGCGTGGGTCGCGTGCCGACGGGTCCCGCTCGCGAGCATGGGTGTCGCGATGGCTTCTCCGGCGTGTTCGTTGGAGTCGTCCTGTTCCGCAGAACCCCGTGTCGTGTTTTTTGAGACCCGGTGTTGTGGGAAGGAACGTTATTCGGAGGATTGGTCGAGCTTGGCTTTGAGCAGGTCGCCGAAGGTGCCGAGGCCCTGCTTGGCAGACTCCTTGCGATAATCGCGAACCGCTTTTCGCTCTTCGTCGAGCAAGCGCGCACGCACGGAGCAGCGGAGCGTGCCGTCGCGCTCGGTGCCGACGATCTTCACGTCGATGACGTCGCCTTGCGAGGGCCCTTTGCGCTTCTCGCCCCGAAGGTCTTGCAGCTCTCGATTCGGGATGAAGCCGCGGCCGCGTTTGCCGAGGACACCCTCGACTTGGACCTGCACGCCCCCGTGCTCGATCCGCTTCACCAGTACCGCAATGTGCGACCCTGGCTTGAGCGACCTCGGCCCCTTGCCGACTTCGATTTCGCCAGCCTCGATCGCTTTGGCGTCCGCCTCCGAAAGCTTGGACAGCGAAATGCGACGCTGCTCGCGATCGACTCGTTCCACGACGACGTCGATCTCGTCACCCTCGTTGACCGCCTGCTTGGCATGGGTGAGGTCGCGATTTCCCCCGAGCTCCGAGATGTGAAGCAAGCCTTCGATGTTCTCTCGTAGCTCGATGAAGGCGCCGAAATCCGTCGTTCGCACGACCTTGCCCTTGATCGGCATCCCGGGGCGGAGCGTGTCCTTGGCGGCCTCCCAAGGATCGGGCTGACACGCACGCATCGAAAGGGACACGCGTCCATAGCGATCCTTGCGTGTCGCGGGCTGAAGCTTGAGCACCTCGACGTCGACTTCCTCACCGGTCTGCACGACGTCGTGCGGCTTCACGCCCCGGCTCCACGAGACTTCGCTCATGTGAACCAGGCCGTCGAGACCCCCACCGAGGTCGACGAGGACGCCGTAGTCACGCACGTCGACTACCTTGCCTCGAAGCTTGGCGCCCACTTCGAGCTCTTCCATCCGCTCGCGCGCACGCTTGCGCGCTTCCTTTTCGAGGATGTTGCGACGGCTGACGATGATGCTCTTTTTGCCGCCCTTGTCGCGCGGCAACGAAAACTCGCATCGCTGGCCGAGGAACGTGCTCGGATCCTCGACGGGCGTGAGCGACATCGCGCTGGCGGGACAAAATGCGCGCACGCCGCCCACCATCACGTCGAACCCGCCTCGGTTGTAGCCGTAGACGACGCCCTCCACGCGACGATGGTGCTCGCGCGCGGCACGGAGCGCCTTGCGCACAGCCGCTTTGTCTACGATCCGGTTGACGATCGCGATGTGACCGCTCTCGGAGATGGCGCCGATGCGACCGCGAAAGATCGCCCCGACCTGGGGCGGCTCGAGCTCGGGAAGCGGATCGAGAAGGCTCAGATCGGCATCGGCGAGATTCTCGTCGGATGTCGAATCGTCGTCCTCTTGATGCGGATCGTGCTCGTGACCGTGATGGGTCTCGGGCTCGGCATGCGCTTCGGGCTCGCCCGGAGCGATCGAGGGCGGCGCGGCCTCCGAGCCTGGTGCGGTCGGGGCCTCGGCCGGAACCTCGGTCTGCGCTTCGGCATGGGCAACGGCGGGATCGTAGGCAGGCGCGCCCACCACCGTGTCGGCTTCTGCCAAGTCCTCGTCGGGAACCGCCGTGACCTCCGTCGGCGAGAACTCCCAGGACGCGACGTCAGACTGCGCGAGGGCCACCGCCTGCGGCGTCGCCTCGACGACCGGCGTCGGCACGGTCGGCGCCGAAGGCACGACCGGTGTGTGCAGCGGAGGCTCGGTGTGGGTCGCCTTGGCGACCAAATCGGGAGCGGCCGGCTCTGGATCGTGCACCACGATCGGCACCTCGCGAGGCTCGTCCGCGTTGGCAAACGCCGTCGCCTTTCCGAACAGGTCGACCACGATGCAGCCGTCCGCCACACGCTCGACCCGGCCCGCGATCACCTCGCCGACCGAAAAGGCGTGCTTGCGGCCCGTGCCACCGGAGAACAAGTGGAGAAACGGCGCATGATGATGCGAAGACTTGTCGCCCTGTGGCGCCTCGGCCCCGCCCGCCTGTGCGCCGCCCTTCTTTTTCCGCCGACGCCGACGCTTCTTTTTGGCTGGCGCCGGCGTGCCCTCTGACGCCGCCTCGGTGGGGGTTTCCGCCGCTTCCGTCGTCACGGCCTCGGGCGCCGCCTCGGCAGACGACACCGTCTCTGCCTTTGCCGCCACGCCTGCTTCGGAGACTGCTTCGGGCGCGGCTTCCGTGGCCGCGGCCGGAGGCTGTTCCCCCTCGGGATGGCTCGCAGCGTCGCCGGCGCTGGTCGCAGCGCGGGGCTGCGATTCCTCCGGCGCGACCTCTTCGGTCGAGGTCTCACTGGTTTTGGAATCGGCTTCAGTCATGCGCAATCCTCGCGCGCGAAAGACGCTCGACGCTTGCGCGGAACGTCCGGGTTTAAAGAGTCTCGTAGACTAGGCAGTGGCCCTCGGCTCGTCAAGTGTTGCCGCTCGGGGACGAGCCCTCTACCCTCGTCCGGGGGGACATGCCACCACGGGACGGCGAGCGTCGTGAGTCTGCGCGGGCTTCGGTCGAGCTGCCGATCGAGTACGACCGACTCAACCCCTTGTTGTCCGACTACACCCACAACATCAGCCGGGGTGGGACATTCATCCGCACCGAGCGTCCGCTCGAGGTCGGTACGGTGGTCCGGTTCACAATCCGTGCCCCCCGGTTGACCGAGCCGATCGAGCTCCGAGGCGTGGTCCGGTGGGTGGTGCATGCCAACGAGGCCGAGCGGGGCCGGCCTGCAGGAATGGGCATCGCGTTCATCTACCGATCCGCCGGGGAGAAAGAGGCGGTGCAGCGCCGCCTGGACCGACTGATGATCGAGTCCCTCGGCCGCGCGGCCTTCGAGAAGCTGATGGGCCGGCCGGCCCCCGAAGAAGCCTGAGCCGAGGAAACCGGGCGAAATCGGCCTCTTCGACGGTGGTCGCACTGTATTTAATTATCTAAACTGTATTCATGCATGAGACTGCAACCAATGCCTTCGTGGCGGGGGTGCTGGTGGGGAAGCCCATCTTCCGCGCCCCTGGAATCGTCGTGCACGGAGGCCTCGACGCCGAAGACCGTGAAGTCGCGGTGATCGTCCTGCAGGCCGTCACCACCGACGGCCAGAAGCTCGGCTTCGAGAACATCGTCCGGTACGCGGAGACTTCCGGAATCGAGATCATCAAGCACGAGTCGCACGTGATCCTGGCGACCCCCGAGCCCAAGGGGATCTTCCGAGACCTGCCTTGGAGCGATTGGCGCCTCGATCAGCGCATCGCCCGCTTCCGCGAGGTCGCCAACATCGTGCGGCGCTTTCACGCGATCGATGCGCCCGTCGGCACGCTCTCCCCGAAGCACATCGCGGTCGACGATCAGCTGCATCCCTTTCTGTTGGGGCCGCGGATCGCACCACGCAGTGGTCCTTACGTCGCGCCGGAAACCGCAAGCGATCGAATCCTCGATCTGCGGTCCGATGTCTATTCCTTGGGAAGGCTGTTGTACTTCGTCGTGGCCGGCGAAGATCCGCCGCGCGAAGCGCGAGACATTCCGATGCTCGAAGAGCTCGGCAGCTATCCGGCCGGGGTGGTCCGCATCATTCGCAAGGCCACCTGCCGAAACCCCGACGACCGCTACCAGCTCCTCGACGAGATGCTCGCCGATCTCGAAAGGTACCGCGAGCATCGTGGAGTCGGGCTCGTGCATCCTGACGTCGACGACCGGAACACGGGAATCCTCAGCGTCGTCCCGGACGCACCGAAGGAGCCGGAGCCGGAGGTTGCTCCCGAAACCGAGATCCCGGAGCCGCGGACTCAGAAGGCCACCTACGTCCATGATCCAAGGAAGACGCGACGGCTCTTCCGTAAAATCGGTTTGGCCCTCGCATTCGCGGGGATCGCGATCCAAGTGAGCGACTACGTGGAGGCGCACGGAGCTCTCGATGCGCTCACACCACAGGACTCCGCCGAGCTCTCGAGCTTCATCAGCTCGGCCTCGGTGACCGATGACGATCCTCCGGTGCTTTTCGCGCACGTCGACGAGTCCTGGGAGCTTTTGTCCGAGGAACGCCGACGCGAGGAAGCGACCGCCTTGTTCGACGCCGCGCGAGCGCGTTGGGGCGTTCGCGACGGCTTCATCCACCGCGGCCAGGCATTGGTCGCGCAACGATGGGCCAACGAGCTCACGATCTTTGGAAGCCTTCACGGAGAAACGAAATGAGCAGCCAACTTCGCCGACCGAAAGCGCGCCGGCGCCAGTCCGGATACACACTGGTGGACGTCATGGTCGTCAGCCTGATCATCGGAGTGCTCGGCAGCCTCGGTCTCAACCAATACAGCAAATACGTGGCGCGCGCGCGTCGCCCCGAGGCGATCATGACGTTCCGCGCCCTGGCGTCCGCGCAGCGAGAGCACATGCTGACCCGTGGCACGTTCGCGGGCACGTTCGACGAGCTCGGCTTCCGGGTCGAGGGCGGGCAGCGCATCTCGGAAACCGAGATCCAGGGCCGCCGCTACAACTACCGGCTGATTCAAGATCAGGGGCCCCGTTCCTGGTACTGCGTGGCCACGGGCAATATCGACGGTGATCCGTTTCCCGACATCATCGCGGCGAGCAATCCCCGATAAACTGAACGGTCGGTAAGATACCCCACTTGGTGACTGTAATTTTATCCCTATACTGAAATAGTGAAAGGGGTGCCTATCATGAAAGCAAAGCGTTGGACTCTAGGGGTCGTGCTTGCGGCGGCTGTCAGCCTTTGGGGCCTCGTCGAGGCCGACGCGAGCCCGTTTTCGTCTTATGTGCTGACCGATGACCTGTCGAACCAGGTCCACGGGTTGGCTCCGGAGGCAAGCTACTGGGAGAACGAACCGGGCGCAGACGACCCGGGTGACAGCGGTTCCAGCAGCGGCGGAAGCAGCGACAGCAGTGGCGCCGACAACGGTGGCAGCGACAGCGGCGGCAACAGCTCGGGGAACGGCAAGGGGAACAACGGCCACGGCAACAATGCCGATGGTGTCGACTCGAGCAACCCGGGTAAAGGCAACGGCGGGCCCAATGGCGCCGACGACAGCTCGTGTCCGGATCCGAACAACTGTGTGGACGATGAGGCCAACGGCGGAAGCTCCAGTGGTGGCAACAGCGCTGGTGGCAGCGACAGCTCCGGTGGTGGCAACAGCTCTGGTGGCAACGGCAAGGACAAGGAAGGCAAGAGCAACAACGGCCATGGCAACAACGCCGACGGCGTCGACTCGAGCAATCCGGGCAACAGCAAGGAAGGTCAGGACACGCTCTGCGCGGACGGGACCTACTGCGACGATGAGGCAGGGGGCGGAAGCTCGAGCAGCAGCGGGAGCGCCGCCAAGGGCAAGGGCAAGAAGAAGTAGGCCCCAGTCCCGCTCATTCGCATGACGAGAAAAAGGGCGCTCCTCACGGAGCGCCTTTTTCGTTGGTGCACTACGGGTCGATCAGCACACCGGGGTTCATGATGCCCGCCTGATCGAAGGCACCCTTCACCGCGCGCAGCGCGTCGCCAAACAACGCGGGACGCTGTTGGTCGTACCAGGGGCGATGCACACGGCCGACGGCGTGGTGATGCGTGATCGTCCCACCATGGGCGAGAACGGCATCGGAGGCGGCCTTCTTGATCGCCATCCATTGCTCGGCCTCGGCGCCGTAGCGGCCCGGCGCGATGAACGTGAAGTACGGTGCAGGGCCGTCCGGGTAGACGTGCGTGAACCGGCAGCTGATGAAGCCGGCCCCGCATGCGTCTTTCATCGCTCCGCGAACCGCGCGGATCACCCCGGCATGCAGACGCTCGAATGCATCCCAGGTGCAGGCCGTCTCGAAGGTGTCCGCGATCATGCCCATCGACGCCATGATGTTCAGCAAGTACGGCGCATCGATGAAGGCGTCGCGCCAGGCTCCCGCGCCGCCGCCCTCTCCGCTCCGTTCGCCTCGCTCCCGATAGACCGGTCCTTTGGGGCAGGTGCCCCCGTGATCGCCCACGAGCTGCAGGGCCCGCTCCATCCATGCCTCGAGCGGATGGTCGGCGGACTCGAAAGCGACGATCAACACGTGGCTGCCATCCATCGTCACCGCGTTGAGCGCGGCCTCGCGTTTGTCGAGCAGCCGGCAGTTGCTCGGGTAGAGCCCCGATTGCGAGAGCGCACGGACTGCATCGACGGCTTTGCCGTAGTCCGCAAAGTGCGTGGTCGCCGTGGCACGGTGGACCGGTCTCGGCCGCACGCGCATCCACGCTTCGGTGATGACACCGAGGATGCCTTCGGAACCGATCATAAGCCGGTCCGGGCTCGGTCCGGCTCCGGATCCCGGAAGCCGCCTCGATTCCCAAAGGCCGCTCGGAGTGATGGCACGAGTCGATTGAACGAGGTCGTCGATGTGCGTGTACACCGTCGCGAAATGGCCACCCGCGCGCGTCGCGATCCAACCCCCGAGCGTCGAGAACTCGAACGACTGAGGAAAGTGCCGAAGGGTAAGCCCGTGCTCGGCGAGCTGCGCTTCGAGGATCGGCCCAGTGGCACCCCCCTGAATTCGCGCGGACCACGAGCTCGGCTCGACCTCGAGCACCCGATTGAGCCGGCCGAGATCCAAGCTCAGCACGCCGCGGTATCGGTCGTCGACCTCAGCCTCGATCCCGCCCACCACGCTGGTGCCTCCGCCGAATGGAATCACCGCCACTCCGGCGTCACCGGCCCAGTCGAGGATGGCGATCACGTCGGCTTCGTCTCGGGGCAAGGCCACCAGATCGGGCGCCGGCGAAAAATCGCCGCGGAAGCCCCGGAGCACATCGCGATAGCTCCTGCCGTAGGTGTGGCGGACGCGGGCCTCGTGCTGATCGGTCGTGAAGTCGCGCAGGGCGGCTGGCACCCCGGCGCGAGGCTCAGGGAGCGCGATGGAATGCAGGGACGGGGGCTCGTCGCAGCGCTCGGGTGAAAAGCCGAGCATCGCACCCGCCTGCGCCCCGAGCGCTTTGCGTGCGCTGGCGTCGGGGAACTTGTCCTCCCAGCCCCAGCCCCAGAAGCTTCGTTTCCTGGTTTCGGTCATCGAGAGCGAACCATTCACCAAGAGCGGAGCCTCTTGCAAGCGCCTTGACGCGAGGGCCAATCGAGGCTTCTCTCCGGCCCATGTCTTTTCCCAAGCCGCTTCGCGCGGTCGTGACCGGAGCGGGCGGAGGGCTCGGCCGCGCCCTCACCCTGGAGCTCGCCCAACGTGGGGCATCGATCGTCGTTTCGGACGTCGACCGGCGATCTGCCGAAGAGACCGCGTCGCTCGCCGCGCAACGCGGTGCTCGAACCGAGGTGCTCCCTTGCGACGTGACCGATCGCCAGGCCGTTCTCAGTCTCGTCGAGGAAACCGAGCAGCGTCTCGGTGGCATCGAGCTCATCGTCAACAACGCAGGCGTCGCCGTCGGCGGCCCCTTCGATGAGATCTCGATCGAGGATTGGCGTTGGGCGATGGACATCAACTTGTGGGGCGTGGTGTACGGTTGCCAGGCGGCGATCTCGAAGATGAAGGGGAACGGCCGCGGCTACGTGCTCAACGTGGCCTCGGCCGCGGGGCTTCTCGCGCCGCCGAGCATGGCGCCTTACAACGTCACCAAGGCGGGGGTGGTCTCGCTCAGCGAGACGCTGTACGCGGAGTACAAGAGCGCCGGCATTCACGTCTCGGTGCTGTGCCCGACCTTTTTCCGGACGGGCATCATCGAAGCGGGAAGAGGCGCGACGACCCCGAAGGAAGACGCCCAAGTCATTCGCTGGATGGAGCGCTCCAAGGTGCAAGCCCCCGACGTAGCCAAGGCCGCGATCGACGCACTCGAGCAGGGCAGCCTGTACGTACAACCCATGCGCGACGGCCGAATGGCTTGGCGACTCAAGCGAATGGCGCCACAGCGCTTCTACGACTCGTTGAGCCGGGCGCACCAAAAGTATCTTCGAGGTCACTACAAAACCTGAGGTGGCCTCCTCTGGCATGCGCTGCTATTCCCGGCCGAAGCTCATGCGCTTTGCTTCTCCCTGCTTGGCGGTGCTCGCCTTCGCGTCGATCACGACGGCACCGATGCGAGGTGTTGCACAGGACGATGCCAGTCCCGAGCCGGATGCCAAGGGGGACGCCGAAGAATCCGCGATCATCGCCAGCGAGCCCTTCACGCCCGATCGCGACGCGCTGGCGCACAACGCCGCGTTGCTCGACGAGCTGTTGACGCGTTCCACCGAGCAGACGATCCGCGAGCAGAAGTTCGCGGCTGCTGCCGGGCTCACCGGAGGCGCCATCCTACTCGGGCTGTCTGGATGGCGCTTGATCGAGGACCCGCCCACCAATCAGTACACCCGCGGCCTCGGCGTGATGTTCATGACCTTGGGCATGGCCGACATCACCACCGGCGTGTTCGCGATCACGCGCATCCCGCATGAGAAGAGGCGCCTCGACCGTTGGGAACGGGCCCGACGTGATGGCATCACGGCCATGGAGCTGGCTCACTTCGAAGGCGAGCTCCAATCCGCCCGCGACACCCGCCAGGGCGAGCGCCTGCTGGTTCGCTGGAACGGCCTCACGCATGCGATCGGGGGCATCGTGGTCATGGCGCTCACCCCCATCCCCGACAGCATGAGCGGCTCCGACCGCGTTTCCGGATACATCATCGGAGGCGTGTTCACCTTCACCGGCATGGCCGCCTTCGGGCTTTCGTTCCGCAAGACACCGAGCGAAAAGGCCTGGGACGACTACACCGCGCAGAGGGCGCGAATGCCCGGTCACGAGCTGAGCTGGAGCCTCGCCCCAGCCGTCTCGCGCCGGAGCTTCGGCTTGTCGCTGCAGGGCGTTTTTTGAGCGCCAACGGCTTGCACCAAGGTCGGCTCAGCGGGTAGGAACCGCCCCATGGAGCTCAACCAACTCAAGTGCATCGTCACCGGCGGCGCCTCCGGCCTCGGAGAGCATTTCGCCAAACAGATCCTCGCGGCCGGCGGCCAAGTCGCCGCGGGCGACGTCAACGAGGAAGGCCTCGCCGCCCTGCCCGAGGGCATCCATCGACGGCGCCTGGACGTGTCGAACCCGGACGACATCGCGGCCTTCGTGGCGTGGGCTGCCGAGCAAATGGGTGGCCTCAACTCCCTGATCAACAACGCCGGCATCATCCGCGACGGTCTCTGGGTCGCAAAGAGCCGTTCGACGGGAGAGATCCGCCGCATGTCGAAGAAGGACTGGGACAGCGTCATCGCGGTCAACCTCACCGGCGCCTCTCTCATGGTCCAGGAGGTCGTCGCCTACATGATCGAGCACGGCGAGCCGGGCGTGATCGTCAACATCTCTTCGGTGGCTCGCCACGGAAATCGCGGGCAGACGAACTACGTGGCGGCCAAGGCCGCCCTCGCGGCGAACACGCGAACGTGGATGAAGGAGTTCGCGCCGTATGGCATTCGGGTCGGCGCCGTGGCGCCAGGCGCGATCGAGACCCCGATGACGTCCGGCATGAACCAAAAAGCGCTCGAGATGATCAAGGCTGGAATCCCGCTCGGGCGAATGGGCAGGCCCGAGGACATCTGGCGCGCCGTCAAGTTCATCTTCGACTGCGACTACTTCACTGGCGAGACGATCGACGTACACGGCGGCGCTGCGCTCTAGTCAGCCCCAGATGCGCACGACCGCCCGGTGGATCCCGTAGCCGATCCCGAGCAACAGACATCCGAGCCCATACGCCGTCCAAAAGGACAGGCGACCCCGCATCAAAAAGGGCACGAAAAAGAGCAAGGTGATCGGGAGCGCGACCAGAATGCTTCGCGCCATCTCGAACACGCTGAGCGCATCGCGATGTTGAGCGTAGGCCAAGGGAAGAGCCAGCATGGTCGCGAGCGGCATCGCGATCAGAAACCCCGCCGTGATGGGGTACTTGCGCGAAATCCAAGTCGCGACGCCGATCACGATGGCGGAGATGATCGTGTTGAGGATGGCCGCCAGCATGCCTACTGGCCGGCTACGACTTTTTGGACCGCCTCGAGGAGGCTTTCGCTGTAGACGCGCCCCGTGAGGTTTTCCCGCGTGGCGGTCGCGATCTGGTCCCAGGCGGCTCGGTGCTGCGAGGTGTCCACCTCGGTCATCCCCCGGCTCACCAAAGACTGATAGGCCTTGTCGTCGTCACGACGCGAAAGCGTGTCGAGCGCGCGCGCTGCTCGCTCACTCGTGTCGAGCAACACCTTCTGGTCGGCTTTGGAGAGCTCGTCGAACTTCTCTTGCTTGATGATCGATCCGCCGATGATGATGCTGAAGTTGTCTTTCGCCATGTAGTTGAGGCGCGTGTACCACTGGAGGGCGACCGCCGCGATGGCTGACGCCGGCACCGTGTCCACCATCCGCGTCTGAAGCCCCGGGTAGACCTCGGGTACGCCCAAGCGCACGGGGTTGGCACCGATCACGCGGATGAACTCCGCGAAGATCGGATCGTCTTTCCAGGCCCATGGCCGCCGCGTCTTGAGATCGGTCGGCTTCGCAAATTCGTCGACCGAAAAAAGCCGGTTCTTCCCGGCTTCCCCCCACGCGAGCAATTTGAAGCCCGCCTCTTCGAACATGCCGCCGAAGCGCTCACCGAGCTCGCTACGCGCGCGCTCGAGCTGATCGTACTCGGTGATCAAGCCCGGCGTGGACAGCACGAGCACCGGCCTCACCACCATGCCGAGCCCCGTGGTGGTCACCCCGGCGGCGTCCATCTGCCCCGCGCGCACCTTGCGGATGAAGTCGCGCTCGTCCCCCTGACTGCCACCGGAGTAGAATCTGAGCTCGACGCGGTTCTGCGTTTCTTTCTTGAGGCTCCGGTTCCACGCTTGCATGACCTTCATGAAGGCCGAGCCCGCGGGTGCGAGGGAAGCGAAGCGAATGACCGTGGCCTGCTCGGCCCGCGCCGCCGGAACCCCTGCCCCGGGCACGAGAAACGCCCCGAGGGCGAGCATCAAAACCAAAAGCTGGGCCGATCGGATCACGGGCTCACTCGCTCAAGTCACTGAAGAAATACTCGATTCGATCCAGGTAGCGCTCCGCGCGACGCCGTGCCAGCACGTTGTTGAGCCGCGCTTCGGGCAAGACGTCGCCCGCGTCCAAGACCTCGTTCAGTAGCTCCCGGAAAAGCTCGGAGTCGCCCGTATTGACGGCGTAGTACCGAGCCATGTTCATCTGCACCATCAGATTGCGGCGTTCGGTTTTTTCGAGGACCTCGTCGAAGAGCACCTTGGCCCGATCCATGTCGGGGGGAAATTCGGAGGCAGCGAGAACGGCCATGGTCATCTTGCCCGTCATGAACATGAAGTCGGGATCGAGCTCGACCGAGCGCTCCAAAATGACCTTGGCCAAGGGAAGGTCCGCCACCGTGTCGATGTCCTCCATGCCCATGTTGATGCGCGCCCCGAGCGACGACCCAGCCCACAAGAGAATGGCGGCGTCTTCCTCGTCGACGAACACCTCGTTCAGCCAGGCATCGAGCGTGTCGACGCCGCCCGCCAGCGCGTCGTCGAAGCCCGCATCCCGATTTCGCAGGAAATGCTTCGAGAGCTCCCAAGCGCGGGTGTACATCACGAGCGCCCGGCGCCTCAGGTGCTCGGCCTTCTCCCACTCGTCCTCGGCATCCGCGACTTCGACGCGATCCTCGATCCACCCGACGCCGTAACCGATGTACGCGCCGACCAACGAAAGCCCGATGACCTCGTTGTCAGGAACGATACGCAGCAAGCCCTCGAGCTGCATGATGCTCGCAGGGAAGGACTTGCCGACGAGCTGGTAGTCCCAGTGTTGCTCCACCCCCGGGGCGGCCCGGTCGAACAACGCCGCGGTCGAGTCCGCGGCCAGCTTCTGCGTATCACAGCCCGACAAGGCCAGCAGAAGGCCGAAAAGCGCACCCACACCCAAACCTCTACAACGGGGCATGACGGCGAAGTGAACCGGAAACCCTTTCGCAGCACAAGCCAAAATCGGTTTTCGGCTCAAAAAGGGACCCGGCGTGGGGACGACGGCCGGCAGCATCCGCCTTTTGACAGAAACGAAGTCGCGCGGTAGGTCGGCGCGCAGAGATGACTCCAGGGGAAAGCCGCGAAACACTCCAAGACCTCGCACAGCGCATGGAAGCGCTGGGGAGGTATCTTTGACCTCGATGGGCTTCGCCACAACATCGACCGGTTGACCAATCTCAGCCTGGCCGAGGATTTCTGGGACGATCAACAGAAGGCCCAGAAGCTGATGCGGGAGCGCTCATCCGCCGAAGAGACTCTCAATGAATTCGAGCGAGTGCACCGTGAAGTGAATGATCTCTTGGAGCTTTTGGAGCTCGCTGTGAGCGAAGGGGACGCGGGCGTGGCCGACGACGTGGCGCAGCGACTGCCCTCCCTCGAGTCGGAGGTGCGCGTGCTCGAGCTCAAGCGCATGTTGACTCCCGAAGACGACACCGACGCGATCGTCACGATCAACCCCGGCGCCGGGGGCACGGAAGCTCAGGACTGGGCCGACATGCTTCTGCGGATGTATTTGCGGTGGTGTGAGCGAAAGGGCTTCCGCACCGAGCTCCTGAGCAAGCAACCCGGGGACGAAGCCGGTATCAAGGACGCAACCTTCGTGGCCCGGGGACCGAATGCGTATGGTTATCTCCGCGCCGAAAACGGCGTGCACCGCCTCATCCGGATCAGCCCCTTCGACGCCAACAAACGAAGGCATACCTCGTTTGCGGGTGTGAGCGTGGTGCCGGACCTCGGCGACGAGCTCACCGAGGGGGAAATCGAAATTCGCGAAGAAGACCTGGAGGTCACGACGATGCGCTCGGGCGGCGCCGGCGGCCAGCACGTGAACCGGACCGAGTCGGCGGTGCGCATGAAGCACATCCCCACGGGATTCGTGGTGCGGTGCGAGGCGGAGCGATCGCAACACCAGAACCGCGAGACCGCTTTGAAGATGCTCCGGGGCTTGCTCTTCGAAAAGGCGAGGCGAGAGCAAGAGGCAGCCTTCGAGGAGGCTTTCTTGAGCGAGCGGGCCGACATCGCGTTCGGCTCGCAAGTTCGAACGTACACGCTTCAGCCTTACACGATGGTCAAAGACGAGCGCACCGATCACAAGATCACGAACGCGGATGCTGTGCTCGACGGCGATCTCGACGAGTTCATCGAGACGTACTTGCTGATGAGCGCCGAGAAGAGACAAGAGAAGAAAAAGTCGGGCCAGGCCCAGGGGAACTAGGAAGTGGCTACCGAAGACGAGTTGCGACAAACACGGCTCCAGAAGGCCGAACGACTGAGGGAGCTGGGGGTGCTGCCCTACCCCAACGCCTGGCGAGTGACCGACGAGGTCGAAGCCAAGCGCAAAGAGCTGCTCGCGCTCGCCCAAGACGAAGCGGCCCGAAACGAGCTGCCCCTCGAAGACGAGCTGGCACCCGATGCGACCCAGGTCTCGCTCTACGGACGCGTCATCGCGAAGCGAGGGCCATTTTTGGTCATCCGGACGCCGTACGGCGATGCGCAAGCCCTGGTGCGGCCGGAGAAGCTGAGCGAACGCGACGCATCGGTGTTGAAGCTGCTCGACTTGGCCGATCACGTGCTGGTCGAAGGACCGGCCATCCGCACCAAGACCGGCGCCCTGGCGGTGAGCGCGCGCCGGTACGAGCACTTGGGCAAGGCGCTGTTGCCGCCGCCTGCCAAATGGCACGGGCTCAAGGACGTCGAAAAGCGCTACCGAGAACGCTACGTCGATCTCTTCGCCAACCCCGTCGTGGCCGAGGTGTTCCGCGCGCGCACGCAGGTGATCAAATCCCTGCGACGGTTCCTCGATGCGCACGGCTTCCTCGAGGTCGAGACGCCCCTGCTCCACGTCATTCGGGGCGGCGCCACCGCAAAGCCGTTCGACACGCATCACAACGCGCTCGACCTCGATCTCATCTTGCGGATCGCGCCCGAGCTGTACCTCAAGCGCCTGCTCGTCGGGGGATTCGATCGGGTTTACGAGATTGGGCGCGCCTTCCGCAACGAGGGAATCAGCACGAAGCACAATCCCGAGTTCACCATCCTCGAGTTCTACATGGCCTACGCGACCTTCGAGGATTTGATGGACCTGGTGGTCGAGATGATCCGTGCCGTGGACGCCGACCTTCGTCAGCGCTTTCCCGCGCTCATCGGGGACCGGACCTTCGACCTGCAAGCGGATTGGCACCGCGTGCCCATGCGACGGGCCATCGCAGATCGACTCGAGCGCGCAGGCCGCGATGGCGTGCCCGAAACGCCGTGGAGCCACGTGTTGAAGGCCGAAGCCATCGACGATCCGAAAGCCCTCGAGGCAGCGTGCGAAGCGATGCTGCCCAAGCTCGAGCAGGCAGCCCAAAAGCAGCTCCGTGGTTGCGAGACGCACGGCGAGCGCGTCTTTGCGGTGTTCGAGCTCTTGGTGGAGCCGGATCTGACCTCGCTCTACCGAACGTCGGACGGCACGAAGTCCGCGCCGGTTTTCATCACCGAGTTTCCTTGGGAGGTATCTCCCCTCGCGCGAAGAAGCGACGACGAGCCGGACTACGTGGATCGCTTCGAGCTCTTCATCGACGGCCGGGAGCTCAGTAACGCCTTCAGCGAGCTCAACGACCCGGATGACCAGGCGGCGCGGTTCGAGTCCCAGCTTCGAGCCCGCGAGCGCGGCGACGAGGAAGCGATGGACTTCGATGCCGACTTCATCCGTGCGCTCTCCCACGGCATGCCCCCGGCCGCCGGATTCGGGCTCGGCGTGGACCGCTTGATCATGCTCCTGTGCGACCAGCCGTCGATCCGCGACGTGCTCCTCTTTCCCTTGTTGCGGCCGGAGGCGGAATGAACGCCGAGCGGCCGTTGGGCTGGTGGACCGCGGTGCTCTGCGGCCTCGCCCTCGCACAGATCGCGGCAGTCCTGATCTTCGGGGCGACGAGCACCACTTGGTTCCAGGCTCAGCTGGGCGACGACTCCCTGTGGGTCCGCATGCTCATCGGATGGAGCACGCTCCAGGTCACCTTCGGCCTGTTGGGCTTGGAGGTGCTCCGGCGCGCCACCCGGCGTCCTCGAGGCACCCGGGGCCGAGCTCGTATCGTCGCGTTGGCAGCCACGAGCCTGTTCCACGTCGCCGTCACCACGGTGTCGATCGGCATTCTCTTGTGGGCAGCCCACGCCTCGGTCGGTCACGTCCTCGGAGGCACGGTCACCAGCCTGCTCTTCGGCCTGACGCATCTGGCCCATCCTGAGCTGGACCTCGGTTGGGTACCGCCCCTCTATCATTTCGCAGCGCGGCTCGGAATCGTCAGCGCAACGGTTCTCGCCGGGCTCTGCGTGTCGTGTTGGTTTCTCGTGCCTGCCGCGCGACGCAGGCGCTTTTGGCTCGGTTTCGACATCGCGCTGGTCGGCGCGTTCGCCGCCGTGACCGTCTGGCTGCCGCTTTCGCCCCCCGAGGGCGACGACGCGGGCCTGGTGCAGGCGGTCATCCGCGTCGCGGTCTCCACCGTGTTTGCGACCCGAGTGGCCCTTCGCTCGGTCGGTCCGATTTTGACGGCGTTCGAGCGCGTCGGCTTTCGCACGATGGTCGCGGCACGACACCTGCGTGCGAAGAAGACGGGCTTCCTCGCGGCGAGCGGAACCCTTTCGGTGCTCGCGGTCGCGGTGTCGTCCTGCATGTTGATCTCCGTCCTGAGTGTGATGGGCGGTTTTCGTGCGGACCTCACCAAGAAGATCTTGGGCAATCACGCACACATCGTGATCGACAAGCCATTCGAGGAAATCGAGGACTGGCAGCCGCTGCTCGAACGGGCACGGCAGACCGAAGGGGTGATCGGCGCGACCCCGTACCTCCAAGTCGAGGTCATGCTCTCGAGCCTTTCGAATCGAGGAGGCGCGATCCTGCGCGGGATCGACCCGAAGACGGTCTCCGACGTCACCGACCTCGGCAAGAACCTCACTCACGGCAAGCTCGAATATCTCGAGCACCCGCGGCAGATCCTCGACTCCTCGTCCGAAACGACGTCGACCGGACCGCTCGACGCCATGCTCGAGGAGGCCGAGAGGACCGCATCCCGGGGCGTGCCCGGGGCCACCGAAGAGGAGGTGCTGCCAGGGCTCGTCGTGGGTCAAGAGCTTGCCCGCGCCTTGCGGCTGGTCGTGGGCGATCGCGTCACGGTCATCTCGCCCCGCGGAGACCTCGGCCCGACGGGTCCCATCCCGAAGACTCGCCCGTTTCGCATCGCGGCGATCTTCTACAGCGGCATGTACGAGTACGACATGAAGCACGCCTACATCGAGCTCGGCACGGCGCAACGCTTCTTGCGTGCGGATGGGCAGATAAGCGGCATCGAGATCAAGGTCGACGACGTGGAGCGGGCCCCTGCCCTGGCGGCCGAGCTCGCCTCCGGCCTCGGCCGGGAAGGCCTTCGCATCCGCGACTGGAAGCAAATGAACGAGCAGCTCTTTGGCGCCCTCGCGCTCGAGAAGCTCGCGATGTTCATCACGCTCGGCATCGCGGTCTTGATCGCGGGCTTTTCGGTCTTCGGAACCCTCACTCTCCTCGTGCAGGAGAAGCGGCGCGAAGTGGGGATCCTCAAGGCGATGGGGACGCCCGCCCGAGGGGTGGTCCGCATCTTCGTGATCGAAGGCCTGTTGATCGGCGCGGCGGGCGGCCTGATGGGGCTCGGCCTTGGCTTCGTGCTCACATTCGCAGCCGAACACTTCGGAATTCGCATGAATCCCGAGGTGTACTACATCGACAAGCTCCCGGTGAGCCTCGACCCCACCGAGTTCGCCCTGGTTGGCGCGTCGACGGTGGTCGTGTGTCTGGCAGCAACCCTCTTTCCCGCGTATCAAGCGAGCCGAGTCCGGCCCGTCGATGCGCTCCGGTACGACTGAAGGGCGGCGAACCGATGGCTGAGCCCCTGGTGAACGTCCAACAGGTGACCAAGACCTTCGAGCACGAGGGCCGGCCACTCGAAGTGCTCAAAGGCATCGACCTCGAAATCCAACGGGGCGAAATGGTGACGATCGTCGGCCCGTCCGGCGCCGGGAAGAGCACCCTGCTTCACCTGATCGGCACCTTGGACTTGCCGAGCAGCGGACGAATCCTGTACGAGGGACAGGACGTCACCCGTTTGGGGAGCTCCGAGCTCGCGGAGTTTCGGAATCGAAGCATCGGTTTTGTATTCCAATTTCATCACTTGCTGCCCGAGTTCACCGCGTTGGAAAACGTGATGATGCCGGGATTGATCCAAGGAAGCCGCCGGCTCGAGGCGCGCGCCCGAGCGCTTCTCGACGAGGTCGGCCTCACCGATCGCCTGACCCACCGGCCCGGAGAGCTGTCGGGCGGCGAGCAGCAACGCGTCGCGCTCGCCAGAGCGCTGCTCATGGAGCCCAAGCTGGTGCTCGCCGACGAGCCCACGGGCAATCTCGACAGCCAGACCAGCGCGGCCGTGCAGTCGCTTTTCTTCGACTTGAACCGTCGGCACGGCATCACTTTTCTGATCGTGACGCACAGCCGGGACTTCGCAGCGATGATGCCGCGGCGGGTTTCGATGAAAGACGGACGCATCGACGCGGACGAACGCCGCGTCCAACCCCTTGAAAACCAAGGAAAAGCAACTTGACCCCCACTTTGGGCACGGCTATAGCCGCCCGGATCGTTACGCCTGACAATGCGCCTTTCCGCCCCTGCCATAGCCCTGACGCTCGCAGGGCTCGCTTCCGTGGCGGGCGCTCAGAGTGGCGACAACCTCCCCGAGCCACCGCCACCGGCGACGCGGCCGCTGCGCACCTCCCCGGACCCCCAGCGTCCGCCCGAGCCGATCACGCGTGAGCCGGCCCCCGGGGAGGACGACGACTACGAGCCGGTCGAGGACGCCGAAGCGGGCATCCAGGTTCCACGCACCAGCTGCCACGGCAAGGAAATCCGGCGCATCGTGGTGGTGGGGGCGCGTCGAGTCGACCCAGACGACGTCCGCGCCACGATGAAGCTTCGCCGAGGCGACGTGTGCACCGACCCCGCGGTGACCCGAGACGCCAAGGCGCTGTGGAACATGGGCTACTTCGACGATCTCCAGATCGAGGCGGACCCCCTCGGCGCCGGAATCAAGCTCACCATCCGAGTCGTCGAGCGCCCAGCCATTCGCAAGGTCGTCTACGAAGGCAATGACGAGGTCGACAAGGAAGACATCGACGAGGCGATCACGCTCGAGGCCGGCACGATTCTATCGGTCCCCGACGTCGAAAAGCAGGCGACCGCAATCCGTGAGCTGTATTCGGAGGAAGGCTTCTTTCTCGCGGACATCGACTACGAGCTTCGCCGCGTCCGCGGCGACACCAACCAAGTCGACGTGGTGTTCAAGATCGACGAAGGCGCGGAGGTGCAGGTGCGCCGCATCGCGTTCGTCGGCAACGACCAGATGCCTGCCGCCGATCTCTTGAAGATCATGCAGACGAACGAAACGGGGATGTTTTCGTTCTTGAGCGACCGCAACAAGTTCAGCCGAGCGGCCTTCGACGAAGACCTCAGCCGCGTGCAAGCGTGGTACTACGACCAAGGCTACCTCATGATGCGTCCGGGGCGTCCCCGGGTCGAGCTGACCCCCGACCGGGCCTTCGTCGACATCACGATTCCCGTCGAGGAAGGCCCACGTTTCCGCATCCGGAAGCTGGAGGTGATGGAGACCGACGGAGCCGGGAACGAAATCGAGACCCTGGCCCCCAAAGGCGAGCTCCGCGACATGATCGACCTCGAGTCTGGCGACTGGTTCAGCCGAACCAAGATTGCAGGGGGCATCGAGGGCATCAGCCGGACCTACCGCGACGCCGGATACGCGTTGGTCGAGATCATCCCCGGAACCGACCTCGACGACGTCAACAACCTGGTGGACGTGACGGTCAACATCCTCCGCGGCCCGTTGGTGTACATCGAGCGGATCCACGTTCGCGGCAACACCAAGACGCGTGACGCCGTCATTCGGCGCGAGTTCCGAATCAGCGAAGGCGATCTTTACAACCAGAGCAAGCTCGAGGAGGGACGCGCTCTGGTCACCCAGCTCGGGTACTTCGAGCGGGTCGACGTCTCCGAGGAGCAGGGAACCGCGCGCGACCAGATGGTGATCAACGTCGAGGTCGCGGAAAAGCCGACCGGACAGTTTCAGGTGGGCGCCGGCTTCTCCTCGCTCGAGAGCTTCATCGTGACCGCCCAAATCCAACAGCAGAACCTGTTCGGGCGAGGTCAAAGCCTCGGGCTCAACCTGCAGCTTTCGGGGATTCGTCAGCAAATCGACCTCGACTTCGTGGAGCCGTGGTTCCTCGGGTCGGAGTGGAGCCTCGGCTTCGGGGTCTTCAAGCGAATCCGTGACTTTCAGGACTTCCGTCAGGACTCGACCGGCGCGAACATCACGACCGGCCATCCCCTCTTCAATCCGAGGTTTCGGGTCTTTCTGCGATACGAGTTCGAAAACGTGAAAATCTCGCAGCCACGCGGAAATCTGCTCGGCGTGGGCGGACAGCTGCTGAACACGTTCTCGAACATCTTCATCGCGAACGCATTTCGAGATGGCATCACCAGCTCCCTTCGTTTCACTCTCAACTGGGACAGCCGCGACAATCGTCTCTCGACCACGGATGGCATCTTCGCGAACTACTCGGTGCAGGTAGCCGATCGATTCCTCGGCTCCGACAACACCTTCATTCGGCAGACCGCGTTCAGCCGTTTCTACAAGAAGGTCTTGGGCCCGGTGATCTTCAAGGTCAACACCGAGCTCGGCATGATCACCTCGCGGAAGCAGGTGCCCGTGTTCGAACGCTTCTACCTCGGTGGCATCTTCACGATTCGCGGCTACCGCTTGCAGTCGGTTGGTCCTCAGGCTGGCATCGCAGCGTCGGGCGATCCGAACCTGCCGATCATCGCCGAGGGCCGTCCGATTGGCGGCGACTTCCAAGCTTTCTACAACATCGAGTTCGAGTTCCCGATCATCAACGCGGTCGGCATTCGGGGCGTGATCTTCACCGACGGCGGCAACGCCTGGAACCTGTTCGCGTTCCGGGACCAGTTCGGCAACTGCCAGGCTCCGGTGGCCCCGGAAGCCGATCCTTCGTCGCAGCCATGCGGAATCCATGGATTCCTGCGCTACTCCGTGGGCTTCGGGATTCGCTGGTTCTCGCCGCTCGGACCTCTGCGCTTCGAGTGGGGCATTCCCATCAAACGCCGCCCCCAAGACGACCCGATTCGCTTCGAATTCACGATCGGTCAGTCCTTCTAGCGAATGGAATCGCGTCGCCAGGCGTCTCACCCTTGCGGCTTGACCTGCTCGCACCGAGCAGCTAGCTAGGCCGGGCCCGAAAGGATGCTCTCCATGCGTTTTTGCAGAATCGTGATGTTTGCCATGGCCGCCGTGATGCTGGCCGGATCCGCCTCTACCGTCCGCGCACAGGTCAAGATCGGAGTGGTCGACCTGCAGCGTGCCATCAACGAGACCGAAGATGGGCGGCAGGCGAAGCGGCGATTGAAGAAGCTTTTCGACGAGCGTCAGGAGTCTCTCAACGCCAAGCAAGAGAGCTTGAAGGCGCAGAAGGAAAGCCTCGAACGTCAGCAAGAAGTGCTGAGCGAGGACGCGCTCAAGAAAAAGGTGGAGCAGTATCAGTCCGACTTGATGGAGCTGCAGAACGAGTACGTGCAGTACCAGCAGGAGCTGTCGACCAAGGAAGGCGAGCTGACGCAGAAGATCCTCGAGAAGATGCAGGAGATCCTGCGGCGAATCGGACAGACCGATGGCTACACGCTCATCATCGAAGCCAACGAAGGCGGTGTGGTCTGGGTGCCCTCCAACCTCGATCTCACCGACGTGCTGATCCAGCGCTACAACCGGCAGGCGAAGCAGGGCGGCGAAAGCAGCGGCAAGAAGTCGAAATAGCTGCACATTCGTGGCTAGGCCGGCGGTTTCCGGCTACAAACGCGCATGGTCCGGTTCAGGACGCTGGCCCTGATCGCGCTGGCGGTGCTCGGCACCGCCTTGCCGGCAATTGGACAAGAGGACGAAACCGAGCCGCCATCGGCCGAGCCCGCGCGCGTCTACCACATCGATGAGTACACGGACGCCGCCGTCCTTCGCTACCCGGGCCTGAAGGCCGCCGAAGCCGACATCGACGCCGCTCAAGCACGCCTGTCGGAGGCCAAGCTCTCGCCATTTTTCCAGTTCGAGGGACAAGCGCGGTTCTTCGTCGCGCCCGGCGCCGAGGGAACGCCGATCTTCAGCCCCGACGCACAGATTCCGTGGTCGAATCGTTGGGGCCCGGGAGGCGAGCTGCGGATCGAGGGCGGAATCCCCATCTACACGTTCGGCAAGTACCGGGCAGGCAAGAAGGCCGCCCGCGCCGGCATCGCGGTGGCCGAGCACGAAAAGGATCAGACCTTGAACCGCGTCGTCTTCGACGTGCGGCGTGCCTACTTCGGCGTTCAGCTCTCGCTCGACCTGCAAGCGATGATCTCCGAAGGCAAGGACAAGCTCCGGCGCGCCGTCGAAAAGCTCCGCGAAAAGCTCGATGCCGACGATCCGCGCTTCAAACAGACCGATTACTTCCGGCTCGTCGCGGCCTTGTCGGAGATCGAGTCTCGCGAATCGGAGGTATTGCGGATGGAAGCTTCGGCGCGGAGCGCGCTCGAGATCCTGTCTGGCATCGAGCCGGCCCTGGTTCCGGAATGCCCACTCGAGACGGTGAAGAGCGAGGTCATCGAGGTCGGACAGCACATCGAGCGCGCGCTCGAGCATCGTCCGGAGATTCACCAACTCGAGGCCGCGCGCTCGGCCCGCGATGCAAATCTCGTCGTCAAACGTTCCGGTTACCTCCCTGACATCCTCCTCGCGCTCGCCGCCAGCTTCGCGCGGACCTCGGTCATCACCGACATCAACAACCCGTTCGTGATCGACCGAGGCAACTACGCCGGCGCGTTCGTCGGCTTGGTCGCGCGGTGGAAGCTCGACTTCGCGGGAACCAACGCCCGCGTCAAGGCCGCCAAGGCCGAGATCGCCTCGTTGAAAGCCAAGACCGAGGAGGCGGAGCAAGGGATCGAGATCGAGGTGAACGCCCTCTACGAGCAGCTCCAAGACGCCAAGCGACGGCTCGGAAGTTGGAAGCGATCCGAGAAAGAGGCGCGCAAGTGGTTCGTCTCGGCCGCCCAGGGGTATGAGGTGGGAACGACGGACGCGAGAGAGTTGGTCGACGCCATCACCGCGTATTTCACGGCGCGGTCCAATCGTCTGATGGCCACCGCGGAGTACAATCTCTCGATTGCGGGGCTCGAAAAAGCGACCAACATGCCCCTGGTGGCCGATCGAGGCTGGCGCCCGGTCGACTGCGTGGAATAAATCACCCCACCTCCCCGTCTATGAGGAATCCATGGCTCGTATTCCAATCATCGTCGCATCTCTCGTTGCACTGCTCTGGCCGTCGGGCCCCGTAGCGGCCGAGGAGATTCCCAGCGGATCGGCGGACGTCAGCGTGTCGGAGGCGGATGCCGCCAAGGCCGAACGGTTCATCCGCACCAAACACGAAAAAGTGCGCCAGGTGTTGCGTCAGCCAGACACGCCGAAACGGGCCGAGCGGCTCACCGAGCTCCTCGGGGAGTTCCTCGACTACGATCGTTTGGCCAGGCTCTCGCTCGACAAAGAGTGGAACAAGCGCACACCCGCCGAGCGCGAGCGCTTCGTGAGCCTGCTGCGTCAGCTCGTCGAGCGCCAGTACCAGCGCAACATGGAATCCACGCTCGACTACAAGGTGACCTGGGTCGGCACCGAGCCCATCGAAGACGGCGTCAAGGTCAAATCCTCGGCGCGCTCCGTCACCAAGAAGCGGCAGCCGCCGGTGACGATCGACTACAGCATGAGAGCGGTCGGCGACGAATGGAAAGTCTTCGACATCTTCACCGACGACGTGAGCCTCGTGAGGAACTACAAACGCCAGTTCCGACGAGTCATCGCCGACGAAGGATGGGACGGCCTGATCGAGCGAATGGAAAAGAAGCTCAACGAAAAAGACGAGCTACTCTAGGCAAGACCGGGCCTCGGCCGAACGGCTTCAACGAACACGGCCGGAGAATCGGTCGCGACACCCGTGCTCGCGAGCGGAGCGCTCTGAGATCCCCCGGGGCTTTTGAAAACACCACACGGGCATTGCGCGGAACGGCACGGCTTGCAGATGTGGCCCGAGAGGGCAGGAGGCCGGAGGGCCACGCAAGCCGTGCCTCGGGCGGCGTGCCCAATCGGAGCGGGTTGCC
>CAZBWQ010000063.1:0-23604 GCA_964495565.1 uncultured Sandaracinaceae bacterium | reverse complement strand
GAGTCTCGAACCTCCAAGCTCGATCCTCTGACCCAGGCCCGGGGATCGAGACTCGCGGCCCGGGGTTCGTGGGCCGAGACTCGGGGCCCGTGACCCGAGGCCTCGAACCGCGCTAGTTGTCCATGAAGGAGCGGAGCTGCTTGGAGCGGCTCGGGTGGCGGAGCTTGCGTAGGGCTTTGGCCTCGATTTGGCGAATGCGCTCGCGGGTCACCTCGAAGTCTTGTCCGACCTCTTCGAGGGTATGGTCGCTCTTTTCGCCGATGCCGAACCGCATTCGGAGCACCTTTTCTTCTCTCGGCGTGAGGGTCTTGAGAACGCGTCGCGTCTGATCCTCGAGGTTGCCGCCGATCACCGCGTCGACCGGCGAAATCGCGTTCTTGTCCTCGATGAAGTCGCCAAGATGGCTGTCTTCTTCCTCGCCGATCGGGGTCTCCAGGCTGATCGGCTCCTTGGCGATCTTGAGGACCTTGCGGACCTTCTCGAGCGGCATTTCCATGCGCTCGGCGATCTCCTCGGGGTCGGGCTCACGACCGAGCTCCTGCACGAGATACCGAGAGGTCCGAATCAACTTGTTGATCGTCTCGATCATGTGAACCGGGATGCGAATCGTTCGCGCCTGGTCGGCAATCGCTCGCGTGATCGCCTGCCGGATCCACCACGTCGCATACGTCGAGAACTTGTAACCGCGACGATACTCGAATTTGTCGACGGCTTTCATCAGGCCGATGTTGCCTTCCTGAATCAAGTCGAGGAACTGCAACCCGCGGTTGGTGTACTTCTTTGCGATGGAGACGACGAGGCGGAGATTGGCTTCGACGAGCTCGGCCTTCGCGCGCTCGGTGAGCCGCTCGCCCTCGGCAAGCGCGCCATAGGTGTCACGCAGCTCGTCGATCGGCTGACCGAGCGATTGCTCGACGTCATCGAGCTTCTTCTGGGCGTCCCGATAGTGCTCCTCGGACAAGAGGATTTGTTCTTCCGAGCCGTACTTGCGGTGTAGGCGCCTCTCGGTTTCCTTGTCTTCCTGCATGTCGCGGACCACGCGCTTCATGTCTTTGTACTTGAGGCCGCCCACGCGAGCCTCCGCGTCGTTCATGGCGCGCTCGGCCCGCTCGACGCGGCGAATGTATTCCTTGATCCTCGCGACCACGCGATCGATCTGTTTCTTGTTCAGGTTCAGCTCGCGCAAAAGAGCGACCCGCTCGTGGCGGTGCTTGTCGAGCTGCGCGCTGTATTGCCTCTTGCTTCGATCGGACACGCGCCGCTTGCTTTCGAGCTCGCTCTGCACTTTGGTCATCGACGACTCGATGCGCTTGACCTTATCGAAGAGCTTGAGCGCGCGAGCCTTGGCCGCCTCGAAATCGACCTCTTCTTCCTTGTCGAGGTCGCGGATCACGTCTTTGATTCGGAGCTTGCCCCGGCGAAGACTCTCGCCAATTTCGAGGATTTCGGCGACGCCGACGGGCGAATTCAAGATCACCTCGAAGATCATGTCCTCGCCCTGCTCGATTCTCTTGGCGATTTCGACTTCGCCTTCGCGCGTGAGCAGGGAAACCGATCCCATCTTCCGCAGATACATCCGGACCGGGTCGTTCGACTTCTGTGCGTAGCCGTCGTCGGCGGGCGGCGGCATCGTCGAGGTGCGGCGTGCCGAGCTTCGCGTGGCCGTTACGGGACCATCGCTCGTCTTGCTCTGACCCTCGGGTGCGCCGTCGACCACGGCGATGTCTTCGCTGTCGAGCCACACCATGAGGTCGTCGATTTGATCGGACGTCACCATGTCGGGCGGAAGAGCTTCGTTCAGCTCGTCGTAGGTGAGATGTCCCTGCGCGCGGCCACGCTCGAGAAGCGCTTGCACCTCTTTGCGTTCTCGGCCCTTCAGCTTCGGCACCACGCGCGACACCGGTTCGGACTTGAACTTCGAGTCATTTGCTTCGTCGCCACGTACTGAGCTGTTGCTCGCCATCTTTACCTCTGCTTCGTGTTCGCCTTGAGCCTGTGTGCGCTGCGCGTCAGCTCCACAAACTCCCGAGTGAGCCCTGCGGCCAACGCGTCGTCACCAGCTCTGCGTGCCTCGACGATGCGCTGTTGTAGGCGAGGTAGCTGTCGTTCGATGTGTCTGCGCTCGAGGAGCAACATGCCGTCGCGAAACACCTCTCGTGCTTCCTCGATGCCGTGCTCCTGTACAGCCAGCTTTGCTTCCAACCACGACCTGAATTGATTTTCATGCAATTCATCCAGCAAGGCCGTGACCTCGAGCGATCCCTGCCTATCCACCATCCGCAAGATAACGTCTAAGATGGCGCGAAGATCTGGGCTCGTCAAAAGCTCCCGAAGCTTGAGCACGTCGTGTTCCTCGATCAACGTCGGCTGATCGATCAGCAGCGAGATCAATTTCAACTGTAACTCCGACACCGGCGTTGCAATCTCCTGCTGCACTGCGTCACGCTGTCTCGGTGCGCGAGTGCTCGTGCGTCCGAGGCCCCGACGAAGCTCACGCTTCACCAAATCGATGTCGGTGACGCCGAATTTGCGGGCAACGCGCTCGACGTAGAGACCGCGTTCGATCGGGCTTTCGACCTGGGCAAGAATCGGACCAAGTCGCGCGATCGCATCGGCCTTTGCGCGCGGATCCGATTCGGCATCGGTCGCCGCGTCGTCGATCAAATGTTCGATTATGGTGGGCGCGCTTACGATTCGAGACCGCAACGCGTCGGGGCCATGGCGCCTGAGAAAGCTGTCGGGATCGTCCCCCTGCGGCAGCGTCACGACGTGCGCGTGGAGACCGACTCGACTCACCAGCGGGTACGACTCGCGAACCGCCTTCCTTCCCGCTTGGTCGCCGTCGAACAGCAGCACGACCTTCTGCGCGAAGCGCTTGATCAACTTCGCATGCGCTTCGGTGAAGGCGGTGCCCATCGGCGCCACCGCGTTTTCGAATCCCGCTTGATGCAACGAGATCAAATCGAAGTTGCCTTCACACAAGATCGCCGCGTCGCTTCTTCGGATCTCGACTCGTCCCTCGTGCAACCCGTAGAGAACCTCGCCCTTGTGATAGAGCGGGTTCTCGGGGCTGTTGAGATATTTGGCCGGGGGCTCTTTGGGTGAGTCCATCGAAGCGGTGATCGGCAACGCACGTCCGCTGAACGCCACGATGCGTCCGTGCACGTCCGCGACCGGAAACATCAACCGATGACGAAAGCGATCGTAATGACCCCGCCCCGAGCGCCGCGCGACGATCAATCCCACTTCCTGTGCATCGGCGGGTGACGCACCGGACTGCTCCAGAAATCGCACCAGAGAATCCCAACCGTGCGGTGCATATCCGAGACGAAACTTCCGTGCCCACTCCTCCGAGATACCGCGTTCGGAGAGCTCTTTGCGCGCCACGGCCGCGTCTGCATGCTCGCGCAACTGCGCCTCGTAGAACTCGGTCGCCCTCTCCATCAAGCCGGCCAACCGCTCGGTCTTCTTCTTCGCGCGTTGAATCTCCGCCTCGTGTCGAGGATCGTAGGTGGGCAGCTCGACGCCCGTTTGCTCGGCCAGGTCGCGCGCCACCTCCGGAAACGTCTTTCCTTCGACGTGCATGAGAAACGAGAACACGTCGCCCGACGCCTTGCATCCAAAGCAATGGTAGAAACCGCGCCCGGGATGGACGTAGAAGGAAGGGGTCTTTTCATTGTGAAAAGGACAGAGGCCCCGAAGGCTATTGCCGGATTTCTTGAGCGAAACGTAGTTGCCGACGATCTCGGCGATGGGCGCGCGGGCGCGGATCTCAGCAATCTTGTCCTCGGAAATCACCGCCGCGCCTCACTCGTGGTCGCCGTCGCTACGAAGCCAAGGCAGTGTAGGCTTCGCCTGCTTCTTGGCAAGCGGCTCCGGGCGCTGTAGTTGTGGCGGCCATGGGAGGGCCACAGGCCTCTGTGACGCGGACGCTCGGAGTGTACACGCTGGTGTGCGCCGCCGTGTTCGCGGTGACGCGGCTCGAGGCGATTCCAGGAGTGGGCTCGTACGCGCATCTGGGTGTGGCCGCGATCTTTCTGCTGACCGCCATCGTGCTCACGCGGCACGATCCGGGCCACTTCGGTCTCTCCCTGGGTGGGGTGCTCGAGCCGTCGGATGACGAACGGCATCCCGGCCCGCTCGGACTGCTCGACCTCGGACGTGCATTGCTTCGCGCGCTGCCCTCGGCCTCGGTCGAAGTGTTGGTGGCGTTGGGGATCGCGGCCGTGGTGTTTCCGCTCTACGGGGCGGGGTACTGGTGGTGGCGTCAGCCCGCCGGAGACTTCCAGTTGAGCCTGCCGCCGTCGTTGACGAGCTTCACGATGGCTCAGATCATCGTCGTCGCACTCCCAGAGGAGGCGTTTTTTCGTGGCTATCTGCAAACGGCGCTCCGCGACGTCGGCACGCGACGCTGGCGGCTGCTGGGTGTCGCCATCGCCCCTGCCGCCTGGCTCGCACAGGCGGCGTTGTTTGCGCTGATTCACTTCGTGGTGGAGCCTCATCCGGCCCGGCTCGCCGTCTTTTTCCCAGCCCTCCTGTTCGGATGGGCTCGGGCGTGGCGCGGCGGGATCGGTGCAGCCGTCGCGCTCCACGCGATGAGCAATGTTTATTCCGAGATTCTGCGACGGAGTTGGCTATAACTGAGGCATGCAGGCCGCCCTGCCCGCCCCCACCGTCATCGCCGACACCGTCCGCCGCGCGCTGGCCGAAGACATCGATCGCGGTGACATCACCACCGAGGCGTGCGTCCCACCGACGGTCATGGGCACGGCGGTGGTACGGGCTCGTGAGCCGATCGTCGTCTGTGGCCTTCCCATCCTCGAGGAGGTCTATGGGCAAATCGACGACTTGGTCGATGTCGATGCACACGTCTCGGATGGCGATCGCCTCGACTCGGGCGCCGAGCTCGCCACGCTCTCGGGCCCCGCTGCCTCGATCCTTCTCGGCGAGCGCGTCGCTCTGAACTTCATGCAACGCCTGACGGGCATCTCGACGATGACCCGGCGATTCGTGGACGCACTGCCGGAAGGAGCACCGACCCGCATCACCGACACGCGAAAGACCACACCCGGCTTGCGCGCGCTCGAACGATATGCCGTTCGTTGCGGCGGAGGCCACAACCATCGCGAAGATTTGGGTAGCGCCGTGCTCATCAAGGACAATCACATCGCCGCGGCGGGCGGGGTGCGCCGAGCGATCGAGCGGGCACGCGAGTACGCCCCGCACACGTGCCGCATCGAGTGTGAGGTGGACACCTCGTTGCAACTCCAGGAAGCCCTCGATGCCGGCGCAGACGTGATCATGCTCGACAATTTCGACGACGACGCCGTGCGCACGGCTCTCGAATCGATCGGGGGACGTGCGATCGTGGAGGTCTCGGGAGGGATCACGCTCGAACGGGTGAGCGTGCTCGGAAGCTTGGGCGTCGACGTGATCAGCGTCGGCGCCCTCACCCACTCCTCGCCTTCGTGTGACCTCGGCCTCGATTGGAGGGAGCTGTGAAAGACGATCTGGCACTCGACGCGCTCTGCAAGCGCATTCAGGGAACTTGGGGAAGCTCACTCACGGTGAAGGAGAGCACCGCCTCGACGATGGACGACGCGGCAGCCGCCGCCGCCGCGGGCGCCCAGGACGGGCACGTGGTGCTGGCCGACCAGCAGACGCAGGGCCGCGGCTCCCATGGCAGGCACTGGATTTCGCCCCCGGGAACCGACCTCTACTTTTCGGTGGTCACGCACCCGGCGGTCGCGCCGGAATCCACGGCACTCGTGACTTTGGCTGCCGGGCTCGGGCTTCGAGACGCCGTGGCCGACTTGCTGCCGAACCGTTCGGTCATGGTGAAGTGGCCGAACGACATCTGGATCGGGCGTCACAAGTGCGGAGGCATTCTGGTCGAGACCAGGACGGTCGGGACGCGCATCGACGCGGTGATCATCGGGGTCGGATTGAACGTGAACCGGATGGAGTGGCCCCCCGAAATCGAACACATCGCCACGTCGCTTCGAGCCGAGCGCGACGGTCATGAGCCTTTCGATCGAGGGGCGGTCTTGTCGGCCGTCCTTTCTCACATGGAGCGATGGGTGGAGCTGTTCATCCGCGACGGCGCGCAGGTCGTCATCGACGCCCTTCGTCCGAAGCTGGCGCTGATCGGAGAGCGAGTGCGGTGGGAGGACGGGCGCGGCACCTTCGAAGGCATCGACTCGCACGGTGCGGCGCGAGTGCGCACGGAGGCCGGCCTGGTGACTCTGCACGCCGCACACCTCGAGCCGGTCGAGCCCTGAATGGCCTTGCTCGGCATGGCCGAGCGCCCCAGAACTCCAGCATGGCACATGAGACCGAGCTCGAGTGGCTCCGACAAACGGTAGGCGTTCGTGCCTTGCCGGAGCGGACCATCGTCACCGTGCGTGGGGATGACGCGTTCACCTGGCTCCAGG
Organism: uncultured Sandaracinaceae bacterium; assembly: GCA_964495565.1. Taxonomy (GTDB): domain Bacteria; phylum Myxococcota_A; class Polyangia; order Polyangiales; family Houyiibacteriaceae; genus SG8-38. Next base: position 17,170 of record CAZBWQ010000063.1, on the reverse strand, counting down.
GTCAGGTGACCAACCAGATCGAGGGCCTCGAACCCGGCCAATCGGCCTACGGGTTCATCTTGACGCTCAAGGGGCGGATCATGGCCGATGCCTGGATCGTGAGGCGGCCTGATGAGGTTTGGCTCGAAGTGCCCGCGGCCAACCTCGACGCGCTGCTCGCGCGGCTAGACCGCTACATCATCATGGAGGACGTCGATCTGATGGTCCGCTCCGAGCTCCACGTGCTCACGGCACTAGGCCCGAGGGCCGCCGAGCTCGCGGGACACGACGGATGGCCCTCGGACCGATTGGGAACCGGGGGGCGCTCGTGGGCCGTTGCCGAGGAGGCCCTCGATTCGGAGTGGCGCCGCTCGGTCGACGAAGCGCGAACCCTCGGCGGAGGCCCCCTCGACGAGCAGACGTGGGCCGACGCGCATGTCGTATTGGGGCGGCCACGCTTCGGAGTGGATTTCGGCGACTGGACCTATCCCCAAGAGAGCGGCCTGGGCCCTCTGGCGGTGTCGTTCACCAAAGGCTGCTACATCGGGCAGGAAACCGTGGTGATGCTCGAGAATCGAGGCAAGGCCCCCAAGATGCTTTGGCGCTGGGCTCTCGAGGAGCCGCGACCACCGAAGGCCAAAACCCCCATCGAGCGAGACGGCGTGGTGGTCGGGGAGGTGACTTCGTCCGCGAGTGTCGGGGACCGAGCGGTCGCGCTCGGGTTCGTCAAACGCGGCCACGAGGTCGATGCGCAGTCCGAGGTCGTCATCGACGGCGTCCCGGCGCACCCCCTGGGTGCCGTCGAGGAAGGGCTCGGCGCCAAGCCGGGTTCCCCATGACGATACGGAACCAATGTGGCTGGCGCGAGCACGTCGGCGATCTTATAGTAGCCGTCAAAGGAGCAACATGCTGAGCCTCACCCCACGAGCCGCCGACAAAGTCAAAGAGATCCGCGATGCCGAAAACCTGACCGGACAGGGTCTCCGTGTCCGGGTCATCGGAGGCGGATGTGCTGGGTTTTCCTATGATTTGTTCTTCGAGGACGAGACTTCGGAGCTCGACCAGACCTTCGAATCGCACGGGATTCCCATCTACGTGGACATGATGAGCGCCCAGTATGTCGACGGCACCGAGATCGACTACGTCGAAGGGCTCCAGGGCGCCGGGTTCAAGTTCGTGAACCCCCAGGCGAAGCAGACCTGCGGCTGTGGGTCGAGCTTTGCAACCTGATTTTATTTAGTAATCTCGATGCCTTGCATAAACCTGGACATTGCCTGTCCAGGTTTTGTCTAATTTCTGTTGCCACAATCGGGCTGTCGTGCCATAAGAGTGTGGACAGAAGTTAGACAAACAAGCTCCTTGTTTTGTGGTAACGTAACGTAACGAGACACGTATAGGATCACACCATGCAGTCATCCGCCTCACTCGATCGATACATCCAGCAAGTCCGTGCGATTCCAAAGCTCACTCGGGAAGAGGAGCATGAGCTCGCGCTGCGCGTCGTGGAGGGAGATCAAGACGCTGCAGACCGCTTGGTCGAAGCGAATCTGCGGTACGTGATCGCCATCGCGCTCCAATATCGCCGGTATGGCGTGAAGCTCGGCGACCTCATTGCGGAGGGAAGCGTCGGGCTCGTGACCGCCGTGCGAAAGTTCGATCCCCACCGCGGGACGCGGTTCGTGACCTACGCCGGCTACTGGATTCGCGCGTTCGTCTTGGAGGCCGTGGTTCGCTCGAGCACCATGGTCGGCGCAGGGTCCGGCCCCTTCCGCTCGAAGCTCTTCTTTCGCCTCCGCCGCGAACGAGCGCGCCTGTCGAACTTGATCGCCGATCCCGACGAGCTCACCGAGCGGCTGGCCGCGGAGTTCGACACCACCCCGGAAAAGATGACCGAGCTGCTGCGTCGGCTCGACCAGCGCGAGATCTCGCTCGACGCGCCTGCCTACCAGGACTCGGAGTCGACGCTGGTGGACATGCTGCCGGCCAACGCCGAGCCTCAGGACGCCGTCGTGGCGAGGCACCGTCGCCAAAGTGGCATCCAGGACCGCCTCGAAGGGGCCCTCGCCCTACTCGACCACCGCGAGCGGCTGATCGTCGAGAAGCGCATTCTGAGCGACGATTCGGCATCCCTGGCCTCACTCGGCCGCGAGCTCGGCGTCAGCCGGGAGCGCGCCCGACAGCTCGAGGCGCGGGCCAAGAAAAAGCTCGCGGACGAGCTTCGCGACTTGGCTCCCGCGGCCTGAGCACCGAGCTGGCCCACATGTAGGCCTGGAAGCCTGGGCTCCTAAGCCGTCCGGCTCAATGCGCAGCCCGCCGAGGCGGGGTAGCATGTAGCCCAGGATGGCGTTCGAGGACGGGGATACGGCGGCCTTGCGTCGCGAGCTCACCCAAGAGCTCCGCCCCGACGATCTCGTCGAGGAGCCAAGCCCTGAGCCCCCGGCTCCACCGCCCGCACACACCCAACCGACACCGCCTTCGACCCGCAAGCCGGCTCCCTCCAAGACCGAGCGCGCTCGGCGTGCTCGCGAATGGCTCCAGGAGTGCGAACGCGAGCTCGAGGCGCAACCCGATGCGCGACGAGCCGCTCGACTGTGCTTCGAGATGGGCCGCATCTGCGAACAGGCGCTCGAAGACGACCGACGAGCGCTTCAGCACTACCAGGCGACGCTCGAGCGTTCGCCCGACTACATCCCGGCGATTCGAGCGGCTCGGAGGCTTCTTCTCGGGCGTCGGATGTACCAGGAGGCGCTCGCCCTGTTCGACGCAGAGGCCCGCGTCACGCGTCAAGCTCGCGACAAGGCCACGCTCTTCTTGCTGAAAGGCCGACTGCTGGAGGACGTCATCGGCGACCGCGAAGCCGCAGAGGAAGCGTATCAGACCGCGCGCGCGCTCGATCGCTCGCACACGGCCATTCTTCGAGCGACCGAGCAACGCTCCTTTGCGACTCGGCGGTGGCAAGACGTCGATCGAAATCTCGCAGAGCTCGCCAACGCGTCCGCTTCGAGCAACGCGCATCGGGCCGCGTTGATCATTCGCCGGGCTCAGCTTCTCGAAAGCCGTCAAGGACGGCCGGAGCAGGCAACCGAGCTTTACGAGACGGCGCTTCAGTTGGACCCGGAGGCCACCATCGCGGTGCAAGCGCTCAAGCGCCTCTACTACGGGCAGCGCCGCTGGAGGGATCTGATTCGCACCCTGGAAGTCGAAGCGGAGCAGTCGTCGAATCCGGTGCGCAAAGCGTCTTCGCTCTACCGAGCCGCGCGTGTCCACGCCGAGCATCTCGGAAACCGAGACGAGGCCATTCGGGTGCTGGAGCGGGCCAGAAGCTTGCAACCCGCCGATGGCCTCATCCTCGCCGAGCTCGCTCGCCATTACGAGGCAGGCCAACAGCTCGCCGCCTTGGTGGAGACCCTGGAGGCGCTGACCGAGGCCACGGACGACGAGACGGACAAGCTGACCCATACGCAGCGTATCGCGCGACTCTACGAAGAAGAGCTCGGGGACGTAGACCAAGCGATCGCGTGGCACGAACGCGCCATCCAGTTGGATCCGACCTCGCTTTCGAGCCTGCAAGCGCTGAGCCTTCTTTATCGGCTTCGCGGCGCTTGGCCGAAGCTGGTCGAGATGTGCCTGCAGGAGGCTCAGTTCACCGGCGAGGCCCAACGCAGAGCCGATTCGCACGCGCGGGCCGCGGAAATCTACGAAACCAAGCTCAATGCGGTCGAGCGTGCCATCGATCAATATCAGCGCGCACTGACTGCGATGCCGGATCATCCGGTGGCCTTCAAGGCGTTGGGACGCCTTCTCGCGGACGTCGACCGTCCTCAGGAGCTCGTGCAGCTCTACGAGAACGCCTTGGACCGCGCGACCGGCACGCGTGCGGTGTCGTATCTCTTCAAGATCGCCCAGATTTACGAGGACGTGCTCGGTGAGCATGCCCTCGCAGCGCAGACGTACAAGCGCGTGTTGCAGCATGACGCGGCAAACCTCGCGGCGGTCCATGCGTGGCAACGATCCGCGGCTCGTGCACATCGGCCTCGCGAGCTACTCGACGCGCTCGACTACGAAATCGGGCTCACGGTCGAAAGAGAGCGCTTGGTGGCGCTCTTGCACCGCGCCGGCGAGGTGCTGGACGAGCAGCTCGAAGATCGTGACCAGGCCATCATCCGATACCGGCAGGCACTCGAAAAGGATCCACGACACGTCCCGACGCTTTCCAGTCTCGGCCGTCTCTACTACGCGGCCGGTCGGTGGAACGACTTGCTCGAAGTGTACGAGCAAGAGCTGCGGTTGATCCCGAGCAAAGCCCGACGTGTCGCGCTGCTCCAAAAGATGGCGGAGATCTCGCGTGACCGTCTCGGAAGCGACGAAGACGCTCTTCGTTATCATCGCGAGGCGATCAAGGTCGATCCCACGCACACGCTCTCGCTGCAAGAGCTCGCGAGGCAGCTTCGCGAACGTGGGGAGTGGGACGAGCTCGTGAACGTCCTGGAGTTGCAGATGCGCAATGCATCGAACGCCCGAGCGCGCGCGCGCGCCGCCTTCTTGCTCGGACAGGTCTACGAGGAGCACGTTCAGGATCGCGTCAAGGCGCTCGCCTCCTACGAAGAGGCGGTTTCCGCGGATGCCGGCTATCGTCCCGCCCTCGATGCGCTTTCCCGCGTGCGCGCGGAAGAAGAGGACTGGACGCGACTGCTGGCCGACCTCGATCGCGAGCTGAGGCTGAGCGACGATCCGAAGCACCGAATCGCGGCACTGTCACAGAAAGCTCAAGTTTTCGAGCGAATCGACAAGCACCGCCAGGCGATTCAAGCATGGGAAGACGTGTTGGCCATCGACGGGCGGCACCTTGGTGCGCTGCTGGCGCTCGAGCAGCTCTACCGGCAGGTGGGCGCTTGGGAAGCCTTGTGCCGCGTGTACTCCGTGCAAGCGGAAGCTCTCGAAGACCCTGCCGGCCAGGTCGCCGCGCTCTACGAGCTGTCGCGGCTCCTCGAGCATCAGGGCCTCGGCAAGCACGAAGACGTCGTCGCGGCGTACCGACGAATCTTGGCGATCTCGCCTTCCGATCTCGGAGCTCTTCTCGAGCTCGAACGATTGGCATCGAGCAGCCACGACGCCGAGCTCTTGCACGAGGTCGATGCCCTGATGGCTCGGTGCTCCCAGGATCCGACGATCGCGGCCGCGCATCGAACGCGGCTGGCCGAAGCGTTCGAAGGCGAACGGGACGGCGAAGCCATCGAGCAATTTCGCGCTGCTGCGACGGCAGATCCCTTTCACATCGGGGCTGCACGCGGGCTCGCGAGGGTCGCACAGGAAACCGACGATCCCGCCTCGCTCTTGGAAGCGCTCCGTCGCGAGGCCGACGCCGAGCGCGATCCGAGGGCGGCCGCCGATCTCTTCGTGCAGAGCGCGGTGGTTCGACTCGAACGGATCGGGGATCAGGCTGGCGCGCGCTCGGATTTCGCTCGCGCGCTCGAGCTGTGGCCCGACTCGGAACGCGCGGCCGATGGCCTCGTCGACATGCTCGCGATCGACTCGGGCTGGGCGACGCTGGCGGACCATTTGTCTCGCGCAGCGGCCACGGCTCGTTCGGTCGACCGGGCAAACGAGCTCTGGCTGACCGTAGCGCGCATTCAGAGCGACGAGCTCGCCGCGATCCCCGCGGCGATTCGCACGCTTCAACGGGTTCTCAAAGCACAACCCCGCCACCTCGACGCCCTGGAACGCCTCGCCGAGCACTACGAGGAAATGCAATCGTGGCACGAGGCCTCGGCCATGATGGAGCAGCTGCTCGCGGCGGCCCCGGACAACGGGCGAATGAAGCGCATCGTGATTCGGTTGTCGCGGATCTACCGACGGCACCTCGGAATGCCCGAGCGATCGTTGCACCACGTCGAGGCCGCGTTGGTTGCTCACCCAGCCGATCCCGATCTGTTGGGCGAGCTATCGCTGGTGCACGAGTCCTTGGGACAGATTGGCAACGCCCTGCACGTAGCCCGTCACATGCTCGAAGCCAGCCAAGGCGAGATGCGAGGAGACGTGTTGGTTCGATTGGGCCTGCTCGAGCATGCCGCCGGCGACCGAGAAGAAGCAAAGAAGGCACTCTGTCAGGCCGTGGCGCTCGAGGGTCCCGGCGGCGAGGCGGCGAGGTCTCTCGAAGAGCTGTGCGTCACGAACGACGACTGGCGCTCCTACGCAAACGCCCTTCAGAGCCATCGTCCCAAAGACGAGACCGAGACGGTGGCCACCACGCTCGAGGTCGCCCGTATCTTCTCGGATCATTGCCGCGACGAGCAAGCCGCGATCGAGACGCTTCTCGCTGCTCTGCACGAAGGCTCTGCCAACGCCGACCTCCGCCGTGAGCTAGCCGTGCGTCTACGAGCGCGAGGTGAGATCGAGGCCGCGGTCGATCAGCTTCAGCTCGTGTTGGCGCAGGAGCCTTTGCGCGAGGACATCTGGCGGGAGCTTGCGCTGACCTACGCGTCTTCGGAGCGTCCGTATGAGGCGCGGATCGCCACCCTTCCCCTCGTGTCGATGGGAGCCGCCGACGAAGAGGACCACGCCCGCATCGCCGCTCTCGAGCCGAGACCAGGCCACGCGCGCCCGCGCTCGCTGAGACCACAGATCCTCGACCAGCTCGGGACGCCCCGCCCGCAGGATGCGGCTGCAGGCACGTTGCTGGCCGCCCTTGGTCCGTCCCTCGGCAAGCTCTATCCGCCGGAGCTGGAGACCTATGGTCTCTCGACCCGGGATCGATTGCCGACCGAGGCCAATCATCCTCTGCGCGAGCTGGCAAACCGCATCTCCGCGGCACTCGACATTCGACACTTCGATCTGTTCTTGCACCGGATTCGCGGTCGCGACATCGGCATCGAGCTCGGGCCGCACCCTGCCTTGCTCGTGCCGGCCTCCATCATGGAGAAGGACCCTCGGACGCAGGCTTTCCTGCTCGCCCGTCCGCTCACTCAAATCGCACGGGGCTACGAGGCGGTCGAAAAGCTCACGCCTCGGGAGCTCGACGTGCTGTTGGCCTCTGCGGCACGACTGGTGAAACCGGATTTCGGCGCCGGCCTGACCAGCGAGGAATTCTTGAACGAGCAAACCCGAAGGCTGCAGCGCGCCATCCCCTGGCGCGATCGAAAGCTCGTGCGGGATGCGGCGCTCGCCTATTCCGAGGCGAAGCGCGTCAAGTTCGATCGGTGGGTCCACGCCGCGCAGCGAACCGCAACGCGGATCGCGCTGCTCTTGTGCGACGACCTGTCGCCGTTGCACGACGAGGTGCGCAGCCAGATTCCACCGGAGCTTCAAGCGGACCCGCATGCCGTCGAGCGGCACCCGGCCTACTTGGAGGCCTTGGCGTTCTGGGCCTCGCCGGCGGCCATGCATCTTCGCGAGCACATGGGGATGCTCATCACGCGCTGAGGAGATCGTGAATCAGACGGGTTGATGCGTTTGCTGATCGATGCGCGTGATCACCCACAAGAATGCCCCCAGACCGATCGCGAGCATCACGAGCCCGGAGTAGAACGCCGGGCTTCGAAAAAACGAGACGAGACCATAGTCCCGCGTGAACTGACGATAAGACCCCACTTCGGACAAGCGGCCCCACGCCAAAGGCCAAACGGACAGCGCGATGAGAAGAATTCCGAACGTCGCTCGACGAGCCGCAGCGTCCCGAGAGCCTCTGCAGAAAGCGACGCCGAGGCGAAAGCCGGCAGCCGCCGATGCGGTCGTGAGCAAGAGGCTGAGCAGCCCCCACAACCAAGGCGCATGGCTCGTATCCACCCAATAGAAGAAAAACCAATCGCCGTGAAATAGGTAGAAATAGAGGGCTGTTGGGAACAAGACCGACGCGACGAAGATGGAATAGGCCAAGAACGCTTCCATCCTCCAAATTGGGTCCGGGCTTTGCCGTACCTCGTCCCGGCCGGCATGCGAGGCCAGGACCCCCGTGGCGAAAGCGATGAGCAGCAGGAAAAGTAGCGGCAAGACGGTTCTCGCAGGAAGGCTACGTCCCCCCGCGATGGACGGTCAACCAAACGGACACCATAGTTTGGTCATGCGGTGGAAGCTCTGGGCCGGCGCGATCTGGTTCGTCGCCGCCATGGCAGCCGAAGGACGCGCGTCGGCGGATGCCTTGGGGGACCTCACGGCTCCGTTCGCGGCTTCGCTCGAGGGAGGCAGCTATCTCGGCGCGCTCGGTCTCGTTTTCCTTGCCGGGCTGGCGACGTCGTTGACCCCCTGTGTCTATCCGATGATTGCCATCACGGTCAGCATATTCGGCGCTCGACAGGCCGAAAGCCGCGCGAGGGCTGCGGTGCTTTCGACTTCGTTCGTGCTCGGCATCGCAGCGCTCTTCACGCCGTTGGGCATCGTGTCTGCGCTCACCGGGCGAGCGTTCGGCAGCGCGCTCGCGAGCCCGTGGGTGGTCGGAACGTTGGCCGCACTCTTCGCGGCCATGGCACTGAGCATGTTCGGTCTCTTCGACCTGGCGTTTCCGCCTAGCATTCAACGACGGCTCGCCAAGGCAGGCGGCTTTGGCGTGCGTGGAGCTTTCGCTCTCGGATTCGTCAACGGGTTGATTGCAGCCCCCTGCACGGGGCCCGTCCTCGCCGTGTTGCTCACCTGGGTCGCGACCACTGGGAACGTCGCTTTCGGAGCCTTCGCCTTGTTCGTCTATGCGATCGGCATCGGCTTGCTCTTTTGGTTCGTCGGGACGTTCGCCATCACACTTCCGAAGTCCGGACGGTGGGTGGAATGGACCAAGAGCGCGTTCGGTATCGCGATGCTGGCACTGTCCTTCTACTATCTGCGTAGCCTGCTTCCCTATCCCCGGCCGGCCGTGCGCAACGAGGTCTGGCTGGGTCTTTCCGTCGGGCTGCTCGTCGTCGGTGTGGTCGCCGGGGCCGTGCATCTGTCCTTCCAACGGGGAGCGTGGAAGTCGCGGATTCGAAAAGCGCTCGGTGTGACCGCCTGTGTAGCGGGCATTCTCGGCATCGTAGGATGGGCGGAAGCCGTTCCGCCCGGAGCCCACATCGACTGGGTGCAAGACTTCGACCGAGGCAGGTCGCGGGCTCTCAGCGAGGCGAGGCCCATGCTGGTCGACTTCGGCGCCGATTGGTGCGGCGCGTGCCAGGAGCTCGAACGGGACGTGCTCAGCGATCCACGCGTGGTGGCGGAGGCGGAGCGGTTCGTCACGATTCGGGTCGACCTGAGCACGGATCAGGCCACGGACGAAAAGTGGGCGCTGCTCGAGAGCTATGAGCAGCCCGGCTTGCCGTTCGTCGTGCTCCACCACAGCGACGGATCGGAAGCCGCCCGGGTCACTGGCATGCTCGAAAGCGACGAGTTTCTCGAATTGATGAGCAAGGTTCGTTGAGCTGCCCTCCCCCGTGCTAGCTTCACCCCAGGAGTCATACGAATGAGTACGCGAAGCTTTTCGAGACGCGAGGTTCTCCGCGGCACCGTGCACCTGGTCGTCCTCGGATCGACGCCCATCGTCCTTCAAGGCTGCAAGAAGACCGAATTTCGGTGCGACGACACGAGTGGGCTCAGCGAAGAGGATGCGCAGCTACGGGCCGCGCTCGAGTACCAGGATCGTTCTCCTCACGGCGAGAGGAAGAACTGCGCCAACTGCGCATTCTTCCGCGGAGCAGACGATGATCAGTGCGGGTCCTGCACCCTGGTCAAGGGACCGATTCATCCGCTCGGCTATTGCAACTCCTGGGCCGCGAAAGGCTGAGGCTACGCGTCCATGGCACTCTTCGAGCTACGAGGCCTCAAAAAGGCATTCGGCGCCAACGTGGTGCTCGATGGGCTCGACTTGGACATCATCGAGAACGAAGTGATCACCATCATCGGCGAGTCCGGCTGTGGAAAGAGTGTCTTGCTCAAAGCGATGATGGGTCTGCTCCAAGTCGATGCGGGAAGCATTCGCCTGGATGGAGAAGAGGTCACCGGGCAGACCGAACGACAATGGGTCGAAACGCGTCGACGCATCGGCATGCTCTTTCAGGAGTCGGCCCTCTTCGACTCGCTCAACGTGTACGAGAACGTCGCGTATGCCCTTCGTGAGCAAACGAGCATGGACGAGCAGCAGATCACCAAGCGGGTCGCGGAGACCCTCTCGCTGGTGGCGCTTCCGGGCATCGAAGAGATGATGCCCTCCGACTTGTCGGGCGGAATGCGCAAACGCGTGGCGCTCGCTCGTGCGGTCGCGGTTCGGCCGGAGGTGGTGTTTTACGACGAACCCGCGGAAGGGCTCGATCCCATCAACGTCACCCGCGTCAATCGCCTGGTCCTCGGATTGAAGAAGAGCCTCAACGTCACCTCGGTCGTGGTCACACACAACCTCAAGGCCGCCTTCGCCATCAGCGATCGGCTCGCGCTCATCCACGACGGACAGGTCGCCGTCACGGGCTCTCCGGAGAGCTTTCTGGAATCCGATGATCCGGTGGTCCGCGAGTTCATCGGCGAACGGATGTTGCGGGTGCTACGTGCAAGTTGAGTTCGTAGGCGCGGTAGGCGGCGACGTCACGGGCTCGAGACACTTGCTCCACACGGAGCACGCGACGATCTTGCTGGACTGCGGCTTGTTCCAAGGTCGCCGCAGTGAGAGCGTCGAGCGAAATCGCCATCTCGGCTTTCGGGCCAAGGACGTCGATGTCGTCGTCTTGTCGCATGCGCACATCGATCACTCGGGAGCGCTTCCCCGCCTGTACCACCTCGGCTTCCGCGGACCGATCTACTGTACTCCGGCGACTCGTGATCTTTGTGCCGTCATGCTCGAGGACTCTGCACAAATTCAGCAGCAAGATGCGGCTTACATCAACCGCAAGATCGAGCGTGATGGCAGCGACATGACGCCCGTCCGGCCGCTCTACGACCAGGAAGACGTCGTCGGAACGCTCGAGCTGATGGTGAGCATTCCGTACCGCATGGCGCAACGCATCGCTCCCGGCGTGACCCTCACGTTCTACGACGCGGGACACGTGCTCGGCAGCGCGATGCCGGCGTTGGACGTAGACGTGGTCGGACAGCGCCGCCGGCTCGTGTTTTCGGGCGATCTCGGACGCCGCCACATGCCAATCCTGAGGGATCCCGAGATCCCACCGAATGCCTCCTGCCTACTTCTCGAAAGCACCTACGGCGATCGATCTCACGAGCCCATCGAAAAGATGGACGAAGAGCTCGCAGACGTGATCAACCGGACGATCGACCGCGGCGGAAAGGTCATCGTTCCCACGTTCGCGCTCGAGCGAGCCCAGGAGGTCGTCTACGCGCTCAAGCGGCTCCGACTCGAAAAGCGTCTGCCGGAGGTTCCGGTTTACGTGGACTCACCCCTCACCGTGAAGCTGACCGACGTGTTTCGAATGCACCCCGATTGCTTCGACAGCCGAGCACGCGCATTGCTTCTCGGTGGCGACTCGCCCTTCGACTTCGAAGGCTTGCGCTACGTGTCCTCCGTCGAGGATTCGAAGGCCATCGACCGAAGCGACCAACCCGCGGTGATCCTCGCAGCGAGCGGAATGTGCGAGTTCGGACGTGTCGTCCATCATCTGGTTGCGGGCATCGAAAACCGCAAGAACACGGTCATGATCGTCGGATTTCAGGCGCAGCACACGCTCGGTCGGCGCTTGGTGGAGCAACGCCCACGCGTCCGGATATTCGGCGTCGAGCGGGAGCGCAAAGCAGAGGTTGCCGTGCTCGATGGCTTCAGCGCGCACGGGGACCGGGAGGACCTCGTCGAGTACGCCGAGGCGGTTCGCGAGTCGGGGCCGCTGCGACACGTGGCGCTGGTACACGGGGAGGAAGCGCCACGAAGTGCGCTGAAGGCTCTCCTCGACGCACGTGGATTTCCGAGCGTGCTCACCCCTGCGAGGGGCGAGCGGCTCGAGCTCTGACGACCCTTGACCTATGGGCGTTTCTGCGCACATTCTCGCCCGCATCAACGAGGAGCGAGCATGAGCAAAGGCTTGATCGGTTGTGGGGTGTTGTTGGCGATCGCATTCATCCTCATCGTGACGGGGGTGGAAAGCTACAACCGCCTAGTCGATTTGGACGAAGGAGTCGACAACGCGTGGAGTCAGGTCGAGAACGTCTACCAGAGGCGTGCCGACCTCATACCGAACCTGGTTGCGACCGTGAAAGGCGCCAAGGACTTCGAGCAAGAGACGTTGACTCGAGTCGTGGAGGCGCGAGCCAAGGTAGGCCAGATGAGCTTCGAGTCTGCACCGAGCGCAGAGCAGCTCGAGCAATTCGAAGCGGCACAATCTCAGCTTTCATCCGCGTTGTCACGGCTTTTGGTGGTGGTGGAGCGCTACCCGGAGCTGAAGGCCACCGAAGCGTTTCGGGATCTCCAGGCGCAGCTCGAGGGAACCGAGAACCGAATCACGGTCGAACGAAAGCGCTTCAACGACGCGACCCTCGCGTACAACAAGACGCGGCGAAGGTTTCCGACGATTCTGCTCGCGAACATCATGGGCTTCGACGACAAGCCCTACTTCGAAGCGACTCCGGGAGCCGAGCAACCTCCGAAGGTCGAGCTCTGACGCGTCCGGTGGGCAGCCAGCTCGACAGAGTCTTCTCCGAAGAGGACCGTGAGGCGATTCGGGCCGCGACCGCGGAGGCCGAAAAGAGAACCGCCGCCGAGTTGGTGGTCTACGTGGCCGACCGTTGCGAGCCGCATCCGGAGGCCGCTTGGAAGGCGAGCTTGATCGGCGCGGCGTGGGGCACCGCGGTGACCGCGCTTGCGCTGTGGCTGGCCGATGGGTGGAGCTCGTCCGGCACTTGGTGGATTCTGGTGGGGGCCCAGTTGGGGCTCTTGGCTGGCTGGATCGCAAGCCGCCTCGAAAGCGTGGCGCGCCTCCTGATCGATCGAGAAGCGCTCGAAGCACGCGTGCGGGCGCGGGCGGCCGAAGCCTTCTTGGAGGAGCAGGTTTTCGCCACGGCCGATCGCACTGGGATTCTGATCTTCGTGGCTCTCTTCGAGCACCGCGTGATCGTGCTCCCGGATCGAGGAATCGCCGATCGAGTCGAGCCGTCTGCATGGAACGCGATTTCGAGCGACGTTGCGCGGGGAATTCGCTAAGGCACCCCTGCACGAGCGCTCATTCGAGCTGTGGACCACTGCGCCAACCTCGTGACCGCGCATGGTGTCGGAGAAGCCGACTCTACCAACCAGCTTCCAGACGAGCCGAGGTTTCGCCGTGGGTAGAAACGCGTCGTGGGCCGTCGTGGCGCTCCTCTGGGCATGTGCCTCGAGCGCGCTTGCGCTCGACGTTCCCGCGCTGCGGGGCCGCGTCAACGACCATGCCGACTTGCTTTCTGCGCCCGCCGAAGCGCGAATCGAAGAGACCCTTGGCGCGCTCGAACGCGATCAGGGCGCGCAGGTCGCCGTGTTGACGATCGAGAGCCTCGAAGGCGAGGCGCTCGAAGACTACAGCCTGCGCGTCGCAGAGACTTGGAGGCTCGGGCGTGCCGATGAGGATGACGGTGCGCTCTTGCTCATCGCCAAGGCAGACCGTGCCATGCGGCTGGAGGTCGGCTACGGGCTCGAGCCCGTGCTGACCGACGTGATGTCGAGGCGCATTTTGGACGAGATCGTGCGGCCGCGGTTTCGTTCCGGCGATTTCGATGGTGGAGTCGAGCGCGCCATCGAGGCGATCGATGGCCTCATCCGCGGCACGAGCACGCTTCCTCCTCCGAGCGCGAGCAACGCCTCGGGCGAGCTGCCACCCAAGTTTTTCGGGCTGGTCTGGCTCTTGTTTCAAGTGCCGTTCATCTGGATCGTCTTGGGTACCAACCCCTTTCAGTGGTTTCTGTACTTGTTTTTGATCCCCTTCGTCTTCGTGGGCGGCCTCACGGCCATCGGGCCGTCTGCAGGCCCGGTCTTCGTTGGCGCGTGGTTGCTCGGCGCCCCGATCGTCTGGAGCTTTTGGGGGCGCCGCAGAAAGCGGATGCCTCGCGGCAAACGGCGTGGGGGCGGCACGTGGTCGGCGGCTGGCTGGTCGTCCGGCGGCGGTTGGTCGTCGGGCGGAGGCGGGTTCTCCGGGGGCGGTGGCAGCTTCGGCGGCGGCGGCTCCTCGAGCAGCTGGTGAGCGCGTCAGGGGTCGCTTTCGAGCCTGCCGTGCCAGTAGACCCAGTTGGCCCAGGCCTCGGGGATCGAGCTCGCAGGGTCGATGCGAAATGCCACGACGGGAAGCCACCTCGGTTTGGTCGGCGGCCGCCGGAGGCGAAGACCTGCTTGCTCCGGCGTTCGATTGCCCTTCTTTTCGTTGCAGCCGTAGCAGGCCATGACGATGTTCTCCCAGTTCGTCCTTCCTCCCTGGGACTTCGGCACGACGTGGTCATAGGTCAGACCACGCAGACGGTGCCGCACACCGCAGTACTGGCATCGGAAATCGTCACGCATCGCGACGTTGATCCGGGAAAACTTGATCGCGCGCTTGCGACCGACGATCGTGCGCAGCAACCGAACGACGGCAGGCATCTTGATCGTGATGCTCACCGATCGGATGTCTTCGTCGTATTCCTCGACGACCTCGACCTTGCCGTCGAAAATCATGCATACGGCGCGTTGCCAGCTGATGATCCGATGGGGCTGATAGCCCTGATCCAAGACTAGCGTACGCATTCCGCTGCACGACCTATAGCGCGAACGGGCGAAGAAGGAAACCTCGCGCCCGAGCCAAGCCCGTGAACGCCGCGTGATCACGTGCTATACGCGGCCCCGCGCGAGTCCTCGTAGCTCAGTAGGATAGAGCAGTGGTTTCCTAAACCGAAGGTCGGAGGTTCGAATCCTCCCGGGGACGCCCCGTAAAACGAAAGTGGGAAATTTCCCACTTTCGTCACGGGGCTTTGTCCCTCCGCATGCTGGTTGGGCGGAGCGGTTGACGGCATCGACCGAGATGTACTACGGATGTCGACCCAGCCTGCGACACGCCAGGCGGATAGGAGCGGCATCATCGCTGGCGAACGAACATATCCTCCGCACTTGATCGCGGTCGCTGATTCGGCAGCGTCGGAAGGCCGGCCCGCGAAGATCGCACCCGAGGAAATGCTTCCTGCAGGCAAGCACCGCGGCACGCTGCCGGACGACCTGCTCTTGCGAAGCGACGAGGAGGCGGCTCGCCGGCTCGCGCTCAAGCGACTGAGCGCAGCCCGAGCGGCGGAACGTCGCCTCGATGATCGCGCAGATCGAGAGGCCCTTCACGATTTTCGCGTTGCCGTTCGCAGGCTGCGTAGCGTTTTGCGCGCATATCGTGAGCAGCTCGAAGAGTCCGTGACCAAGAAAGACCGCAAGCGTCTGCGAAGCATTCAGCGCGCCACCGGAGGCGGGCGCGAGGCAGAGGTCGCGTTGGAGTGGCTCACCGAGCAGCAAGCCGAGCTCGCACCGGAGCATCTCGCTGGCGTCAATTGGCTTTCCGCCATGCTTCTCGAGCAACGCCGGCACTGTGAAAAGGCACTCGGCGAAGGTGTTCGAGAGGAGTTTCGAGACGTCGCCGCCAAGCTCGAACGAGAGCTCGCGGTCATGCGCAGCGAAAAGAATTTGCTCGCCGAAGAGTCCCAACCCACGTTCGCGCGGACCCTGGCCAACCTGACGGAGGAGCACGCCACCGAGCTGCTGGTCCAGCTCGGCCAGATCGCGCGCATGGATGACGCCGAGCAGCTCCATCAAGCACGGATCACGGGAAAGAGACTCCGCTACCTTCTCGAGCCGATTCGTGCGTACGCGAGCGAGGCGCAGGCGGTGGTCAAGCGCAGCAAGCAACTGCAAGACGTGCTCGGAGACCTGAACGACGTGCACGTCTTGATGCAGGTCATCGACGAAGCTTTCGAGGCTTCGATGCGGCAGAAGGAAAACCGTTTGCGCGAGTCTCTGAGCCGAGGCGACTTCGAGCACGCGCGTCGAGATGCCTCCATGAGCGAGTGGATCGGTCTCGTGGAGCTCTATCGGCGCCTCGAAAACGAGCGGCGCGTGCTCATCGGACGGCTGAGAGACCGATGGCTCGATGGCGAGCTCGATGCGCTGGTCGCCCGCGCTCGTGATCTGGCACGCAGGCTACGAACGATCGACGCCTGATCAATACTCCAGGATGCTGATCACGCGTCCGGGATCGAGCTTGGAAGCGCCGTCGAGGTCGACGAGATTGATCACGAAGACGAACGCGGTCACTTCCGCCCCGCAACGCCGGACGAGCTCGGCGGTGGCCTTGGCCGTCCCACCGGTGGCGAGCAAATCGTCGACCACGACGCCTTTGTCGCCCTGAGCGAGCGCGTCCTGGTGAATTTCCACGGCGTCACTTCCGTACTCGAGGTCGTACTCGGCGCGGTACGTGGCGGCGGGGAGCTTGCCGGGCTTGCGGACCGGCACGAAGCCAACGCCGATCTTCTCGGCGAGGGCCGCCCCGAACATGAACCCGCGGGATTCGATGCCGATCACGGCATCGAGCCCCTGACCGTCGAGTCGTTCCCGCATGAGCTGAATGCACACGCGGAACGCTTCGGGATCGGCGAGGAGCGGCGTGATGTCCTTGAACAGGATGCCCGCCTTGGGGAAGTCGGGAATGTCTCGGATGCGGCTTCGCAGGAGCGCCAGTCGCTCGTCGGTCATCGGTCCTCCACCGGACCCGCGACGTATGCAGCAATTCCGAGGTGGTCGGGTTGGGTGGCTTCGATGCTGATCGGGGTCACCGAGATATAGCCCTCGTCCAGCGCCTCGGTGTCGGCGCCTTGCACGGGCTCGTTCTTCGCTCCGCCCGGCCCGCCGATCCACAAGTAATGCCGGCCCCGGGGATCGTCTCGGACTTCGACCTCGTCGGCGTAAAGCCGAAAACCCAGGCGCGTCGCCCGGATGCCTTTGGGAGGCACCGGAGGGAAGTTGATGTTGAGGAGCACGGCCTGGCCAGTTGGTCGCGTGGCGTGAAGCAACTGCTTGCAAAAGCGCTTGGCGTATTGCGCAGCACCTTCCATGTCGGGCGAGGAGCTCGAAAGCGCGATCGAGGGAACGCCTCGCAGAGCCCCCTCGCGCGCGGCCGCGACCGTGCCCGAGTAGTGCACGTCGTTGCCGAGATTCGGTCCGTGGTTGATGCCCGAGACGACCAGATCCGGGGCTCTAGGCAAGAGGTCCTTCAAGAAAAACGCGACGTATACGCAATCGGCGGGCGTTCCATCGACCGCCCACACACGCCGC
>CAZBWQ010000062.1:0-23657 GCA_964495565.1 uncultured Sandaracinaceae bacterium | reverse complement strand
TGCACGACGGCGTGCCCGCCGAAGAACAAGGCGAGCGAGATGAAGCCGAGCACGGTGAACATGCCGACCGTGCGCGTGTAGAAGGCCACCATCAGGCCGAGCATCCCAATCGACAGCAAGAGACCGCTCACCGTCGGCTCCGTGAGCCATCGCGCGACCTCCTCGCCCCAGTTGACCTCGACCTCGACGACTTGCGGCTGGCTGAGTGTCAGCGCCGCCATCACCTCGTCCAGACTGTTGGCACGCGCGTCGGCGATGCCGAGCTTGAGGGCCTGGTCCGTGTCGAGCGTGAGGAGCTTTCCTGCATCGACCACGTCGTCGATCACGACCTCACGATCGACCATCGCTTCTGCGATGTCGCCGCGGCGCCCATTCGCCTCGGCCGTCGAGCGCATCTCGGCGCGCATGTACGAGACCATCTTTTCGCCGACGGCCTCGGCCTGGCCGCCACCGGCCTGAATCGGTGTGGCGGCGCCGATTGTCGCGCCGTCGGACATCAAGACGTTGTCACAGGCGAGGCTTATCAGAGCCCCTGCGCTGATGGCGCGCGGGTGGATGAAGGCGACGGTGCGAGGGGTAGCCTCGAGAAGCGCGTCTCGAATTTGGATGGCGGCGTCGACCCGACCCCCGAGGGTGTTGACGTCCAGCACGATCGCGGCGGCATCCTGATGATCTTCGATCGCCCGTCGCACGAATGCCGCCAACCCGAGCTCCACGGTTCGATCGATGGGCACGACGACGACCTTGGCGCCCATCGGCGCCCGAATCGGCAAGGGTTGCACGCTGCCTGCCACGTTGACGCTCGGCTGGGGTCGGTAACCTGGATCGTCGGCGTCGTCGTCCGGCGCCTGCGCAAAGCCTGGCACCGCGCAAAGAAACGCGGCGACGATGCAAACGCCGAGGAGCCTCGAGCGCGGGAGCCTAGCCCACCTCACGGCTGACAACCTAGCTCCCTTGGGACCCCAGCTCAATGCCGTACTGCTTGAGAATGCTCCGGGCCAAGGCCGATTTGTGAACTTCGTCTGGACCGTCGTAGATTCGAGCGGCGCGCTCGTGCCGGAAGAACCAGGACAGGGGCGTGTCGTCGGTCATTCCGAGCCCCCCGTGCACCTGCAAGGCACGGTCGACGACGCGCCCGAGGACCCCGGCCACCATGAACTTGATGGCCGAGATCTCGTTTCGCGCGGCCCTGGTTCCGTCACGGTCGATCTTCCAGGCGGCGTGATAGACCGTCAAACGGGCCGAGTCGATCTCCGCCCGGCTCTCCGCGATCCAATGCTGGACCGCTTGGCGGCTTCCGAGAGGCCGCTCGGGTGCCAGCTCACGCGTCGAGGCTCGTTGGCACATCATCTCGAAAGCTCGCTCGCAGATGCCCAGCCAACGCATGCAATGGTGGATGCGCCCGGGCCCCAAACGCTCTTGTGCGATCGAAAAACCAAACCCTTCCTGCCCGAGCAGATTGGCGGCGGGGACACGGCAATTTTCGTACGCGATCTCCGAATGGCTCTGCCACCCGTAGCCGAGGTCGCCCATGATCGACAGACGCCGAACGTGGCGGAAACCGGGCGTGTCCGAGGGAACGATGATCTGACTGGCCCGCATGTGGGGTGGTGCGTCCGGATTGGTGACCGCCATCACGATGGCGAAGTCTGCGAGATGCCCGCCGGTCGTGAACCACTTGCGGCCGTCGATGACCCATTCGTCGCCATCGCGAACTGCCGTGGTGTCCATCCACGTTGGATTCGAGCCCGCGCGGTCGGGCTCGGTCATCGAAAAACAGCTTCGGATCTCACCGCGTGCCAAGGGCCGAAGCCAGCGCTCCTTCTGTTCCTCGCTCCCGAACTTGTGCAGGATCTCCATGTTTCCCGCGTCTGGGGCTTGGCAGCCGAATACGTAGTGGCCGAGTGGGCTGCGGCCGAGGACCTCGCTCATGTGTGCATGGGACAAGAAGTCGAGGCCCATGCCGCCGTACTCGGCGGGCATCTGCGGCGCCCAGAGACCGACCTCTTTGCACCGCTCCCGGGCTTCGTTGGCAGCGGGCAGCACCTTCTCGAACGACTCGCGTGCGACCGGCTCGAGCGGATAGACCTCGCGCTGCATGAAGTCCCGGGCTCTGAGCAGCAGATCTTCCAGCGCGGGCGGTATACTAAAGTCCATCGATGGCCTCCGGCTCGGGCTGGGCATGATAAGCTCCCCAGCGGTCGAAAGCGAGGATGTATGCCGCCCGAGCCCCCGAAGAACACCGGACCCGTTCGCGAAGCTCATCGTTTCGATGAAGCGCGCCTCGACGCATGGCTCGCCGAGCACGTCGACGGCTATTCCGGCTCGCTTCAGGTTCTGCAGTTCAAAGGAGGGCAGTCGAATCCCACTTTTTGGCTCGCCGACCGCGAGCGACAATACGCCCTGCGCAAGAAGCCACCCGGGAAGCTGTTGCAGTCGGCACATGCCGTCGATCGCGAGTACCGCGTGATGCATGCCCTTCGCGATACCGAGGTGCCGACGGCGAAGATGTACGCCTTGTGCGAGGACGAGTCGATCATCGGAACGCAGTTTTTCGTCATGGAGTACGTCGATGGGCGGATCTTTTGGAACGTTCAGCTCCCCGAGATCCGTCCCGAGGAACGTCGCGCCGTGTACGACGAGCTAGCGCGCGTTTTGGCTGCCATTCACGGAGTCGACGTCGAAACCGTCGGCCTCGGGGACTTCGGACGTCCCGACGCCTACGTCGCGCGACAAGTGAAGCGCTGGACCAAGCAGTACCTCGCTTCCCAGACCTCGGACGTGAAGCCGATGAACGACCTCATCGAGTGGCTTCCCGCGAACATTCCCGAGGACGACGCGACGGCCTTGGTGCACGGCGACTATCGCCTCGACAATCTCATCTTTCACCCGACGGAGCCTCGCGCGCTCGCGGTGATCGACTGGGAGCTTTCGACCTTGGGTCATCCTCTGTCCGACCTCGCATACACCTGCATGCTCTACGACGTGATGTTGCCGAAGATCGGGGGGCTCGCAGGAGTCGACTTCGAAAAGAGCGGCATCCCGAGCGAGCAAGCGTTCGTCGATCGATATTGCGCTCTGGTGGGACGCGACGGGGTTCCGGACTTGGCCTATTACAAGGCCTTTTCCTTGTTTCGCCTCGCTGCCATTGCACAGGGCGTCTACAAGCGAAGCATCGACGGAAACGCGAGCTCCCCGGAGGCGTCGCTGTTCGGCGCCGCCGTGCCGCATCTGGCGGGGATCGCGTGTGGACTGGTCGGAATCGGGTAGGGCGATGATCGAACGAATCGTATTGTTCAAGCTCAAGGACGAATATTGCAACGAGGGCGCCCGCGCCGAGTTTGCGGAACGGACCCGCGCCGATCTGTCCCGGCTGCCGAGCGTGCGGTCGGTTTCGGTCGGAGTCCCGGCCGACGAAGCATCGGAAGCGAGCTGGGACATCAGCATCGTGGTTCGATTCGATTCGATGGAGGACGTCCGGAGGTACATCGACGATCCGGACCATCGAGCCTACGTGGACGGATTTGCCTCGCCACGCATCGAAGTGCGCAAGGCTTGGAACTTTCGCACCTGAAAACCTCGTTGATTTCGCCACGCTGACCGTCCTTCATCCCGCGTTCGCCCCGGGGCGGCCGGTCTGCTAGCTTCGCCCGCGCAAGATGATTCCCCGCTACACGCCATCCGATTTCCAAGCGCTTTGGTCCTCGAAACGGAAGTACGAAGCGTGGTTCGACGTCGAGATCGCCGCATGTCGAGCGATGGAAAACGCCGGAATCGTTCCGGCGGGAACCTCCGAACGGGTGGCGGAACATCGGGAGCGGCTCGATGCCGATGCCATCGACGAGATCGAAAAGACGACTCGCCACGACGTCATCGCTTTTCTCACGCACGTCGAACAGTTGGCCGGGGAACCGGCACGATGGCTCCACCGCGGCATGACCTCTTCCGACGTGCTGGATTCCTCGCTCGCGCTGCTCTTGGTCGACGCGACGGACAAGCTTCTCGCCCGACTCGATGCCGTGCTGGACGCCTTGCGCGGGCGAATCGAGGAGCATCGGCGCACACCCGCGATCGGGCGTTCCCATGGCATTCACGCCGAGCCGGTCACCTTCGGAGTGATCCTGGCCGGACACTTCGCAGAGCTCGCGCGGGGACGCCGGCGTTTGGCGACTGCACGCGACGAGATCGCGGTGGGCAAGATCGCGGGTGCCGTGGGAACCTACGCGCATCTGACTCCCGCCATCGAAGCCGAGGCCCTCGGCTCGCTCGGATTGCGACCCGAGACGGCCTCCACGCAGGTCGTCGCACGCGATCGCCACGCCGCGTACGTCGCGGCATTGGGTGTCGTCGCGGCGGCGATCGAGCGCTTCGCCACCAACGTGCGGCACTGGCAACGCACGGAGGTCGGCGAGGCCGAGGAGCACTTCAAGAAGGGCCAAAAGGGCTCCAGCGCGATGCCGCACAAGCGCAATCCGGTGTTGACGGAGAATCTCTGCGGGCTCGCGCGCGTCGTGCGCGCGGCCGTCGTGCCCGGAATGGAGAACGTCGCCCTGTGGCACGAGCGGGACATCAGTCACTCGTCGGTGGAGCGCATGATGTTGCCGGATGCGACCTCGACGTTGGCTTTCATGCTCGACCGCGTGCGGGGCGTGATCGCCGATCTCGTCGTGTACCCGGAGCGGCTGCGTCGAAACCTCGAGCAGACCGGCGGTTTGTGGGCGAGCGAGGGTGTGCTTCTCGGCCTGGTCGGCAAGGGGCTCGGGCGGCAAGCGGCCTACGTGCTCGTTCAGAGAAACGCCATGCAGGCCTTCGAGGGGCAGGGAGAGTTTCGGGAGCTCCTCAAGAAAGACCCCGAGATCGCCAAGCATCTCTCCGCAGAAGAAATCGACCGCGAGTTCGATTTGGACCACGCGCTAGCGCACGTGGACGTGATCATCGATCGGGCACTGGGAGAAGTGTGAAATGACGGTGTCTGAGCAGACGCTCGCGGAAGGGCTTTCGAAAACGCTCGACGGCACCGACTTCGAGACTCTCGGACGCAAGTACGAAGGAAAGGTTCGGGACTGCTACATCCGAGATGGCAAGCGGTACATCGTCGTCACCGACCGCATCAGCGCTTTCGATCGTGTTCTCGGCACGCTTCCGTACAAGGGTCAGGTGCTCAACGGACTCGCAGCATGGTGGTTCGACGAGACCCGAAGCCTCGTGCCCAATCACGTCCTCGACGTGCCCGATCCCAACGTCATGGTGGGGATCGAGTGCGATCCGCTTCCTGTGGAAATGGTGGTTCGTGCGTACATCACCGGGGTCACGTCGACCAGCATTTGGACGCACTACGACGCGGGGACACGCGTGTTTTGCGGACACGAGCTTCCGGACGGCTTGCGCAAACATCAGAAGCTGCCGGGTCCGATCCTGACGCCCAGCACCAAAGCTCACAAGGGCGATCACGACGTTTCGGTATCCCGAGCGGAGGTCCTGGCCATGGGACGGATCAGCCCGAAAGACTTCGACCAGGCGGCGGATTACGCGCTGGCGCTCTTCGCCCACGGCCAAGAGGTATGTGCGGACCGGGGTCTGATTCTCGTCGACACGAAGTACGAGTTCGGGAAGACTCCAGAAGGAAAGATCGTGATCATCGACGAAATCCATACCCCGGATTCATCGCGTTTTTGGTACGCAAACACCTACCAGGCGCGGTTCGAAGCAGGAGAAGACCCCGAGAGCTTCGACAAGGAGTACGTACGCCGTTGGCTCGCAGCCAAGGGCTACAAAGGTGATGGGCCGGTGCCGGTGATCCCCGACGACGTCAGGGTGGAGGCCTCGCGACGCTACATCCAGGCGTGCGACGAGATTCGAGGCACCTCCTTCGAGCCCGACACCCAGGATCCACTGCCCCGCATCGCGCGCAACTTGGGTTTGGAGGCATCGTGAAAGCCAACATCTTCGTCACGCTCAAGCGAGAAGTCTTGGATCCTCAAGGGAATGCGGTGCGCCGTTCGCTCGCCTCCCTCGGGTTCGACGAGGTCAAATCTGCACGCGTCGGGAAGCTCATCGAGCTCGAGCTCCAGGGTGCAGATCGAGCCACGGCCGAGGCTCACATTCGGTCGATGTGCGAAAAGCTCTTGGCCAATCCGGTCATCGAGGATTTTCGATACGAAATCGTCGACTGAGCGTGGAGCTCATGGCGTTTCGTTGACGAGACCCATCGTCGAAGCTAGCGGACAAGGGTGACGGTCGGTCTGCCGGACGTGCGAAGCATCTTGGCGAGGCGCCAGCCTCGGGAGCTCGAGCACCAAAAATCGGCCGCCGTCGCGATGCTTCTCCGGGATGCGTCTTCGGGGCCCGAGGTGCTCTTCATTCGAAGGGCGGAGTCGCCACGCGACCCGTGGTCGGGTCACATGGCGTTTCCAGGGGGGCGGCAGAGCGAGGGCGATCCGACTTTGCTGGACACGGCCATCCGGGAGACCTTCGAAGAGGTCGGTCTCAATCTCTCCTCCGAAGCCGATCACATCGGGCAGCTCGACGACTTGCAAGCGATCGCGCGCGGCAAGCCGCAAGAAACCGTGATTCGTCCGTTCGTGTTCGAGGTGCATCGCGAGTCGCCGCTTCGCGTCGATGCGCGGGAGGTGGCCGAGGCGCTGTGGGCCCCGCTGCTGCCGCTCTACCGGGGTGAGGTCGACACGGTGCGTCCTTATCAATGGCACGGCACGCAGATCGACTTCCCGGCCTACGACGTCGACGGACGCGTGGTGTGGGGGCTCACCTACCAAATGCTGCGGTCCTTCTTTCGAATTCTGGGCTAGCCACCCGACGGTGCGGTGCTAGGTTCTTCTCCGTCATGCCCGAAGCGGATCCCAACCATCTCGTACACTGCATCAAGCTCGATCGTGAGCTTCCCGGTCTCGCGAAGCCTCCGTTTCCCAACGAGCTCGGGCAGCTCATCTACGAGAAGGTCTCGAAAGAGGCGTGGGATTTGTGGCTGCAGGAAAGCGTCCGTTACATCAACACGTACCGCGTGGACTTGTCCTCGCGCGAGGGCACGGAGTTCATGCTCAAGCAGTTGCGCATCTGGCTCGGTATCGACGAGGGCGAGCAAGCGGCGACGGCGTGGACGCCACCCGAAGAGTGACGCGCTACTCGAAGTTCTGGACGGACCAGACGCGTCCCTCGGGTGTTCCGTAGAAGCCGCAGGCGACTCTGGAGTACGACGGATTGGTCATGTTGATGTAGTGGCCGTGCTCGGAGTACGGCTCGCCGGGGCCTTCGTCCCACATCGCCTGAAGGCACCCGCCGATCACGTGCTCGGCCGATCGCCACGCGGGGCACTCGTTTTGGGCCCACCCCCGGGGTGAGCAGATGTCGTCCCGAAATCCCGCATGCGCGCTTCGCGTGCTGTCGTATTCGGCATGCTGGTCTGCGCAGCCTTCCCCGTCGCGCCAGCGTTCGAGCGGCGGGAGGCACTGACATTCCCAACGGAGCTGGTTGATTCGAGTCACGCAGTCCTCGTAGGGATCGCCGCTCGACGGCAACGGCTCGGGCGCGCAACCGGCCAGGGGTGCGGCCAGCGGGCCGCTGCTGCAGTCGGCGAGGAACCGCGGATCGCCCGTCGCGCCGTCGGCACCTACGGCGCCCGATGCCTGCGGCTCCAGCCATTCTCCACATCCCGAGACGCCGAGAGCACAAACGAGCGAATACATCAGAACTCGATTCATCGCGTTTCCCATCAGTCGAAGTTTTGCACTGCCCACACCGTGCCGGACGGCGTCGTGTAGAATCCGCACGCGACTCGCGTGTACGTGCTCGATGCCATGCTCTCGTAGTGCCCGTTCACCGTGCTCGGATCGCCGTCCTCGGGACCTTCGTCCCACATCGCTTGAAGACAGCCGACGATCACGCTGTCGGTCGAGGGCCAGCCGGGGCATTCGTTTTGGGCGCGGCTTCCCGTGCCGCACGGCAAGTCGTAGAAGCTCGCATGGACGCCCTCGACACTGTCGTATTCGGCGTTTCCATCCGTGCACGCTTCGCCCTCGGTCCAGCGGTCGAGCGGGGGGAGGCACTGGCACTCCCATCGGAATTGATTGATCCGGGCGACGCAGTCGGCGTGAATGTCTCCGCTGCTGGGCAATGGATCCGGATTGCAGCTGGCGAGTGGCGCGGAGAGTGGCCCGTCGGCGCAGGGTCCCGGATCCACCGGCGTCCCCGCATCCGGCTCGCTGCCCGCATCGGGCTCGCTGCCTGCGTCCGGCTCGCTGCCTGCGTCCGGCTCGCTGCCCGCGTCCGGCTCGATGCTCCCGTCGATCGAGGCGTCCGGGACTTCACCATCCGGCGGCATGCCTCCGTCCAGCACGCGCGGTGCTTCGCTCTCTGCGATCACGGCGTCGCAGCCGAGCGTCAGCGCGAGCCAAGTCACCAACCAGGCGCCCCTCCCCATCGTCGGATCAGGGTAGCAAGGCCGTTCGGCGCCCCCAAATCGGAGGGCGTGCCCGTACATCGACCGACACCCGGCGTCTCAGGGCAAAAAACGGGCTCGAGCCTCGGGGGGCGGCAGCGGACACTGGTCGTACTTGCCGAAGACGCGATACCGGGCTCGGGCCACGATGCCGTAGAAAAAGTCCGTGAGCCACGTCGGGAGGAATCGAAACCACGACAAGGCTTTCGCGGGGTAGGGAAGCTCTTGCATCGCCATCGTCGCCGCACGGGAACGCACG
This sequence comes from uncultured Sandaracinaceae bacterium, assembly GCA_964495565.1. GTDB lineage: Bacteria > Myxococcota_A > Polyangia > Polyangiales > Houyiibacteriaceae > SG8-38. The sequence goes on along the minus strand of CAZBWQ010000062.1, from coordinate 14,946 downwards.
AAGACTCGCCCTTCACGAACATACACGACGGTTTCGACGCGATTGGGGAAGTCGGGGTGCAGCGTCCGTGCCAGCTCGGCCGTTTCCCCATGCAGCGGCGCGAAGTGGAAGATCCGCCGATCGTCGATCCGGAGCATCCAGCGGACGATGCCGTTGCACATCGCGCAGACGCCATCGTAGAAGAGGACGTGCGGAGGAAGCTCCGTCATCGAGGCTCCAGCAACAAAAGCCCTGCCTTGGGGGGACCGCTGACCTTCAAACGTTCCGGCAAAATGCGGTTGACCATGTAGTAGAAGATCGAGCTGATCGCACCTGACGCGGTCACGATTGCGTTGCCGTTCGGAAGCGGAGTCAAAAACCCCTCGCTGGTTTCTGGAAGCTGCACGGGCTCCCCGGCGGAGCGGCCGTTGGCGAGCTCGAAGGTCACGAAAAGGGACTGCTGGGGGATCGGAACGCGAGTTCGCTCACTTCGTGAAAGAAACCTCGGCAAGTGGTAGCCGCAAACCACGTTGATCCAGCCATGATGCATTCCCACGGTCACGATGCTGTCGACGAACGCCACGGGCTCCGATAGCAAGTAATTCCAGAGCCCGCCTGGATCGGGGAGCCGCTCCCGGCAAGTGTCATTGAAGGAGCGCTCCCAGCGGGGGCTTCCGTCCTGCGCATACGCCGTGATGCGATCTTGGAAGGGCGTGTAGATCGTCCCATCCACGCCGATGCTCGGGGAAGCCGAACCGCCTCCGCCCGGCTCGCTTTCCCACAGACGACGTCCGGTGTGCGCATCGATCGCCACCATGCGCCCCAGCTCGTCCACGGCATACACGGCGCGACCGTCGTGTGAAACGGCGGGGCTCGTGCCGCTGCCGCCCCCCATCGGTGCCTCGAACGCGATCGTGAGCGCCTCGTCGGTGATGTCGATTCCGTAGAGCACTCCGGTGCCCTGCGCGGCCCCGGCAGCGGTGATGTACAAGCGGCCCGTCTCCGGATGGATGGCGGGGGTGTTGGCGACCTCGAGCGACCATCCTTGAATCAAATTGAACAGGAAAGGGATGAGCGCGGGGTCCATGAGGTCTTGCCAGAGCGACTCCGGTGGCTCGTCTTCGGGCTCCGGGCCGGGACCGCCTGGCAGGTCGAGGACCGGGGTGGCGAGACTTCCGTCGTGCCTTTGAAAGAACAGCACCTTGCCCTCGGTCGTGACGCCGCCCACGTAGCCTTGGCGGGTGAGGACCACGGTCATGAAACCCCATTCCACCCCGTGAGGCTTCAAGTCGACGACCCACTTCACCCGGCCACCAGGCTCGAAGGCCCACAGCTGATCGCGATCGCCGACATACAAATCCCCATTCGCATCGATTGTGGGTGCGTTCATGATGGCGAATGAATCGAGATCTTCGAGCGAGCTCTGCGGCTTGGCCGACCAGGCGATCTCGCCGTCGGGTGTGATGGCGAATAGGTGGCTGTGGCCCGGAGGGGCACCGGTCACCACGTACGCGGTTCCGTCTTTTCCGATCGTCGGAGCCCAGAAGATGGGATGGCCGTGCAGGATGTGCTTGGTCACCGAAAAAGAGGATCCGAGCTCGATCGGCACGAAGTCGGTGTTGGCGCTGTCGCGGTGTCCGGACGGCCAAAGGCTGTCGAAGTACTGAGGGCTGAGGTTCCCGTCGGTCTTGGACTGCCGAAAGGGTGGCGGGCCCGGGGCGAGCACCGGTGCCGGCAAGGAGGCTTCGTCCTTCGGGCCTTCTCGTCGAGAGCTCGCGATCCACACGGCCAGGACGGCGACGAGGAATGGAATCGCCCAGCGGATCCATCGGGTCTTTACCGCGTTCATGGCCGCGTGCTACCACGCCGACGCGCCGTCGCGTCAAGCCGCATTTCGTTTCATGTCGCTACCTCCGCCGCATCGCCCCCTCGGCATCGAGCTTCTCAATCGCTTGGGCGCTGGTGCCAGGCGCCTGGGCTGGACCTGGCCGTCGCTCGGCGACGACGATCTGCTGGAGGCGGCCGTTCACCGAGCCGGCTCGAGCGATTTCGGCGGGGAGGGCTTTCGCGAGGGGCTGGGTGTGCTGCTGGGCTCGATCGAGCGGGAAGCCGACCTCACGACGCTCGGGCGTTTGAGCTGCCGCGAAACCCTGTTGAGATACCTCGAAAACCGGCTCCGCCTCACCGCATACCGAGTCGAGCATCCCGAGATCGCCGAGCAGGAGATCCGCCGGCCGATCTTCATCGTCGGGCTGCCTCGGACGGGCACCACCATTTTGTTCAATTTGCTCTCGAGCGATCCCGACAATCGTCCCCCCTTGAGCTGGGAGGTCGAGTGGCCGGTTCCGCCGCCCGAGCCGGCGACTTACGAAACCGATCCCCGCATCCGAGATGCCGAAAAGCTACTGGGCAATCTCGACCGGCTCATCCCGACTCTTCCCGCGATTCACGAATTCGGTGCCCGACTGCCGCAAGAGTGCGTTCCCATCAACGCTCACGAGATGCTCAGCATCCAGTTTCACACGACCTTTCACGTTCCGAGCTACCAGCAATGGCTCGACGGCCAGAGCCTGTTGCCCTCGTATGCCTTTCACAAGAAGTTCCTTCAGCACTTGCAGAGCAAGTACATGCGGCAGCGATGGGTGTTGAAGAGCCCTGCGCACCTTCCCGCGATCGACGACATCCTTCGCACCTATCCAGACGCGCTGATCATTCATACCCACCGCGATCCCGCGCGGGTCATGCCGTCGTTGGCGAGCCTTTGCTACGCGTTCCGTTCGATGAATTCGGACTCCGTCGACCCGCACCGCATCGGACGCAACGTCATGGACGTGTGGAGCTCCTATCTGGCGCGCGCGGTCGAAGCGCGCCGCCGTCATCGGCATGCCAAAGAGCAATTCTTCGACGCATACTTCGAAGACACCTTGGCCGATCCCGTCGGGCTCCTGGAGCGCGCCTACGAGCACTTCGGCTTGACGCTCTCCGAAACGGGCCGTCGGCAAATGACCGGCTTTCTCGAAGCCAACCCTCGCGGCAGCCGCGGGGTGCATCGCTACGTGCGCGAGGACTTCGGTCTCGACCTCGGCGAAATTCGGGAGCGCTTTTCGGATTACTGCAGCGAATTCGACGTTCCGCTCGCGGCCTGATCGAACGCAGCGCCTGCACGCGCGAAGGCCTGTAAGGCCATGGATGGGTCATCGAAGCCCGTGGAGACAACCGCGCCTCGGATCAGAGTTGATCGCGAGCGTTCTGCAACAGCCGTCGCGCTTCTTCGGCGACTCCCTCGATGGGCGCATCCTTCACGAGCTCGAACATGGACTTCGGATCGGCAAAGGACACCAGCGCACCGCCCTCCGTTTCTTGGACCACGACGTTGCACGGCAGCAACAGACCGATCTGCGGCTCTCCTTGCAGTGCGGTGTGTGCGAGCTTCGGATTGCAGGCGCCGAGAATCACGTACGGACGAAACTCCACGTCGAGCTTCTTCTTGAGGGTTTCTTTGACGTCGATCTTGGTGAGCACGCCGAATCCGTTTTCTTTGAGCGCTTCGGTTACCTTCTCCAATGCTTGCTCCACCGAAACGCCTTCCAGCTTCTTGGAAAACGCATAGCTAGGATCAGTCATGGATTCCTCCTTGGAATTCCTATAAGACCGGTCTTGCCCCAGGCCAACGTCCGCGCAAAATATGCGCGAACGGCTTCGTCTCACGCAGCCGACTCCGACGGACGTCACCGTGTACAAGACTCTCACCGCGCAAACGATTCACTACTTCGGACGGCCGCAGTCTCGCGTCTCGAGGAGCCCTTTGCATGGGCCCGCGGCCTGGAGGGGAAGTGAGCTGTCGAAACTTCGAGACTGGCGCGTGGCGTTGTCGAAGCACGAGGTCGACGAGCTCGACCGAGCCCTGTCCGCAGCCAAGAGCACCGGCAAGCCCATGGGGGCGCTGACGCGCGAGGACTTTCCGCTCCCGACCTTGGCGGCCCAAATCGATCGTTGGAGGCACGAGGTGCAACACGGGCGCGGCTTTCAGGTGATCGGTGGCATCCCGGTGAAGCGATGGTCGAGGGCCGACTCGGAGCTTTTCTTTTGGTGCTTCGGCCAGCATTTGGGAACACCGGGCGCGCAAAACCCCCAGGGTGACCTGCTCGGGCACGTGATCGACACGGGAGAAAGCCCCGACCAGGTTCGTCACTATCGAACCCGCGTGTACATCGACTTCCACTGCGATGCGGCCGACGTCGTCGGCTTGTTGTGTCTGCAAAAAGCCAAGCTCGGTGGGAGGAGCCGGATCGTCAGCTCCGTCGCGGTCTACAACGAGCTCTTGCGGCGACGTCCCGACGCGGTGGAAAGGCTCTACGAGCCATTCATGATGGACACCAAAGGGGAAGGCGGGGTTCGGTACATGCCCGTGCGGCCTTGCCGGTTCGATGCGGGTGTCCTTCGAACGTTTTATCACAGCGACTATTTTCGGTCGGCGGTCGACTTCGACGGTCGTTCTTTGCTGTCGGCAGACGACCGGGCGTTCCTGGATCTGTACAACGAGATCGCCGAGTCGCCCGAGCTTTACCTCGACATGGATCTCGAGCCGGGTGACATCCAGCTCCTCTCGAATCACACGGTGCTTCACGCCCGGACCGACTACGAGGACCATCCGGAGCCGGAGCGAAAACGTCACCTGTTACGGTTGTGGGTGTCACTGCCATCGGAGGAGCCGCTCGGGACGCGGCTGCGAACGCAATGGAGTCGCCTCGCGATGGTCGGGACCGCAGTCCGATTCAAAGTCGCCCACGGGTTGCGGCGCGCCCTCGGCTGACTAGGGGACGCGCGCAGCGACGACATACTGGTGAGGGAGGGACTCCGGCAAAGCCTCCGCGTCGAAGCCTGCCTCTTCCAGCTCCCGAACGACGGTATCAGACGTGAGTCGCATCGATGCAGGAGGTCCGATCGGACTGGTGGCCTCGAAGTCGACGATCAGCAGCATCCCCTCCGGCCGGAGGGATTGCCGGAGCTTGGTGGCGTACTCGGTACGATGGTGGATGTGGTGCCACACGTTGACGACCAAGATGCGGTCCACGCTGCTTCGCTCGAGCTTCGGATCCTCTGCATCCACCTTCCGGGGCTCGACGTTGTCCAGATGCTCACGTTCGATCCGGGTTTGAACCCACTCGATCATGCCCGGTTCGGTGTCGAGACCGAGCACCCGGCCTCGAGGGCCGACCGCCTCGGACAGGGAAGGGAGGAAGTACCCGGTCCCGACTCCGAGGTCGACTACGGTCATTCCCGGTTGGGCGTCCAACAGCGCGACGACTTCGGCGGGTTTCTGCCAGGCGTCGCGCTCCGGATCGTCCAGGCTCGACGCGTACGTCATCGGATCCGGGAAGTCGTGCGGTGTGCCGGTCGTGTGCGGGTGCGCAGGCGGCGCGGTTGGCGTCGTCGGGGGTTGCTGCGCAGCTGGGCTGGAGCCGTGGCACCCCGTCCACACGACCGTGGCGAGCACCAGGGCAAAAGCGGTTCTGAGAGTCATCGTCCCTCCTCGTTGGGAACGGCTTACAATTAGCGACATCTTTGACCCTGGCAAACGAGTTCGCGTAGTTAAGTCCCCGATCCACGCGCGGCTTGACCTCGCCCAGACATGAGAAAAATTGCGCGGGACTAAACGGGGGCTAAGCTGGCGTCCGTGCGCTCTGCGCGCAAAGGGGAAGGAAGGGGAACTCCATGAAGAGACATGTCAACTCATCTCTCACCGTGCTCGTGTGCCTTGGGTTCATGGCAGCGATGCTGACCGGCTGCAAAAAGGATGCGGAGGAGCCGGAGCCCGAAGAGACGGCGGGCGCGGAGATCCCCGAGCCCGAGCCCGAACCCGTCGAGGTGGAGCCGATGGAAGAGCCCTGCGCCTTCGAGACGGTGTACTTTGCGTTCGATTCGTCGGAGCTCGACAGCAGCGCGCGCTCGGCCATCGCGGCGGCCGTCGAGTGCTACCGCAACCAGAATCCGGACGTGCGATTGCTGCTCACCGGCGCGTGCGATCCGCGGGGCACGGAGGAGTACAACCTCGCACTCGGTGAGCGTCGTGCCCAGTCGGTCCGAAGCTACATGAAATCACTCGGGATGGACCCGAGCCAGATCTCGATCACCTCGGTAGGCGAAGAGATGGCCACCGGCACCGACGAGGCCAGTTGGGCTCTCGACCGAAACTGCAGCGCCACCGAGCAGTGACGTTGGGAGGTGCGCTCGTGGGGGGTGAACATTGATGCTTGCGGTGTTCCTCGAAGCGAGCGCGCCGAAACAACTCAATCCTTGGCAGCTGGTGATCGGCGCTTCGCCGGTCGTCCAGCTCGTCATGTTGATCCTCGTCTTCATGGCGGTGATGTGCCTCTACATCATCGGTGCGAAGCTGATTCGGCTCAAACAGGTGACCGACCAAAGTCGCGGTTTCCTCGAGCTGTTCTGGGCCCAAGAGAAGAGTCGCGCTTGGAATGCCAAAGCGATGAACGACATCCACGGCCAGTCCTCGAAGTACGACCGGTCGCCGATTTCGACGGTCTTTCGGGCTGGTTATCGTGAGCTGGCGAGGATGTCCCGTAGCGGACGCACCACCCGTGCCGACGTCGAGAACGTCGAACGAGCGCTTCGGCGAGCGCAGAGCGCAGAGCTGACGCGGCTCGAGAGCAAGGTCTCTTTTCTCGCGACCACCGCATCGACGGCGCCTTTCATCGGGCTCTTCGGAACCGTGTGGGGGGTGATGAACTCGTTCATCGCGATTCACGGGGAGAAGAGCGCAGGGCTCGACGTGGTGGCGCCCGGCATCGCGGAGGCGCTCATCGCCACTGCGCTCGGCCTCGCTGCGGCGATTCCCGCCGTCATGGCATACAACTATTTCGTGCGCCGGATTCGAGTCGTCGACAGTGAGACGTCGGCGTTCGCCAGTGACTATTTGAACATCATTCGGCGTCATTTGTTGGCAGAATAGCCATGGCGTTCTCGAACGACAGCGGAGGCCGAGGAAGCACGCTCAGCGAGATCAACGTCACACCGCTCGTCGACGTGATGCTGGTGTTGCTCATCATCTTCATGGTCGCCGCTCCGATGCTCACGACCGGTGTCGACGTGGAGCTTCCAAAAGCGGATGCGCCGCGGATGGACATCGACGAGGAGCAACCGCTGATCACGGTCCAGCGCGATCAGAGGGTCTTCCTCTTCGACGAAGAGGTTTCCCTCGACGTCTTGCAGCAGCGCCTGCTCACCGACGAACGAGTTCGCAACGTCGACGAAGTCTTCGTGCAGGCCGACGAGCAAGTACCCTACGGAGTGGTCGCTCAGGTGCTTGCAATCGTCCGGCAAGCAGGCATCGGCAAGATGGGATTGGTCACCGATCCTCTCACCCGAGAGCCGAGATAGCCGATGGTGGAGGCGAACGACTGGCGAGCACTTTCTCTGTTGGAGACCGAACGACCCACGCCGAGGGAGATCGTAGGGGGTGTGGGGTTCGCGCTGGCGGTGTTCGTCCTCATCCCGGTCTTGGTGCTCGTGAGCCATCTTCTGCTCGGAGGGCTTCAGTCCTTCTTCGGCACCAGCGTCGATCGGCTGCCACCGGCGCCGCTCGAGGTCGTCGAGACGCGCTTCGTCCGGCTGGGCAAGAAGAGAGAGCCCAGGAGACTTCCAAGCAAGGAGATTCCACACGCGCCACAGAACGCGCCGAGGCCCAAAGCACCGAGCGCACAGCCCTCGCAGGCGATTCCGACCGGGGGCCAAGAGAAGGGACTTCGAAAGCCGACCAAGAAGCCAGAGCCACGGAACGAGGACTTGCTTTCCGAGCTCGGTCAGCGCGCGGGCGCCATCTCGGAGCTCACCAAAGGACCGGAGCTCGAGGGTGACCCGGAAGGGATCGTCGAAGGCACCAAGGCCAGCGGGAGCGACGAAGAGATTTACTTGGGGAAATTGTACTCGTACTTCCGGCGCGGCTGGCAGGTTCCCACCTTGATCCCGCAGGAAGAGCTGGAGAGGCTGACCTGTGTCGTGCAGCTCTCGATCACGGAGGATGGACGCGTGGGAGACTACGAGGTGCAACGGCCGAGCGGGAATGAAGCGTTCGACGAGTCCGTTCGTCGAAGGATTGATGAAGCAGAGGGGGCCAAGCTGCCCGAGCCGCCCGCATCGGTGGCCGATCGCATTTTGGGCGAGACGATTTCTCTGCGTTTCTTTGGTAAGCACGTCCGTTGAGGTTTTTCGTATGAGTTTGGTTTCCTTTCGTCGTCGCTCCGTCCTGGCTGCCCTCGGCATGCTTGGCAGCTTGATCGCTTGGGGCGTTTGTCCCGGCTCGTGGGCTTCGAGCCAAGACGAAGAGCCGCCCCTGCCCGAGGATCGCATCGTCGTCGACATCGACGCTCCGGACGAGGACGTGTTCGTCATCGGGATTCCACCACTGCTCGGTTCCCCGGAAAGCCACGCCACCAGTGGCGGCACCGTCCTGCAGAACGATTTCCGTCTGATGCCGGGCTTCCGCGTGGTCGGTCCCTCGGCCCTGCGTCACGATCCCGAAGAGACCGGCCTCGGCGTCGACCTCGCAGCGTGGTCCGCGCTCGGCGCGAACGGCGTCATCAAGGGTCTTTTGGGCGGCAACGAGGCGGGCCTGCGGCTCGAGCTGCGGTTCTATCAAGCCTCTGGGGGCCAGGTGCCGGCGGTGCTGCGCACCTACCGCGGACCGGCAAGCGAGCTTCGTGGCTGGATCCACGATTTCGTCAACGAGGTGATCCGCGTCGTCACCGGCGTCCCAGGCCCCTTCGGCACCGACATCACCTTTGCGCGCAAGCTGGGGCCGGGTCGCAAGAGCGTTTACGCCGCGCAAATGGACGGTCACGCGGTTCGTCAAGTGTCGAGCGGGCAGGGTGTCTCGATGTTGCCCGCCTTCGGCAAAGGCGCCATTTGGTACACGCGGCTCGCGACGCAAGGGAGCTTCATCACGAACACGCGGGTCGGCGGAAAGCGGATCATCGGCGGCAAGGGGATCAACATGGCGCCCGCGATCTGCGGAGATCGAATGTTCTTCGTCTCCTCGCGTTCCGGAAACACCGAAATCTACAGCTCCAACCTGGACGGCAGCGATCTGCGCCGCTTGACCCGCCACCCGAGCATCGACGTCAGCCCGACGTGCGGTCCCTCCGGAAAGATCGCCTTCGTGTCGGACAGGCACGGCAGCCCACAGATCTTCACCATGAACGCGAACGGGTCGCACGTGAAGAGGGTGACCTTTCGCGGAAACCACAACCAGACGCCGGTCTGGTGCCCCGATCCGGAGCAGCCGCTCATCGCCTTCAGCGGGAGGGATGGAAGCTTCGACATCTTCACCGTCAATCTGGAAACCCAAGAATACAAGAGGCTCACGCAGGGGCAGGGCGACAACAAGGATCCGGCATTTTCGCCCGATTGCCGGCTGATCGCCTTTGCATCCAACCGACGTGGCTCCTCGGGCGTGTACCTGACCGGGCTGGACGGGGTCGATCAGAACCTCGTCATCGCCGGGGCCGCAGAAACCGTGCGCTGGTCGGACTGATCGACTCAAATCTTCTTTGCGCGGTGGGACTCGGCCCGTATGCTCCGGCCCCATGACGCGCTGGAGAGTTGGGTGCTCGGTGCTCGGGGCAATCGTGGCGCTCGTCATCATGGGAGCCTACGTCGTTCTCGGAGGAGGACGGCTCCACACCGATGGTGAAATCACGCCCGTCGCCCTCGATCCCAGCTTGGTGAAGGCACGCGACGAGTCTCAAAGCGAGCTCACCCCTGCGACGGAGGGCCGCATTTTGTTCGGGGATCTACACGTTCATTCGACGCTCTCGGTCGACGCGTTTCAGTGGAGCCTTCCCCTGATGGGCGGCGAAGGGGTGCATCCGCCGTCTGACGCTTGTGACTTCGCCCGCTTTTGCTCTCAGCTCGATTTCTACTCGCTGACGGATCACGCCGAAGCGTTGACTCCGCGCACCTGGGACATGGTTCGCGACTCGGTTCGTCAGTGCAACGCCGTCGACGCCGACAGCGAGCAGCCGGACTTGGTGGCATTCACCGGATTCGAGTGGACGCAGATCGGGACCACTCCGGAAACGCATTTCGGCCACCGTAACGTCATCTTCAAGGAGACCGACGACGCACACGTCTCTGCGCGCCCGATCGCCGCGCCGGGGCTCGCGTCGCAGGCGTTTCGCGACCTCAAGACCCTTCGTCGGAACATCACGATTCCCTTTCGAGCCTTTCCGGAGCAGCAACCCTACAACGACGTGACGGCTCACGTGAGGGAGATCGCCGAGCTCCCCATTTGTCCGTCCGACGTGGCATCCCCCGACCTTCCCGAAGACTGCCGCGAGATCGCGGAGACGCCCGAGCACCTGTTCCAGAAGCTGGAACAATGGGGGTTCGATGCGACCGTCATTCCTCATGGGACCACGTGGGGGCTCTACACGCCGCCCGGCTACCTGTACGACAAGCAACTTCGGGCCGAGCACGACGATCCACGTTGGCAGCAGCTCATCGAGGTCTTTTCGGGACATGGTAACTCCGAGGAGTACCGTTCCTACCGAGCCGTGGAGCGAACCGGCCAGGAGCTGGTCTGTCCCGAGCCTACGGACGACTACGAGCCCTGTTGCTGGCGAGCCGGTGAAATCATCCGGAGCCGATGCGAGGATCCGCTCTCCGAGCGATGCGATGAACGGGTCGAAGCCGCTCGCCAGAATTACCTGCGCGTGGGCGTGGCGGGGCATCTCACGCTACCGGGCACCGAGGTGACCGAGTGGGGCAACTGCGGTCAATGCACCGACTGTTTTCAGCCTGCGTTCTCGTATCGCCCGGGCGGCTCCGCTCAATACATCCTGGCTCGCGGGAGCTTCGAAGAGAGCCCGCCGCGACATGCGACGCTCGGCTTCATCGCCTCGAGCGACAATCACTCGTCCCGACCCGGCACCGGCTTCAAGGAATACGAGCGTCGGAAGATGACCGAAGCGCGAGGCCCGGCTTCGAAGGAATGGCAGGAAGCGCTGTTCGGGGATCCATCCGCGACACGAGAGTCGGTGGAGCTGTCTCCCGAAGAGGTGTTCGCGCGGCCGCCGTTTCGCCGCGTGTGGCTGGAGCGTCAAGCTTCTTTCTTTCTCACCGGAGGGCTCGTGGCGGTCCATGCCAAAGCACGTACACGCGATGCGATCTGGCAGGCTCTGCAAGCGCGCCACGTCTACGGAACCTCGGGCGATCGAATTCTGCTCTGGTTCGACTTGGTGAATGCCGGTGAAGGCGACGTGCCGATGGGCAGTCAGCTCGATTTCGAGGGTGTGCCGAAGTTCCGTGCCCGGGCCGCGGGGTCATTCGTTCAGCTTCCCGGGTGTCCCGAGGAAGTCGTCGATGCTCTCGGTGACGAGCGTGTCGAGCGAATCTGCGCCAGCGAATGTTATCATCCGTCGGACGATCGGCGACGCATCACGCGGATCGAGGTGGTCCGCATCGGACGGCAGATGTCCGAGAGCGAGCCGGTCGAAGAGTTAATCGAGGACCCGTGGCTCACCATTCCATGCCCCTCGGATGCCGAAGTCTGCGAAGTCGAGTTCGAAGATCCCTGGTACCCATCGGCGGATAGGGAGATTCTGTACTACGTGCGAGCAATTCAGGAGCCGACTCCCGCCGTCAACGCAGGGCTGCTGCGGTGCGAGGGAGACGAATGCACGCCTTGCTACGGAGACTACCGCACCCCTTTCGACGATGATTGTCTGTCGATGACGGAAGAGCGCGCGTGGTCTTCGCCGATCTATCTGGCGTCGCCGGAGCTCGGGCTGGGCCGCTAGCCGTCAGCGATCGTCACAGTCCGCGGGCCCGAGGTCGCGCACTTTTCGATACTGCTGGCGTGCCTCCTCGTAGAGCGGCGACTTCTTGTGGTTCTTCAACAGCGCCCGGAGCGCGGTGCCCGCATCGTTGCACGACCTCACCTGCAGGAAGGCTTGCGACATGTCGAACAAGGTTTCGTCCAAGGCATCGCCTTTGCGGTAGTTGGATAGCACCTTCTGAAACTCGCCCAGTGCGGCAGCCGGTTGGCCCTGCCTGAGGTAGCTCGATCCGATCATGTACTGTGCGTCGTCCGCGTGGTCGTCGTTCGGATAACGCTCGACGTAAGCGCGCGCGAGCGCCCGAGCGTAGGAATGCTGGTTGATTCGATAGGCTTTGGAGAGGGCCTCCCAGTGTGCGCGCTCTCCCTTCGGGATCTCCGCGGGATCGAGCGGCACGTCCATGCCGGCCGCACGAGCCACGTCTGCCAAGCGTTGCTGGAGCTCGATGCTCCGCTGTGCTTGTGCTTGTGTGGCGCCGACCGTTTCGTTTCGGAGCTCGGCGATCTCGCCTTCCATGGTGGCGAGCCGCTGCTGGATCCTCTCGATCTGGAGGCCTTGATCGGCGCTGTTGCGGCGGAGGACTCGGCTTGCTTCGGCGAGCGTGTCCTCGAGCTCTTTGCGCTTTGCCTCGAGATCTCGTTCGAGTTGATCCAGGCGCGCTTGGTTGGCCGCGATGTCGGCCTTCATCTGACTGATGCAGCCCGGCGCCGCGATCGACAAGAGTAGAATGAGCACGAGCCCCGCGAGTCTGGCTGGGCTCCGCCCTACGAGCCGTTGGTACATCCCCATCGTCCAGGGGTTTAGTACGAACGGGTTACGGCCGCCATTTTTAAGGCGTGGGATGAAGAAGTCCGTTTTCGTCTACGAGGCGCTGGAGCTGCTCGAGGCCGTCTTGGAGCTTGGCGAAGAATGAATCCCGATGGGGGATGAAGTGAAAGTTGGGGTGGTGCGACCATATCTCTCGAAGCCGCATGTCCAGCCGGCGGGCTTCTTCGTTGCTTTCGGTGCGGGTGGGGTTGCCGCCCTCGATGGCGATGTCCCCCACGGCTGCCGATTCGAAGAAGATGACGGCGTCGTACCGTCGCAACTGCTCCTCGGGCGTGGTTTCGAGGGCTTCGAAAAAGCCTCGAGGCGCTTCCTCGGGCCAAAAGGCAGCCCCGTCCATCGTGCCCCGATCGCACAGGAGAATCCGGTTCGGGTAGTGGGCGCCTTGGATGTCCTCGAGAGCCACTTGTGCGTGAAAAATGGCTCGCTGTGTGGCGGCACGCGCTTCCCATTCGGCCAGACGGGGGAACCCGCCGACGAACAACATCGTCGCGGTCTCGGGCACGATGACGACCCGCTCGCCGATCTCGCGCCGGAACAAATCGGCCGCCGTGGTCTTCCCGCCTCCCGGACCCCCGGTCAGCACGATTCGAAAGTGGTTGCGATCCGACCGGCGCATCGTTCGGGAACGATAGCTCATTCACGGTCCGACGTGCACGACGAAAGCCTTTGTCGGCCGCCTCGATGATGGTATCGAGAGAGCAATTCCCCCATGTCGGAACGCGCTCCGCCCACGGTCTTGCTGAATGGTCTCCTCGTCGATGGCACCGGGGCAGCCCCTCGTCGTGGAAGCCTGCTGCTTCGAGACGGCCGCATCGAAGAGATCGGATCGGTTTCAGCGGACGCAGGCGCCGCGATCGATTGCGAAGGCCTCGTCGTCGCCCCCGGTTTCATCGATGCGCATTCCCACATGGACTTCTTTGCACTCGCCGACGACCCGCGCCACTTCGACTCGTTTTCCGCGCAGGGCGTGACCACGTTCGTAGCCGGCAACTGCGGCTTCAGCCCATTCGGTTTCGCTCCCGCGACGACGCATCGCGACCTCTTGGAGCGCTCGCTCTTCGAGGCAGGGCACGACCGGCTCGAGTGGAACACCTTTGCCGAATACCGGAAGGTCCTGGAGAGTCGCGGCTCGAGCCACAACTTCGTGCACCTGGTCGGTCACGGTGCAGCGAGGACGTCGCTCAGCGGGTTCGAAGCGCGTCCGTTGAGCCCCGCGGAGCATGCGACGATGCTCTCGTTGCTGGACGACGCGATGGAGCAGGGCGCCGCTGGGGTGTCGTTGGGGCTCCAATACAAGCCGGGGGTATTCGCGCGACTCTCGGAGCTCGAGGACGTCGCGAGGCTCGTGGCGCGGCGGGACAAGCTCCTCACGGTGCATGCGAAGGCCTATTCGTCGTTTTCCGGAACGTACCCGATGATTCCCTTCGGTCGCGCGCACAATCTGAAGGCGATCGAAGACATGCTGGGCCTCGCGCGTCGCACCGGGGTGCGCCTGCAATTTTCCCATTTGATCTTCGTCGGCTCGCAGACCTGGAAAACCGTCGACGAGGCGATTCGACTCTTCGATGCGGCGATTGCAGATGGCGTCGACGTGCGCTTCGACATGTTTCCCTACGGTTGCGGAGCGACCCTCTTGAACACGCTGCTCCCGGAGTGGTTCATGGCACGGATGCCCGCGGCTCTTCACAGTCCGCTCGACAGGGCGCGTCTACGTCTCGAAGCCGAAGTCGGTTTCCGGCTCGTCGGGTTCGGGTACCCACAGATGCAAATCACCAACGCGAGCTGTCCCGAATACGACGAGCACAACGGCCGGTTCCTCCCCGAAATCGCCGAAAGGGTGGGCAAGTCCAACTTCGACACGCTGCTCGACATTCTCGACAAGAGCCATGCGCAAGCCCGCGTGCTCTTCCACGGCTACTACAACGACGAGATCATCGACCGGTTGATGCAGCATCCAGCGGCCATCTTCGCTTCGGACGCCTGGCCCGAGCCCGGTGGCCATCAAAACCCGGCAGCCTACGGCACCTTTCCACGCTTTTTGCGCAAGGCTCGCGAGTCAGGGAGCCTCTCGTTGCCGGAAGTGGTGCACAAGATGACCGATGCCGCCGCCTCGCGGTTCGGGCTTCGAGGCCGTGGCCGCCTCGATACTGGCTGCTTCGCGGACGTCGTCGTGTTCGATTGGGAGCGTGTCCGAGAGCACGACAACGCCACCGGGGACGCGGCCCCGAGCGGCATCGAGCACGTCTTCGTCAACGGCCATCCGATCCTTCGCGCGGGCGCGATT
>CAZBWQ010000061.1:0-23726 GCA_964495565.1 uncultured Sandaracinaceae bacterium | reverse complement strand
GAACGCCGCGTACCCTCACGACTACGTCGAGGGCGAAAACAACATGAACGAGGAGTGGTTCGGCATCGCTTCGAAAGGGCGCTCGAACGCGCGGGGTCTCTACCCCGTCTATCCCCGCGCCGCTTACTACGTGCTCAAGGACGCCTTCGAGCTCGATCCTTACGCGCCGGGCACGGGCATCCAGACGATTCGGCTTCATTTCAGCCGCCTCGGCCCGAGGATGTCCGCCGACACCCAAAGCAAGCTCGCACAGCTCGAAAGGTTCCGGCCGATCTTGCGCATCGACTTCGACACGTTCACGACCGGGGGACGTCAGCTCAACGATCCGAATCGAGAGCGCACTCGCTTCGATCACACGGAATCCATCTACGTGGGCTTCGAGGTCAAACCCGTGAAGGGCGTGAGGGCCGACGTCGTGGTCAACGGGCTCGGAAACGTCGCACGGAATCCCATCAACGAGATCTTCTACGAGAACCGGGGTCTTCCTCTGGCGCTCCGAGACCCGGACGGTGACATCTTCGCACTGACCGGCATCAACCGTTTCCAGGTCTACCAAGCGTCCTTCGATTGGGACAACAAGTACTTCTTGCTCGAAAGCTTCTTCCGCGGCGAGGGGCACTACCACTGGGGCTACGAAGGGGACTTCTTCGGCCTCTACCCCGAAGTCCACCAGCAATACGACATCGACACGTACAACGCGAATGCCCCGGTCGGCTTCGTCTTTTCAGGCAAAGACAAGATCGAAGGGCTCAAGATCGCGTTCGGCCCGCAGCTTTGGTGGGGCGCAAACCCTTCCGTGCTGGGCAAGTACTACCGAGAATTTGGTGATTTCAAATTCGCGGTGATGCACCAAGAAGACATCGCGCAGCAAGAAGCGGAGCTCGCGAGCTCGGCGATTCCCCAGCCGAAAAGCCGCAAGAGCTCGCTCTATTTCGGTTACACGGCCCGCCGGATCATGTTCGAGCTCGGCGGCATCACGGCCCGCTCGAACTTCATCGGTGACAGCTACGAAGTCGCGCGCCGAACCAGTGGCTCCAGCTATTTGGGCTCCGGCTATTACATCGCCGACGGCCAAGTCGATTTTGCGGACACGCTCGGCGCCAAGGCCAAGCTCACCCTCAACGCAGCGCCGGTCTTTTGGTACATCCAGGGAGGCTACCGGGGCCTCGTGTCCGACGGCGGTGCGGATCCGACGATGACCATCACCGGCTGGTCGCTCAAGGAAAGCGGGCAGGGAAACCACTGGGCTGTATCGACCGGGCTCGCCTACTACATCGGAAAGGTGATGTTGGGGCCGAACTTCCTCGTGCAAAGGCCTCTCGAGGGCCCGTTGCCCTTCATCGAGGATTTCTTCGACTCCGACACGGGCATCTATTACCCGGGTGTCAACGGTCGAAATCAGCTCGACGATCCGTTCTGGGTGCGTTCCAACCGCGAAACCTACGGCTTCGAGCTACTGCTCGGCTGGGACCCCACGCCTGAGACGCCCATGTACGCTTGGGACAACGCACAACGGGAAGACGCTCGAATGACGGTGGCGCTCGACTTGGTCTACAAGATTCTGCCGACGAGCCAGGATGCGGCCGTGGCGATCAACCAAGACCTGATTCTTTTCGCGTTCCCGACGGGTGCGCCCGCGAGAAACCTATGGGACATCAGCCTGCGGACGATCACCAACTTCCGGTACAACATGCGGTTGGTGAACTGGATCTACGCCGGACAAGGCCAGGCCAACGGTGACGATCCTCGAACCGTCACCCGATGGGGCTTTTACGGTTGGTATACGTATTCGAGCTTCAACATCAACTATCACTTGAAAATCGACGACTGGGGGCCGTACGACTACCACAAAGACTTCAACCTCACGTTCCCGCTTCAGGTGATGTTGGATTTCTCGTACGCGTACGAGCCGCCGAAGCTCTACGCACCGGCAGCCACGCGATTCGGAGTGCGTGGCCAATTCCGCAACCTCGACCGATTTTCCAACCGATACCGCTTCGATCCCCTAGACCCAGGGCAGAAAGGTCGCGAGTGGGAGGTCAAGACGTATGTGCAGTTCTCTTACTAGAATCTCGCTGTTGGCATTCGTCTTCGCAGCCGTCTCCTGCGGGGACGATCCCGAGTTTCGTTTCGGCGAGAACATCACCGGCATCCAGTTCGAGCTCTTCGATCCGACCGAGGGAATCCACCCTTCGCAAGTGACCCTGCTCAATCCTCGCAACCCGTTTCGTGAGACGGGTGTAGGCGACGATACGAAGTTCGAGATTCTCGACAACGGAGGCAACGCAGGAGCGTTCTACGCGTGGGCCACGCTCCTGGCGAACATCCCAATCGGAGAGAATCAGTTCTACACGGCCGTCAAGCTTCGCGACATCTTCGAGTCCAACGAAGTTCCACCGGAAGACCGGGAGACGGTTCGGCAAATGGCGATCACCGGCTTCCAGAGAGTCCTCGATTGCTTTCCCGATTCGGTCTTTTTCGACGTCACCGGCACCTTCTCGCGTCGGCTCGCAACCCCTTCCTTTCTCGCGATTTTGGAGCTCGGCGGAGTGCCTGAGGGCGACTGGATCTTGGTCACGGACTCCAATGGGAATCCCAGTGCGGTGAGGAGCACTGGATTTACTGCGCCCACACGGGAAGACCAATGCTTCTGAAGGCTCGACACCTTCTTTCGATCCTCGGGCTCGCAGCCTCGTGTTTGGCTTTGGGCTGTGTCGCCGACCTCGGCACGCCGGACTACTCGAGTCACGACGGTCTCGTCGATCCGATCGATCCGTTTCCGCCCGTCCCGCCCGATCCCTTCCGGCCGGGCGACGAGCGGCTGTCGGTCGGCTATTTCTACGAAGGTGGCTGGTCCGTCGAGATTCCCATCAATACGGTGACCACCGACTACTTCGTCTTTGCCATCGACCCGGCGCGGCCGATCGCGACCAGGAGCTTCGCGGAGGGAGCATCGAGTGATCGGGCCGAGGGGCTTCTCTCCTACGAGGTCACGCTCATCGGTCAACCATTCTGGGGAGGCGGCATCATCTGGTTCGAGCCGATCGATCTCTCCGAATGGAAGACCATGTTCGTCAGCTTCAAGTCGAGCGACCCTTCGTTCGCGACGTTCGACATCACCTTGCAGTCGGGAACGGGAGACAATCCCACGGGCGCCACGCTCGATCCGAGGGACTACGGCTACACGAACGACGGACAGTGGCATTTTCTCCAGATCCCCCTCGAGGATGCCATTCAACGCGGTTGGGATCCGAGCCAGACGCGCTCGCCCTTCATCGTCGGTGCTGGCGGCGGCGAGCCCGGGGACGTACTGCTGATCGATAATTTGTATTTCACCAAAGAACCTCCGACGGATGGCACGGGAGGCACCGGGGGCACGGGCGGCACGGGAGGTACCGCGGGCACCGGAGGAACTGGAGGCACGGCCGGTACGGGCGGGACCGCCGGTACGGGGGGCACGGGAGGTGCGACCGTGCTGTACGAGCAGGACTTCGAGTCGCTCGATGCCGAAAGTGCCACGGCCCTCGGGGACGACGGCTGGTCCTTCTTCGCGAACGTATTCGATGCCGGCGGGACCTTCCTGTTCAACTACGGTCCGTTCCCGGCGCCCAACGCCACGGTCAGCCCGAGTGACACCTTCATCTCGGCCGTGGTGACTGGCGAAGGGGACGTGCCGCAAGGCGAGCAGCAACTGAGCGTCTTCAGCGACTACAACTGCTGCCAACCGAACGATGGGCACTTCGACGGCACCGATCGGGTCGAGATCAACGTCTTTCAAGAAATCGATCCGATTCCGAGCTCGTTCATCGGCCGGACTCTCGAGCTCAGCTTCGACGCGAAGCGAGGCAACATCGAAGGCGCTTCGACTGCGCTCGCATTCATCACGACCCTGGATCCGAACGCCGGTTTCGCGCAGACCAACTTCGTGCCGGTCGACATGACGAGCATCCCCGCTACTTGGGATCGATACTCGGTCACCCTCGACCTGACCGACCCGCTTCTCGAAGGCCAGATTTTGCAGTTCGGCTTCCGAAACACCGCCTCGAGCTTCGAGGGCTCGGGCATCTTCTACGACAACGTCGAGGCAAGCTTGTCGGGCGGCGGCATCGAGCTGCGTCCGCTTCCGGAGATCTACACGACCGGCAAGGCGATCAACTACAGCCCTTACCGGGCGCAGGGCCCGGCGGTCCAACCCCCGGAAATGCCGAGTGACGAAGACGTGCTCGAGGACCTCGCCCTCTTGCAGACCGCGGGATACGATCTGCTGCGTTTGTTCGGCGGAGACGCGGTGTCCGAGCAGATCTTGCGTCTCGCCGAAGAAAATTTTCCCGAAATGAAGTTTCAGCAGGGTCTTTTCCTCGAGGGTCTCGCCCCGGGGCCCGCGCAGCAGAACTGCGAGAGCGAGCTCAACGATTCCCAGGTCGAAACCGCGATCCGATTGGCCAACACCTATTCGAACGTCGTCACCGTGAGCGTCGGCAACGAAACCTCGTTCTTTGCTGCGTTCATGCCGTTGAATTGCCTCGAGGGGTACATCACCGAAACCCGAAACAACGTGACCCAGCCCGTCACGTCAGACGACGACTACACCTTCTACGCCGGCATTAGCAGAATGCCGGACAGCATCCTGAGGCAGATCGACTTCGTGGCGATCCACATGTATCCGATCACCAACTACCGTCAGTGGGACTGGCGGCAGCTCGATGTGCCGGCCGGTCCCTTGCGAGCGGAAGCGATGATGAACGAGGCGCTCGCCGTGGCCCAGGACAACTACCAGGCCGTCTACGACTACGAGTACCTCGATGCGTCGGGGACGATGGTCACCGTCGGTGAGTCATTGCCCATCGTCGTCGGTGAGACCGGGTGGAAGTGGCGGCAGACCAATCTGGCTCAAGAGATCGAGACCTACGCCGCGAATCCCGTGAACGCCAAGTGGTATTACGACCTGATGCGAGGCTGGGAACGTTCCGCCGGGGGGCCTTTGACCGTGTTCATCTTCGAAGCCTTCGACGAGGCCTGGAAGGGCACGGACGATGGCTGGGGGCTTTGGGACGAGCTCCGGATGCCTCTTTATGCGTTGTGCGGCACGCCCGCGGGCTCCGCTTGCAACGACCCGGTATACGAGGGAGCGGGCTTCTTTCCGTAACCTCCGATGTGTGGCTTATGAAAACCAGTAGGAGAGGGACATGAAAAAGACATGGATTGCGATTCTGTTTGCCACGTTGGCGCTCTATGGGTGCGACAGCGATGACGGCGACGGCGGTGGAGGGTCAGGGGGCACCGCAGGCACGGGCGGCACGGCGGGCACCGGTGGAACGGCAGGCACGGGCGGCACGGCGGGTACGGGCAGCACGGCAGGCACGGGCGGCACGGCCGGTACGGGCGGCACGGCAGGCACGGGCGGCACGGGCGGCACGACCGGAGAGGTGATTTACGAACAGAGCTTCGAGACGCTCGATCAGTCCGCTTCGGACGCCCTGGCAAACGACGGTTGGCTGGTCTTCGGCAATGTGTTCGACGGCACCGTCGACCCTCCGACCCTCAAGTTCCCCTATGGACCATTTCCCGCGCCCAACGGCGGTCCTGCGTTCTCTGCCATCGTCCTCGATCAGGGTGGGCCGACTCAAGGCGAGCAGCAGCTCTCGATCTACAACGATTACAATTGTTGTGACTTGGGGACGCCGAGCGCACAGGGGCATGCCAACGACACCGACCTCGTCGAGTCGAACGTGTTTCAAGAGTTGTTCCCGGCGAGCAGTCCGATTCCATCGGATGCCGTCGGAAAGACGCTCACTTTCAGCTTTGACGCCAAACGCGGCAACATCAATGACCCGACCGACCCCGAGTGTGCAGCACCGAACGTGTGCGACAGCACGGCACTCGCGTTCATCAAAACGCTAGACCCGAACAGCGGTTTCTCGCAGACGAACTTCCTCACGGAGGACACCACGAGCCTTCCGGAGAATTGGAATCGCTACTCGATTTCGTTGGGGCCAATCGATGCCGGTCTCGAGGGGCAGGTTCTGCAGGTTGGCTTCGCGAGCACGGCCAATAGCTTCGAGCCTTCCGGTGTCTTCTACGACAACATCGAGGTCGTGCTCGAGTAGGTTCTCTCTCGGAGCCGTTCTGGGGTGACGGCGAGCCGGCGGCGCCAGAAGCCGCCGGCCGCCGGCAGCCTTCGGTGCGCGTATGAACCGACCATCCACGATCGAGCAAGCAGTATCCGGCGAGTTTCTGACACTCGATGGGGAGCGGTACTACGTCGTCCGAAACGTCGACAGGATGCCCCCTTTCTTCGTCAGCGTGGTCTCGAGTAGCGACCACTGGCTCTTCATCTCCTCCACGGGCGGCCTCACGGCAGGACGTGTTTCACCCGAGACCGCGCTTTTCCCCTACGTTCCAGTCGACAAAGTCCACGAGAGCTGGCCGCACACCGGCAGCCGTACGCTCGTGCGTCTGCGCCGAAACGAAGAGACACACATGTGGGAGCCCTTCAATCGGGCACACGACGAGCGCTATTCGACGAGCCGCAGCCTGAGCAAGAGCGTCCTCGGCGACAAGCTTTGCTTCGAAGAGATCAATCACGACCTTCAGCTCAGGTTTCGATACTGGTGGCTCACCAGCGACACCTACGGGTTCGTACGGCGCTGCGAGCTCGAGAATCTCGCGTCTCGAGAGGCCGAGGTCGAGCTCCTCGACGGACTGCAAAACATTCTTCCGGCAGGCACCCCGCGGCATGCGCAGACCAATGCGAGCAACTTGGTCGACGCCTACAAATGGAACGAGCTCCTCGAAGACGGAGGGCTCGCTCTCTACACTCTCTACTCGGGCATCACCGACAGGGCCGAGCCCTGCGAGTCCCTCAAAGCGACGACGGTGTTTTGCTTGGGACTCGAGGAATACACCGTGCTGCTCTCGAGCACGCAGCTCGACCAGTTCCGCCGCGGCACGCCAATCACCGAACGGCGCCTCGAGCGTGGTATGCGTGGCGCGTACCTGGTGCATTCGGCCCTGCATCTCGCACCGGGTGCCTCGAAACGATGGCAGCTCGTGGCCGACGTCGAGCAAAGTCAGGCACGCGTCGTCAGCCTGCGTCGCCAGCTCCGAGATCCCGCTGTCGTCGAGGCGGCAATCGAGCAGTCCATCGAGAGCGGCTCGGATGAGCTTGCCCGGATCATGGGCGGCGGAGACGCATTCCAGCTGGCTGCGGAGGAGCACGTCACTGCGCACCACTACTCGAACGTGCTCTTCAACATTCTGCGCGGCGGTACTTTCGACGACCAGTACCGTGTGTCAGCCCGCTACTTTCGGGATGCCATCGAGTCTTTCAACGGTGAGGTACTCGCACGAAATCGGGACGCGCTCGACGGGCTGCCCGAAACGATCGAGCTCCCGGAGCTTCTCGCATTCGTGGAGAAGCTCGAAGATCCACAGCTCGAGCGCCTGACTCGCGAGTATCTCCCCATCACCTTTGGTCGCCGTCATGGGGATCCGAGCCGGCCTTGGAACCAGTTCGCGATCGAGCTCAAAGACGACCGAGGGCACCGACGACTCGCTTACCAGGGCAACTGGCGCGACATCTTTCAGAACTGGGAGGCGCTCACCTTCAGCTTCCCCGAGTTCATCGAAAGCGTGATCGCGAAGTTCCTGAACGCGAGCACGGCGGATGGGTACAACCCCTACCGAATCAGCCACGAGGGCATCGACTGGGAGGTCGAGGATCCGGATGACCCCTGGAGCTACATCGGGTATTGGGGAGACCACCAGATCGTGTACCTCCTCAGGCTGCTCGAGCTGTCGACACGCTTTCATCCCTCGCGGCTCGCGGGGCTTCTGAATCGGCGGTTGTTCGCGTACGCAAACGTTCCCTACCGAATCAAGCCTTTCGAGCGCTTGCTCGAAGATGCCAAGAGCACGGTGACTTACGACGCGAGCCTGGCCGAGGAGATCGAGCGACGCGTGGCTGAGAAGGGCGCGGACGGCAAGTTGCTGCTCGACGACGAAGGACACGTGTACCAGGTCACACTCCTCGAGAAGCTGTTGGTGCCGCTTCTCGCGAAGCTCGGAAACTTCGTGCTGGATGGAGGCATTTGGCTCAATACCCAACGCCCAGAGTGGAACGACGCAAACAACGCGCTGGTCGGTCAGGGGCTATCGATGGTGACGCTCTATCACATGCGCCGCTACATCGCGTTTGTGCTGCGCTTCTCGTCCGATGCCTCCGAGACGTCGATCATGTCACGCGAGGTCAGTACGTGGCTTCGTGAGACTGCGGCAGCCCTGCGTGATCTCCGGCCGAAGCTCGACGACGCAGCCACGGACGGCGCCGTTCGATACGAGCTCCTCGCCCGGCTCGGACGCGCTGCGTCCCACTATCGGCAGACCATCTACGGCCAGCGGGGCTTTTCGGGCGTCGTCGAGCAGCCCTTGTCCGAGCTGAGGGACATGTTGAACGACGCCCTCGTCGCGATCGATCGGAGCATCGAGAACAACGAGCGCGACGATGGGCTGCGTCATGCGTACAACCTCTTGCACCTGCAAGCTGAGAAGGTCGAGATCGAGCGCCTCGATGCCATGCTCGAAGGTCAAGTCGCCGCGCTCAGCTCCGGCGCGATCGGATCCGCCCAAGCGGCAGATCTCCTCGAGGCTCTTTTCGAGAGTGACATGTATCGCGGGGACGTGGGGACCTTCACGTTGTATCCCGATCGCCAGTTGCCCAGTTTCCTCGAAAGAAACCGCATTCCCGCGGCTGCGGTCGAAGCCATTGCAGGGCTCGAGCCCTTACTCGAGCGGGGGGCGGACGTCGTGATCCGGGACGAAGACGGTTGGTATCGCTTCGACGCCGATCTTCGCAACGTCAACGACCTTTCTGCTCGGTTGAATGAGCTGGTGCCCGAGATGGGCGATGACGTCGAGAAGGTGCGGGGGCCGCTGCTCGCCCTCTACGAGCAGGTGTTCCATCATCGCGCATTCACGGGGCGCGCCGGCACGATGTTCGCGTTCGAGGGGCTCGGCTCGGTCTACTGGCACATGGTCTCCAAGCTCCTGTTGGCCGTTCAAGAGAGCTTTTTCGGTGCCAAGAGGTCGGGTGCGGACGAGAAGACCACGATGCGGCTCGGTCGCCTCTACTATCGCGTTCGTGACGGCCTCGGGTTCAACAAGTCCCCGGGCGACTACGGCGCCTTTCCGCTCGATCCGTACTCCCATACGCCAAAGCACGCGGGTGCCCAGCAGCCCGGCATGACGGGCCTGGTCAAAGAAGAGATCCTGACCCGCTTTGGCGAGCTGGGGGTTCGTGTGAGCGAGGGCCGGGTCGGTTTCGATCTCGGATTGCTTCGCGCGCGCGAGCTCGTTTCGACTCAGCGGAGCTTCCGGTTCCTCGACGTCGACGACCGATGGCAGGAGCTCCCCGTGCCTGCCTCCGGGTTGGCCTTCACCTGGTGCCAGGTTCCATTCGTCTACCGGTTCGAGGACGCGGCGGACTCGTCGGTGACTATCGTCCACGACGACGGGACCACGGACCGTTTCAGCGACATGAGCATTCCCGCGGAGCTGAGCGCCGAGCTCTTTCGACGAAGTGGCCGTGTTCGACGAGTCGACGTCGTGGCGAGCGCCGACCAGTTGTTCGTCGGCTGACGCCCATCAGGGCGCCGGACACCCTTCGTTGATGTTTCCTCGTTTGGCGTCGAAGCTGAACACGATGGTGTTGCCGACGTCGGCTGCCGTGATCGTGCGCTCCTGAAAGGTGTTCGCCTCGATCCGGCGCCCCGTCGCCTGATCCTGGTTGTTGTAGTCGCTGATGATCACCAACTGCTGCTCACCCTGATCGGGGCCGCCCTGGCCGAGCGCAATCCCGGAAAACGCGCCGGTATTGTTCGGGGCGGGGTCGGGGCCGTAGCCGTAGATGAAGGTCGTTCCATCGGCTTCGAAGACGTTGCCGAAGACGATCCACCCGTCATCGCTCAGCGCGGTGGGACTGGATTGATCGAGAGACTCGAAATCCTGACTGTATTCGGGACCGGGCTCGACGACGATGTTGTCGTAGAAAACACCCGATGGCTCGAAGTTCGAGGCCGTCGCGTTGAAGCCGACCTGCAGAAGCTGGCCCTCGAGCCCTGCATCGATTTCGAGCTCGATCGAATACCTGCCCCATGTCGCGGGAAGATTGGTCGTATCCTCATCGACGAGGTTGGTCAGATTGAAGTTGCTCGCGGGATCGAGCGTCTTGATGAACGCGCTCGCGATGCTGTCGCAAGCGCCCGTGGTCCCGCCGGTACCCCCGGTTCCGCCTGCTCCTCCCATTCCTGCCACGCCACCGGTTCCACCGGCGCCGCCCGTGCCCCCGGTGCCACCGAGCCCGCACACATCAGGCGGCGGATCTTCGAGGGGTCCGGTCTGGCAACTCTTTTGCGTCGAGCAAAAGACGGTGCGACAGATCTCGCCCTCGCCGCAATCCGTCGATCGGTCACATTTTCGGAGGCAAACGCTCAGTGGGGGCGGGGGATCGGCGTTCGGGTCGAACGTCGCAGGTGTGCGTTTGAAGGTGCAGATCAAGCCGGCTCCACACTCCGCCGTGGATCCCGACTGCTCGCAGGCCGCACCGACTCCCTCACAGCCGAACACTTGGGCCAGTCCGAGGGAGATGGCCGCCAATGCCAGTAGCCTCGCGAGCATATGCCCGTACTAAACCACAACCTCGGCCCGCGCGAAAGGCTCGAGTCCGCTGTTTTTTGGGTGTCGAGGACGGCTCACTCCGGTCCGGTCGCCGCTCGGCGGTCGAGCTGGCGTGCGTGTGCTAAGGAGCGCGCCATGGCACTTCTCGACAACCTCGATTTGGCGTCCATCAAGGCAACGTTTGGCGCCGACCTGCCGACGCCCGTGGACGTCCTCAACCTCATCCACTTCAAGGACGAAGAGGCCTACAAGTGGTACGGGGTGATGGCGATGCCGCTCCTCAAGGCGGTCGGAGCCGACGTCGGGTGGATGGGCACGCACGTCGAATCCTTCCTCGGGGAGCCCCGGGCCGAGGAGCTGCTCGTGGTGCGCTACCCGAACCAACGGCGTTTCTTCGCCCTTGCGCTCAATCCCTACTACCTGGGTGTCGCCAATCCCCAGCGGCTCAAGGCCGTTCGGAAGTTCGAGGCATCGTTCACGCACTCACCGGATTCGCTCGACGCCCTTCGGCGCAGCAAATGGGTCCTGGTGGTCCACTTCGACGAAAACCCGGACGCGGTGAAGCGCATCTTCGAGTCGGCGGGCGCGCAGAAGGTGTACGAGAGCGTCGAGACATCGCCCATCGTGATCACCAAGCGCGAGCATCCCGCCAACACGAACCCGCTCGTGTTCAAACGGACGGCGATGTTCCGTTTCGAAAACGAAGAGAGCTGCAAAGCCGTCATGCAACCGGCCTTGCTCGGTGAGCTCGAGCAGGCCACGGGGCGCGTCTCGGTGCAGCTCTATCAACGCATGCCGCGCAAAGATGCGCTTCCCGAGCCAATTTCGAAGCTGCTTGCTCGACGCTAATCGATCCGGGCGACGAAGCCACCCCGCGGCGGCAGGCGGATCGTGAGCGCATCGCCCGCGCCAATCGACTCCACCCGTTGCGAGAAATCGCTCGGGCTCTGCCCTTGTTCGACGAGGGTGAGCTCGTAGTCGCCATCGTCGAGGAAGCCAAGGGGGATGCTGTATTCGATCGACGCGTCCGAGGCGTGGATGCCGCCGAGATACCAGCTCGCGCCCGAACGGCGCGCCAAGATGACATGCCCGTCGAGGTCGGCTGCGACGAGTCGTGTGTGATCCCAGGTGACCGGAACCGTCGACAGGAAGTCGGCCACATACGGGTAGGCCCCAAACACCGCACGGTAGCCCGCCTCGGTGTTGGCATCCGCGCGATCGGCAAAGTGCTGAATCCCTGACTCGAACAGCACCGACAACGCCAGCGAATGGGCATAGGGGATCTGCTTTTCGGTGAGCGCGGCTTCGAACACCACCGGCGTGTAGTCCATCGAGCCGACGACGTTGCGCAGCAACACGTCATGCACGTTCATCAGGGCCGTCGGCGCGCGATCCCCGAGCACGTTGACCTCCGGCTTGTAGAACTCCGCTCCGTTGATCGCCTCGACCGTCATCAGGTGCGGGTACGTACGCTGCCAACCGCGAGGCACCGTCGCGCCGTGGAAATTGACCAAGAGCTGGTAGTCTTTCGCGTCTTCGAGGATACCGAGGTATTGCTCGATTCGGTCTTGTTTGTCGCTCTGGAAGAAGTCGACCTTGATGCCGGCGATGCCCCATCCCGAGATCTTCGCCATTTCCTGCTGTCGAATCGCCGGATCCACCATCTTGTCGAAGGGCGTCTCGAAGTTGGTGCTGTGCTCGCCGCCGGAATTGTACCAAAGCAAGAGCCTCACCCCGACCTGCTCGGCTTGCGCGACGAGTGCTTGGACCTCCTGCTCGGCGTTTTCCCACTGGTCCCAGGTCGCGTCGATCAAGACGTAGTCCCAGCCGTACTGACCGGCGAAATCGATGTACTCGGACTGCAGCGCGGGGCTTCCCGTCCCCTGGCTGAACCAGGACCAGGCGGCGCGGCCAGGCTCGATCCAGCTCGTGTCTTGCACGACCGACGGCCGACTCAGGTCGTCGACCATGGTGGATTCGACGAGGGTCGCGAGCTCGCCGACGACGATCACGCGCCAGGGCGTCGAAAACGGAAGCTCCGCGACGGGCAACACCTCGCCGACGCCCTTGCCCTCGCGCTCGTCCGGGAAACGAATTCGGTAGAGGCCGTCATTCGGCATTTCGTGAAGCCGCGTGCCGCAGTAGCTTCGATCGAGGTCCGCCTCGGTGAGCATGAGGTGGAGCCCGCCTTCTTCGACTTCGAAGAGGGCAGGGAAGGCCCAGCCGCTCGCCTCGGTGGAGGTGCCTGCGGGCACCAGCTCCGGCGGCTGCTCGTACGACCCCGCCGTGTAGATGAAGAAGATGTCACCCGAATCGTAAGGCCTCAGAAGCGCCCGCGAGCCGAGTGGCACGGCAAAGCCGGTCGATTCGCTCGTGACTTGCGAAGAGCCCTCGCCGAGGAGGCGATAGCGAAAAGCCACCCCGTCGTCCTGCGCTCGCACGATGAGCTCGGCCTCGGCTCCGTTCGCATCCTCGAGCGGCAGCGTGAGCTCGTTGGCGGCTACGCGGCGTTCCCGGCTTTTACCAAGGAGCATCGTATAGGTTTCGTCGATGGTGCGGATGCTCCCGCGGCCCAGGGTGACGCCCGCCGTGAGGTCGTGTGTGCTCGAGATCAAACCAAGCGGGCTTCGGTCGATGACCGTCGTGCCGCTCCGGGTGACGGTGTAGCTCAGCTGTCCGTCGGCGTCCGACTCCACGGCGACTCGGAGATCCCCATTGGGAGATTCGACCGCGTTGCCCCCTTCGGACGAGCTGCAGCCGAGCATTGCCAAGAATGCAGCCAGCATACTCGCGGAAACGAACCTCGTGCGTTGGCGATGCCACATGGTTATCGCAGACCTCATGGAGAATACCAGATCGGTGACGTCCAGGCGCGCTCCTGAATCGTGACCTGTGCTCGAGGGAGACAGCATCGCTGCTCTTCCTCGGTTAGCTCGTCCACGTTTTCGCACGAGACTTCCTGACAAGGACCGCGGTTGAGGCCCACCACGGGGTCGCAGCAATCGCGGTCCAGCTTGGTGGTCGGGTTTTCGCAGTCGTAACCGTTTTCGACACACTGAATCACGCTCCACCGACAGCTCGGGTTTTCGAGCACACGAACGTAGTAGTACGCGCGCTCCGTCGGATCGAAGTCGTCGTCGACCCAGCGGTGACAAAGAGACGCATGGCCGGGTCCGAATGGCTCACAGGTCGCGAGATCGACTCCGGCGCCACTGGCCACATCCTCCGTGAGCTCGACGATCCGCGTCTGGACTGCGCCGTCCGCGTCGAGCCAGCCCTTGATCAGTTGCAGACGCTGGAGCGGGGAGCCTGGATGCGCCTCGGTGCCCGGGTCCTGGCGCGCGAACGCGACGAAAACGGGCGCTGTCGCGTCATCGGATCGTGCCGGCAGCTCGCCACCCATGGGCACGCCGCCTTCGTAGCCCTCCCTTGCCAGGGAGGCGCGATCGCAGATGTCCTCGGGATAGCTCCACCCTCCGAAGAAGCGTGGAACGATGCGGGGACCGCTCGTGCCGAACGTCTCCTTCCGTACCATCGCATCGAAGATCGCTTCTCGGGAGTTTTCCTCGGCCCAAACTCCCGCTAGGCCGCCCGATCCAAAGTAGGGATCGTCGACCAGACCTTGCTCCAGGGGATCGGGGGAAACTTGGACGCGCGAAACCGCATCGCCATTCCCAGGGTGGTTGTACTCCGCGACGGATCCGGGGTTCGCCATGTGCGCATCGGTTCCCGCGATGACCGCATATCGAAACGGATTGACCCCGAAGGCGCTCTCGAGCTCGAGCCCACGCCCAAACGCCTCGCGCACGAAGCTGCCGGGTAGCGGGTCACTGATTTGATCGAAGGACAGAGCCAAGAAGTTTTCGTATGGGAACTGCTCGAATCCGCAAAGCTCGTCCGGAGCGGCGGAGCCTAGGGAGCACTCGGAGGACCCCTTTTGTTGGTAGATCTCGACGGCGGGCTCCATCCGGGCCCGTTCGCGGAGATACTCCGCGTCGATCGCGAGATCCATCGGCCCGCCACGATTGAAGTAGGTCCCTCCCGACAAGTTCGTGTTGTGGGCTAACGTGATCACGTCGCATCCGGTGCCGGCGTCGATGCAGTCGCTCCGGAGGGCCTCCCAAAGCGCCTCCTCGGTTTTGGCCATGAATGGGTCGGGCGCGAGGGCGGGGACCGTCGAGCCTCGAAACACCACGTTGCGGTGCATGTTGTCGCCACCGAGGCTCGCGGTCCATTCGAAGGCGACGAAGGCCGTGAACGCACAGGCCGTAGTGGGGTCATTCGCGTCGTTGGCGGCGGCTTGCACCTCGGCCCAGACGTCCGTGGCTGCTTCGAGGCAGTCCGTTCCCGAATCCCCGCACAAGCTAGGATAGTCGCCACCCGTCGTCAGGGGCGCCGCGAGTAACAAGAAGCCGGCTTCGGGATCGGTTCGGATCGTCTGGCACTGCGGATGATCGTACGCGACGGAATCGGGATCGCGACAAAGCGCAATCGAGCCAAAATGGGCTGAGTGATCGGTTGCCGCGGCGAAGTCGAGCGGGCGGCCGAGCTGCAGGGTGCGCAGCGCACCTCCATCTTCGTCGTACGGGGGAATGTCGATGCGCTCTCCCCGAGCGAAATCGTACGCGGTGCGCGGGCCGAGCCGGGTGCCTGACAAATTGGCGTCGTAGGACAAGGAGGTATGCACGTGCAGATCACCAAAGAAGGGTTGCCGAAGCGGATCCACCTCTGCGCAATTGCCGGAGCCGGGTGGACGAATCGGGTCTTGCCCATCTTCGGAGCAACCTACGAAGGCTGCCCCAAGGCAAGCGACGCACAGAGCGAAAGCAATCGAAAGGGAGCGATGCATGTCCGCGAACGCGAGGACACGAAGAAACCAGCAGGCCGCGCGGCCTATGCACGTGATTCGGAGCATCGATCGAAATGACCCTTCGATTACCGCACACGGCCCGACGCATGCAAGCGATTTGCCGATTCGTCCCCGCTCTCCATGCGCTTGCGTGCAAGCTCTCGGTACTCCGCAAACGCAGCTTCGAGATGCTCGACGAATTCGTGCACGTGTGGGAAGCGCTCCCAATCGGCGTTGAAGCCCCAGCAGAGCCACCCGTTGTAACTGAAGAGCGCAATGCCGAGATTTTGTGTCGGCGGGATCGGCACGAGCGGGAAGATTCGCTTCATCGGCGCCCCGAGGAGGTTGAGCTCGAACGGCGGGCCGGGCACGTTGGTCACGACCACGCTGTATGCGCGCCGTCGAATCGCCGCGCGCGAGATCGCCAAGATGAGGCGCCGTGTGGTCAGATTCGCCACGTCCTCGAGCAACTCGGCGCCCGCGGTTTGGTTGGACTCGTTCTTGAGCTTGGTGGTGACTGCAATGACCTTATGGAGACGCTCGATGGGGTCCGGCTCCGACACGGGCAGCTCGGCGAGCAGCATGGCGACTTGATTTCCCGCTGAGCCGCCTCCGTCCTTGCGCGTATTGACCGGGAGAAACGATCGAAACCCGTCGACGGCGCCGAGGTCCGCGTTCCGCGATTCGAGGAAGCGGCGGATCGCCCCGGTCGTGGTCGCAAGCACCACGTCGTTGATGGTGCCTCCGAGGGCATTTTTGATCGCCTTGACGTCGCTCAGCGGAAAGCAGGTCCAGTCGAAGCGACGGTATGCGCTGATGTCCGGTGCCGTGAACTCGGTCTTGGGGCCGAGCTTCATGCCCGACTTCAGCACGCCCACCACGCCTCCCAAGTCTCGCCGAATCTGCGGCGTGAGCTCGGGAAGCTTGCGGATCCCGTCGACACGGTGTTGAAGCTCGTCTCGAAGAAGCTGCAATCTCGAGGGAGCGGGGCGCGGCTGCCATTCTTTTGGCTGTCGATCGGGGCCCGGCGGCCCGATTTGCAGCAGCGCCTGAAGTAGCCCGACGCCGGCCACGCCGTCCACCATGCAGTGATGAGCCTTGGTCACGAGCGCGAACTGGTCGTTTTCCACGCCCTCGACGACCCACATCTCCCAGAGGGGCTTGCTTCGATCGAGGCGCTGCGAAAACAGTCGGCCGATGAGACGCTTGAGCATGCGTTCGTCGCCTGGGAGCGGGAGTCGCGTGTGACGCAGATGAAAGCGGATGTTGAATCGATCGTCGTCGATCCAGACGGGATGGCGAAGGCCCGGCACCCAAGCGAGGCGCTGCCGATAACGTGGATCGGTGTCGAGGGCGGCCAGCGTGTAACTTCGGATCCGATCCATGTCGAGGCCACCGTGCTCGAGCTTCAGAGGCTTCGCGTCGAAGAGCAGGGCAGCGCCCACATGCATCGGCACGGTCTCGCTCTCGAGGTCGAGAAAGATCGCGTCGAGCGCGCTCAGACGTTCGGAGAACACGTCCGGCATGGCGGTCTACGAGACTACGCTCGTCTGGTGCGCAATACCAGCCCCTCTGCGACACAGGGGGTCGAAGGCTCGCTCGCCGCTTACTTGGCGCGCGACAGTGCAGTGCCGAGATCGACGGGCTCCCAGGAGCGGGTGAGCACGACGAGGTCGCCGGCCCCCTCACAAACCGGGTCGCAAAGGGGCGCAAGCGCATCGAAAAACGGAATCGGGTCGATGATGGCCTCTGGTGGAAACACGCCCGCCTTGCTTCCGAGGATGGGGCGCACGACCCCGAGGCCGACTGCTAGCGGTACTCCCGTGGCCCCGCCCATGCCGACCGGGGGCGCCGAGCGCACGGTGCCGGCGATGCTTGCCGATTCGCCCTGTCGGGTGCCTCTTGCCACTGCGAACACAGGTGGCAGTTGCGTCGAGCCCTCGGCGAGGATCTCTTGGATGTAGTCGGCCGGTGTCTTCACGGGCTTGCCAACCCCCTCGAGCCGCTCGACCCATCCTCCCGCACGCTCGAGTGAGACGAGGCCCGTGTCGATCAGGGCGGTCAGCACGCGCACGGCAATTCGGTTGCTCGGCGCCATGGTCATGACGACACGCGCCGAACGGAGCTCGGGAAACGTTCGCGGAAAAGTGATCGCCTCCGGATGGCCCATCGTCCAGCCCGATCGAGGCCCGAGGCCCGGATACTCGAAGTCGACGCGTCGTCGTGGCTTCGCGAGGGCAAAGGCGCCGTTTTCGAACACCCGGATTCGGCCACTGAGCTGATGGAGGCCATGCACGGTGGCCGCCGCAGGCTTGTCGCCCCGCTGCTCGGGCATGGCGGCATCGAGATCGAAGCCCGCGATGATCTCGTGAACCTCGTCGAGCTCGTTCATCGCCAAGCGCGCGAGCATGTTGGACATCCCGGGGCTTGCGCCGACCCCGATGATGGCGGTGATCCCAGCCGCGCGCGCGTCTCCATCGAGCGCGAGCATCGCTTCGGTCGACTCCCAATCGTCGTTGATGTCGAGGTAGTGAACGCCTGCCGCGATGGCCGCACGAAGCACCGGCGGGCCCAGTCGAAAGAAGGGGCCGACCGTGTTGAGGATGGCATCCGCTCCTCGGAGTCGACTTTGCAAGGCTTGCTCGTCCGTCACGTCGACGGACACCCCATGGGCTTTCGGTCCGAGCTTCTTCGCGAGAGTGCTGGCGGCGCGCTCATCGAGATCGGCCACGACGAGCTCCTCGACGAAATCGAACGACACCGCAGTCTTCGCCGCATAGCTTCCCATTCCACCCGCGCCGAGAACGATGACTTTCACGATGCGAACTATGCGACTTGACTACCGCGTTTGCTACCGGTTTCGGCTATTCTTCACGGCGGCGCAGCTCGTGCGTCGAGTCGTACCGCTCACGCAAATCATGCGCGCTGCATCACGAATTCCGCCGTGAAACCGGGGGTCGAGCGCTGGCACGACGAATGCAGTCGTCACGACGTATGAGAAGGATCACCAGCTACTCGAACCGGTGTTTGATGGTCGCGACGATTATTCTCGCCTCGGCCTTCGTGGTACTTGGCTGCGGCGACGACGGCAATGGAGGGCAAGACCCTCAGTCGATCCTCGGCACTTGGCTCACGGACAGCATCGAAGTCTTGGGCCGTCAGACCGACTGTCCCGGAGAAATCCAGCTCACTGAAGATTCCTCGGTCGCATGTTTCACGGAAACGTTGACGTTCAACCCCGATGGCTCGTTCGTTCAGGTTCAAACCACGGATGAGTACGGCCAGCCTTACGATTGGAGAACCGAAGGCGCCTGGTCCAACAATGAAGACCTGTTGACCATCACGCTTGCCATGGAAGGCCCAGATGCCGAGAATCTGCAACCCATCGAGCCGCCCGATAACTGGGTGTGGATGTGGAGCGTCTCGGGCGACACGCTCACCATCGGCATCACGACGTCATTTGCCAGCGTCGAGGCCTTCTTCACGCGCCAGGATTAACCGATGCCAACGGGAAGCCCTCGGAACACCGTCGACTCGCGAGCGACCGCGCGATACTCTCCGGGCTCCCGTGATGACCGACATGTACGACAGCTTCCTCGGCCTGACTTGGAAAGTCGGGCTCGTGATTTTTCTGTCGAGCTGCGCGTCGGAGGACGGACCGGCCGCGGCCGTGGCACCCGAATCGGTCATCGATCGGCTCGATGCCGGCGAAAGCCAGCTTCCGAACATCGTGGTCATCATGGCGGACGATCTCGGCTACGGGGACCTCGGCTCGTACGGGGGCAGGGCGATTCAGACTCCGCACATCGACGCCCTTGCTGCCGAGGGGGTCCGTTTCACCGATTTTCATGCGAGCGATTCGGTGTGCACGCCTTCCCGCGCCGGTCTTCTGACCGGACGCTACCCGGTACGGATGGGTTTGGACGTGCCCTTGATGCCCGAGGAGATGTCCCTTTCGGACACCCTCACCGTGGCCTTCGGCTACGTGGCGGGCGCGCTCGGGATCATCGACTTTGCGACCGAGGGCAAGGCGACCGGCCTACACGCCGATGAGATCACCTTGGCCGAGGCGCTTCGGGTTGCGGGATACGCGACCGGCATGGTGGGCAAGTGGCATTTGGGCGACTACGCCTCGAACCCCGCGCACAACCCTCTCGAGCACGGGTTCGATTTCTATTTCGGCGTCCCGTACAGCAACGACATGCACCCGTTTCCGCTGTACCGAAATCGCGAGCAGCTCATGGCGAACGTCGACGATCAGTCCATTCTGACCGGTCGTTACACCGAGGAGGCGCTTCGATTCATCGAGGCCGCCAAGGAAGGGCCGTTCTTTCTCTACTTCGCTCATACGTTTCCACACCGGCCGCTTTTCGCTTCGGCGCCCTTTCGAGGCGAGTCAGACGGCGGCACCTTCGGAGACACGGTCGAAGAGATCGACTGGAGCGTAGGCCAGCTCGTCGCGGCGCTCGAGCAGCACGGCATCGCCGACGACACCCTGATCGTGTTCACGAGCGACAACGGCCCCTGGTACCAAGGAAGCCCCGGCGGCTTTCGTGGCCGCAAAGGCCAGAGCTACGAAGGTGGCCATCGCGTGCCTCTGATCGCGCGTTGGCCAGGTCGGATCCCTGCAGGCAGCGTGTCGAGCGTCGCGGCCATGAACATCGACCTCTTCCCCACGTGCATGGCGATTGCAGGTCTCTCTTTGCCGAAGGACCGCGTGATCGACGGCCAGAGCATCCTCGGGCTGCTGACCGGGGCCGATCCGTCCTCGCCGCACGACGTCTTTTATTTCTACCATCAAGGTCAGCTCGAAGGCGCTCGCAGCGGAAAGTGGAAGTACTTCCGTTCGCTCAACCACTACGTTTGGCCGCTTCCTCTCAACAAATCGCTGGGCGGCATCAGTGAACACACCACCGGGCCGCTTCCGCTGCTCTTCGATCTCGAGATCGATCCGGATGAGTCATACGACCTGCACGCTCGCTATCCGGAGATCACCGAGAAGCTCGACGCGCAGATGTCGGCCTGGGAATCGGCACTGGCATCGGACGCCAAAGGCTGGAAGCGCTGAGCATCCCGGCATTCGGCGTGACCTAGCAGCGCCGCCACACCGGCACGACTCTTGCTGGGTTGGCCGTACGAATGAAGCAATGCGACGAACGCCGGCGCCTTGGGCGGATGAAGCTGTGGCATTTTGCCACAGACGCGGCGTTGTCGGTTTGCATGCGCTCGGCGCGAGTGCTCCTCGCAGGCTCTCTCTTGTGGATCGGCTGCGCGGGGCAGTTCGAGCTGGACGTTCCAGATGAACACCCGGCTCGTGCCACCGCCAAGACCGTCCCAATCGAGGCGCCGCCGAGCCCCTACGACCAACGCTACCCGACGAACGCGGATCCCGAGCAACGCTGGGACGAGGACGAGACCCCTTCGCCCGAGATGCAGAGCGACAGCGCGATGGGAGGCTCGGAATGAGCCGCTTGCTTCGCCGACGCTTCGCACTGGTGGCTCTCGTGCTCACCACGGGCGTCGGCTGCATGTCCAACGTCCGCGACTCGCGCACCCACGTCCAACAAGAGGCGTCCGATCGTCTATCCGAGGACGTCGACTGGTCCGCCGAAGATCACGAGGAGCTCGTCGCGCGCGCCCTGGAAGATGGCGTGCTCTCGATCGAAGAAGCGACCACGCTGGCCGTCTACAACAATGCGTTGCTGCGCGCGCGCCTCGAGGATCTCGAGATCGGTCGCGCGCGCGTGCTTCAGGCGATCGTGCCTTCGAACTTGCGGCTCGGCGGCGAGTTTCGATTCGTGTTGCAGGGCAGCGGCTGGGTTTTCGAGGGCGGAGCCATGCAGAGCTTGCTCGAGATTCTGCTCATCCCGCGTCGAAAGCAAGTCGCGGAAGCACGACTCGAGAGCCGTGAAGCCGAAGTCACCGCAGCGGTCGTCGATCTGGTGACCGAGCTGCGCAGCACCTACAGGAAGCTCCAAGCGCAGCGTGATCTCGTCGCTCTCTTTCAACAAGCCGCAGAGGCGACCTTCCTGTCGTATGACGCCGCTCGAAGGCTCCGCGAAGCCGGTAACATCATCGAGCTCGATCTGTTGAACGAGCGCGCGCTCCACGAGGAAATGAAAGTCGCATTGGCACGAGCACAAGCGGGCGCAAGGCAGCTACGCGAGAGCCTGAGCTTGCTGCTCGGATGGTGGGACGCTTCCGCGAGTGCTTGGGACGTCGATCCCCGGCTTCCTCCTCCAGCGGCGCTCGACGTGGACCCGGAGACCTTGGAATCGCAAGTGATCGAAGCAAGCCTCGATCTCGAGGCCCAGCGGCAGACCATCATCGCGCTCGGCAAGTCCGTAGGCCTCGAACGTTTGGAGGTCGTTTTTTCGGGCTTCTCCGGCGGTGTGTCGGCGGAAAAGGAAGCGGATGGGACCTGGGCCGTCGGACCGGGGGTGTCGGCATCGCTGCC
Source organism: uncultured Sandaracinaceae bacterium (assembly GCA_964495565.1). Lineage (GTDB taxonomy): Bacteria > Myxococcota_A > Polyangia > Polyangiales > Houyiibacteriaceae > SG8-38. The sequence continues at coordinate 1,746 of CAZBWQ010000061.1, read as the reverse complement.
GCTCTTCAATTTCGGCCAAGGAGCCACCGAAGAAGCCAAGGCGCAGCTGCGTCGGGCCTACGAGCAATACACGAACCTCGCACTGCGCGTGCGCGCCGAGACGCGAGCGACCTACGTGATGGCCTCGACGGCGGAGGCGAACAGCCGATACATGCGCGAGATCTTGTTGCCGCTGCGCGGTCGCGTGACCGAGGCCACCCAACGACAGATGAATGCGATGCAGATCGGCGTGTTTCAACTCATCAATGCCAAGCGCCGCGAGATCGCGGTTGCGCAACGCTACATCACGACGTTGCGTGACTACTGGGTTGCCCGTGCACACCTCGAAGCCCTGCTGATGGGCCGGATGCCTCGGCAGCCTTATGGGCTTCGGGTCTCGGGCGACGCGATGAGCATGCCGTCGGACGGCGGAGGAGACGGAGGACACTGATGAGCACGAGACGCGATTTCCTTGGACTCGGCGCGGCGCTTGGCGCGACCGTGGTCACGGCCTCCGGTCGAGCCTCCGACGTTCGTGCCACGGGCCGCACGAGGAGCCCTGGCGCCCGCGTGGGAAAGCCCGGACGCGACTATCAGCCCGTCATCGTACCGAGCGGATCGAAGGCGCCGTTCAAAGTCGTCGATGGGGTCAAAGTCTTCCATCTTCGGGCAAGCGAGCATGAGCACGAGTTTGCGCCAGGCTTTCGCGCCACGTGCTGGGGCTACAACGGCACCGTCAACGGGCCGGTGCTCGAAGCCGTGGAAGGCGACCGCGTTCGCATCTACGTGACGAACGAGCTTCCCGCTCCGACGACCACGCACTGGCACGGCTTCATCTTGCCCAACGGGATGGATGGGGTGAGCGGCTTGACGCAGCCGCCGATTCCACCGGGCGAGACTTGGGTCTACGAGTTTCCGCTCAAGCAAAACGGCACGTTCATGTTCCACAGCCACCACGACACGATGACGCAGGACGGGCTCGGTTTGACCGGAATGTTCGTCATCCATCCCCGGGTGCCTCACTTTCCCCGCGTCGATCGCGACTTCGTGCTCCTGTTGCACGAGTGGCGTGTCGATCCGGGAGCGTCGAGGCCCAATCCGAACGAAATGACCGACTTCAACGTCCTGACGATCAATGGAAAGATCTTTCCGTTCTTGGACCCTCTCGTGGCGCGGACCGGGCAGCGCGTCCGGATCCGAATCGGCAACCTTTCGGCGATGGACCATCACCCAATCCACCTTCACGGCTACGAGTTTCTCGAAACTGCGATCGACGGCATGCGCGTGCCGCGCGATCGACAACAGAAGAAGGTCACGACACTCGTGGCCGTCGGCGAAACGAGGGACATCGAGATCGACGCGGTCTACCCCGGCGACTGGGCCTTTCACTGCCACATGACCCACCACATCATGAACCAAATGGGCCACGACTTCCCGAACATGATCGGCTTCGATCGAAAGGGGTTCGACGGGCAAGTGGGAAAGCTCGTGCCCGACTACATGACGATGGGGACGACGGGCATGAGGGACATGACGGATTCAGGCATGGCCATTCCAGACAACAGCGTCCCGATGATCACCGAGAAGGGTGGCTTCAACGCGGCGATCAGCCTCGGAGGCATGGCGGGGGTTCTCAAAGTCCGCGACCGAATCTCCAACAGCGCGCTCCAAAACAACGAAGACCCAGGTTGGTACGAGCACCCCGAGGGGTCCGTCGCGCACCGCGCCAGCGAGGCCGACTTGAAGCGCGACGGCATCGACGTCTGA
>CAZBWQ010000060.1:0-23779 GCA_964495565.1 uncultured Sandaracinaceae bacterium | reverse complement strand
CTCTACCGCATCGCTGAAATCCTCGAGTACGGCGACTTCGAGCTCTGAGAACCGTGTTCGCTCGAACCAGCGTCGTCACCACTTTGTTGGTGCTGGCGTGTGCCTTCGGCTGCAAAAAGAGCCCGAAAGAGGAGCAGCCGGCGGCTCCGCCCCCGCAACCGAACGTCGTCCTCATCACCGTCGACACCCTGCGTGCCGACCGGCTCGGTTGCTACGGGTTCGAGCAAGCGCGTACACCCAACATCGACAGGCTCGCCGCCGAGGGCGTTCTCGTCGAGCATGCGATTGCGACGGTGCCGATCACCCTGCCTTCGCACGCCTCGATCCTGACGGGCTTCTATCCGCCCGCTCTCGGGGTGCGACACAACGGTCGTCACACGGTCCCCGAGGAGGTGGAGACGCTTGCCGAACGTCTGAAGCGGGACGGCTACCGCACGCAAGCTTTCGTGTCTGCTCGAGTTCTGCACCGCCGGTTCAACCTCGACCAGGGGTTCGATGGCTACGATGACTGGCTCCACGGGGAGGGCGACGCCCCGACGATGTTTCAAATCCACGAACGCTCGGCCGAACGAACGACAGACCGGGTCTTGCAATGGCTCGAGCAATCGCCGTCCTCCGATGCCCCGTTCTTCTTGTGGGTGCATCTGTTCGATCCGCACCAGCCCTACGAGCCTCCGGAGGAAGTCGCCAGGCTGTCGCCCACGCTTTACGACGGGGAGATTGCGGTCGTGGACGAGCAGCTAGGACGTCTATTCCGAAAGCTGAGGGAGCTCGGGAAGATGGACGACACCATCACCGTGTTCACCTCGGATCATGGCGAAAGCCTCGGAGAGCACGGCGAAGAGACCCATGCGATTTTCATCTACGAGTCGACCGTTCACGTTCCTCTGATCATTCGGTACCCGCGAAAGCTCTCGGCCGGTGAAAGGTACGCGGGCACGGTCCGCGGGACCGACATCATGCCCACCACCATCGGGCTCGCGGGGCTCGAGCCGGTTCGAACGCAGGGACAGGATTTGACCGACGCTCTGATGGGACGTGGCATCGCCGAAGTGGCCGCGTACTCCGAGTCGCTCGACGCCGAGATTACGTTCGCGATGGCGCCTCTTCATGGGCTGCGCCTCGGCCAGTGGACCTACATTCGCGCGCCGAGGGCCGAGCTCTACGATCGCAGCGAGGACCCGAACGAGCTCGAGAACTTGCTCGAACGAGACGACGCAGTGGCGAAAGAGGCGGCGTCGAAAGCAGAGGAGCTCGACCGAAAGCTCTCGAAGATCCTGGAGGAGAGCGCGAGCCATGGCTTCGTGGCCGCCGCCAATCCGCTCGACCGCGAGACCATCGAAATGCTGAAGGCTTTGGGCTACATGGACGAGTCGGATGCCGACCAGGGGATTCGAGGCATGGATCCAAAAGACGGCATCCGGGCGTTCCAACAGATGCAAAAGGCACGGCGCCTCGCCCTGGATGGCGACTGCGCGGAGACCAAGAAGGTGCTGACGTCGTTGTTGGAGTGGCTCCCGAAGAACGCTTCCGCCCGGAACCTACTCGCCTTTTGCGAGCTCGACGCTGGGAATGCCAGCGCCGCGAAGAGCCTGTATCGCGAGTCGTTGGCTCACGACCCGCGTCAGCCCAAGGTATTGACGCAGTTGGGGCGGCTCGCGTTGGCCGAGGGCAAAACAGCGAGTGCGCAGACACGTCTCGAAGACGCGCTGAAAGTCGATCCGGAATACACCGACGCCATGTTGATCCTCGCCTATCTCGATCTGAAGCAAGGTCATGCGAAGAAGGCCGCAAGCTGGTACGAGCGCGCGGTGGCCGCGGACCCGACGAACCCGAAGATCTACGTCCATTACGGGGATTTTCAGTTCCGCAAGAACGACTTCGTGACTGCGAGACGATGGTACGAGAAAGCCTTGACGATCGACCCGGATCACTCTCGTGCCGCGCTTCAGACAGGCATGTGCGCGCTGCGCGAAGGGCATGTCGAAGCGGCCAAGCGCTACTTCGAGCGCGCGAGCCGGAGCGACCCCGACGACTGGAAGGCGCTCTACAATCTCGCCTGCACACAAACCCGCCTCGGCGAGCTCGGCGGCGCTCGTCAGAGTCTCGCGAAGGCGCGCAAAGTCGGGCTTTCCGATCCGGGTTTGGTCCAGAGGGACCCGTGCTTTGCGCCGCTTCGCGCCAATTAGGGAAGCGCTCCCCTAGTTCTTCTTGTTGACGACGAAGCGGAGGTTCTTGAACTCGGTTTGGCCGAGGGTGTAGATCACCTCGCTCAGCGTTCGATACGGCGTCCGCTTGTCGGCGATGATCTGCACGTCACCGACGAACGGTTGATTGGCAAAGCGTTGCGCGGTGCGCTTCTTGCGGTCCCGAATTTCGCTCAGGCTCTTGTAGAGAGGGGTGATCAAGAACCCGCTGCTTCCTCCCTGCTTGAGGCTCGGGTCGACGATGCCGTTACGAAGCTCGAGCACCGGCTTGCCGTCGACGGCGACGCCGCTTCGAGAGATCTGGACGGCGATGGCCTCGCTGAGCTCCACCTTCGAAGTGGAGTACGGGATCCTCAGCTCGCTGCTCTCCTGAACGGCGGCGGCTGACGAAGTCGCGAAGATCGCCATCATGTAGACGAGCAAGATCGTCAGCATGTCCATCATCGGGTAGATGTTGAGCCCAAAGTGCTCCGGCTCGGCACGGCGTCGGAGCTTGGCCCGAATGACCCGATTCAGGTAGGACATGGACACCGGCTTCTCCGAAACCGGAGGGGCCAACGAATCCGTGGTTGGCCTGTTACTCGGATTGGGTGGTCTGCTGCTCTGGTTCGCCATCAACGAATCCCCGCCGACAACAAGACTTCCGGGAAGAGCTCCTCGTCCTCTCCCCGCACTGCGTCCATCGCAGCGATCAAATGCTCATAAGGCACCTCGGGATCGGCGCTCAAGGTGACTCGCGTCTCGTCCGGAAACTGGTCTTTGACCCGACGAACGCAGTTCGTGAGCCCCTGCCAATCGTGCTCGCCGTTCATTCCGGCGGGCACGGTGATGACCTTGCCTGAGGCGGTCGTCGTGCAACCGCGAGCGAGCTTGCCCCCGGATCCCGAGACGATCACGCCTTCGCGCGTCACCGTGATGTTGAGATTGAGGGCTTCGTCCATGGCTGCACGCTTGCCGATCCCACCCTTGCGGTATTCCGGAAGGGCCGCCTCGACCTGCGAAAAGAACGCGATCGTCGTCAGCGTCATCAACAAGAACATGATGATGTTCACGACGATGTCCAAGAACGGAACGATGTTCAGCTCTTCGCTGAGCTCGGACGGATCGGCGTCTGGAATGATGGTCCGTTTCCGGACGTAGGCTCGTTGGCGTGGGGTCAGCCGTGCGGGCATGGCAGGGCCCGATCAACCACCTTGGCGGCGCAGGGTGAGCAGGTTCTCGAGCTGCATCGTGACCTTCTCCATCTCGTGCTTGTGGCGCTTCGTCAGACCATGAAGCACGAGGTGGGCGATCATGAAGATCACCGCGATGAGCAAGCCCAGGAAGGTGTTCCACATGGCTTCTGCGATGCCTGCGGAGAGCAACGCCGTCTTCTGCGATGGATCGTCGATCGTGCCGACGGCCTTGAAGGCGCGAATGAGACCGCTGATCGTCCCGAGGAGGCCGATCAGGGTGGCGATGTTCGCGAGCGTCCAAAGTGAGCCCGTCCGCTTCTCGAGCGCCGGCATCACCTCGCTCATCTTTTCCTCCATCGAGGCGATGACGGCTTCCTCGCCACGATTCACCTGCGTGAGGCCCGACTTGACCACCTCGAGCAGCGGGATCGGCTTGGCTTCGCACTGGCGGATCGCTCGGTCGATGTTGCCCGCCTGCACCAGCTTCCGAATCCGGTTCATGAACTCGGTGGCGTCGACGCTGTAGTTCATGCGGATGTACCACGCCCGGTCGATGATGATGCCGACACCGAAGGCGAGGACACCGAGGTTGATGAACGAAAACGGAGCGCCTTCGACCAGGGCCTCCCAGATTTCATGCATGCTTGCGGCTCCCTCTGGCTCGCCTGCAATCCCGGCGAGTTGTCCCCTTATTGCCCCCCTTCAGTCGTACTGAAATTCGAATCCAGGTCGCTGGAATCCGTTGAAATCATTACGACTGTCGGAACGAACCCTCAATCGAGGGGCAAGCTACCCCACGGTTGCCGACGTTGTCAACGCGACCGGGTCCTTTTTGGAGGCCAGACCCAAGCTCGGTCCCCGCCCCGGTTTCTAAAGGACTGGAGCGGGCACGATATTGACTTGGCAGATCCAACCGTTATCATCCCTAGGTAGTAAGCAAGCCTCGGAATTGCTTACTATTCTTGGGGGGAAGAGCGAAATTTCGTTTCGAGACAGTGGGGGGATCGCGCCGTACTCATGCGGGCTCCGTGTAACACTGTCAAAGTAAAGTTCGCAGGAGGCAGGAAAAATGGCCAAGTTGGCATATCACTTCGAAGCAGGCGGATGGGCGATGTGGCTGATCCTCGTTTGTCTGGTGTTTGCAATCGGGTTCACCATCGAGCGCGCGATGTTTCTCTACAAGGCGTCGATCGACAAGGACGAGTTCATCGCGAAGATGCAGAAGTGCATCACCGCAGGAGACGTCGCGGGGGCCATCAAAGTTTGCTCGGCAGAGCACAATCCGCTCGCGCGCATCGTGAAGCAGGGCTTGCTCAAGGTGAATCGCCCGGACGAGGAAGTGCAGGCCGCCATGGACGAAGCGGCCCTCAAGGAGCTGCCGCTGATCGAGCGGCGCACACCGTACCTCGGTCTGCTCGCCAACGTCGGCATGCTCTGCGGATTGTTCGGCACGGTCGTCGGCCTCATCACCGCATTCGGCGAGGTCGCCAAGGCCGATGCGGCCAGCAAGGCGACGGGCTTGGCAAAGGGCATCGAGGAGGCGATGAACTGCACCGCGTTCGGTCTGATGACGGCCGTCTTCGCGTTGCTCATGCTCGGCATCCTCAACGGCAAGACCCAGAAGATCATCGACGACATCAACGCGGCTACCGTTCAGGTGCTCAACTTGGTGGTTGGAAACCGCTCCAAGGTCGATCTTCAGAACATCCCCGCGGAATAAGGGCGGGAGGCAACCTACATGGCTGCAATCGAAACAGGCGGAGGCGGCTCTGGAAAGAAGGCGGTCAATCAGGAGATTCCCCTGATTCCGTTCATCGATCTGCTGCTTTGCTGCGTCATGTTCCTCTTGGCGACAGCGGTGTGGAATCAACTCGCCGCGATGAACGCCAATCAGCAAGTTCCCGGGCAGGCCTCCACCGAGGATGCGCCCCCCGAGGACGAAAAGGTCAAGCTCATCCTGCAGATTCGAAACTCCGGCTACGTGTTGGGGTCGTCGGCCGGGGAAAGCATCGACATCGAGAAGCGAGCGGTGGCAGACCAGAAGGAGTTCGACATCGACGAGCTCCAAGCCAAGCTCGGTCAGTGGAAGCAAGCGTGGGAAAAGCGTGACGATTTGATCGTCGCGCCCGAGGATGGCGTCCGGTACGAGGACGTGATCCGCGCGATGGACATCGCTTCGGCCGCAGGCTTCGTGAATCTGTCCATGGCCGATGGGGCCGCGTTCCTATAGGGGGGGATCATGGCGATCAAGAGGCCAGAGCCAGAGCTGCTACACCACATTCCGTTGAAGTTCGTCCGTGATCGGGTCTCCGGACACGGGCGCAAATCGGTCGATCATCAGATCCCGTTGATCCCGTTCATCGACTTCTTGATCGTGCTCGTGATCTTCTTGCTGATGTCGTTCTCCGCCTCGGGAGAGCTGGTCGCGCAACAGCCGACCATCACCATGCCGGACGCCAAGAACACGCAGCAAATCGAGATTTCGCCCGTCGTGGCGATCGACGAGCGTGTGATCACGCTCGACGGAACCCGGGTGGCCGATACGCAAACCCAGGGTCAGTCCGCACAGGTGGACCGCATCGAGCCGCTCATCCAGGGGCTCGAGTCCGAGAAGCGAAAATGGGAGACGATTCATCCCTCCGAGCCCTTCGCGGGACAGGTCATCGTCCAGGCGGACCGAAACATCGACTTTCGCGTGGTGAAGAAGGTGATGTTTTCCGCGGCGGCTGCGGGCTACGGAAACGTGAGCTTCGCGGTCAACCAGCGCGACTAGGAAGAACGTGACCATGGAGCCGTCCGAGCTCACTCCTGCCGAGTTCGACGGCCGCGCCAAGAACCGATACCGCCCACGGCTTCCGTGGGCGCGTATCGGTTTGGTTCTTTTGGCCGCGGCGCTGATCGCAGGGGCTTACTTTTGGCGTCAAAAGGTTCGCGCCGATGCGCTGCGGGAACGAATGGGCGAGCGTCATGCCGACGTGGTCGCGCCGGTCCTCGACGCTTTGGAGGCGACCCGGGCCGATCTCGAGAATAAGACGCTTTCCGCGCGGACGGGCGCCGCGACCCGGCTGGTCGACCGGGATGCCCCACTGCTCTCCGCGCTCCACGACGAGACGGTCGTCTACCTACGGGTTCCCGCCTCCTCGCTGCGCTCGGCCGAAGCCCTGCGGTCTGCCATTGGGGACGACGACCCCGATGCGATCGGCGCGTGCCTGGGGCTCGAGCTGACCCGCCTCTCCGCGCTCTCGGAAGTACCGGAAGTGCTGACGGCCGAGTGGTTGGCCCGGGCCGACGAGACGAACGACATGAGGCGTCTTTCGGTCCGCGAGGAGCAGCTCCGCACCGCCATCGAACGCGAGCTTCCCGCGCTTTCCGAGCGCGTTCCGGCTGACTACTTCCTGCTTCTGGTCGTCCAAGGCAACGATCGCCTCGCCGATCCCGTGGACGTCTTCTTGTGGAACCTCGAGCGAGACGAGCTCGTGCTGCGTTCGCGGACCGAGAACCGCGGACGTCTGATCTCCGTTCGCAGCCAGATCGGCCCGCGGTCCGAGGCTGCGGGATCGCCGGGCGATCCCATCGTGGCTGCTGATTGCTCGATTGCCGCGCACGTCAAGGCGCAGCTCGGGGAGCCGACCATGGACTTGGCAACTTCGGATTGAGCGTTCCCGTCTCGGTGAGCTCGATCCGCTCCATCCACCGCGCGGCCTCGGCATGGGCGGCACGGCTGACGCGTCCATGCTCTGCCCAGGCCTCGGCGGATTCCGTGTAGCGCCCCAGCGCGAAGAAAGTGACGCCGAGCATCCGCGTGAGCTCGTGGTCGAGCCGCTTCGTGGGCAGACCGCGGCGCCGCGCTTCTTCCATCAATGGAAGCGCGAGCGCGAAGCGATTTCCGGCGAGTAGCTGGCGCGCCTCGAGATACGGACCGAGACCGTCTCCTCGCAGCTCCGCCAGCTCTTGGGCCAGATGAACGGCGACCGGTCCCGAGGCACCATCGACCAGCATCTGAAAGACGAGCTCCCGCTGCGGCGGGCCTGCTGCCAAGGCGAGGCGTTTGACCTCGCTTTGGCGTGCTTCGGCGTCCGTGCGAGGCATCGCGAGAAGCTCGTCGTACAGCGCCGCGGCTTCCTCGAATCTCCCGACGGTCCAGCTTGCATCGGCGTAGGCCTCGAGCGCGTCGGCCACGAGCGGTTGGGGCGTGGATTCGGAGGATCGAAGAACGTCGAGCTCCCGGAGGGCCTCGTCACGTTTTCCACTGCGCGCCAGGGCCCCCACCAGGGCAGCCCGTGCCTGCGGTCGCGCTTGCTCGATTTCGAGTATGGAGCGGCAGGTTTCGATCATTCGCGCATCGTCACGCGCGGCCGCATCCGCCCACAGGTCGGACCGGAGCTCGGCCAGGGCGTGCGGACACACGGCCGAAAAAATGCTGGGTTGGGCCAGCGCGACTTCGGCGATCCCACGCTCGGTGGGCGTGACCGGCACCTCCTCGAGGTAAGTCCGCCACTGGGCTTCGAGCCGGTCCAAGCCCTCGATCCCGCCGTTTCGATAGGCCTGTCGGAAGGCTTCCATGCCCTGCGAGGCCATGAAAAAGCGGACGAGCGATCCGGCGGCCATGTAGGCGCGCCGTGCGGGAAGGCCTGTGAATCGCACGCTCATCAGCGCCTTCGCGGAGGGCAGCTCGCCTCGGTCCAGCATGATCCGCGACCACTGGTCGGGGTCCAGGTCGTCGCGAACGTCCCAGGCCAGAGCGACGGCGCTTCCTTCCACCAGCCCGGGGTTTGGAATCAAACCGCCGCTCGTGGCCGCGACTGCAAACGGAGGCCGTCCAATGTCCGCGAGCACGGCATGTACGATCTCGTGGCCCAGCACGGGATGCGGCCAAGCGGCCATCTGCAAGAAGACCTCTGATCGCCATGGCTTGGCGATCAAGGTTCGGCCGACGCCGATCAGGTCCTTCTTCTCGTCGCCATGACGGAAAAAATGAGCCGTGATCCGATCCTGGGACTCGATGCCAGCGAGCTGCCGTGTGCGCTCCACGTGGAAGTCGCAATCCTCGACGAGCCTGCGTGCCTCTTCGGGTCGCGTTTCACGGGGCATGTGCACGATGCAGGAGCGGCCTCGCTCGGTCTTGCCGAGGCGCTCGATCAGATGACTCTCGCTGATCCAATGCCCGAGGTCGTCGCCGTGCCAGTAGGAGGCAGCAACGACTCCCAGCATGCCGACCGATGCGATCACCGCGCCGAGGCGAGAACGGACCCTCGCTCGAAAGTCCAGGCTTCCCGAAGCGGGATCCCACAGCGCGTCGAAGAGAAGGCTCGCGGCGACGATCAAGAGCAGGATCGAGGCTCGATAGGTGAGGTAACGCGTGGGGATCTGGACGAGGTCGTCGTAGATCGCGCCGGGGAAGTATCCCGCGAATGCCCCAAACACGTACACCGTCGGTGTGGCGTAGAACGCCCACAGCCCGAGCACGGACGCGGCCACCGGAACCGCGGCCGCCAACCAAGGAGCCACGCGCGGATTGCGGGCCGCCCCCGCCACCCAAGCTCCCACGCATCCCGCCAAGGCGCACCCGACGGCCGGCCCGAGCACCATGAAGGCGAGGCCTTCCCCCGGGGTGCATTGGCGGACCCGCAGGGAGTTGAGCGCGAGCAAGGCGACGGGAATGGCCCAGAGGAACAAACCGGCACCCATGGCACGCAGCATCAGATCGAGCCCGCGCTTGCTCCAGTGGCGTCGCACGTACACCGCCGCCGTCGCCGCGACCCAGGGAGGCAGCAGCAAGCCCAACGCCAGCGCGCTCTCCACACCATGCACGGAGAGCAGCGGCACCCAAGCAAGCGCAACCCCGAGCAGGGTCGCGAATGCCGCGCTCAATCGGAACGTGACCAGCTTGCTCACGGGCTATTCTGCCGCGGCGGGCGTCGGCGGTTCGAAATCGGCCACGAGGCCCATCACCTCGTCGACTCGCGACACGAGGCAGATGTCGAGGCTCTCGCGCACCTCGGTGGGCACCTCCTCGAGATCCGGCTCGTTTCGCTTCGGCAAGAGAATGCGGGAGATGCCTGCACGGTGCGCGGCAAGGCACTTCTCCTTGATGCCGCTCACCTTCAGCACGTTGCCGCGCAGCGTGATCTCGCCGCTCATCGCCACGTCGGGTCGAACCTTCACTTGGGTCACGAGTGATGCCAGAGCCACGAAAAGTGGGATTCCCGCGGCTGCGCCGTCTTTGGGAATCGCGCCCGAGGGCAAGTGCACGTGAATGTCGCTATGGCGCACGAAGTCGTCGGGCAATCCGAGCTCGCCCGCTCGCGCACGCACGAAGGTGAAGGCGGCCGTCGCCGACTCTTTCAGCACGTCGCCCATGTTTCCGGTCAGATGGAGCTGCCCCGTGCCGGGCATTTGCGTGGCTTCGACGAACAGCAGGTCGCCTCCCGTCGGAGTCCAGGCGAGCCCGGTCGCAAATCCGGGCCGGGAGCTCCGCTCGGGTTGTTGCGGGCTCTCCTTCGGGGGGCCGAGGACTCGCCGGATGAACGCCGCATCCGCCATGATCGACACGTCTTCGCCGTTCGCGAGCCGGACCGCCACCGCGCGGCAGACCGCAGCCGCCTGTTGCTCGAGCTTTCGTACACCGGCTTCGTTCGTGTACGACTCGATCATCGAATCGATGGCCTCGTCGGAGAAATCGAGGCGCTCCGGGGAAAGCCCGTGGTCGCTGAGCTGACGCGGAATCAGAAAGTCGCGCGCGATGAACCGCTTCTCACGCGGCGTGTATCCGGGGAGCTCGATGACCTCCATCCTGTCGAGCAGGGCGCTCGGAATGGTGCTCTTTTGGTTGGCCGTCGCGATGAACATCACCTTGCTCAAGTCGAATGGCACGTCGAGGTAGTGATCGCTGAATTGGTTGTTCTGCTCCGGGTCGAGGACTTCCAGCAGGGCGCTCGCCGGATCGCCACGCTGGTCGCGGCCGATCTTGTCGATTTCGTCGAGGATGACGACCGGGTTCCTGGTTCCTGCCTTCTTGAGCGCGGAGATGATGCGACCAGGAAACGCGCCGACGTAAGTCCGCCGATGACCGCGGATCTCGGCTTCGTCGTAGACGCCGCCGAGTGAGACCCGCGCAAAGGCCCGCCCCGAAGCCCGCGCAATCGAGCGTCCGAGAGAGGTCTTGCCGACCCCCGGCGGGCCGACGAAGCACAGAATGGGCGCCCGTCCGTCCCGGCGTAGCTTCCGAACGGCCACGTACTCCACGATCCTGCGCTTGGGCTTTTCGAGGCCGTAGTGATCTTCGTCGAGCACGCGCCGCGCCTGCGGCACGTCCAAGCGGTCGGGCGTCAGCTTCGCCCAGGGTAGGTCGGCGAGCCACTCCACGTAGGTCCGAGCGACCTGATATTCGCCGCTCGCCGCATTCATGTTGCTCATCCGCCGAAGCTCGCGCTTGGCCGCGGCCTCCGCGTCACTCGGCAGCCTGGCAAGGGCGATTCGCTCCCGAAGATTCTCGATGTCGTCCTCGTCGACGTCGGTCTCTCCGAGCTCGCGGCGGATCGCCTTGATCTGTTGTCGAAGCAGGTACTCGCGTTGCGAGCTCGACATCTCTTCGGCGACCATCGTCGAGATCTCGTTCTTGACTCGCATGACCTCGTTTTGTCGATTCACCTGATCGAGCACCTTTCGAACCCGCTCGCGGACGTCCAGGGTCTCGAGGACCTCTTGCTTGGCCTCGTTCGACACGGGAAGGTTCGATTCGATGAGGTCCGCCAAGGCTCCGGGCTCACGCACGTTGTCGAGAATGTGGAGCGACTCCCGCGAGGCCGTCGGCAGGTCCTGCAGCAGCTTGCGTGCGGATTCGCGCAGGTGCGCGGCCAAGGCCTCGATCTCGACGTCGACGGTCGGCACCTCGTGATAGCGATGCACCCGCGCACGCATGGTCGGGTGCCGGCCGAGCGCTTCTTCGATTCGCATTCGGCTCACCCCCTGGAGCACCACGCTGTACTGCCCCGAATTGAGCCGAATCACCTTGAGCACTCGGGCGATGGTGCCGGTCTGGTAGACCTGCTCGAAGGTGGGGTCCTCGACCTCGGGCCGGTGCTGGGTCACGACGCCGATGGCGGGGCGTTCGCGCCCGCACGCCTCCTCGATCAGCCGCACCGATCGCGCCCTGCCCACGTTCACCGGCACGACCGTGGCGGGAAAAAGGACCGAATTGCGTAGCGGCAAGATCGGTAGGATCGGTTCTGCGCCGGCGGGAAAGATCGAATCGGTCATTCGTTTTGCCAACGATATTCGATATCTACGTGTGCAGCAACGTCCCGCTTCAATCGACTAGCGCGGCCCCCCCGCGGCTGGTATCAATCGGCGGTCCGATGGTGGGACGGAATACGACACGGGGGGCCGCAGCCCTCGCGCTCTGCTCAGTCGGCGGCTGTCACGGCGGCCTGACGCTCCATGCGGTCATCCTGCTGGTGACAGTCGGGATTTTCGTCGGCACGATTCTCCTCGAGCGGTCCTCGTAGCCGTGCCTACCCCCGAGCTCCGGCGCCTCGACGACTTCACCCTCACGGACCTCGAGGGCATCCGCATGTTGTTGCGGGGCGGGTCGGTGGTGGATTGGCATCGCCTCAATTTCGCCACCGACGGCGAAGCGCTCGAGCTCGTGCGCGCCCACGATCTCGATCCCAGCGACGAGGCCGATGCGGCGCGGATCGAGGAGGTCAAGCAGGCCGCCATCGACTACTTGCGCCGCCACTTCGAGTTTCCAGTCCCCAAGCCCGTGGCCAAGAAGGACCTGATCGGCCTCCTCATGCTCGCGTCGTCCAAGGGACATCGCCAGATCTGTGCATGCGCGATCTTGAAGGTGATGCACATCATCCATCACTTGGAGGCGCGTGAGCTCCTTTACATGCTGCCCACCGCCGACGAAGAGGTGTTCCAGTGGGTGGAGCAGAAAGTGTACCGCGTCATGGCGGCCGCGCTGGCCAACGATTTCCCCATCTTGGAGTTCATCGGTGGCCGGAAGAACAAGGACTCACTTTACACCAAGCTGTTGTCGAAACCCGACGTCAGCGCCGCGCAGATCTACGACAAGATCCGATTCCGCATCGTCACCCGGACCGCGCAGGACATCTTCCCGGTGCTCAACTACGTGCAGCGGAGCATCGTCCCCTTCAACTTCGTCATCCCCGGCCAGTCGACCAACACCTTGCTCCGCTTTCACGACCATTGCCGTTCGGAGCCCGCGCTGGCGAAGCTCATTCCTCAGCTCCAGCTTCCGCTAGACGTCGAGGACGGCCTCTCGACGATCGACAATCGCTTCACGGCGCCCAGCTATCGAATCGTGCACTTCGTCGCCGACGTACCCGTGCGCGTGCCGCCCAAGGTGCTGGCGATGGTGCCGCCCTCGGCCGCCCGGCTCGGTCACACGATCTTCGTCCAGACCGAGTTCCAGATCCTCGATCGCGCGGCGGACGAGAGCAACGAATCCGGGGACGCCAGCCACCGGGCCTACAAAGAGCGCCAAAAGCTTGCGGTGATGCACCGTCTCAAAGTGGGCCGGTTTTCGCGCTGATCGAGGGGCTTATAAAGACGAAGGGCGAATGCCTCACCGGCATCCGCCCTCGTCTTGTGGGATCGGCCTAGGCACACGGCCTAGGCGATCGCGCGTGTGTTACGGCGCCGCGACCGGGAAGGTCAGCGGGCCCGAGCCGGCAGCCGGGGCGAGCGCGCCGCAGTCGTCAAGACCAGCCTCGAGGACGATCGAGCCGCCCGGGACGAGCGACTCAGGAAGACCGTCGACCGTCGTTGCAAAGGCCGTCATTTCGAGCGCAACCTCGGTGGCACCCGAATCCGGGGTGACCTCGGTGGTCACCTCGTCGGAGGTGAACGAAGCCACCGGCGCGAAGGGAAGGCCCTCGGCGGTGTGCAGGATTTCCGTCGGCGTTCCACCAGTGACACCGACCGTGGCGTCCACGGCAGTGATCTCAGCGTCCGGCGCCAAGTCGGGAAGCAAGCCGATGACGGCCGGAGCGACGTCGTAGTCCAGCGTCGTGGTCAAGCTCGAGGCCGCGCCGTCGGTGAAGCCGGGATCGTCGGCGTTGATCGTGATCGTGACGGGAAGCGGAATCGGCAAGCCCGAAAGCACGCAGGTGAACTCGTACACGCCCTGCGTTGCGGGAGTGCCACCGGTGCCACCTTCGCCGCCAGCGCCGCCGTCGCCGCCTGCGCCCGCGGTACCGCCAGTGCCGGCCGTTCCGCCGGTGCCGCCGCTGCCGCCGTCGCCGTTGTCATCGTCGCCGCAGCCAACGGCCATGAGTGCACCACCGAGTAGTGCGATTAAAGCTAGTTTCCTGATCTTCATGCGTTCTTTCTCCTTAGGTCCGGGGATAGTCCGGCTCCCATTCGCCCCTTTTGAAAGCGCGTGTCTACCATGAGTCCCCCGGAACCTCAACCAAGTGAAACAAAGGAAGAGAACAGACTATCAGCCCCGCGAAGGCCTGGGTAGAGGGAAACGTCAGGCCCGGTGCTGGAGTCGACCTCTCGCTGGGCCTATCTCTTCGTATTTACGATGATTTCGCGGTTGACCTGATTTCCCGCAGCGTCGAATGCGCGCAGGGCCACGATGTGCGAGCCGGCCCCGAGCTCCCCGAGTGGGAAATCCACCTCCTCGGTGCTTTCATCGAGCAGCGAGTCGGCGGGAAAGACCTCCTGCCAGCCCTTCGCGTCCACGGAGAGCTGGATGCGGGCAATCGGACCCAGCCCGTCCACGATGCGTGCCTGGACCCGCCCTTTGTGAGCTCGGAGCTTCTCGATGCGCGGGGGGTGGTTGTCGACGCGGATGGGCTCCGACAGGGCGCTTGCACAAAGCGCCAAGCTCTCTGGGTTGCGCTGCTCGTCCGATGCTTCGACGCGCACCACGTAGTGACCGTCCGGAATGCCGTCGGTGTCCCACGCATACTTGGGCTCGGAAAGCACCGTGTCTTCGGAGAGGATGGTGCGCCACATGGGCTGCGACTCCTCCCGATAGCAAAGACGGTAGCGCAAAGGATCGCCATCGGGGTTCTCCACCTTCCAGGTCAGGTTGACCAGGGTCGTGGGCGGCACGGGCTCGGTGCGCGCTTCGCCGCGCTTGGGCGGGGGTCGGCGGCCCTCGACGTTCGAGACCCGAGCTCTCTGATTTCGTGGAAGGTAAAAGACCTCGACCGCACGAAGCACGGCCTCGGCGTCTTTTTTCGGAAGCTTCGCGCGGACCTGCAGGAACCGGCCCGGGGGGCTCGTGACCTTGCCCGGCTTCTTCAGCCCTTTGGACCAGGGGCTCCAGGTGGCGCCCGGCTGCTCCGTGTTTCCCGAACGCGTTTCGAAGGTCATTTTCCCTTCGCCGCGCCACTCGATCCTGCCCCACTGTGACGGAAACCGAGCGTCGAGGGGCCCGCTCGTCCAGATCGCTTCACGCGGCGGCCCCGGGCGGACCCGGTACACCGCGGCGCCGTCTCCGGTGACGAAGGACGGCTCTGTTGCGCGTAGGTCGAGTGCCAGCACCTGCCGCTCCGCCACGTCGGCCCAAATCGAGTAACTCGCGTCGGGCTCGACGCGAAAGATGCGTCCGTCGTCGCCCCCGCCGGCGTAGATCACGTCCTCTTCGCCCCACTGCACCGAGGTGAAATGCGTGTCCTGGCGGCTCAAGACGGCTTCCGAGCGTCCGTCGAGATCCACGCGCCAGAGCTGTCCGCTTCCGGCCCGGGGCCGTGGTGTCCTCCGCGCCTTGCTCGCGCTCTGTGCCGGGGTCGGCGCGACTCGCGCGCCCGGAGGCGTCTTGAACTGATTGGCTGCGACGGCGAGCTTGCCTTCGTGATAGTCGATCGCCGTCACCTCGTTCCCCGGAAAGTCGTGGACCACCGACACGTCGTTCTTGGGGCTGATTCGCAACACGACCGCGTCGTCGCTGGTACCCGCGTAGAGCGTTCCTTCGCCGTCGTCGGCGAGGGCCATGACGTGCGCGGCTTCGGCCTTGTACAGCTCCTCGGCGCGTCCGATCGAGTCGATGCTGAAGAGCTTGCCCTCGGGCCCGGTGCCCGCGATCAACCTCCCGCGCTTGCGATCGTACAGCAAGGCCCAGACGTGCTTGGCGCCGGCGGGAGCCGAAAAACGCTTCACCTTTCCCGACTTCGGATCGATTCGATAGATTCGTCCCTCGGGCAGGGTACCGGCATACAGTGCGCCGTCCCGTCCGAACGCGAGCGACGACACGAGGAGCTCCCCGGTGCTCGCAAATGCATGCACGGTGTCTCCGTCGAGCCGGTAGACCACGCCGTCGGTGCCCGTGCCGATGAAGAGGGTGTCCCCCCGGCGGGCCACGCTGAACGCCACTGGGACGTTTTCGATGGGAATCCGCTCGGTGGCCGCGCCCGGTCTCACCGAGCCGTCCGAGTAGACGGCGGCGCCCTCGAGCTCTCCCTCGAAGAATTCGTCGGCGCTGTCGAGCACGAAGCTCTGGGTGGTCACCGCGATGGCGGTGGAGCTGCTCGCCAGCACGAGGCTCGCGATGGTAATGCGTATCTTCGTCTTGCGGATTGTCATGGGTTTGCCTATTCGCCGAGGAGTTGGCTTCGAGCGACGTCGCGAACCTGGAGCGCCAGATTGGCCCCCCCGACGACGACCTTGGACATGTCGATTTCAGTACGGGATTGCGTGACGAACGGGCGGCTGTCCTCGGACGAGCTCACGAGCTGCAGAGAATTGAGGGCGGAAGGCGGAAGCGCATCGACCACGTGGCCTTCGAACGTCAGCCCTCGCGTCGGCATCTGCAGCGCGACCACCAGGGAGGTGGCCGGGTAGCGGCGCTGGGACTGCTCGATCAAGTCCGACAACGAGCTCGGTCGCGGCTGCTCGATGGCGACCCGATTGCCGCCCGCGACGGCGACGCGCACGGTCTGGCCCGCCGCCGCATGGGGAATCCGAACCTGGACCGCCCGCACCACGTCTTCCTGATCCAGCCGTCGCAACCGGACGTAGAGCGTGACCTCCTCGCCCGGATCGACCTCGTCGTGAGCCACCGACGCTTCCACGACTTGGTACACGTCGCGGCTGAATTCCACGTCGAGCTCCAGCGCGATCGACGTGACGCGCGAGGTTTCGAAGGGGTTGGCGAAGGCAGCCTCCATCAAGCCGAACATTCGAAGCTGTGAGAACGTGGCGGGGCTGGCGGCGCCGATCGGCGAATAGCCCTGCTCCTCGAGCTCCACGATGCCTTGCCCCTCGATCCCGACGCGGCTGCGGGCGCGAAAGACGACGTCCTCGACGTCCCCTGCCGTGCTCTTGACCGCGTTGGCGATCACTCCGAACACGATCGAGGGAGTCAAGAGACGGTGACTGGCGACCTCCACGTTCCATTCCGTCTTGGGCGCGCCTTCCACCCCGCGGACTTTGACCTGCACGGGGATGCGAGCGGCCGCGATGTCCGGCTCCACCACGATCGCCGGCTGCCGGTCCTGCACCAGGGTGCCGAGCGGACGCGCGGCTTCGGCGATTTTGAAAGAGCGCAGCTCGCTCACCAACACGTGCAGCACCCTTGCGGTGGCCGTCGGAAGGCCGGTCGTTCCGGCGTCCATCATCGGATGGCCGAAGGCGAGTGTCCGTCCTCCGCGGGCGATGTAGGTGACCGTCCCGACTCCGACGACCGAGATGTCCCCGCGGGCGAGCTCCACGGCGAGCGCACCGCCAGCTTCGAAGCGATCGGGACCGTCGCTCGCGCCCCCGCCCGTGCCCGCTTGCGTGGCTACGAATCCGAGCGGCTCGAGCTCTTGGGCGAGCATGTGCGCAACCGAATCGTGGAACCCACCCAGCATGATGGGCGTGCTCACGCGGTGCAGACCCAATGGGCCTTCTTCGCGCCGCTGTTTCTTTTGAACGGCTCGGATCGTGGAAAAGGCATCGACCGGGCGCCGCCCCTCGAATGGCGGCAAGCCGGCAAAGCGCTCCCGCGAGGGACGTGGCGCGGCCGTCTCGGCGCGCGGCCGGCTCGGGAGGGGCCTGGCACCCGGGAACATCTCGAGGCGCACGGGGCGTGCGAGCTCCGCCAACATGCTGGCGATGGGGGTGACGCCGACCACCGGATCGGTGCCGTAGCTCCATCCGTACGCGTAGGCGCCCGCCAATCGGCCATCGAGGTAGATCGGGCTTCCGCTCATTCCCGCCACCCCGCGAGCACGGTCGAGCAACGGATGAGGGGTCCGGATGAGGATCAGGTCTTGGTCCGGACGAAAGTTGTCCAGCACGTCGATGACCTCGACGTCGAACCGCTCCGGCTCCGTCCCACGAAAGACGGAAAGGCCGTAGCCCTTCATGCCGGACCGAATCTCGTCGACGTGGATGATGCCGGGTGAGGATTGCGCCACGGCGGCGCCGAAGAGCGACGCGCTCAGCACGAAACACAATCCGGACAGCAAGCGCTTCACTCTCGACAAGCCTA
Source organism: uncultured Sandaracinaceae bacterium (assembly GCA_964495565.1). Classification (GTDB taxonomy): domain Bacteria; phylum Myxococcota_A; class Polyangia; order Polyangiales; family Houyiibacteriaceae; genus SG8-38. The sequence continues at coordinate 5,942 of CAZBWQ010000060.1, read as the reverse complement.
GCAGGCTATTCCGCGGGGGCTGGCGTAAGTTGGAGAGAGTCGATCAGGTGCCGCAACGACTCGAACCGAAATGGCTTCGGCAGGTACGCGCTGATGTCGCTACGCCGTTCCTTGGCGACCGGCTCGGGGCTCGGGTCGCCCATCAAAATGACTACCAGGTCGGGATTCCGATCGCGCAGTCGGCGCGCGACTTCGACTCCGGTCATGCCCGGAAGGCTCGAGGCGACGACGGCGAGGTCGGGGCTCCACTGCTCGATCACGGCGAGCGCGCCTTCTCCCGAGCCTGCGCCGATCACCCGGTTGCCGTCTACGGTCAACATGCGCGCCAGGCTCCACTGAAGATCGGGATCGCCTTCGACCAACAGCACGCTCCGGTGCCGTGGACGGCTCCGTGCAAGCGTCCTCGCTGCGGTCTCCCACTTCTCGTCGTGCAACTCGGCCATGACTGGGCTCAGGCAACCCTCGATAGCTCGACAACGCGCACCACCTACGCGTTGTTCCAACCTCCCCGTTGGAACCTCATCTTAGAGAGGTTGGGGCCGACTGGCAATGGACGTCGGCGCTGTGGCTGAAAACACTGGAATTCAGTGAAATCAGCCACTTAGACGGTTGCTTGGGGCGTCGTGTGGGCTTGATTGCCCCGAGATTGGCCCGGCTGGACCGCGTTCGGACCGTGGAACGTCTGCCCGGTCCGGGCGATCTCCTCGAGCACGGGGGCGGGGGAGAAGCGTGCCCCGATCCGTTTTTCGAGCTCGCGGAGCCGTCCGAGGATCTCTTTGGCGCCGACTTGGTCGACGAAACGGAACGGACCGCCACGGAACGGCGGAAAGCCGAGGCCGAACACGGCGCCGATGTCTCCATCGCGTGCGCTGCGCAGAATGCCCTCGCCGAAGCAACGGCATGCCTCGTTGACGAATTGCAGCGCGCAACGCCAGGTGATGTCTTCGTCCGTGATCGTCTTGTTGGTCGGGCTGACCCCGAGCACCTCGTACACGGACTCGTCGACGCCCTTCTTCTTGTCTCCGTAGAGATAAAAGCCTCGACTGTTCTTGCGGCCGTACCGCTCGTCGTCGATGAGCTTCTGCATGGCCTCGGGCGGCTTCATGCGATCGCCGAAAGCGTCCAGCATGATCTTCCCGACCTTGGCGCCCACGTCGATTCCGACCTCGTCGGTGAGCTTGATCGGGCCCACGGGAAATCCCCAGTCGAGCATCGCCTTGTCGATTTTCTCGATCGGAACCCCCTCCGACACTAGATGCGCGGCTTCGTTCATCATCGGTGCGAGGACGCGGCTGGTGTAGAAGCCCACACCGTCCTTGACGACGATCACGTGCTTGCCCTGACGCTTGCCGAGGTCGACACAGGTGGCCGTGACCCAGTCGGCGGTCTGGTCGGTCACGATGATCTCGAGGAGCGGCATCTTGTGGACCGGGGAGAAGTAATGCATCCCGATGACGGTTTCGGGGTGTTTGCTGGCTTCGGCGATCTTGGAGATCGGGAGCGACGAGGTGTTCGACGCGAAGATGACGTCGTCTTTGCCGGCTTCCTCGACGTCCCGAACCATCTGTTGCTTAAGTCCGAGGTCCTCGAAGACCGCTTCGATGACCACCTCGGCATCGTGAAACCCCTCGTAGGTCGTGGTGCCAGTGGTCTGCAACATCAGCGCGTCGGCCTCGTGCTCGCTGAGCTTCCGCCGCTTGACCCGCCCGTCGATGATGCCGCGGACATAACGCAGGCCGGACAGCACCCCGTCTGCATCGCGGTCCTTGAGGCGCACCGGTGTCTTCGCGACGGCCGTGGTGACGTACGCGATTCCCGCCCCCATGAGGCCTGCGCCCAGCATGCCGACCTTGTGGACCTCCCGTGGCTTCACCTCGGGGTCGTCGACGCCCGTGTCCTTCTTGAGCGCGGTCGTCGCGAAGAAGATGCTCATGAGATTGGCCGCTTCGGGCGTGGTGAGCAGACGCCCGAACCCACGGGCCTCGGCGGCGAGCCCCGCCTCGAAACCGTCCTCGAGCCCGACCTTGACCACGTCGATGATCAGATCTTGGGCCGGATAGTTACCGCGCGTCTGCTTGTGCAGCTGCTTGCGCGCTTGGTCGAAGAGAATCTTGCGCCCGACCGGATTCTTGGCCAGCGCGAACTCGGTCACGGCTTCCTTGTCGAGGAGCTGATCGATTAGGCTGTCCTTTTCGGGCTCGTGGCCGATGCGGGAGAGCGCGAGCTCGGCGGCCGTCTCGATCAGAATCGACTGGGGGACCACGTCGTCGAGCAGGCCCATCTTGAGGGCCTTCTTCGCGTCGATCTGCTTGCCCGTCAGCATCATGTCGAGGGCAGGTTGGACGCCGATGAGCCTCGGCAGCCGCTGCGTGCCGCCGGCACCGGGGAGCAGGCCAAGCTGCGATTCGGGAAGGCCCAGCTTGGTCTTCTTGCTGTCGCTGGCGACGCGCGCGTGACAAGCGAGCGCGACCTCGAGGCCCCCACCGAGCGCGACGCCATGGATGGCCGCGACGACGGGCTTCGGGCAGCGCTCGATGCGATTCATCGCCTTGTGGCCTTCGCGCGAAATGCGTTCGCCTTCTTCTGCCGTCTCGACCGTCTCGAGCATCGAGATGTCGGCGCCGGCGATGAAGCTGTCCTTCTTGCCGGAGGTGAAGACGACCGCTTTGACATCGTCGTCGTGCTCGAGCGCGTCGAAGGTCTCCATGAAGGTGTCGACGAAATCGCTCTTGAGCGTGTTCATCGGCTCACCCGGGATGTCCATGCGAACGATGGCCACGCCGTCGCCGCGCTTCTCGATCGTGAGTCCTTGCTGCGCCATCACTGTGCCTCCAATACCATCGCAGCGCCGAGGCCTCCCGCCGCGCAGGCGGTGCAGAGCGCCAGGTTTCCGCCGCGCCGCTTGAGCTCACGCAAGGTCTGCGTGATCTGCCGCGCGCCGGTCGCCGCAAACGGGTGTCCGACCGAAATCGAGCCGCCATTGACGTTGAACTTGTCCCAGTCGATGTCGCCGATCTTCTCGGATCGGCCCAGGTGCTTTTGGGCCCATTCCTGGGACTCGAATGCCTGGGTATTCGAGAGGATCTGCGCCGCGAACGCTTCGTGCATGTCGATGAGATCGAGATCGCCCAGCTTGATGCCGGCGCGGTCCAAGGCGATCGGAGTCGCGTATGACGGGCCCATGAGGAGCTGACCCGCGGGGTCGAGGGCGGCGAACGCGTAGCTACGAATGAAGCCCAAGACGTCGAGACCCATCGCTTTTGCTTTGTCCTCGCGCATCAGCAAGAGGGCGCTGGCCCCGTCGGTGAGTGGAGAGCTGTTGCCGGCGGTCACCGTCCCATGCTGGCGATCGAAAGCCGGCTTGAGCTTCGCGTATTTTTCGAGCGAGCTGTCTTTGCGCACGAGGTTATCCTCGCGAATCGACTCTTTGAAGCGGTCGGGGATGAAGACCTGCATCACCTCTTCGTCGAATTTTCCTTCGGCCCAAGCGGCGGCAGCACGGGTGTGGCTGCGGTGCGCATACTCGTCCTGCGCCTCGCGGCTGATGTGGTTCTCCTTCGCCATCTTCTCGGCGCTCTCGCCCATCGAAAGCCCAGTCGAAAATTCCTTGATCGCTGGAGGCTGCGGCGCGAGGTCGCGCGGTCGCAAACCCGCGAACGCCTGCATGCGCTCGCCCAAGCTTCGGGCCTTCATCGCGTCCACCAGGGCGTCCGCGAGCCGCTTCGACACGGTGATGGGGACGTTGCTGGCACTGTCGGCGCCCCCGGAAAGGCCGGTGTCGATCGCGCCGGCCATGATGGCCTCGGCGATGTTCACGGTCGACTGGTAGCTCGTCGCACAGGCCCTCGAGACGCTGTACGCCTCGATGTCCTTCGGCATTCCCGTCGCCAACACGACCTCGCGGGCGATGTTGGGCGCTTCCACCGACGGCACGACCTGCCCGTAGACCACCTGCTGGATCTCCTTCGGGTCGACCTCGACCCGCTGGAGCAGCTCGGTGACGACGAGATTGGCCAGGTCGAGCGCGCCGAGCTCCCGATATGCTGACCATTGCTTCGCGAAGGGCGTCCGCAGACCGGCCACGATCGCCACGCGCTTTCCATTCGATTCCATGCGCTGAGCTCCTGAAAATGAACCGTTATTCAGTGGAAGACAGACCTTGTGATCCGGGACACAGCCTGTCAAGCGAGCGCCCGGCCGTTGACCGGCGCCCGGCGGCCCTTAGACTCTGCCCGTGCGCCGCCTGCCCCTGTTGGAAAGCCGTTCTGCCGTGTACGAGGAGTGGCCCGCGCGACCTCCGGATTTCGAGACGATTCCGCTGCTTCGAGACTCCCGCGGACGCCGCTACACGTACCTGCGCCTGAGCGTGACCGACCGCTGCGATCTTGCATGCGTCTACTGCATGCCGCCCGGAGGCGAGGACGAGCACGCCGTGCGGCGCGATCTCCTCACCTTCGAGGAAGCCGCGCGGCTCGTGTCCGTGTTCGCGCTCGCGGGCATTCGACGCGTTCGGTTCACCGGCGGCGAGCCTCTGGTTCGCAAGGACATCGTGCGCCTCGTCGAGATCATCCACCGTCGGACCCAGGTGGAGCAGCTCGTGATGACGACCAACGCGACACGTCTGGCCGAGCTTGCAAGACCCCTGCGCGATGCAGGCTTGCACGGCGTGAACGTTTCGATCGACACGCTGGACTCCGACCGCTTCGACGCCATCACGCGAGGGGGCGACCTGGGCCGGGTGCTCGCCGGGATCCATGCCGCGCTTCACGTCGGCTTGGAGGTCAAGCTCAACACCGTCCCGCTACGCGGCCGCAACGACGACGAGCTCGGTCGAATCGTCGATTTCGCGTGGTCGCTCGGGGCGACACCCCGATTCATCGAGCTGATGCCGTTGGGGGAGGGCGCCAAGCTCCCTGCCAACATGCGGATGACGGCCGACGACGTGCTCGAAGCGTTGGGAGACCGCGTGCACCCCGAGCCACCAACCCGGGTCGAGGGGCAGGGTCCGGCCCGGTACATGCACGCGGGCAACGGCACCGCCCACCGCGTCGGGTTCATCACGCCGATCAGTGACGAATTCTGCGATAGCTGCAATCGGGTTCGGGTGACGGCCAAGGGTGACATCCGGGCATGCCTCGCCTCCCGGCGCGCGATCAGCCTCCGCAACATCATGCGGGCGGGAGGCACGGACCTCGACCTCGCCTGGGCCATGGTCTGGTCGCTTTCGGGGAAAGACCGGGGCCATCACTTTTTGGAGCCCGACGAGCACGAGCACGAGCGCGTCGGGATGAGTCTCATCGGCGGATAGGCTACAGGGGCGGACGTGTTGCCGAGAATCATGGTTGCCTGTCTCTTGTTGGCAGGATGCTCGAACGAACCCCAGAACCTGCGGACGTGGACTCCCGAAGACCACGCGCATCTTCCGGATACCCTCATCGACCCGAACCGCGTGCCTCAGGACGCAGCGCCCCAGCTCACCGTGGGCGAGCTTTTGTGGCAGCAGAACTGCGCGCGGTGTCATGGGACCGAGGGCCAAGGGGGGCGCCAGGTGGCCATCAGCTTCCAGAGCGTCGATTGGCAGCGCCAGATCGACGACGCCACGATCGCCCGAACGATCGCCGGCGGCAAACCACCCAACATGCCCGCCTTCGCCGACTTGTTGACCCCAAAGCAGATCACGGCCCTCGTCACCCACATCCGAACCCTCGGCCCAACCCGCGAATAACGCTCCCGAACCCCCCGGACAGGGCCGGGGCTCTACGGAACACGACACGGGGTCGTGCCGGACGGCTCGGCTTGCAAAGTTGGCCGGCAAGGCCGGGTCTCGAAAAAACACGACACGGGGTTTCACGGAACGGGACGGACAAGCCCGGGCCTCGGCGGAACGCGACACGAGGTCGTGCCGGACGGCTCGGCTTGCATCGTTGGCCGGAAGCACTGAC
>CAZBWQ010000059.1:1686-23784 GCA_964495565.1 uncultured Sandaracinaceae bacterium | reverse complement strand
CGCAGAGATTGGGTCCGACCGTCGCACGACAGGTCGCCGCGCTTCGAGAAGGCGAATCGGTGCGCGTGGGCGACGACGATCGAGGCTATACGGTAAGGCTGCTCGAAAAGGAGCCGGGGGAGCCGGTTCCATTCGAAGAGGCGCGCCAAGCGATCGAAGCGGCTCATCTACGCGCCCGAACCGAGGCCGCGGTGAGAGAGTTCCTCGAGACCGCGCGGCGGCGTACGGACGTTCGGGTGGAGATCCAGCCGTGATCCGAGCCGTGCTCGTCGCCATCTTGCTCGTCCAGAGCGTGCCGGCAACGTCTCACGCACATCAAAAGAGCGTTTCGTACTCCAAATGGGTTCTCACGGCGGACGGTGCCGTCGTGCAGGTGCGAGCCCGTTGGCTCGAGCTCACCTCGCTACCGTTCTTTGCGTCCAGCGTCGACGTTTCCGCCGAGCGGGCTCAGGTGCTTTCGTACCTTCAGGCGCATCTCACGCTGCAATCCCCCGCCGGCGCTTGTGAGCCAGTCGCGTCGTCCGGCATCTGGATGCCTGCCGAGCCTGGCTGGGCGCGGGTCGAGTGGCGGGTCCGTTGCGAGGCTCCGGCCGCGCGGTTGCGTAGCGACCTCTTCGCTTCGCTCACCAATCACGTTCATCTCGCGACGGTCGTCGGGACGGCGCCGGTCGACGTCGTCTTGTCGCGGACGGCGCCCGAGGCGTCGGTCGCCATTTCGGAAGCACGGCCCGCAGCGGGCCTCGGCAGCTACGTGCGCCTGGGCGTCGAGCACATCCTGACCGGCTGGGATCATCTCGCTTTCTTGTTGCTGTTGATCGTCGTGGCCCCCCGGCTTCGCGAGGTCGCCCTGCTGGTGACCGGCTTCACCGTGGGTCACAGCGTCACGCTCGGAGCGGCTGCTCTGGGCATGGTCATCCCGCATGCGCGGGCCGTCGAAGCCACCATCGCCGCCTCCATCCTCATCGTGGCGTTGGAGGACATGGACATGGAACGGGCTCGAGGAGGCGTGCTCGCGATCGGCGCGGCCCTCGCCCTTTTCGTCGCCACGGCGGCCTGGGGCGCCCTGCCGGCATTTTGGGGCATCGCGTTGTTCACGCTCTGCTACTTCGCATTGCTGCGATCATCGCGCGGCGCCGACCGCCTTCGATGGCTCGTCGCCTGCTTGTTCGGATTCGTCCACGGTCTGGGTTTTTCGGGCGTATTGCTCGAGCAAGAGCTCCCGCGGAGCCAGCTCGTCCAAGCGCTTTTTGGCTTCAACGTCGGCGTGGAGCTCGGACAGCTCGCCGTGGTCTTGTTGCTTTGGCCCGTGCTCGAGTGGGTTCGCCGACGCGGTTTCGAGCGAGGCGTAGTCGATACCGCATCCATCGCGGGCGCGGCTCTCGCGACGTTTGCGTTGCTCGTGCGCGTATTCGGCGCGTAGGCTACACGAAGAACGGACCGGTGATTTCGTAGGTCACGCCGCTCATGCCGAGCGCATTGCCCCCGTCGGTGCCGCGCTGCGAGCTGAAATACAAACGCTGCAGCGACGGATCGAAGGCCGGTCCCGTGATTTCGGATCCGTCGTGACCGATGACTTGCACGACGGGCAGCAGCTCGCCTCCGGCCGTGATCGCCACGATCTCCATGTTCCCGCCGTCCTCGGCGACCAGCACGTCCCCGCTGGGCGAGACCGTCAGGTTGTCGACCCCGGTCAAGATGGGCGTGCTCGAAGTCGCCGCGTCGTAGAGGATGGTGAGCATCGCGCTTTCGGTTTCATATGCCCAGATGCGGTTGTCGCCCTTGGTCGAGAAGTAGACGACCCCTTGGTGGTACCAGAGGCCCTCGCCGCCATCGAACGGCGTGCTGGTCGGGACTTGATAGCGCGTGTCCGCGGTTTGCCGGCTCGGATCGGGAACCGTTCGCCACTGCACCATGCCCTCGGCTTGGCCGCCCAGGACTTCGGCTACTTGAAGCTCTCCGTCGCTCAGGTCTTCGGGTGCGGAGTACACGAATCGATAGAACCGGCCGTCACCGACGTCTTCGGTCATGTATGCGTGGCGGTTGGCCTCGTCGATGGCGACTGCTTCGTGCTGAAAGACACCCATGCCGGGCCTCACGATCGCATCGCCCTGGCCGAGTGGATCGCATTCCCAGACCCGTCCGCTCGAGAGCTCTTCGCAGGAGAGCCACGTGCCCCAGGGCGTCGCGCCTCCGGCGCAGTTGATGTTGGTGCCGCCGAGAATGCGGTACGCGTCGACGATGTCGCCGTTGGCGGCGAAGCGGACCGCGCTGGCGCCGGCGCCGACGGTCGAGGCCGTCTCCGAGTTCGAGACGTAGATCCAGCCGCCGTCGTCGGTCGTGAACACGGCGCCCCCATCGGGCGCATTGTGCCAGATATAGTCGGTGCCCTCGACCATCACGCCCGACCTCGCTACGACCCTGCTGGTGAAGCCTTCGGGGAGGCGCAAGCCGTTGGCATCGGGCTCGCCCAGTGGACCGAGATTGGCGATGTTGCTCGCGGAGCCGCCGCTGTCACTCGAGCACCTGCTGAGCATCGTGCCCGCCATCATCCATCCCATTCCTGCAAAGCTCTTCTGCAGGAAACGGCGGCGCGAAGGGTCGGTGAGGATGATCGGCGGCTTGATACTCACAGCATCTCCTTTTCAGGAGCCAAGCGGTAGCACTTTTTTTTGAATACGCATAGTCTGCGGCGGTCGCCGGACGCCTGTGTTGCGTGACCGTCACAACGCACCGCATCGCGCCCGTGAGAGACTTGCGCACGATACGCTCGAGAGAGGGAGAGATGGGTTTCAGTCGTAGAGAGATTCTCAAAGGCATGGGCGCGGCCGGGCTCACCCCGTTGCTGGCCGGCGGTTGTGGGGACAGCGACAGCGGAGGCTTGCCGCCGCTTCCCGAGCTTCCCGAGTACGAGTGGACCGGTCCCCTCGGGCCAGAGACCACGTTCGAGCACGGCGTGGCGAGTGGTGACCCGTTGTCCGACGGCGTCGTCATTTGGACCCGCGTCTCGCCCGAAATCACGACCGAGCCGGTCGAGGTCTGGTGGGAGATGGCCCTCGACGAGGGATTTCTCGATCGCACGGCACAGGGGACCTTCGTCACCGACGCCTCGCGAGACTTCACGGTCAAAGTCGACGTGCCGGGGCTGGTCTGGGGGCGCAACTACTACTTTCGATTCGCCCTGCAGGGCCGCTTCAGCCCGGTAGGGCGCACGCGTCTTGCCCCGCTCCCGAACGAAGCCTCGAAGCTCCGATTCGGGGTTTGCTCGTGTGCCAACTACGGGTTCGGTTTCTTCTACGGCTACCGGCACATGGCGGCGCGCGGCGACCTCGACGCGGTCTTGCACCTCGGCGACTACTTTTACGAGTACGGAAACGGCAACTACCCGAACCCGGACGATCAGCTTCGGACGCTCGAGCCGCCGACCGAAACGATCAGCCTCGACGATTACCGCACCCGATACGCGCTCTACCGCCGCGATCCCGATCTCCAGGAATGCCACCGGCAGCACCCGTTCATCGTGGTCTGGGACGATCACGAGTCGGCCAACAATGCATGGATGAACGGAGCCGAAAACCACGACCCCGAGACGGAGGGAAGCTGGGAAGATCGCTTGGCGGCTGCTCGGCAGGCTTTCTTCGAATGGATTCCCATTCGGGACAACCCCGAGCGCGAGCTCTATCGCTCGCTGCGCTATGGCGACTTGGCCGACATCATCATGCTCGACACCCGAATCGAGGGACGCGAGGAACAGTTCCCCTCGGTCGTGTTCGTCGAAGACGAGCCAGGGCTTCCCGACCGAATCATCAGCGCCGAGCAGGAAAGCTGGCTTCAAGACCAAATCACCAACAGCACCGCCAAGTGGAAAATCGTCGGCAGCCAGGTGGTGATGAGCCTGTGGCAGTTCGGCTTGGATGACGGAAGCACGGCCACAGTCAATTCCGATCAATGGAATGGCTATCGAGGGCGGGAACGCTTGATGGGCTTTCTTCGTGACAACGGCGTCGTCAACACCGTGGTGGTGACGGGTGACGTGCATTCGTCGTGGGCGATGGAGGTGACGGTCGGCGACGACAGTTACGACCCCGAGACCCGGGAAGGCGCGGTGGCCGTCGAGTTCGTCGCCCCGGGCATCACCTCACCGTCAGAGCTTCCACAGAGCCTCATCGATTCCTTCCGTGAGGAAAGCCCTCACATCCGGTACGCCGAATCAAACCGCAAGGGTTATTTCGTGCTGGACGTGCAGCCCGAGAAGGTCCAGGCGGATTGGTATTTGCTCGACGGAATCGGGCCGGGTGAGGGAGAGGAAACACTCGATGCGAGCTGGGCGGTCTTCGATGGGCAGAACTACCTCATGGAGATGAGCGGAGCAGAGGTCGTCAACGACGACGCGCCGCCTCGGGCCTCGTGAGTCTGGACATCGCGAGGTCTCGCGCTAAGCCTATAGTCAACCTACGGAAGGGAGAGTAGACACATGGCAATCGAACTGCCGGCGCTTCCTTGGGCAAAAGATGCTCTAGCGCCTCACATCAGCCAAGAAACGATCGAGTATCACTACGGCAAGCACCATCAGGGCTACGTCAACAAGCTCAACGCGGCGATCGAAGGCACCGACAAGGCGAGCAAGTCCTTGGTCGACATCATTCGGGCGGGCGGTGACACCTTCAACAACGCGGCCCAGGTCTGGAACCACACCTTCTACTGGAACAGCATGAAGCCGGGCGGCGGCGGAGAGCCGACCGGGGCCATCGCCGATGCGATCAAGGGCAGCTTCGGAAGCTACGACAAGTTCCGCGAGGAGTTCTCGAATGCGGCGGCGACCCAGTTCGGCTCCGGTTGGGCTTGGCTGGTCGCAGAAGGCGACAAGCTCGCGGTCAAGAAGACCTTGAACGCCGAGACCCCGATCACCACGAGCGCCAAGCCGCTCTTGACCATCGACGTGTGGGAGCATGCGTACTACATCGACTACCGCAACGCGCGCCCTGATTACATCAAGGTGTTTCTCGACTCGCTGGTCAACTGGGACTTCGCGAACGAGAACCTGAAGGGCTGAGCTCCACTACATGCGCGCGCCTCGCTGGAGCCGCCGGGCCTCGTTTGCCTGGGTGGCGGGGGCTTATCTGGCCGCATTTGCCGCGGCCTGGGTGACGTTGCGCTTCGTCCCCGAGGGCTGGAGCTCTTTCTGGGCCGTGGCAGCCGCCGACGTCGTGGCGACCTTGGTCGTGTTCGGCTTTTCGCGGGGCTTGAAGTGCTCCAGCGTGTACGACGCGTACTGGTCGGTCGCGCCCATCGTGATCGTTTTCTACTGGGTGTTTCAAGCCGGGGAGGGCGTGCATCCGATCCGTGCCGGAGCGGTGTTGTTCCTGGTGACCTGGTGGGGCGTCCGGCTCACCTACAACTGGGCGCGCGGCTGGCCGGGGCTTCACCACGTGGACTGGCGGTACGAAGCCACCAGGCAAAAGGCGCCTTCGCTGTGGTTTCTCTCGGACCTGTTCGGGATCCATCTGTTCCCGACGGTCGAGGTGCTCTTGGCGCTCGGTGGCGCGTGGGTGGCGCTGACCCAGGACAGCCGCCCGCTTTCCTGGATCGACGGCGTCGCGCTCGTCGTGACGGCCGGCGCCATCACCATCGAAACGATCGCCGACCAGCAGCTGCGCGCGTTTGCGAAGGTCAAGGCACCGGGGGAGATCATGAAGACCGGGCTTTGGGCCTACTCGAGGCATCCGAACTATTTCGGTGAGCTTTCGTTTTGGTGGGGTCTCTATCTGTTCGGCCTCGCGGCCGATCCCACGCATTACTGGACGATCATCGGCCCGCTCATGATGACGGCGATGTTCCTCGGGGTGTCGATTCCGTGGATGGACCGGCGAAGCTGCGAGCGGCGCCCCGAATACGCCGAGCACATGAAACGGGTGAGCGGCCTGGTGCCCTGGTTTCCGAAGGGTGCCGAGAAGACGGCCTAGAAAAACTGGGGCCAGACGATCGGGTCGAGAAAGGCCGTCTGAAGCGCGAAGAGCAGCAAGCCGAGAAGGGCAAGCACCGCGCTGAGCCCCTCGGCGCGCGGTTTCATCGTGAATAGGGCGACGATCAGCCCGATCGCGCCCGCTGCGACACCGAAGAGATCCAATCGCACCGCGAGCCAAAGCCCAGGTCGCGGGTCGTCGAGATAGGCGAAGGTGAGCGGCATCCAAAGCGCGGAAGTCACCATGATCAGCGCGTAGAGCGCGTTGATCAGCCCAAAGCCGTAGTGGTGGCCGAAACGCACCGTGTCGGCATCGGTCCGGAACAGGAAGTAGTACGAAAAGAAGAAGTACCCGCCCGCGGCGAGCCACATCGTCACGCCGTAGATCGCCTTGAGCTCCTCGGGGATCGTGCCCCAAAGGGCGTTTCGCGTCTCCGGATGGGTGGCGAGCCCATGGACGTAGCTGCCCAGCACGGCTGCGCCACCCACGACGTTGATGGCGAGCCATGCTTTCTTTGGAGCCTGCACCCTCGACTTATGGAGGAAGCGCGCCCGGCTCGCAAAGCGCGAGCGTGTCTTCCTCGGTTTCGTCCATCGTGCAGCCGCTGAGCGACGGATAGCTGCACACGCCCTCGGCGACCGCTTGATGCTCGTCGCCGTCGTCTGGCATGCAGTAGTTGGTGCCCGTGCCGTTGCGCAGGAACTCGTCGAGCTGCTTGCGCGCGGCCTCGCGGCGCCGGGGGTACTCGTGCGGATCGTTGCAGAGCCACTGCGGGATGTTGCAGGGCGGCTCCCCGGGGACGTCGAAGTCGTATTCCGTGTAGAAGCTACCGCCATCGGTCGATTCGACCGGCGTGAGCCCCCAGATGCTGCGGAGTCCGGTGGTCAGGTGCGGTGCGTTGGCGGTTCGCGCCATCAGGTGCCCGGCATAGGTCGTGACCTGGTGATCGCCGATGGCGACGCGCATCAGGACTTCCTTCGCGTTGCTGCCGGGCAGCGGATTTTCGCGAATGTGATGGGTGTACCCGTTCGGCTCGACGCGGTCCCACAGCATTTGGATCAACGCCACCAACATCTGCTGGTCCCGATAGTCGGGGAACTGCGTCTTGATGATGTCGAGGAACCGGTTGAAGTCCACGCTGCGGAACAAGAGGAAGCTGTACGGCTGACCCATCACGCCGAGCGCACCTCGTTCGATGTCCGGGCTGAGCGCCGTGACCACCGAGCCCATGATGCCGCCCTGGCTGATGCCGTAGTAATACGCTTCGTCGCCCTTGATGTACTGCCCGTACGTCGGGTCGTTTGCAAAGCTCGTCTTCATCATGCGCAAGAGCAACACGTGGTTGACGAAACCCTGGTGCAGGCGATCGAACATCGTTCGCAGCGCGGAGATGTTCCCCGTGGCGAGCGAGATTCCGATGGCGACCTCGTCCGGGTCCGCCATGCCGATGAGATCGGTGGCGCAGAAGGTGTAGTTGTATTCGTTCATGAACGAACGGAAGTGACCGGACTGGATCTGCTCCTTCTCGCCGAGCAGCCCGTGGCCGTACTCGATGATGGCGGCAGGGTTCTCGGCGGTCGCGCTTTGCGGAATCAGCACCTCGAACGGCACGTCGACCCAGGGCAGGTCGGGGTTGACCATCGGGAAGCCGTCCTCGCCGAAGACCAGGAACGACCCCGGAGCGTCCGCCGTCATGAAATTCGGCGCGCGGAACGTCCCGAAAATGCGAAATGCGATGTTGGTGGGGTCGATGGCGCCGGGATCCTCGCTGGTCTCGACCGAATCGAGGGTGTACTCGAAGCCGCCTTCGTCCTCGATGATCTGAAAGGCGGTGTCGCGCATGTGGACGAGCCACTGGGTGTTGTTGGCGTCGCTCGCCGTGTTGAAGTCCCAGGCGATTTGCACTTCGCTGCGGTTCCATCCGGCGGCTTCGAGCTTCGCGAAGATGTCCTCGTAGAGATCGCGCCGTGCCTCGACGGATGGCTCATCGCTCGACATGCCATCGCGAAGCGCCGCAAAGGCGGGCGACGGCTCGATCGTTTCTTCATCTTCGTTGAGCAGATTGCGGAAGGCGACGATGTAACGTGCGTCGTCGCGGAGGCGAACGACCGGGCGAATCATCGTGGAGCGTTGCTCGGCGCTCGGGGCCCGAATGTCGATCTCTGCGAAGTGCGGGACGAGCTCGCCCGTTTCCGCATCGAGCACGATGCTCGGCGAGTCCTCGGCCAACGAGGCGTCGATGTCGTCCGGGCCCGCAAACTGACCCACGGCGATGCCCGGAAGGAAGGTCATGAGCGGAGAGCCGGTCGAAAACCCGTCGCTCGCATCCCAAGGGGCCGGGTCGTTGTCGAACAAAAGCTTGCTGTCGAAGGCCACCCGTCGACCCGTGGGTGTCGAGGTGTCTTCCACGCTGTAGACGTTCGACGGAAAGGGGTAGGCGCAGACCTCCGGTACCAAGGGGTCGCAATCGAGAAGCGGGTAGGTGATCGATCCCATGTCTCCACCGGAGCCACCCGCGCCCCCTGCGCCGCCCGCGCCCGCCGTGCCGCCCGCGCCACCGCTGCCGCCTGCGCCGTCATCGCTCGAGTCGCTGCATGCCGAAACGACGAAAAGGACGGAAAGAAAAACAAGCCAACTACGCTTCATGGAACCTCCGGGGCTCGAAGCTAATCTGCTCCCCTGATCCATTCAAGCATGGACTGGCCCGCCGACGGACGACGGGTATTGCCGCACCGAGCCATCGCATGTAGATCCGCCTCATGGGCGACCACAAATGGATGTACGTCCTTCGCGGGCGCGACGAAAGCTACGGCGCTTGGAGCGAGCGAATGCGAAACGACGTCAGTCGTCGTCTGCTCGCGCTCGGCCCTACCAGGCTTCAGCTCACCGTGACCGAGTCCCCGCCTCCCAAGCCTTCGCTCTTTCCCTTCAACAAGGAGCCTCTCGCGCTTTTCAACATCTACGATCAGTCCGAAGATCCATCCCGGTACACGGAGGTCCTTCTCGAGGAGGCGCCGTCGGTTTCGGGGTACGAGGTCGAAGAAGCTTATCCGGTGAGCTACGAGAAGACTTGGCCCGACGGTGAGCCGACTCCCTCGCCCATTCTGTTGACGATGCTCCGAAAGAAGCCTGGCATCACCACGGAGGAATACATCCGGCGATGGCACGGGGGGCACACGCCGCTCTCGCTCGAGATCCACCCTCTCTGGTATTACCAGCGCAACGTCGTGCGAAAGCCCGTGACCGAAGGCGCCGAGCCTTCGGACGGCATCGTGCTCGAGGCCTGCCCGACACGCGGCGACCTCTTGAACCCGGCGAAGTTTTTCGGTGGGCCGCTACGCATGCTTCCCAACATGCTGCGGGTGGCCAACGACATCAAAGGCTTCCTCGACCTCAAGCGGACCGAGAACTTCTATGCCACCGAGTACCACTTACGGAGCTGACCGATGAGCGTTCGCTACGAAACGGTAGGCCGCGTCGCCGTCGTCACGATCGACCGGCTGGAGGTTCGCAACGCCGTCGACGTGCCGACCGCGCGGGCCCTCGCCGACGCGTTTCGCCGTTTCGAGCACGACGAAGAGGCACTGGTGGCGGTTTTGACGGGGGCAGGGGGCACGTTTTGCGCCGGGGCCGATCTCAAGGCGGTCGCCGGGGGCGAGCAGCGCGACTTTTCGCCCGATGCCGATGGGCCGATGGGGCCCACACGCATGCGCCTGAGCAAGCCGGTAATTGCGGCGATCGAGGGGCACGCCGTGGCCGGGGGGCTCGAGCTCGCGGTCTGGTGTGATCTGCGCGTGGTGGCCGAGGACGCGGTGCTCGGGGTCTTCTGCCGACGTTTCGGCGTGCCGCTCATCGACCTCGGGACCATCCGGCTACCGCGGCTGATCGGCCACAGTCGAGCGATGGACTTGATTCTCACCGGCCGCGCCGTGCCGGCCAAGGAAGCCGCTTGGATGGGGCTTGCCAACCGAGTCGTGCCCAACGGCAAAGCCCTCGACGCGGCGATCGACCTGGCCGAAGAAATCGCGAGCCACCCGCAGCGATGCATGCGCAGCGACCGGCGCTCGGCGATCGAGCAATGGGACCTGTCCGAGGAAGAGGCGATGCGCAACGAGAGCCGCTTGGGCGTCGAGACCCTGGCCGGCGCAGCGCGTTTTCGCGACGGCGCCGGGCGACATGGCACCTAGCTCGGCTTCGTCCCGCTGTGGTACCGTCCGCCCGTGTGCGACACGGTGGTAGTCGTCCCCGAAAAGGGGCCGGTCTGGTTTGCCAAGAACAGCGACCGAGAGCCGAGCGAGGCGCAGTTCGTCGAGTGTCACGAGGGCTCCCTCCCGGAAGGCGCTCCTGAGGGCCTACCTCTCGCGCCCACCCCGGTGACCACGATCGTGAGCCGACCGGCCTGGATGTGGGGCTGCGAGATGGGCGTCAACACGCATGGTGTCGCCATCGGCAACGAGGCCGTCTTCACCAAGTTGCCGGTGCCCAAGTCTGGCTACACCGGCATGGACTTTCAGCGGGCGGCGCTCCTCCGCAGCCGGACCGCCGACGACGCGCTCGAGCACCTCATCGAGCTCACCGAGCAGCTTCCGCAAGGTGGACGGATGGGACACCGGCACCGGCGGTTTCGCTACCACAGCTCGTTCTTGATCGCCGATCCGACCAAGGCATGGGTCTTCGAGACGGCCGGCAACTATT
Source organism: uncultured Sandaracinaceae bacterium (assembly GCA_964495565.1). Taxonomy (GTDB): domain Bacteria; phylum Myxococcota_A; class Polyangia; order Polyangiales; family Houyiibacteriaceae; genus SG8-38. The sequence continues at coordinate 13,129 of CAZBWQ010000059.1, read as the reverse complement.
GGGCGGCCAAGCAGGTCCAGGGTGCCGCCACCATCTCGAACGCTTTGACCATCGACGACGATTTCGATCGGATTCATACGGGCGCGTACCCGCTCGCCCGCGACCGGGGTTGGGTGAAATCGGCCGCAGGCTTCGGGTTCGCTCGGGCATTTTCAGACCCGATCATGTCGATGCTTGCTGGCGCCCGGGTGCGGCGGGCCTGCACGGCGGATTCGGTTGCCGGGATCGCCGAGCCGACGACGCGTGACTTCATCGCTGCGCTCACGGATCACGGCGCGGTCGAGCCAGGCAAGGGCCTGCGGAGCGAGGCGCCCTGCGCACATGCCTCCTGGCTTCCGACCCGCGTGTCGGCGCAGACCACGAGCTCGCTCATCGCGCGACTCGATCCCAAGGGCCCCACGGTTTGGGCCACCGGCACTTCCTCGCCTTGTTTGAGCGTCTTCAAGCCAGCGCCCTTCGAATCGTCGATCCTGCCCCCTCGTCCGGTGGCCGACGCGACGTTCGAGCCGCACGAGCTCTGGTGGGCGCACGAAAAGCTCCACCGCGCGTGTCTCGCCAGCTATCACGAGCGCCGTGTCACGTTTGCCGAGGACCGGGAGCGCTTCCAGGATGATTGCGTCGGGCCCGCAGCCGACGCCGGCCGCGCCTGGCAGGAGCATCGGGCGCTCGTCGACGAGTGGCTCCGGCGTGCTTCCGAGGTCGATGCGGCCCGTCGACCCGTGCTCACTCGCCTTTTTTGGGCGCTTCAATCGCGTGGCTTCGCATGAAGCGCCTCGCGTGGACGCTTCTCCTGACGGTGGCATTGCTCCTGGGCGGCCAAGCCTGTGGCAGCTCCGGTGAATCGGAGCTGGATCCGTTCGGGGCCCAAGCGGACACGAACGAGGGTCTCATCAACGTGTCGGGTGACCTGATGGCGATCCTCGAAGGAGGCACCCTGCGCGGTGCGTGCGACGCATACTGGAACGCCGTCCGCGAGCAGCGAGATACACCGCGCATGCGGCTCCTCTGCGGCAAGGAGATGTTCTTCTACGAAGGCTTCGACACCGTCGGGATTCCCGCGGGGCTGTTCGAGGCCCTCATGGCCTCCTTTGCCGAGCAGATTGGGGAGGGCGCGGCAGGGCTCGGCATGATTCCCGATCCGACTTCGGCCGAGGGCTACCCGCTCGGCCTCGGGCCCGGCAAAGAGTTCGCACCAGGCGTGCCGAGCCTCGCTTTCACCTGTGCGAGCTGCCATTTCGCCCGACTGACCGACGGGCGTTACGTCATGGGGGCGCCGGCCTTCGACTTCGAGTACGGCGAGCTGAACCTGGCGGTTGCGGGGCTGCCTCTGACCTCGATCGGTCAGGAGCTGGATCCGGCGGCGGCACGGAAGCTCGCGCCCTATCTCGACGCGCTCGAGCAGGACGAGACGATTTCCCTTCGCTTGCTTGCCGCGTTGCTCCCGCTGATCTCCGCAGGCGCGGCCATCCCCCCCTTTGGACCCGAGGTGCAGGCGGCGTACGCCGGATGGAAGCCGGGCACCATGGACTTCGTCATCACTCCCTTGCCCATCGACGATGGCGTCCACACCGTCAGCAAGATCACGTCGCTTTGGGGCATCGCCGACGAGGCAGACATCGAGCGCTTCGGGATGGAAGGCGCGCTGCTCGCGCACACCGGCGTCACGACGAGCCTCGCGAGCTTCCTCCGCGGCTTCGTGATTCTCGGTGACGGCGACCGGGACACCTGGACGGCCGAGCGCTTGGGCCCGCTCGAGGACTACCTGTTCAGCTTGCGTGCGCCGCCCAATCCGACGCCCCCCGAGGAGTCGTTGGTGGCACGAGGTGCGGCGCTCTTCGAGTCGGCAGGGTGCATCGACTGCCACGGAGGCGCTCGAGGCTCGAGCAAGCGGGTCTACGGGTTCGACGAGATTGGCTCGGACCCCGCCATGATGCACTGGCTCGACCCCGATCTCGATGGGCAGCCGTGCTGCGAGGTCGACCTGCTCGGGCGGGATGCGCTGACGCACGGCTTGCGTGCTCCGCGCCTCACCGGCGTGTGGTCAGCGCGGCTGTTGTTGCATAACGGGTCCGTCGACTCGCTCGAAGCGTTGTTTTGCATCGGTGGAACGCGCCCGACGATTGTCGTCTCGCCGTACAGCGACCGCGGTCACATGTTCACCTGCGACGGCCTGACCGACGCCGAGAAAACCGCGCTACTGGCCTTTTTGCGTTCGCTTTGAGCCTGGATGCGTCCGTGCAGACCGGTTAAGCTCGGCGCATGGGTGACACGATCTTCAGCAAGATTCTCCGCGGCGACATCCCCAGTCACAAGGTCTACGAAGACGATCTGGTCTATGCCTTTCTCGACATCGGCCCGCTGAGCTTCGGGCACACGCTGGTCATTCCGAAGGAGGAAGCGGCCACGCTCGATCAACTCTCGGACGAAAGCGCCGCCGCCATCGGGCGTGTGCTTCCGCGGCTGTGCCGGGCGATCAAGGCGGTGACGGGCACCGAGCAGTTCAACGTCCTTCAGAACAACGGCCCGATGGCGCATCAAGCGGTCTTCCACGTGCATTTCCACATCATTCCCAAACCGAGCGTCGATCAAGGGCTCGGCATCGAATGGAAGTCGACCAAGCTGGACCAGGACGAGGGGTCCAAGCTCGCCGCAGCCCTCCGCAAGGAAATGGGGGGCTGACGTGGGCGGGCCGCGCTTCGACGAGTCGGTCCCGTTCAAAGGGCTTCGCATCGCCATCATGACCGTGTCCGACACACGCACCGAAGAGACCGACAAGTCGGGCGCCTACTTGGTCGAACGCGCCCAAGAGGCAGGCCACCACGTGATGGACAAGGCCATCGTGCCCGACGACCGCAAGCGCATCGAGGTCCAGCTACGTCGTTGGATCAATGAGCCAAACGTCGAGGTGATCATCGCGACCGGAGGCACGGGCATCACCGGACGCGACGTGACGCCGGAGGCATTCGAAGAGGTTTGGGAAAAACCGATTCCTGGATTCGGCGAGCTCTTTCGAATGCTCAGTTACGAGCACGTGGGTACTTCGACGATTCAATCTCGCGCGTGTGCGGGCGTCGCGCGCGGCACGTTCTTGTTCGCGCTGCCAGGCTCGACCGGCGCATGCAAAGACGCGTGGGACGGCATTCTGCGCTACCAGCTCGACATTCGATACCGTCCCTGCAACTTCGCGGAGTTACTTCCCCGGCTGCAGGAGACGTAGCGCCTTCAAGGCGCGATGGCAGCAGCCGGCACCGGCATGATGTTCCAGGTCATCCGCGACATCGGAATGTCGCGCTTATGGATGACCTCGCGCTTGGGCCGGCCCCGCACCCACACGTATCGCCGAAGCTCGCCCTGCATGTCGGCGGCCACGTAGAGCTCGTCGGTGCCATTTTCGTCGAGGTCCGTGAGAAGGGCCGCATGCTCGAAGCCGCCCGAGTCTCGGTCGATGCTTTCGATCCCCCACTCCGATCGGGGGTCGCTTCCGGGCCTGAGCAGCCAGAGGCCCTTGCTGAAGGATGCCGCCACCATTTCCTGTTTGCCGTCGCCGTCGACGTCTCCCGCCGTCAGGAAACGGCAGAGCCGATCGGGAATCGTGGCGATGACGATGCCCGCATCCGGCTTTGTGCCGGCGTCGTAGCGGCGGATCTCGACCGGCTCGACGATCTCGAGGCTTGCGCCTCGGCCCTTGGTCAACGCTTCGACGGCCACGTAGAGCTCATCGGTGCCGTCGCCATCGACGTCGCCGACGTAGATCTCCTTGGCATGCCGGTTTCCGAGATCAGCAACGACCGTGGGTCCTTTTTTGGCTTTTGGCACGTAGCGCACGACCTCTCCGTGCTGACTCTCGGCGTCGAGCTTGTTGGGCTCGCTGGGGGTCGCGTACACCTCCAACGCTCCGTCGCCGTCGAGGTCGCCGATTTCGATCTCGTGCACGAACGTGTCTTTCTTTTGGTCGATGCGCGTCACGTTCCAATCGGTTCCCTGCTGCCTGAGGATGGCCACGACGCCCTGATCATGCGTGGCCACCGCGACCGACGCCGTGCCGTCCCCGTCGAGATCCGCGATTTCGGCGTCTCGCATGCGATCGAACTTGCCGCCGAACTTCGCCTTCCAAAGAGTCGTGGGCTCGAGCTTCTTGCCCTCCCGGCGCCACAGCTTAACGTAGGCCCCGCTGCCCCCGAGCGTCAGGATTCCCGCTTCTTTCCCTCGAGGATCGAAGAACATCGCCTTGTGGAAGACGTTGCTGTCGGGATCTTCGACCACCTCGGTCTCCCATCGACCGTTTCGGCGCGTCAGAATGTCGAAACGAGCCGGGCCGGGCTTGGCCGTGGCTTTGCCGTTCTCGACTTGAAACTGCGAATAGGCGAGCAGCAGCCCGTAGGGGAGCGAGTCGGGCAGGGCGGAGGCGTCGGCCTTTGGCGCCGGCGGCTCGGCAGGCGCTTGGTTGTCGGTCGGCGTCTCGGTCTTGGGCGTTTCGGGGGCGGGAGCCTCGGCGGGTTCGCTCTTTTCGCAGCCGACGCTCGCAGCCATCAGAAAGAGCAGCGCCCACGTTCCCCATCGGTTCACTGTTTCGTGCATTCGCGCTCGCTACCAATCCCCGCTGGCCGATGCAAGCAACCGTCGAACCCTGCCGGTATCCTTTGCCAATTTGACCCCTTTGCGCCCAAAGGGTACACGACCCCGAAGGCCCGTGAACAAGAACTCGCGCAAGTACGCTCTTTTCATCCTCAAGCTCGTCTTCTCCGTCGGCATGCTGGTGTTCATCTTTCGCAAGGTGCTGCGCCGCGACGGAGCCGAGGACCTGTTCGCGCGCTTGACCGACCTGCACTGGGGCTGGGTCGTGGCCGCGGTCCTGATGCAGCTGGTCGCCATCGGCTTCAGCACGGTGCGCTGGCAGCGGCTGTTGGTGGGGCAGGGCATCTTCGCGCGGTGGCGGTTCTTGGCCGGTTCGATCATGATCGCGCGCTTTTGGGGCGCGTTTACGCCCGGCGGCTTCACGGGGTTTGGCGGCTGGCGAATCTACGACATCGCCAAGCACACCGGAAAGGCCGCGCGCGCGACCGCCACCATCGGTGTCGAGATGATTCTCGGCCAGCTCGCCTTCGGCGTCGTCGTCATGATGGGCAGCATTTTCGGGATGCGGTTCATCGGCATGGACGGGGTCTTGTTGGTCAACGCGGTCTTCCTGGCGATCATCGTCGTCGGCCTCGCATTCTTGGCGCAGCCGCAGCTTTTTCTCTTTTTCACGCGGTTTTTGCCGCAAGGCATACGGACGCGCGTCCAGACTTTGGTCGACGCCGTCGGGGCGTACCGCGGCAAGGCGGGCCTTCTGATCCAGGCTGCGGCGCTCGGTGTCGGCACCCACGCCTTCAACAACCTGATCTACGTATGTGCGGCCCGTGCCCTCGGCGTCGAGCTGAGCGTCGGTGAGGTCTTTTTCGCCTCGTCTTTGCAGATCCTCGCGACGATCATCCCTGCGTCGATCAACGGCATCGGGTTGCGTGAGGCGGCGGCCGTGGCGCTCTACACCTCGCCGGCGGTGGGTCTGCCGTTGGCGGTGGCCGTGCTGATTCCGACCCTGGGCTTCGCGTGCGAGATGTTCGTGTCGGCGTTTGGAGGTCTGATCTTTCTGCTGCGAAAGGTCGGCTACGACCCCGAGATTCGGGTGGAGGACGCGGATCGGGAGCGACTCGCGGCCGAGACCATTCCCAAGGCGCCCCGCGAAGCTTGGCCGCACCCGGTCCGGGGGCTCGTCGTCGGCTTCAGTGCGGGCGTCGCGGCCGGCGCGCTGGTGGGTGTCGGCGAGGCGATCGTCATCGCGCTTTCGTCTTCGGGCGCGACGGGTGCGCGGGTGTTTCTCTACGGACCGTTGGCATACGGAGCATTCTGCGGCGTCTTCGGCGCCGGCATGGGCTTCGCCACCGCGGTGAGCGGCCGCTGGATGAAGCGGTACGCGCTGCCCGAATGGGAGGCCTTCAGCTACTTTGCCGCCGCGATTTTCGGCATGTTTGCGTTCGCGCTCGGCGCGTTCCGCATTCGGCGTGACCTCTTCCACGAGGAGCTGGTTTGGAAGAGCGCGATCGGGTTGGGTGTGTTGCTCGGGTGCGCGCTGGTGGCGGCGGGTCTGAGCGCGCTTCTCGCCTGGGGCTTGCGCAAGCTGGTCCAGCGAAAACCGTTCGATCTCTTGCCGAGGGCCTCCACGGCGGTCGCCATCTTGGCGCTGCTCGGAATCGGTCTGGCCGGAAACTTGGCGCTCGGGACGAGTGGTCCGCGGAGGGCTGCTGCGCCCTCGGCCGAAAGCGATGACGAAGCGCGAGGCAACGTCTTGTTCATCGTCGTCGACACGCTTCGCGCCGATCACCTCCCGCTTTACGGCTATCCGCACGACTTGACGCCCAATCTGGACCGATTTGCCAAAGACGCGATTCGATTCGATCAGGCCTTCACCAACTCGAGCTGGACTCGGCCGAGCTTCGCGTCGATCCTCACCGGACGTTTGCCCTCGAGCCACGGGGTCATGGCCAAGAGCGACGCGCTTCCCGACGCCGTGACGACCCTGCCCGAAGCACTGAAACAGGCCGGCTACACCACCGCCGGCTACGCCACCAATTTCAACGTCGCGCCCTATTTCAACTTCCATCAAGGCTTCGACGAGTACTTCTACCTCGAGCCCGAGTTCGTGCTGGGCGCGGACGACGCGAGCGCCAAGCTCCTGTTGATGCAGTTCATTCGTCAGCGGATCGAAAAAGCCCGCGCGACGCAGGGCGAGGTCTTGCCGGGCACGGCGTACCAAGATGCCGAAACCGTCAACGCGGCGCTTCTGCGTTGGATCGACGGAGGGCCCGCATCGCCGTGGTTTCTGTTCGTCGGCTACATGGACCCTCACGACCCTTACTTCACGCACCCCTACGATGGAAGCGGTTATGCACGCGCGGCCCATCAGCATCCCGATCCGTCGGAGGCCGAAAAGCTTTCCGCGCTCTACGACGGCGAGATCCGTTACTGGGACGAGGAGCTCGGCAAGCTCTTGGACGGCCTCGAAGAACGCGGGCTCTACGACGACCTGACCATCATCATCACCAGCGACCACGGCGAGGAGTTCAACGAGCATGGTGGCTTCTGGCATGGCACCACACTCTACGACGAGCAGGTCCGCGTCCCGTTGCTGGTCAAGCTTCCACAGAGCCGGCGAGGGGGCACCACCGTGCGGCATTGGGTGCAGAGCATCGACCTGATGCCGACCGTGCTGCGCTTGCAGGAGCTCCCCGTTCCCGAAGAGGTGCAGGGCGGGGACATTTTCGTCGGGACCGACGTCGTCTACGCCGAAGAAAGCCACGAAGGGAACGTGCTCGAATCCGTGCGCGAGCTGGATGGGACCGACGAGTACAAGCTCATCACGGCCAATCCCGGCAATCCCCGCGGCCTCCAACCGATCGAGCTCTACCGCGTCGACCTCGATCCAGGCGAGCAGCGAAACCTCGCGCCCTCGTCCCCGGAGCAGGTGCGCATGGCCACGAAGGCCTTGCTCCAACAACGCGCACGCGCCCAAAAAGGCGCCGTGGCGGCCGACTCCGTCGAGCTCGAAGACGACGTAGCCGCCCACCTCGAAGCGCTCGGTTACATCGAGCGCTGAGCGGCCGATTTCGGGATTGCCGTGCTCGGCGTGCTCGCGCCGTGACCTTCCTGCTTCACGGTGCGGTGAATCAAATAGGCCAACGCCCCGATCGACCCGGTCGTGAAGATCGCGATGACGTACGGCCAGGTCACGATCCCGTGCGATCGCGCGTCGCGAAGCATCCAACCCACGAACAGCAAGAGCGCGATGCACAGATCCAAGAAGACCTGCGCGCCCCAACCACCCGCCATCGCGAGCTCGATGAAGCCGAGATAACCGTGCTCGACGACGACCTCAGCCGTGAAAACCGAGAACGCCGCCAGGACGGCAATGAGCAAAAACAGTCGCAATTTCATGAAGACCTCCCTGTCTCGCACGACTGTGCGGGCGGAAGCTCATGGTGGCCATAACCTCGGAGGTCATAGGCAGGACGAATGATGGCGCTAGAATCGCGCCATGAGCTCGAGAGCTTCCTGGCCGGCGGGCTTCGGTCCGCTCCTTCGCCAATGGCGTACTGCGCGCCGCATGAGCCAACAGCAGCTCGCCGTGGAGTCCGAGGTGTCGACTCGGCACATCAGCTACATCGAAAACGGACGCTCCTCTCCGAGCCGGGAGATGGTGCTCATCCTGTCGAGCGCGCTCGATTTGCCGCTGCGTGAGCGGAACGCGTTGCTGTCGGCGGCCGGGTTTGCGCCGGTGTACCGAGAGACCGGTCTGTCGGATCCGGAAATGCTTCCCATCAAGCAAGCGTTCGATACGATCTTGTCGCACCACGAGCCCTATCCAGCGGTCGTCTTGACCCGCGAGTGGAACGTCGTGACCATGAACCCCGCCTTTGCCCGTCTGTTTGCCTTCCTGCTCGAGCCTCCGGTCGACCCGCTCGTTGCAGGCAACGTCATGCACGCCCTGTTTCATCCCGGGGGCGTCCGCCCCTTCGTCGTCAACTGGGAAGAGGTCGCCGGGTTTTTGGTCGATCGAATCTACCGCGAATCGATCCTCGAGCCTGAGGAAGGCGAGAGCCGGCAGCTGCTCGAGGCGCTCATGGCCTATCCGAACGTTCCATCAGGCATCCGCGAGATCGACCTGAGGATCGCCCCTCGAGTCTGCATCACGGTGACGCTCGAGAAGGACGGCACGCGCTTGGATCTGTTCTCGATGCTCACGACCCTCGGAACCCCGTTGGACGTCACCGCGCAAGAGCTCCGAATCGAATCGTACTTTCCAGCCGATGCGGTGACCGCGGCATGGCTTCAAAAATCGGCAGCATCACACGCAAACTAAGCTAAGTTACGCGTGGGGGCGAAGATGGAGTCGCTGGCCGCGGTGGACCTCGGGTCCAACAGCTTTCACATGGTGATCGCGCGGGTCGACCATGGGGGCGTTCAAATCGTCGATCGGCTTCGGGAGCCCGTACGCCTGGCGGCAGGCCTCCAGGAAGACGGCTCCCTCGACGACGCCTCCAAGGAACGTGCGCTTCAGTGCCTCCGCCTGTTCGGACAGCGTCTTCGTGACTTCGGTGCAGAGCAGGTGCGGGCCGTGGGCACCAATACCCTGCGCAAGGCGCGCGATGCGTACTCGTTCTTGCACGACGCGAGCGAAGCCCTCGGTCATCACATCGAAATCATCACCGGTCGCGAGGAGGCCCGCTTGATCTACCTCGGGGTGTCGCATGGGATCGCCGGCGCTCCTGCGCGGCGACTCGTGGTCGACATCGGCGGAGGAAGCACCGAGTGCATCGTCGGCGACGGCTTCGAGGCGGTGGCGGTACACAGTCTCTACATGGGTTGCGTCGGTTTCACCCAACAGTTTTTTGCGGACGGCAAGATCAGCCGCAAGCGGATGAACGCCGCGAAGCTGGCGGCCGGGCTCGAGTTGCAACCGGTCGCATCGAGGCTTCGCCAACACGGATGGGACCGGGTCTTCGGCGCCTCGGGGACGATTCGTTCGGTGGCCGACATTCTGAACGAAGCGGGTTGGGCGCACGGGACCGTCACCGCCGAGGGCCTCGCGAAGCTCGAGCAAGCGATCATCACGGCGGGCCGTCTCGATCGACTCGCCTTGCCCGCCCTCGACTCGGACCGTCGCCCCGTCTTCGCCGGCGGCGTCGCCATTTTGAGCGCGACTTTCGAGCGCCTCGGCATCGACGAGATGTGGGTCTCTCCGACGGCGCTTCGTGAAGGCCTGCTCTACGACATGCTCGGCCGAATTCACGACGAGGACCCGCGCGATCGCACGATCACCATGCTGTCTTCCCGTTACTCGATCGATCAAGCCCATGCCGATCGCGTGCAAGCAACGGCGCTCGGGTTGCTCGACCAAGTGGTGAGCGATTGGGATCTCGAGTCGGTGGATGCGAAGCACGCCCTGGCGTGGGCGGCGCAGCTTCACGAGATCGGCCTCGCCGTCAACTACACCGGGCATCACAAGCACGGCGCCTATTTGGTGGCGCAATCGGATCTGCCTGGCTTTTCCCGCGACGAGCAGGCTTTGGTCGCCGCGCTCGTTCGCGGTCACCGGCGCAAGTTGGACGATTTGTACTTCGATTCGCTTCCGCCCGAGATGAGAGCGGTGGCGAAGCGTCTGTGCGTGTTGCTTCGCTTGGCGGTTCTTCTCAATCGCAACCGCGATCCCGAGGCAGTCGCGCTCCCAACGCTAGGCGTGAGCGGAAACAAGCTGAAGCTCACGTTCGACGAGGGATGGCTCGAGGCCCATCCGCTCGCGCAAGCCGATCTCGAGCGCGAGCAGCGCCTGCTCAAGGCGGCGGGGTTGAAGCTGAACGGTTTCGATTCAGAGTGACACGATGGACTTGTACGTGATCCGCCACGCGATTGCCGAGGAGAGGAGAGCGGGCCTGCCCGACGCCGATCGCGCGCTCACAGAAAAAGGGCGGAGCCGTTTTTCGGCCGTCGTCGAAAGCCTCGATCGGCAAGGCGTCCGATTCGATCGCGTCTACCACAGCCCCTGGCTTCGCGCGGTGCAGACCGCCGAAATGCTTCGGAGGGTCGCAGAGGGGCCTTTGGTCGTCGCCGACGGTCTCGCTCGACCGCCCGAGCCCGGGCTTTTCGCCTCACTGCGCGGGGAGCACGTCGCTTGTGTCGGTCACGAGCCGTGGTTGAGCGAGGCGGTGGCCCTGTTGACGATCGGGAGCCCCGATGGTTCCTGGCTCCGCTTCAAGAAAGGTGGGGTCGCGTGGCTCCGCGGTGCAGCCCGACCGGGATCGATGGAGCTTCGCGCGCTGATGCCTCCGTCTAAGCTGTTGTGAACATGAGCTTTTTCGTTGACGGAGCGCGACGCGAGGTCGCCCAGCCTTTGCGCTTCCGTCACGCCAGACCCATATCGAGCCCATGCTGAGCACGATGTGGCAAGTGTGGTTGCAGCTTGCCCCGTGGCTCCTGTTGGGGGCCGTGGTGGCGGGCGTGCTGCACGTTCTGCTCCCACGGGACTTCGCACGACGACAGTTCCGTGGTTATGGCGGGGTCGCGAAGGCCGTGGCTCTCGGCGTGCCACTGCCGTTGTGCTCGTGCGGCGTGATTCCGGCCGGCTTGGGCCTCAAGAAGGACGGCGCGAGCGACGGTGCATCGGTGGGCTTTCTGATCAGCACTCCGCAGACGGGCGTCGACTCGCTGCTGGTGAGCGCTTCGTTCCTCGGTTGGCCGTTCACCATCTTCAAGTGGGCGAGCGCGCTCGTCATGGGTCTTGCCGGCGGCGCGGTCACCGAGGCGCTGCACACCGAAGCCCATGACTTGCAGGCCGTCGAAGAACCGGTAAACGTCATTGTGGCAGATCACGTGGCCCTGCCCGTAGACCTTCACCCCGTAGTAGGACTCC
>CAZBWQ010000059.1:0-1676 GCA_964495565.1 uncultured Sandaracinaceae bacterium | reverse complement strand
GCCCGAGGCTCCCCGCACGTTGGCAGGGTTCTTCGAGCACATGATCGACGTGATTCGTCCGATCTGGCGATGGATCTTGTTCGGCGTGGTCGCATCGGCGGCCATCACGGTGTGGATCCCGCCCGGGGCCATGGCCGGCTGGTCGGGCATGCACGCGGTGCTTGCGGGCGCCGCCGCGCTCCTCATCGCGCTTCCGCTCTACGTGTGTGCCACGGCTTCGGTTCCGATCGCCGCCGCGCTCATTGCCCAAGGCATGCCGACTGGCGCCGCGCTCGTGTTTCTGATGGCAGGGCCCGCGACCAACGTGGCGACCATCGGCGCCGTCAAACGTGCTTTCGGCGGCCGCGTGCTCGCGGTGTATCTCGCGACGGTCATCCTCGGGAGTGTTGGGCTCGCCTACGTCTACGATGCGTTCATTCCTTTCGGAGCGCTGGGCACGCTGATTCACGAGCACGGTCATCCTTGGTGGGCCTGGGCCTCCGCGATCCTGCTGGCGGGCCTGTTCGTCTACTTCGCCATCGACGAAGCGAAAAGGGCTTGGCAACAGCGCCGCGCCCCGCAGACGTCGGCCGCCGTCACGTTGGAAGTCGAGGGGCTCACCTGCAACAACTGCGTGCGCAAGCTCGAGCGCGCTTTGCGCGAAACGCAGGGCGTCACGGCGGCCACCGTCACACTCGAGCCGGGCCGTGCAGTCGTCGAAGGTACGGTATCGCCCGCACAGCTCGAAGCGGTGGTTCGTGCGACGGGTTACGGCGTGAGGGAGCCCGACGACCGGGGTCAGCCGCCACAGCGCGGCCGCGACGCGGCCTAGGCGCCGGTCGCCGCGGGCAAGGTCAGCCGAAAGCGCGTTTCCTTGTCGTCGCTCGCGGAGACTTCGAGGCTTCCGCCGAGCTCTTCGGCGATCCGTTTCGAAATCGCCAGGCCGACGCCGGTGCCCTGAAGTCGGCCTCCGACGGCGAAGGGTCGAAATACCGCATCGGGATCCCCGGTGACCGCCGGTCCATTGTCCGAAACGTCGAGGATCGCCTTCCCGTCCTTGATGGCAGTCGAGACGCGGACGACGCCCTGGCCGTCTTGCCGATTCGCGGCTCGCTGGATCGCGTTCGCCAGAAGGTTCAGCGCGATCTGCACCAGGTTGGTGCGGGTTGCCCTCACTTTCGGCTCCACGCCAGTGGTCACTTCGATTAGCGCTCGCCCCCGAAGCCCACTGCTCTCGGCTTTTCGCAGCGCCACGCGAACCGCATCGGCGAGGTCGACCACCTCGGCCGGAGCCTCCTCGGGCGCCTTCGCCATTTCCTCGATGAGCTCGAGGATTCGCTTCACGCCGTCTCGCGCATCGGTGACCGCATTGGGCACCTGGGCGAGGGTGCCCAAGGCGCGGGTCACGTTCGGGGCCTCTTCTTCGAGCGCCGCCACGGCTGCCCCCACCGACGTCTCGATGACCGTCAGGTTGTTTCGGATCCAGCCGACCGGGTTCCGCAGCTCATCGGCGATGCCACCCGCCACCACGGTGAGCGAGTAGGCACGCTCGGTCTCCAGCAAGCGCTGCTCGAGTTCCCTCACGCGGGTGTTGAGCGTGTAGAGATCGATGGCATCACGTAGCTCGGCGCGCAGCACCTCAGGTTCCCAAGGCTTGCGCATGTATCGTCGCACGTGACCGCGATTGATCGCATCTT
>CAZBWQ010000058.1:3150-25756 GCA_964495565.1 uncultured Sandaracinaceae bacterium | reverse complement strand
CAGTGACGCGTTGACCGCAGGCATGAAGCGGAGATCGGCGTCGACGCCCCCACCCTCTCGAACGAGGAGGAGCCACCCGAGGAAGAGAACGGCAGCCGTGGAAATCACGGCGTTGAACACCAAGAAGCTTCGGTCGGTGCGCACGGTCACGGCGCAAGCCTAGGTTCAGCGGCGAAGCTCGGCCAGGGCTCCGTCCACCGCGTCGAGGACACCGGGGACCTCGTCGAGGGCATTGGGCCAATGGGGCGCGAATCGCATCAAGCCATCGGGCGTATTGCAAATCACGCCCCGGTCTCGAAGGGCGGCCGCGAGCTGGGAAAGCCGAACGTCCTCGGGCACGCTCACGCTGAGAAGCGTGGACCTGAGCGTGGGAGCCCTGGCGCGGTGACTTCGGAATCCCCGCTCGACCAACCCGCCCTCGAGCCGATCGAGATACTCGTCGACGTGGGCGTGAATCGCCGGCACGGTCAGCGCCCTCAAAGGCTCGAGTGACGCCCCGAGGGCTGCAAAACCGATGACGTTGGTGGTCCCGATCTCCATGCTTTGCGCTCCCCGTCGAAAGGGGCTGTCGTAACGTAACCGAGGCTCGTCGGCTCGGAGGAAAGCCACTGGGTCCCTGTGGCTGAGCCAACCGGCGAGCCGGGGCCTGAAGGAGCTCGCGCACCGGTCGGCGACATAGAGAAAGCCCGCGCCTTCAGGGCCCATCAGATGCTTGTGACTGCCGGTGCTGAGGTAGTCGATGCCCCACGAGACGCGCAACGGGGTGGCACCGAGCGCTTGAATCGCATCGACGAAGATCTCCGCGTCGTACTTGTGGCAGAGCGCAGCCATCTCCGCGAGCGGCATCCGAAGGCCCGTCTTGTACTGTACGGCACTGACTGCGACGATTCTCACGCCCCGCTCGAGAGCACGTTTCAGCTCGTCGAGCCCCTCGTCGAGAGACCGGTGAAAGGGCTCGAGCGAAAGCCAGCGAAGCTCGAGACCGAACTCGTCGGCGGCCTGCTGCCACGGCGTGATGTTGGCGGGGAACTCGCCGTCGAAGAGCACCACGCGGTCTCCCTTGCGCCACGGGATGCCGAAAGCAACGTCGATTACCCCTTGCGTGGTGTTGCCGATCAGCCCGATCTCGCCCGGGTCCGCCCCGATCAAAGACGCCAAATCCGCGCGCACCTGCTGAAGGTGCGGAGCCCAACGAAGGAATCCCGCCATCCCACCGCGCGCGTAATCTTCGACCACCGCGCGGATGCGCTCGCACACCGGAGCGGACAACGGCGAGATGGCCGCGTGGGCCAGGTAGGCCACGCCCTGCAAATCGGGAAACGACGAGCGGTTTCCGAGCTCAGCCTCGGGCATGCGCGGACCTTAGCATCATCGGATGACGCGCTAGAGCGTGCTTTGAAAAAATCGCCATGCGGCCACGGCCGCGTCGATGTCCTTGCTGATGGGGCCGATCATCGACTCGGGTAGGTATTGCCATCCCGACGGCCACGTATGACCGGCGCCTTGCACCGCGAAGAGCTCGACCTTGACACCGTCCCGGCAATCTTTGGCCTTCCACCGTTCGATTCGCGTCCCGTCGTCGGGGACGAAATCCGGAATCATCGAGACCTCGACGCCGTGACAGCCGTTGTGACTCATCCAAAGGTCGAACGTACGCCGCGGAGACGACACGAGCCCGAGCGTCTGATCGCCGAACCGGACCTCCCCGCCTTCCCAGGGCACAATGGGATCCTCGGTGCCGTTGATCATCAAGACCGACAAGGCCTGCGTGCCGCAGCGACTTCGCCGCCGTGCCACGTAGTGGGGCATCGCCCCGATCACGGCGGCAAAGGCCCTCAGCTTGGCCGTGCGCTCGCATGCGAACCGATGCGCCATCATCGCGCCATCCGAAACGCCGAGGAAAAACACCTCTTGCGGATCCACGTCTCGCTTCTCGACGAGCTCGTCCACGAGCTTTGCGAGGAAGTCCACGTCGTCGACCCGCTCGCGGTGCGCCACGTAACGCTGCACGTTGCGGCCGTCGTTCCAGTGACCGCCGACTCCGCTCGGATACGCCACGACGAAATCGTCCTGCCCCGCCAGCTCGTTCAGCTTTCCGAAGCTGAGCACCACCGTGTCGTCGTCGTCTCCGAGCCCGCCGTGCAAGACCATCACGAGGGGTCGAGGAGCGGGCGTGTCCCCGGCTCTCGGATCGAAGATGGCCACGTCGCGAACGATTCCGTCGTGCTTGAAGACGAATCGCTCGAGCTCGGCGGCGTCCGGAGGCTCTTCCGCGGAACGCCCGTGCTTGCAGGCGGGCGCCAGCGAGATCAGACACAGCACCAGCGTGATGCGTGTCCGAGCCACGTCAACGCTCATTCGCAGGCACGAGCGCGAGGATGACGTCGCCCTTGGAGACATCGTCTCCGTCTTCGGGCAGAACTCGCTGCACGATCGCCGACTCGGGCAAGCCGTCTCCCTGATAGACGAGCCTGTTGAACGTCTTCATGACCTCGAGCAGACCGATGGTCTGACCCGCGGCCACGGTGTCACCCGTACCGACGAACGGCGGCTCGGTAGGGGATGGACGGCTGTAGAACCGGCCGCTCATCGGGGCGACGTAGGCGAGGCCCGATTCGGCCTCCACCGGGGAGCTCCCGGCCGTGGCAACGGACTCGGCGAGCGCGGAGGCTTCCACCCGTAGCAGGACGCCACCGTATTCGACCGGCACTCGCGAAGAGCCCCGGCCGGCCCGTTCGCCCACCCTGCCCGAAACGCCGGGGGGGACCAAGAGAGATCGGCGGACCCCCAAAACCTCGATCGTTCCCACCAGCTGTCCCGGGCCGACGAGCTGCCCCGTCTCCACGGAGGGCGCAAAGATTCCGACGCTTGGCGCCAACAGCTCTCTCACGCCCTCCTCGTCGACCCGCGCCTGCAATACGTGGTCGTCGCCGCTCATGCTGGCCCCCCGTTCGTCAAGACGTCGAGGTCGTGCATCGTCCAAATCCGCGGATTCTTGATCCGTCGGTATCCGATGCCCTGGTAGCTCATTTCGACCAGCGCCTCCAACCAATCTCGAAGCTCGTCGAGCTGGATGATCTCGTCCGTGTCCATCTGTCGGGCGGCGACGTAGGGATCCATGTCCGCTTCGATTCGTGCCTCGACCTCGGCCATGCGCTTTTCGATCTGCGCGCGCTCCGCGGGGTCGGTCGTGATGATCTCGAAGTTGTCGTCCAGCTTGCTGTTGTAGGTGGCAATCGCGAGCGTGCGCCCCTCCATGACGCTCAATCGCGAAATCGGCGTCGAAAGCTGCACCACCGGATCATAGGGAAGCCCGGCCATGGCGTAGTAGCCCGCGCCCGACGCCTTGCGAAGCAGGACGGTGAACATCGGAGTGCGATTGGTGCTGTTGGTGTAGATGAGGTTCGATCCGTATGCGAGAAGGCCGTGCCGCTCGGCCTCGGCGCCGATGTCGAAACCGCTTATGTCCTGAAGCCAAATCAATGGGATGCCGTCGCTGTCGCAGGCACGGCTGAATGCGCTTATCTTCGCGATGCCTTGCCGGTACAGAATGCCTGCCGGCCGCTGATCGCCAGGCGATTCCGGATCTTCGACCAGCCCTTGCCGGTTGAGCACGAAACCGGCGTAGAGGCCTCCGACCCTTCCGATGCCGCAGAGCATCTCGCGCCCCACCGAAGGCAGCACCTCCCAGAACAGGCTCTGATCGCACAGCCGCGCGAGAAGCTGGGTCGCGTCGTAGGCCTGTCGGTGATCGACCGGAACCAACCCCGACAGCTCGTTCGGTGCGAATCGTGGCGCCATCGGCTGCACACCACCGCGGTAGAAAGGTGCCCCCGAGCTCGGCAACCGAGAGACCTCGCGGCGCAGACATGCGATCAACGTGGTGTCGTCGGGGACTCTCTCGTCGGCGCACCCCGACTGGTGAACGTGGACCTCGGCGCCGCCGATGTCGAGCGAGGTGATGTGCTGGCTCTTGGCGCCCTTGATCAACGCCGCACCCGCGATGACCATGTACGCCTGCTCGGTCATGTAGACGCGGTCGCTGATGATCGGCATGTACCCGCCCCCGGCGATGCTGTCTCCGAACACCCCGGCAATCTGGGGAATGCCTTCTGCGGAGAGGAGGCTGTTCATCTTGAAGATGTGCCCTGCGCCCGTCGCGCCCGCGAAGCTCTTGCTCTGCTCCGGCAGATAGAGCCCGCTGCAGTCGACCAGATAGAGGGTCGGAAGGCGCAAGCGACGCGCCATTTCTTGCGCGCGTTGAATCTTTTCGGGAGTCTTGGGCCACCATGCGCCCGAAGCGACGGTGTTGTCGTTCGCGATCACCACGCACCATCGGCCTTCCACTTGGGCGAACGCGGTGATGACGCCTGCGGCGGGCGACTGAAGCCCGTCGAAATCGATGCCGTAGTTGACGAACGTGCCGACCTCGAAGACACGAGAGCCAGGATCCTTGAGTCGCTCGATTCGCTCGCGCGTGGTGAGCTTCCCCTTCCGATGTACCCGTTCGACGTAGGATTCGCCCCAGCCCGATTGAACCTGCTCGCGGCGTTCCTCGAGGCGGGAAACCAGGGGCTCGTGTGCCGCGTGCTGCCGGTCGAAGGTGGCTCGATCGAGAAAGGTCTCGAGCGCGCTTCCAATTGGAACTACCGGAACGTGTGCCATCAGCTTTCCCATCCAGGCACGGCACGGGTGTCGTACCGATTTTCGCGAAACTCCTTCGACCGCAACACGGCGAGGTGCATCGGGATGGTAGTGGAGATCCCCTCGCATCGCATGGCTCGCAGAGCCTCTGCGAGCCGCTCACACGCGGCATCCCGATCTTCGGCCCACGCGATCACTTTGCAGACCAGGCTGTCGTAGTGGGGCGGAACTTCATATCCCGACTCGACGTGAGTGTCGAAGCGCACGTCATCGCTCGACGGGCCGGTGTCCCAGCGCTCGATGACTCCGGGGCTCGGGGCAAAGCCATTGGACGGATCTTCGGCGTTGATCCGGCATTCGATGGCGTGGCCGCGAAGCTCCACGTCCTCCTGCGAAAACCACAGAGGCTCACCGGCCGCAACGCGAATTTGCGCCTCGACCAGATCGATTCCGCATCGCATCTCGGTCACCGGATGCTCGACCTGCAGGCGCGCATTCATCTCCATGAAACGCAGCTCTCCGCCCTGGTCCAGCAAGAACTCCATCGTGCCGGCGCCCACGTATCCGATCGCGCGTGCCGCGACGGCTGCCGCATCGAGCGTCCACGCGCGCTCTTCGTCGCTCAGCACGAGCGCCGGCGACTCCTCGATCAACTTCTGATGCTTGCGTTGTACCGAACAATCTCGTTCGCCCAGATGCACGACGTTGCCGTACTTGTCGGCGAGGATCTGGATCTCGACGTGGCGTCCTCCCTCGATGAGCTTCTCGAGATAGAGGCGTTCGTCACCGAAGCTCGCCGCGGCTTCCGCCCGAGCAGATTCGTAAGCATCCCGGATCTCGGTCGCCTCGCGCACGACGCGCATTCCGCGCCCTCCCCCGCCGCTCTCCGCTTTGAGCAAGACCGGAAAGCCGGTTTGCTCCGCGACCTGCTCGGCGTGCGCCAGATCGCGCAGCACGCCGGCACTTCCGGGGATGAGCTTGAGACCTGCAGCCGCCATCGCCGCCTTGGCAGGAGTCTTTCTGCCGAGCCTATCCATCACCGCCGCCGGTGGACCGATGAAGGTCACTCCATGGGCGTGGCACAAGGACGCGAAAAGGGGGTCCTCGGCCAGAAAGCCCCAGCCCGGGTGGAGCACGCTACACCGAGACTGCACGGCAGCTTGGACGATGCGCTCCCTGGCCAGATAGCTCTCGGCAGCCCGCGCGGGGCCCAGCACGACGACCTCGCGATCGCGCAGATACGGCGCTCCCCGATCCGCCTCGGAGACGCCGAAAACCGGCGTGATCCCGAGCCTGTCACAGGTCCTGGCAATGCGAGCCGCGACCTCGCCGCGGTTCCCGATGAAAAGACGCCTGAAGCCAGTCACGGGCGCGCACCTTAACACCCGGGCGTCCGCTTGAGAAGCAGAGCGGCATCGCTCCCCGGTTCGTGTCAAAATGATGGGAATCATGTGTCGCTTGTTTGGATTTCGGAGCGTGATCCAGAGCCAGGTGCATCGTTCTCTGATGGACGCGGACAACGCGCTAGGGGCGCAGAGCAGCAACCACCCCGACGGTTGGGGTGTGGCCTATTACGTGGATGGGGCGCCCCACATCACCCGTAGCCCCACGACCGCCATCGACTGTGCGCTCTTCCAGCGAGTGAGCGGCATCGTCGCGTCAGAGACGGTCTTGGCGCACGTGCGGCGAGCGACGACCGGGGAGAACTCGGTCTTGAACTGCCACCCGTTTCAGTATGGCAAGTGGGTGATGGCGCACAACGGCGACATCCAAGACTTCGCCGGGCACCGATCCGAATTGCTGGAGCGAGTGGCCCCAAAGCTCCGGCGTTACATCCTGGGCGATACCGACAGCGAGGTTCTGTTCTTCTTGTTCTTGACCCATCTCTCCCAACACGGTCCGTTGTCGGGACGCATCGCCGTGGAGGAAACCATCACGGCGCTGAGGTCGACCTTGGAGCACGTACGTGCGATTTGCGACGTCGACCCCGAAAAGGAGCCCTCCCTGCTGACCACGATCGTGACCGATGGCACCACGATGGTCGCAGCAGAGGGTGGCAAGGAGCTGTTTTGGTCGACGTACAAGACGCGATGCGGGGACAGGGAAAGCTGTCCGAGCCTGTCGGCCGAGTGCGAAGCTCCTTCGAAGAGCGGCTACGTGAACCACCTGATCTTCTCGAGCGAGGTCATCGCGGGTGAAAACATCTGGCTTCCGCTCGACCGCGGCGAGCTCATCGGCGTGGACTGGCGCATGAAGGTCTTGCGAACCAGCACCGGGCAGCGTCATCTTTCCGTCGTGAATTGAGCGAGTGCGGTGGCGGCGACGGCGACTGACCGTACATTGGTACCCCCGATGAATCAGACCTACACGAGCGAGCTCAATCGAGGCGTGGCGGTGGCACGCCCGGGCGAGTTTGCGCCCATCGGCCTCGGACAGCTTTCGATCTGGCCGCCCGTGGTGCTCGCCCCGATGGCGGGTGTCACGAATTGGCCGTTCCGCTCGATTTGCCGGCGGTTCGGGGCGGGCCTCTACGTCAGCGAGATGGTGACGGCGCGGCCGCTCGTCGAGGGGCGCACCAAGACCTTGATGCTCGCGGAATTCGGCGAGGATGAGTCTCCCCGGAGCCTCCAGCTCTACGGTGTCGACCCCTACTACGTGGGCGAAGCCGTGAAGTGGCTCGTCGGCGAAGGCCGCGTCGATCACATCGACATGAACTTCGGCTGCCCGGTGCCCAAGGTGACGCGCAAAGGCGGCGGATCGGCGATTCCGGCGAAACCGCGCCTACTCGCAAGCATCGTTCGGGCGGCAGTGAAAAACGCGGGAGCCATTCCGGTCACGATCAAGTTTCGCATGGGTATCGACGACGAGCTGATCACCTATCCCGACGCCGGCCGCATCGCCGAAGACGAGGGCTGCAAAGCCGTCGCATTGCACGCACGAACGGCTGCCCAGCTCTACGACGGCGAGGCGCGCTGGGAGGCCATCGCGGAGCTCAAGCGCCAGGTCCGGACGATTCCGGTTCTCGGCAACGGCGACATCTGGGAGGCTCACGATGCGCTTCGGATGATGCGCACGACCGGGTGCGACGGCGTCGTAATTGGGCGGGGCTGTTTGGGGCGCCCCTGGTTGTTCCGCGACTTGGCCGACGTATTCGAAGGTCGAGAGCCGCAGGACCCGCCCCGCTTCGGCGAGGTCGCCTCGATCGCATTGGAGCACGCGTCCCTGCTCATCGAATGGGCTGGAGAGCCCGCGGCGATGCGAATGTTCCGGCGACACAGCAGTTGGTACACCAAAGGCTTTCGCGGCAGCGCACAACTTCGCGCTCGGTTGATGCGCGTCCAAACGTTTCGGGAGCTCGAGGAGATCCTGCGATCGGCGAATGCTTCCGAGCCGTTTCCTCCCGAAGCCATGCGGGTGCCGAGGGGCAAGACGGCCGGGCGTCAGAAGGTCGCCCTTCCGGCAGGCTTTCTCCACAATCGTCTCACCGACGCGACCCCCCCGGTGCACGTCGATCCCTCGGGGGGCTAATCCGATGAATTCTGCGATGCTGACGAACCGATTCGAGTGAGGAGACTGAGCGATGAGCGAGCACCGCGTAACGGTATCTTGGATGCGAAACGGCACGGAGTTCACACCCCAGGAGTATGGGCGGGACCACGTTTGGCGCTTCGAGGGCGGAAGTGAGGTAGCCGCCTCGGCCGCCCCGCAATATCGAGGGAATCCAGCCTTGGTCGACCCAGAAAGAGCCTTCGTCGCCGCCTTGTCGAGCTGCCACATGCTCACGTTCCTCGCGCTCGCCGCGCGGGACGGGCATGTCGTGGACAGCTACGAGGTCGACGCAGTCGGTTTCCTCGAGCGCAATGGCGAAAGACGAATGGCGATCACACGCGTCGTGTTGAGGCCCGCCATCTCGTGGGGCGGCGAGCCCCCGAGCAAGGAGACTCTCGATTCGTTGCACGAGAAGGCCCACAAGCACTGCTTCGTGGCGAACTCGGTGACGACGATCGTCGAGATCGAGTGAGGCCGTCGCCCGGGAGACGTGTCGGCTCGGCGCGCACTCAGCACCCCGCGCGCGCCACGCGCCGTGTCAACCGAGCGATCCTTCGCTCGCACGCCTCGGCGCCTTCGGCCAACGCGGTGCTTGCCGCATGCCCCAGCGCCCGGTGCAGGTCTTTGCGCCGGTGCTCGTAAAATTTGGCCAATGCGAGGCTCGTGACCGCACGAAGCAACTCCTCGTCTGCGGCAGCGAGGGCCTCCAACAGCGCTCTCTCTTCCTCGTCGACGTCTCCGTCTCGCCGCGCCATCCGCGCACGAAGCAAGCATGCCTCCACGGTGCAACGAGCGTCTCCTCCTCCGTTTGCAGCCGCGCGGGCAAAGGATCGCGCTCGATTTGCATCGCCAGTGCGTTCGGCGACCTTTGCGTAGGCCAAGTGGTCCCTCGGGTCGTCCGCCCCGTGTACCTCCTCGAAGTGCTCGACCAACTTGGATGCCAATGCCGCCAACGCGATCAGATCGTTGGCATTGTGCTCGATCACCTTCGCCAATGGAGAGACGGCGCCGCCGTCGAGGTAGTCGAAATAGATTTGCGGGATCAAGGCTCCGGAAACGTCGTCCTCACGATACATTCCGAGCACCTTTCGCTCGAGCTCGACGAGCCGCACGGATCGCAGGCGCGGTCGCAGAATCCGACGGGCACAGTGCAACAAATCGAGATGCGGCGGCAGCGCGGGGGCGCGGACCCGGTTCAAGACGAAGCGATTGCGTAGCAAGGGCCAGTCGAACGTCTTGCCATTGAAGGACACGACGCAAGAGCTGCGCGCGACGCGCTCGCCGAGCCATCGAAGCATCGGCGCCTCCCGACCGAGCTCGGGAAGAAAGAGCTGTTGGATGCGCATCGACTCGTCCTCGAACCACCCGAGGCCGATCAAGAACGGGACCGTCCCCGTGCCGCCCGCCAACCCCGTGGTCTCCGTGTCGAGGAACAAGGCCCCTCTGATGTCGACGTGCTCGAGTGAAGGATCGAGCGCCAACTGGGCGAGCCGGGCGGACGAGACCTGCAACACCTTCGAAATGGGCGCTCGCCCGTGATGATGATGGGGCTCCAAGAACTCGTCGATGAGATGAATTTCGCCGTGCCCCGTCTCGCGAATCTGACCTGGAAGCGCGCCTCGGATGCTCGCGACGTCCAACGTTCGCGGTGAGGGTCGTGAGAGCCTGGCCAAACCTCGCTTGATGGACATGGCGCTCACTCAATGCATCGGTGTGACGCCGACTGCGTCCAACAATCCGAGAACGAGGCCCTTTCGAGCCACCTCGGGCTCGTCAGCGCCTGACGCATCGGGACCGATGCATCCCGGACACCCTTCGTCGCAGTCGCAGCTTTCGATGAGGTGACGTGCCCTCCTCAAGAGCTCCTCGCGTTCTTCGTAGAGCCGCGAGGCCAGGCCAATGCCCCCCGCCACCGAGTCGTAGAGGAAGATCGTCGGATCGAAACCAGGTCCCTGCCCCTTCGATGGAGGGACCTCGTCCTCGCTTCGGCTGCCGAGCGTTCGGCCCAAATCGCGTGGATCGATCATGAGCCCGACGGCACCCACGACGTGCATCGCCTTCGAGAGGGCTCGCAAAGCATCGACGACCACGCTCCTCGGCTCGGGCCTGCTCCGCACGAACGCTTCGGGAAAGGTGAGCCAGAATGCCGTCGTATGCTTTTGCATCTCGGGCAGGTGCACCTCGCCATATCCGACGTTCTCGTGAGTGTGGAACTTGATCTTCTTGTATCCCACCACCTTCTCGATGACGCTCACGTCCCCGAAGCCGGCTTCGAGGACCGCTTCGCCTCGTTCGACGGCGGCGGTCGAATCCTGCTCCAGAACGGTCACTTTGCTGTGTGTCATGGCGGTCGTGTAGTAGTCGGGCGCAACACGACGAACGTATGCCTTGTGATTTTCGAAATCGAGTCGCTCGACCTGATACTGGCCACCTTCGTGCTGATAGATCGCTTGCTCGTGGAGCATGGTGTGGGTGCTTCGCCAGTCCATCTCCGCAATGGTTCGATCGCCGTCCAGATCGATGATGACGAAGTTGTCCCAAGTCGCGCTACGAAGCGACACGTTGTTGGCGGGGTAGCTGTCCGAAGCCCAGTGATAGGTCGAGCCACGCGAGCTCGCCGTGGGATGCAACAAGCCGTGATCGGCGAGATAGTCGAGTGCTTCGCGCAGCGAGTCGTCCGGAATCTCTCCGAATACGTCGGCGGGCTCGAATGGCAGCTCGAACGCCGCGCACTTGAGATGCTGAAGCAGGATCTCCACGTTGTCGGGATCGATGCGTGCATGCTCGATCGGGGACGAAATCAGCTGTCGTGGATGACGCGCCATGTATTGGTCGACCGGATTGCTCGATGCGATGAGCACCGCCAAGGAGGTGTCTCCGCGCCTGCCAGCCCGTCCGAATCGCTGCCAGAGCCCTGCCATGGTCCCCGGGTATCCCGCACACACGACCGCATCGAGTGCGCCGATGTCGATACCGAGCTCCAGAGCATTGGTCGCAACGACGCAACGGATCTCTCCGGCGCGTAGCGCAGCTTCGATGCGGCGGCGAGTTTCGGGAAGATAGCCACCGCGGTAGGCATGGATGGCCGATGGCTCGACGTGATCGCGAGCCAATCGATCGCGTAGATATTTGAGCATGACCTCGACGCCATTGCGCGTGTTTCCGAACACCAAGGTCGGAACGCCGGCTCGCACCAGATCTTGCGTCAAGCGCACTGCCGTCTTGACGTAGCTCTGTCGAATCCCGAGCTCGGCGTTTACGACGGGCGGGTTGTAGACGATGAGCTCTCGAGCGCCGTTCGGAGCGCCGCTTTGCTCGATGAGCTCGACCTGCTGACCGCAAATGCGTGACGCATGCTCGCTGGGATTGCCAATCGTCGCGGAGGTGAACAAGAACGTGGGCGAAGACCCGTGAAAGCCGGCGATGCGTCGCAGCCGTCGCAGCACGTTTGCGAGGTGCGAGCCGAAAACTCCACGATACGTGTGCAGCTCGTCGACGACGACGTACTTCAAGTTCGCGAAGAGCCGTGCCCAACCCGTGTGATGCGGAAGAATCCCCGCATGCAACATGTCGGGATTCGTGAGCAGAACCCCTGCGCGCTGGCGAGCGGCCCGACGCGCATCGGCCGGGGTGTCTCCGTCATACGTGATTGCGCCTACGTCGAGCCCCGCGTCACGCATCAGAGCGCGCAGCGCTTCTTCTTGATCGCGCGACAGCGCTTTGGTGGGGAAGAGATACAGCGCCGTGGCCGTGGGCTCTTCCGACAGGGACTGCAGAATTGGGAGGTTGTAACAGAGGCTCTTCCCCGATGCGGTCGGCGTCGCCACGACCACGTGCTCGCCTCGAGATGCGAGCTCGAAAGCGAGCGCTTGGTGACTGTAGAGGTTCCGAATCGCTCGTTGGTCCAACGCGCGTCGAATCCCGGCGTCCAGACCCGCAGGCAAAGGCGCCATGCGCGCCTCGGTCCCGTCGACCCTCGAGCTCCACACGACGTTTCGCCAGGTCGAGCCCGACCGCCAACGTTCCAGCGTCTCCGCGACCCCTTTCGGCTTCGACCACGGCTCGTCGATCCGACGCAAAGGCCCATGGAGTCGTCCCGTATGCCCCCCCACTGCGCTCATGCGCAGCACTGTACGGTTGTTTAGGCTCGTGGGTCAAGAATCTCCAAACCGCTTGGGGGGAGTCGATTTAGGTCCTAGGCTCGAAAGTCTCAGGGGGGCCTCGGGGGCCCACACGACGAGGAGGAAACGAATGAAGATGATCGGGTCGACATGGATGCTGCTCGGGCTCGCCTTGGCGCTGTCCACTGCCACGGGACCGACGGCAAGCGCGCAGAAGCCCGAAGAGGTGAAGAAGGCTGCGAAGAAGGAAGCCGAAGGCGCGAAGTCGAAGGGCAGCGAGGCGAAGGACGACGCGAAAAAGGGAGCCAAGAAGGCCGAAGAAGACGTCGAGAAAGAGGCCGCCAAGGCTGAGCAAAAAGCCAAGGCAGAGGCTCGCAAAGCCGAGGAAAAGACAAAGGCGGAAGCGGCCAAGGCCGAACAGCAGGCAAAAGCGGAAGCGGCCAAGAGCGCACGCAAGGAACGCCTGCTAGCGCAGGAAAAGAAGCGCCACGAAGCTCAGATGAAGCAAATCGAATCGCGCAGACAGCGCGTTCAGGAGATCTACGACAAACAGATGAAGGCCGTCGAAGGAGCCGAGAAGCGAGAGAAGGAGCGCCACGAAAAACGAGTCGAGCAGATCGACGATATGTGAGCGTTCTCCAACGCGCACGCACGAAGCCCGCCTCACGAACGGAGGCGGGCTTTGTCAATTCTAGCTTTGGCCCGGTCTAGCTTTGGCCTGGGAGGGAAGTGTTCGGGTCGTACGGCATCGTCTCACCCGCTTCCATGCGCTGCTGCATCTCGTACTTCGAGGGGCATCGCGGGATCACCTGGTTGGCGAGAAATACACCGTCGCCTCCGAGCTCCCCTTGCACCGTCACTTGGATCCCCATGCCGTCGCGAAACGTGTCCGGTACGACGCACTGAGGGAATCGGACGGGCATTTCCCTGCCCTCTTTGTGAATCACGAACCGCCACTCACAAGGATCTTCGCGAAACTGAATCGACCCCTGGCGCAGCTCGCCCTCGACTCGCAGAGGTCGACCCTCGAAAGCCGTCGGCTCGCTCATGACCTCGTGAACCAGCTTCGAGTAGACGAACGGGTTGTCGCTTCCCGTCAGCAACCAAACGGAAACACCCACCAGCGCGACGAAAACCAGGCCGACTTTCACCGTCCCGGACATTCGCTTGGGTGCCGCTTGGGCTGGAGCGGTCTCGGATTGCTCGCTAGCCATGTCCGCCATTATGGTGCGCGACGCCAGAGTCTGCCAGGGCGCGCCGACTCGACGCGCCCCGACCTGGCCTCGGGCTTACGGCTGGACCTGGAACGCGATGACCAGAGCGTAAATCGCGAGCGACTCGATGAGAGCGAGGCCGAGGATGAGCGGGACGAGAATTTTGCCGGAAGCGTTCGGATTCCGGGCAATCCCCTCGAGCGCCGCGGCCGCGGCACGACCCTGACCGAGGCCGCAGCCGAAGACTGCGATCGCGATGCCAAGACCGGCGGCTAGCGCGCGGCCGGCGATCGCGGTGGCCTGGCTCTCGGCGTCCGCGGCTTCCTGAGCGAATGCGGTCGCGGTGAGAGCGAATGGTGCAGCAAAGCTGACAAGTCGAAGAGCGAATTTCTTCATTTTCGGGAGCCTCCTCAAGCCTCTCTTCCGAGAGGGAAACTAGTGTTCTTCTTCGTGTTGAATCGCGAGGGTGATGTAAATCACCGACAAAAGACAAAAGACCAAGGTCTGGACGGTGACGACCAGACACCCCATCAGGTAAAACACCACCGGCACCGGCAGCAGCACCAAGCCCATGGCGGCGAACAGGCCGACGAAGATGCCGAGCACGAGGTGATCGGCCGTCATGTTGGCCATGAGTCGAATGGCGAGTGTGACCGGACGCACGATGTGGCTGATCATCTCGATGACGAACATCAAGGGGCCGATGAACCAGGCGATCCACCACGGCACCTTCGGTCCGAAAAAGTGCGAGAAGTAGTTGACGAAGCCGTGCTCCTTGATTCCGTAGACGTGCGTCGTCACGAAAATCACCATCGCCATCGCGAACGTGGTGTTGAGATTGTCGGTGGGAGGCAAAAAGCCCGGAATGAGCCCGAGCGCATTCGAAAAGAAGATCACCAGAGCGCACGCGCCGATCAGCGGCAAGAAGTACTTGGCCGGCTTCGGCCCCATCAGGTCTGCGGAGAGCTTGTAGGTCGCCCCGACGATCGTCTCGATGAAGCCGTAAAAGGAGAACTTGCCCTCGGGCAACAGGTGCTCTTTCGTATTCTTGAGCCGGCGGCTCACGTACAGGCCGACGAGCACCAGGAAGAGCACGACGCCTGCATAGGCGGCGACGTGTTGCACCCCGAGATGAGAGGTGTGCTCCATGTAGCTAGGGCCGAAGGTCTCCGAAACCCAATGCTGAAATTGCTCGTAAAATGGCAGGAAGCTGAACCACGATTGTCCGTGCGGCATGCTTCAACTCTCCCCTGCGCGCGCTTGCCGCGCGGCATTTGCTTCTCTCATCGCCAGATCGGCGCCCGCGTAGAGCATCCCGAGCACCAACGCACCGAGCCCGACCGAGAACCCGAGGGGGTCCACGCCCCAACGCGAGAGCAGTGCCCAACAGACCGCCAGCAAGATCACGAGCTTCGCGCCCAGCAGTCCGGCCGCGACGCGCCTATCGAGGAACCCCGCACCGCCGACGATGCGGCTGGCGAGCCAAGTGAGAACCCATGCATCGATGGCCGCCACCGAGCCTCCCACCGCGGCGCCCACGCCGATGCGCATGCCGCCGAGCACGAAAGCGAGCACGGTCAGGACGACCGCCGCGACGGCGACGTGGCGAGGTG
Source organism: uncultured Sandaracinaceae bacterium (assembly GCA_964495565.1). Classification (GTDB taxonomy): domain Bacteria; phylum Myxococcota_A; class Polyangia; order Polyangiales; family Houyiibacteriaceae; genus SG8-38. Next base: position 10,615 of record CAZBWQ010000058.1, on the reverse strand, counting down.
TTCGGGTTTTCATTGAGTCGATCACGAGGATTCGTCTTCTTCTTCTTCCATCATCCGCTGGGCGCGGCGGACGAGCCTGTAGAGGCTCCGAGCGCCCGCGGCAAGCCCCAGACCCAGACCAATCCACTGGAGCCACGGCTCCGTGCCGAGCTTGCCGTCGAGCCACTGACCTCCGAGATAGCCCAGGGCGATCGAGAGGCCGAGCTCCAGGCCAATCGTCGACAAGCTGCCCAACTGCTTGAGCTGCTCCCGTTGTTCCCGGTTGAGGAGCATGGCCGGCACATCGTTCCAACAGTTCCAAGGATCAGCGCCCCGAAGAGCGCGCGGCGTATAGCACGGGGGTATGTGGGGTCAAGGTTGGTCGAAGGCCAAATTTTGGCGTCAAAATCGTTCGTTTGGACGGCTCAAATCGTGCGGAATGCGGCTTCGAATGCCTGCCCCGTCTTCTGCAGGGCCTTGGCGTCGTGGGCGAGGGAGATGAAAGCCGCCTCGAACTGGCTGCAGGGCCAGTAAACGCCGTTCTCGAGCAGGGCTGCGTGCCACCGGCCAAAGGCCTCGCGATCGGTGTCCGCCGCCTCGTCCCAGTTGCGGACGGGCTTCGAACGAAAGAACGCGGTCAGCATCGAGCCCACGCGCTGGACGGTGAGCGCGACGCCCGCCGCGCTGGCGTGGTGCTCGAGGAGGCTCTGGACCTCGAGGCCCTTGGCCTCCAGGTCCTCGTAGACGCCGGGCCGAAGCAGATGCTCGATGGTGGTGAGGCCGGCCGCCACCGCGACCGGATTCCCGCTCAGGGTGCCCGCTTGATACACCGGGCCCACGGGAGCGACTTTTTCCATGATCTCGCGTCGACCGCCATAGGCGCCGACGGGAAGACCTCCTCCGATGATCTTGCCGAGGCACGTCAGGTCGGGCCGAATGTCGTAGAGCGCCTGTGCGCCGCCCCAGGCCACGCGGAACCCCGTCATGACCTCGTCGCAAACCAAGAGCGCACCGTGGCTCTCGGTCTGGGTGCGCAGCGCATCCAACCAAACCGGGTCCGGCGGGATGCACCCCATGTTGCCGGCCACGGGCTCGAAGATCACCGCCGCGATCTCACTGCCCCGCTCCGCGAAGATCTTCTCGATCGCGTACGCGTCGTTGTAAGGCACGAGCAACGTGGTCTGGGCCATGGCTGCCGGCACCCCCGCGCTGTCCGGCTCGCCGAGCGTCGCGAGGCCGCTGCCGCCCTTGACCAAGAGATAGTCGGCGCCGCCGTGATAGCCGCCGATGCACTTCACGACCAGATCGCGCCCGGTGTAGCCGCGCGCCACGCGCAACGCCCCCATGGTGGCCTCCGTGCCGCTCGAGACGAGGCGCGACATCTCCATCGACGGCACGGCGTCGCGAATCCGCTCGGCGATCACGATCTCGGCTTCCGTCGGGGCGCCGTAGCTGGTTCCCTTTCGAGCCGCCCGCTCGATCGCGTCGACGACGTCGGGATGGGCGTGACCGAGAATCATCGGTCCCCACGAGCCCACGTAGTCGACGTATTGCTGGCCGTCGGCACCGGTCATGATGGCGCCGTGCGCCTCCCGGATGAAAATGGGCTCTCCGCCAACGGCGCGAAAAGCCCGAACCGGGGAGTTGACGCCGCCAGGGATCACCTTGCCGGCGCGCGCAAAAAGCTCTTCGGAGACGCGATCGACCATGCCGCGGAAGGTTCCGGGCGCCCTGCCCGCTGTCAAGGCGGGATCTCGGCGACCGCGGCTTTTTGTCGAATAATCCAGCCACCTTGGTTGTTGGTGACGGGCAGCGCAGCGTGCTAGCCCCTGCGCCCGAGGAAATTCCATGTCCAACGACGTCCGTGCCATCAACGAAATGGTCCAGCGCGAAAGCGCCTTCATCGATCCCATCCTTCACGAGGTCCACAAGGTCGTGGTCGGCCAGGACGTGATGATCGAGCGGATCTTCATCGGGCTTTTGACCGGCGGCCACATCTTGCTCGAGGGCGTGCCCGGCCTGGCCAAGACGCTCACGGTGAACACGATCTGCAAGACCATTGCCGCGAAATTTCAGCGCATTCAGTTCACGCCCGACCTGCTGCCCGCCGACGTCATCGGCACCGTGATCTACAACCAGCAACGAGGCGAGTTCACGGCGAAGAAGGGACCGATCTTCGCCAATCTCGTGCTCGCCGACGAAATCAACCGCGCTCCGGCGAAGGTGCAGAGCGCGCTGCTCGAAGCCATGCAGGAGCTGCAGGTCACCATCGGAGACACGACCCACCGCCTCGACCAACCTTTCATGGTGATGGCGACTCAGAACCCCATCGAGCAAGAGGGTACGTATCCGCTTGCCGAAGCGCAGGTCGACCGCTTCATGCTTCACGTGAAGGTCGATTACCCGAGTCAGGACGAAGAGCGGAAGATCATGGATCAAATCTCCGACCACCTGCTGCTCGGAAAGGACGCCGGCTCCGGGATGGACGTGCAGCAAGTCACGACGACCCAGAAGCTCCTCGAGGCGCGAAAGACCATCGGTCACGTCTACCTCGACCCCAAGATCAAGGACTACATCGTGCAAGTCGTCAGCGCGACGCGCCATCCCATTCGCTTCGGGCTCGGAGACCTGACTGACATGATCTCGCACGGAGCTTCTCCCCGCGCATCGATCGCACTGAACGTCGCTGCGCGGGCTCATGCCTTCATGAGGCATCGAGGATACGTGACGCCGGAGGACATCAAGGCCATCGGGCCCGACGTGCTTCGGCACCGCATCATTCGATCCTACGAAGCCGAGGCCGAGGAGATCACCAGCGATCAGATCGTGCGTCGCATCTTCGAAACCGTGGAAGTGCCGTAACGGAGCTGGCCGTGATCTCGCGCGAGCTCGTCAAGAAGCTGAAGAAGATCGAGATCTACACCTCGAGATTGGCCAACGACCAACTCGCTGGCAGCTACCACTCCGTGTTCAAGGGCAGAGGCATGGCTTTCAGCGAGGTTCGGCAATATCAGCCGGGAGACGACGTTCGATTCATCGACTGGAACGTCAGCGCTCGCATGAACGACACCTACGTCAAGGTATTCACCGAAGAACGCGAGATGACGGTCATGTTGTTGGTCGATCTTTCGGCGAGCGAACGCTTCGGCTCCGTGGAGAAACCGAAAATCGAAACTGTCGCGGAGGTCGCCGCGCTCCTGGCCTTCAGCGCGATCAAGAACAACGATCGCGTGGGTCTGATTTTGTTCACGGACCGGGTCGAGCGCTTCGTTCCTCCCAAGAAGGGCCGTTCTCACGTGATGCGAGTCGTGACCGAGATCCTCAATGCCAACCCCGTAGGACGTGGCACGGATCTCTCCGTGGCACTCGACCTCCTCGGAGGCATCGGCAAGCGTCGCACCGTCGCGTTCTTGATCAGCGATTTCATCGCAGAGCGCTTCGAATCTGCCTTGCGCGTCGTTTCGGCAAAGCACGATCTGATCCCGATCCAAATCGTGGATCCCCGAGAGGACGAGCTCCCGGACGTGGGCGTCGCGTTGGTGGAAGATCTCGAAACAGGAGAGATCATCGAGGTCGACACCTCGGATCTGGACTTTCGCGCTCGGTACGCGCGAGAAGCCCAACGACAGAGGGCCGCCCGGGAGCATCTCTTTCGCAGGTTGCAAATCGACCACGTCACGGTCCAGACGGATCGCGACTTCGTCAAACCGCTCACGGAGCTCTTCCGGCTCCGACAGAAGCGGCTCACGGGTTATCGGTGAAAATCGCAGCTCCGCTACTCGCGTGTCTCGTCATGGTCGTCCCCGGGCTTGCGTTCGCGCAGGACCGCGCGGTCGACGTCGAGGCTCCGGCGCAAGTCTCGCTGGGCGATCCCATCGCCGTGATCCTGAGCGCCACGGTGCGCGCGTCGGACGACGTGGCGGTGCCCGAACAGCCACTCGAGCCCTTCGAGATCCTCGAAAAGCAGGTGCGCGTCGAAATGGACCCGGGCGGGGACTCGAAAACCTTCACGTTCGAGCTGGAGCTCTTGAGCTTCGAGGTAGGGACGCACCAGCTCGGTCCCATTGCCGTTCGCGTGACGTCGAGCGACGGAAGCTTGATCGAGCTCGAATCCCCGACGCGATCCATCGAAGTGCAATCACTGCTCGCAAACGAGCCGGATCCCGAGCTCAGGCCGCCGACGGACCCGGTCGTCGTGGAGCAGGATGACTACCGTTTGTGGATCGCCCTCGGAGTGCTGATCGCGTTGGCGGTGGGTGCGCTCTTGGCATGGCTGTTCATGCGCTGGTGGCAGAAGCGGGAGCGGCCCGAGATACCGGGGCCACCACCGCCACCACCCTGGGAAACCGCACTGCGAGAGCTCCGAGCGCTCGAAGCACGAAGGGCGGAGGCGATCGCCGAGGGAGGCACCGAGCAGTGGGTCGACGCGGTGAGTGATTCCGTACGCAAGTACCTAGGCGACCGCTTCGGATTTCCCGGCCTGGAAAGCACGACGGACGAAATCGCGCGTGAGCTGAGCGCGGTCCCCTCGTTGTCGATTGTTCCTGGCGAAGCCGTTGCCTTTCTCGGCCAGTGCGATCTCGTGAAGTTTGCGAAAGCTTCGCTCGCGGACGAAGCGTCGGCCGAGCTGATCGACGAAGCGTTGTCGATGGTGGAAAAGACGCGTCCTGCCGTGCCGACGCAGGAAGGAGGCAAAGCCGCATGAGCTCGGGCCGACGACGCGCGTGGGCCATCGGATGGCTTGCTGCCGCTTCCTTCGTGGGAGCGGTGGTCAGCCTCCGCTATCTCCAATCTCGTTACCAACTTCTGATCACGGACGAGCAGCTCCGCTTCGAAAGACCGTGGGCGGCGTTGCTGCTGCTCGCCGTACCGATGGTGTGGCTCAGCCGCGTCTGGATTCAGCGCTGGTCGCGCCCGAGGCTGCTCTTCAGTCGAGCTGCCGCGCTCCGGACCGACGAGAGCAGCTGGCGAAGCCGGGTCCTCGATCTTCCGAGCGCCCTCCGAGCGACCGCCGTGGCCTTGCTGGTCGTCGGATTGACCGGCCCACAGAGCATTCACGCGAGAGACACCGCCGAGGTCAGTGGAATCGAAATCATCCTCACCCTCGACATGTCGCGCTCGATGGAAGCGTCCGACATCCGACCCACTCGGTTCCGCGCCACGAAATCCGTCGTGCGCGATTTCATCGACCGGCGGCCGAACGACCGCATTGGCGCGGTGGTTTTCGGTGTCGATGCCTACACCCTACTCCCATTGACCACCGACCGAGAAGCCCTGCGGAGCGCGCTTCGTGGGCTCCAGCTCGACCAAATCGACGGTCGCGGCACCGCAATCGGAAACGCAGTCGGTGTGAGCTTGAATCGCCTGAAGCGCTCACGCGCCAAGAGCAAGGTCATCATCCTGCTGACCGACGGCGAATCCAACGCGGGAAACGTGTCTCCATCGCAGGCAGCCGAGCTGGCGCGCACCATGGAGGTCAAAATCTTCCCCATCTTGATGGGTGTATCCGACACGGCACCGGTCCAACAAGGCACGGGTCTGTTTGGGCGCGCGATTTTCGGGACGGCCAACTACCCGGTCAATCCCGAGCTGCTCGAGGAGATGGCGGAAAAGACTGGCGGGGAGTTTTTTCTCGTGAGTGACCGGCAGGCGCTCGAGCAGAGCTTTCACCAGATCTTGGACCAGCTCGAAAAGACGGAGATGGAAGACGCAGGCCGAATGTATACCGAGCTCTTTCCAGCGTTCGTGGGTCCGGCCCTTCTCTTCCTGTTCATCGAGCTCGTCGTATCGCTTTGGTTGCGGAGGTGGCCATGACGTGGGCCAATCCAGAGGCGCTCTGGCTGTTGGCGTCGATCCCGGTTGCAGCGGCCGCCCTGTGGTGGAACGCCGCGAGACGTCGTCGGGCGACGCAGATCTTCGGGAAGGCCGACACGGTCGAGACGCTGATTGCGGGCCGTGCTTCGTGGTGGCGGAACGGCCGAGCCGCCTTGATGTTGATCGGGCTCGCCTTCGTAATCGTAGCTTTTGCTGGGCCGCAATACGGGAGCCGTACTCGAGTGCTGCGCAAGCGCGGAATCGACATCGTGATCGCGCTCGATTTCTCGAAGAGCATGCTCGCGCGCGACGTTCATCCGAGCCGCATCAAGCGGGCGAAGGGCGAGCTCGATAGGCTGCTGAGCGACCTCGACGGAGACAGGGTGGGCCTGGTCGCCTTTGCCGGCGATGCAATGGCCTTCCCGATGACCGTCGACTACTCGGCCATCCGTTTGTTCTTGCGGGATCTGAGCCCCACGGACATGCCTGTCGGGGGAACTGCGATCGGCAAGGCCTTGATCGCTTCGAAGCGACTGATCGAAAGCTCGACACCGAACGACGCGGAAAAAGCGGACGCGGCTCCCCGCTCCCGAGTCGTCATCCTGATGACGGACGGCGAGGACCACGAAGGCGATCCAGTTGCCGCGGCCGAAGAGCTCGAAGCCGCAGGGATCCAGATCTTTGCGGTGGGCATCGGCTCGAAGACGGGTGAGCCGATTCCGAGCTATGCAGCCGACGGAACGCTCACGGGGCACATGAAGGATGCGAGCGGCCGGCTCATCTTGACCTCGCTGACCCCTGAAAACGAAGAAACGCTCGAGAAGATCGCTTCGATGACGGGCGGCGAATACGTTCGCGCAGAAGAAGGGACGGTGGGCATGAACCAGATTCGGACCGAGCTCGGCAAGCTTCAAGCCTCGGAGCGAAAAGCGCGCCGGGTCACGGTGCACGAAAACCGCTTTGCCTTGGTTCTCCTCGCGGCCTTCCTGTTGATCGTTCTCGAGGCGCTTCTGCCCGAAGCATGGATCCTGCGCGCGGGGAGGAGAGCATGAAGGGCTTGGTCGGCGGTCTCGTTGGCGCGACTGCGCTCCTGCTGCCTGCCGTCGCTCAGGCTTGGAGCCCTCTCAGAACGCCGAGCCCCGAGGTCGAGCGCGGGAACGAGCTGATGGCCGACAAACAGTACGCCGCGGCGCTCGAAGCCTACGAGGAAGCAGCGCAGGAGCTCCCCGAGGCTAGGGAAATCCAGCTGAATCGAGGACTGGCTCTTCTCGCGCAAGATCTCACCGAGCAATCGAAAGAGGCATTCCTCGCCGCCGCCGATCCCTCGGCTCCTCCCAGCACGAGAGCCGACGCGTACTACGACCTCGGCATCGCCTATGCGCGCGAGGCGCAGTCTTTGTCGGACCAGGAAGCGTACGAGCAGGCGTCGGGGCATTTTCGGGAAGCGGCCGACGCGTTCAAGCGAGCCCTTCGGTTGCGGCCAGGGGATCGGAACGCGGCGTGGAATCTCGAATACGTGATGAAGCGAATTCGGGAAGAGGAAGAAAAGCAAGAACAGCAGCAGGACCAGGAACAGCAGCAGGACCAGGAACAGCAGCAGGACCAGGAACAGCAGCAAGACCAGGAACAGCAGCAGGACCAGGAACAGCAGCAGGACCAGGAACAGCAGCAG
>CAZBWQ010000058.1:0-3050 GCA_964495565.1 uncultured Sandaracinaceae bacterium | reverse complement strand
AGGACCAGGAACAGCAGCAGGACCAGGAACAGCAGCAGGACCAGGAACAGCAGCAGGACCAGGAACAGCAGCAGGACCAGGAACAGCAGCAGCAGCAGCAGCCGACGACGCAGCAAGAGCAACCGATGGCCCCGGAGGACGTGCAACGGTTTCTCGATGCGCTAGAGCAAAACGAAGAGAATCTTCCTCTTCAGCGTGCGCGCCGCCGAAATGCCGGGCGTCCGCCCCCGGAGAAGGATTGGTGATGCGACTGTCGACGCTCACGTCAATTTGGATGCTCGCCCTCGGCTGGGCCGCAGCAGCATCGGCGCAGCCCGAGGTCACCGTGACTCTGGACGCCACGCCGAGAGAGGCCCGAGTCGGCGAGATGATCCAGCTCGAGGTTCGGGTTCGTGCGCGCGGCGGCCGCATCCAAGGGCTCGAGCTCGGGGACCTGCGTACCTACCCCGAGCTCGAAATCGTTTCCCATCAAACCGTGCGCCCCATGCAGTTCAGCTTCGGGTTCGGCTCCGGGGTCCAGGTGGAGTCGAGCCTGGCCGACATCTACGTGTTGCGGCCGACCTCGGCAGGCACGTACGAGCTCTCTCCGGCCGAAGCCCGGGTCGACGGCAAGACCTATCGCAGCCAACCGCTGACACTCGTGGTTCGACCGGGAGTCGGCGGTCCCGCGGCCGGCTCGGGCACCACGGATTCCCCCGCGGAGGAGATCGGCGAGGAGCTTTCGGGGGCCCGTTTCGACGAGCAAGCGTTTTTGCGCACGGTCGTCGAGCCCAAAGAAGCATATGTGGGCCAGCAGGTCGATGTGACCGTCTACCTCTACACCCGGCTTCGTCTCGCCCCGCAGTCGGTCGTGCCCGGCAAACCCTCCATGGACGGCTTTTGGGTTCACGACGATCCGGTCACCAGCCTCTACGCACAGACGGTGCAGGTCGGGGGAACGCCGTACCGGGCGTACGTTCTGCAGCGATCGGCGGCGTTTCCGCAACGAGCCGGCAAGCTCACGATTGGGGCGCCCAGTGTGACGTTCGACGTCGGAACGATGAGCCTGTTCGACGCGCCCCAGCGCATCGAGCGCGAGGGCGTGGCGGTCGACGTGCAGGTCAAGCCCCTGCCCCCACCCGTGCCTCCGAACGCGGTCGTGGGCCGCTACGAGGTCGAGGCGTGGCTCGACCGGGAACGGGTGAGCACGGGCGACGCCGTGACCCTTCGGGTCGACGCATCGGGAATCGGCAACGTGCAGGATCTGCGGATCGACCTTCCGCCGATGGTAGGAGCTCGCGCGCTCCAACCGGTAATCCGCGACGAGCAGCGTTTCGAGAACGGAAAGCTCACCGGGACGCGCTCCTGGGAGTGGATTCTCATCGCAGAGGCACCCGGGGCGCACACGATTCCACCCTTGCGCCTACACTACTTCGACCCGGCAACCGAGCAATATGGCGTCGCGAGCACCAGTCCGCTCACGTTTACGGCCGTCGGCGCCCCCAAACCGTCGGCTGCGACGATCGAGCCGACCGACGTCGAGCCTTCCCGGCCCCCGGCTGCTTTCGGGCCCATCCGGATGTACAGCGCGCTCGACCGGGCTGCGGCTCCGATTCGAGATCGACCCTGGTTTGCTTGGCTCCTGGCGCTCCCGCCGCTCGTCTTCGTTCTCGTGGTACTCGGCTCGAGCACCGTGCGACACCGGCAGCGCCGTAGCAGCACCGCGGGGGCCGTCCAACGAAGGCTGTTGCGAAGTGCGCAACGCTCGTTGGACGATGCCGAGCCTCGATCCTTCTACGACCGCATCGTGTCCGCCATCCACCATGCGCTCGAATCCCGTCTCGGCGCGAGCGTCGGAGGTCTCTCGCACGGTGAGTTGCGGGCGCGCCTAGTCGATGCGGGGATGGAGGACGACCTGGTGCAGCGGGTGATCAACGAGCTCGAAGGAGCCGATTTCGCGCGCTTCGCGGCGTCCGGAGTGAACGAGGACGAGATGGAGCGATGCCTCGACCGCACCGAAGCAATCGTCGAGCGCATTCAGCGATCCCCGAGGAGCACCGGATGAAAGCCTCGCACGGGCTGCTCGTCGTGCTCGTCGTCGCGACGGCCCTCCATGCGGTCGCCTCGGACGGACGCGCGCAATCCGTCTCGATCAGTGACATCTTCGAGGCGGCCAACCTCGCAGCGTCCCAGGGCGATCACGAGACCGCAATCGCCAATTACCGGATGCTCGTCGATGCCGGAGTCCGGGATCCGGACGTTTACTTCAACCTGGCCACGGCGCATGCCCAGTCGGGCGATTTTCCACGTGCAATTCTGAACTACGAGCGTGCCCTGACACTCCGTCCCGGAGACGAGAAGGCAGAAGAGAACCTGAGGGCCGCCGAACGGGCATTGGAGGAAGAGCGCGCCGAACGAGAAGGCGAAGCCATGATTCAGAGGAGCAGCTCGATGGCCGACGCCGTGTTCGGTCGCTTCCAGGAAAGCACGCTCGCCTATCTGCTTCTTGCAACCAACGCGTTTTTCTTCGGGGGCCTGGCTTGGGTGTGGATCGCACATCGACGTCGGCGACGGCTCTATGGGCTCCTCGTGACCTCGGGTCTGCTCTTCGTGTTCGCGGCGATCGGGCTCGGACATAAAGCGGGGGTCCTGCGGGATGGGCCTCGCGCCGTTGCACTGACCGACCGGGTCGCACTTCGGGAAGGCCCCTACCCCCGAGCCCAGGTGAGGGGAGAGGCACGGGGCGGCGACCGGGGCATCGCGCTCGCGAGGGACGGCGTCTTCGTGAAATGGCGGCTTGCAAGCGGGCTGGAGGGCTGGGCGCCCGCTTCGGACATCGGGCTGATCGACCTGGACCAGAGTCTCCATTGACAATGTGCGTCAACAGAACGAGGATGCGGCCCGGGTTGGCAGGCCCAGGAGTCTTGAAAGCATGACGAGCGAGTCGAAAACCAAAATCCTTGTCGCCGACGATGACTTGGAGATTCTGGCGTTGGTCGCTCGACACCTGAGCTCCGTGCCGGCCGAGGTAGTCGAGGCTTCCGATGGAGAGGAGGCCCTGCGGCTCGCGA
>CAZBWQ010000057.1:9221-25820 GCA_964495565.1 uncultured Sandaracinaceae bacterium | reverse complement strand
AACGACGGCGGTGCGGAAACCTGCGAGCCGCCGAACACGGCGACCTGCAACGGAAATTGCCAGCCTCGGACGCCGGTCTGCGGCGACAGCTTCAAGACCCCACCGGAGCAGTGCGAAGACGGCAACACGGTCAATGGTGACGGCTGTACGGCGACGTGCGTCGAAGAGTTCTGTGGCGACAACGTCGTCAACGACGTGACCGAAACCTGCGAGCCACCGAATACGGCGACCTGCAATGGAAGTTGCCAGCCCAGGACGGCGGTTTGCGGGGACAGCTTCCGGACGCCGCCGGAAGAGTGCGAAGACGGCAACACGGTCAACGGGGACGGTTGCACGTCGACCTGTGTGTTGGAGTTTTGCGGAGACCGCGTGGTCAACAACGACGGGGCGGAAACCTGCGAGCCGCCAGGCACGGCTACTTGTGACCTGGAGTGCCAAGCGCGCACCGCGGTTTGCGGAGACGGCTTCGTGGTCTCACCGGAGCAGTGCGACGATGGGAACACAACGCCCGGAGACGGCTGCAATGCGTCATGCCGCTTCGAGTTTTGCGGTGACGGCGTGGTCAACGACGGCGGTGCGGAAACCTGCGAGCCGCCGAACACGGCGACCTGCAACGGAAGCTGCCGGGTGCGCACACCCGTTTGTGGCGACGGGTTCGTGACGGCGCCCGAAGAGTGCGAAGATGGAAACGCAACAGCCGGAGATGGCTGCAATGCGTCATGCCGCTTCGAGTTTTGCGGCGACGGTGTAGTCAACGACGATGGTGCGGAAACGTGCGAGCCTCCCGGCACGGCCACCTGCAACGATAGCTGCCGGGCCCGTGCGCCCGTTTGCGGAGACGGGCTCGTCACGCCGCCCGAAGAGTGCGACGATCGAAATCTCATCAATGGCGACGGATGCTCCTCGGCATGCACGGCCGAAGTGCCGCCGGCATGCGGCGACGGCACCGTCGACCCTGGGGAGGGTTGCGACGATGGCAACCTCGCCAACGGGGACGGATGCACCGCCAATTGCGCCGTCGAGCGCTGTGGTGATAGCGTCGTCAACAACGGTGGCGTCGAAGAGTGCGACCCACCTGGCACGGCTACTTGCAACGATAGCTGCCAAGTGCGCGCGCCGCTGTGTGGCGACGGCTTCCGAACCCCACCGGAGCAATGCGATGACTCCAATACCTCGAACGGCGACGGCTGTAGCTCGAGTTGTCTGACGGAGCGCTGCGGAGACGGCGTCGTCAACAACGGTGGCGCCGAAGAATGCGAGCCGCGGGATACGCCGACCTGCGACAGCAGCTGCCAGTCTCGCCCGCCGGAGTGCGGGGATGGGCTCGTCACAGCTCCCGAAGAATGCGACGGTGGAAATGCAACGCCCGGAGACGGCTGCAACGCGTCATGCCGTCTCGAGTTTTGCGGCGATGGCGTGGTGAACAACGACGGCGCGGAAACCTGCGAGCCGCCGGGAACCACGACCTGCTCGAACAACTGCACCGACCGCGCGCAGCGGTGCGGGGATGGGTTCGTGACGTCACCCGAAGAGTGTGACGATGGCAACGTGGCCGGCGGCGATGGGTGCACCGCCGGGTGCCGCGTCGAATTTTGCGGCGACGGGATCGTGAACGACGCCGGCGCCGAAGATTGTGAGCCGCCCGGTACGGCGCTTTGCAACGACGACTGCCAGACGCGCGCGCCGGTTTGCGGCGATGGCTTCCAGACGCCGCCCGAGCAGTGCGAGGATGGAAACCTCGTCGATGGCGACGGTTGCACCGCATCCTGTGTGGTCGAGCTGTGCGGCGACGGAGTCGTCAACAACGACGGCATGGAGGATTGTGAGCCTCCGGGGACGACGACCTGCGCCGAAGACTGCACTCTGATCGCGATTTTCTGCGGCGACGGCCAAGTCGACGAAGGAGAGGACTGCGACGACGGGAACCTCGCCGACGGCGACGGATGCTCTTCGATCTGCGAGCTCGAATCCAGCGTCGACACGGACGGCGGTGTGCCCATGGACGACGGGGGCGTGCCATCGTTTCCGGATTCAGGAGTCGACGGCCCAGGACCGAGCATCGACGATGGCGGTGGAGGCTGCCGCGTGACCGAGGGCCAGGCGCCCATCGATCCGTTCGCTCTACTGCTCCTCGGCTTCGCGCTCCATCGGCGTCGGCGATCGATCGTCTCCCATTGACGATGCACCAAGGCATGGGTAGCTTCGACGACGGCTGCGCAGCTCGTGCCCGCTGTTGAGCGAATGAGCGACTCTTCGAATCAAGCGTTGGACTTCGACGTCCTCATCATCGGAAGCGGATTTGGCGGGAGTGTTCCCGCCCTGCGACTGACCGAAAAGGGATATCGCGTCGGTGTGGTCGAGCAGGGTCGGCGTATCACGCCCGACGACATGCGCGCGGCGGATCGCAGCATCCGAAGCTTGTTTTGGCTTCCCGGTCTCGGCTTGCGGGGCTTTTTCGTGCAGCATCCTTTCAAACACGTCGGCATCGTCGGCGGCGTGGGAGTGGGCGGTGGAAGCTTGGTGTACGCCGCGGTGTTGCTCAGGCCGAAGGATTCGTTCTTCGTCGACGCCGCATGGGCGAATCTCGGCGTCGACTGGAAGGTCGAGCTGGACGGCGCGTACGAGCGCGCGGCCGCCATGCTGGGCGTGGTCGCAAACCCGGACCACGGCAAAATGGACGACTGGCTTCAAGCCACCGCGAAGGCGATGGGGGCCGAGAAGACGTTCGGCCCCGTGCCGCAGGGCATCTACTTCGGCGAGCCGGGCCGGAAGAAGCCCGATCCATTCTTCGGCGGGCTCGGGCCGGAGCGTACCGGCTGCACGCGCTGCGGGCGTTGTCTCACCGGATGCGCCGACGGCGCCAAGAACAGCCTGGACAAGAACTACCTCCACCTTGCCGAGGCTCGAGGAGCGCGCATTTTGCCCGAGCGAAAGGCGGTTTCGATTCGCCCACGACCGGACGGCGGGTACGAGGTGCAAACCGTGAGCCCGTTCTGGCCTCATCGAAAGCACGCGCCGATACGCGCAACGTACGTCGTGGTCGCCGCGGGCGTCGTGGGGACTCTCGAGCTCCTGTTTCGCAGTCGCGACGAGCATCGAACGTTGCCACTTCTTTCGCAGCGTCTGGGTGACCAGGTGCGCACGAACAGCGAAGCCATCGTGGCTGCTTTGGCGCCCGACGCAAGAGAGGATTTGACCCACGGCGCTGCGATCTCCTCGCATTTCTTCGTCGGCGGGCATACCCACATCACGCAGAATCGCTTTCCGCCCGGCTATGAGTTCATGCGCTGGTACCAGGGTCCGTTGGTCGACGATCCGGTGCCTCTCCGGCGCGCGATTCGGACGGTCTTCGCGATGCTGACGCATCCAGTACGGTCGCTACGAAGCTGGTTCGCACGAAACTGGCACAAGCGAGTCACGGTGCTGACGGTCATGCAGAGCCTGGACAACCGCATTGGTTTCCGTTTCGAGCGAAGTTGGCTCCCCCCGTTTCGTCGACGGCTCGCGTCGAGCACCGAGGCCGGCGTCAAGGTCCCCGCTTACATCCCAGAGGCGAACCAAGCGGCTCGCAAGCTCGCCGACCACATCGGAGGCACCCCCCACAACACGCTTCTCGAGACCTTGGGCAATGCCTCGGTCACCGCACACATCCTCGGAGGCTGCGTGATGGGGACGGGGCCGCACGATGGTGTGATCGACGTCGATCATCAGGTGTTCGGCTACCCTGGATTGTTCGTCACGGATGCCGCGGCGATTCCTGCGAACGTGGGCGTCAACCCTTCGCTCACCATCGCGGCGCTGGCCGAGCGATTCAGCGAGCGGTTTCCTCGCCGGGATCGCGACGACCGAGGAGCCTCGCGTTGATCGCCACGATGACCGTCGAAAGGGACATGACCAAAGCGCCGACGGCAGGCGACAGCACGATTCCCGCACCATACAAAACACCCGCGGCGAGCGGGATCGCCACCACGTTGTAGCCCGTGGCCCACCAGAGGTTTTGGACCATCTTCCGATGCGTCGCCTTTGCGAGCTCGACGATCGAGGTGGCATCGCGCGGGTCCGACTTCACCAAGACGATGTCCGCCGACTCGACGGCGACGTCGGTTCCGGCGCCGATGGCGATTCCCACGTCCGCCTGTGCAAGCGCAGGGGCGTCGTTGACACCGTCTCCCGTCATCGCGACCGTGAGCCCTCGTTCCTGGACCTCTCGAATTTTGTCGGCCTTTTCGTCGGGTCGAACCTCTGCAAACCAATCGTCGAGCCCGAGCTCCTCGGCGACGCGCGCTGCCACCGACTTCGCATCGCCCGTGAGCATCATGACCTGGATGCCCATTTCCTTGAGCCTGCGGATCGCCTCATGGGATTCGGGTCGGACCACGTCGTCCAGCGCAAAGGCGGCCTGCAGCTGGTCGTCGACGAGCAGGTAGACGACCGTCATCCCCTCCTCCGCCAATTCGTTCGCAGCGTCGGGTAGAGCGATGTCTTCATCCTCCAGATAGCCGGGGCTGACGACTTTCACCTCGCGGCCATCCACCTTGCCTCGCGCTCCCTTGCCTGGAATCGCTTCGAAGCCCTCGGGCGCGGGGATGGAAAGACCTTGGTCCTCTGCATGTCGGACGATGCCGGCCGCGATGGGGTGCTCCGAGTGGCTTTCTAGCCCCGCGGCCAGCCGCAACGCTTCGTGTTCATCGAGATCGCCGAGGGTGAGAGAACGAGCGACTCCAAACCGGCCTTCCGTCAGGGTGCCGGTCTTGTCGAACACGATGGCTTGAATGTTGCGGGCTCGCTCGAAGGCGGAGCGATCTCGAATCAGCAGGCCGTGACCGGCCGCGAGCGCCGTCGAAACCGCGACGACCAGGGGCACGGCGAGGCCAAGCGCGTGCGGGCAGGTGATCACCATGACCGTGACCATGCGCTCGAGCGCAAAGACGAATTCTTTGCCGGTCATCAACCAGGCGCCCAGCGTCACGAAGCCGACGCTCAGCGCGACGATCGTGAGCCAGAACGCAGCTTTGTTGGCGAGATCTTGTGAGCGGGACCGAGATTCTTGTGCCTTGCGCACCATCTCGACCACTTGCGAAAGATAGGTTTCTTCTCCCGTCTTCTGCACTTCCACCGTGATGGCGGAGTCTCCATTGACCGCGCCTCCCACGACTTCGTCCCCTTCTTCCTTTTCGACCGGCTTGGTTTCGCCCGTCAGCAACGATTCGTTGACGGACGTACGCCCTTCCACCACTTCCCCGTCGACCGGGATCTTTTCGCCGGGCTTGACGACCACGCGGTCGCCGGCCTCGAGCTCGGTGACTGGCACGTCTTCGATCGACCCGTCTTCGTCGAGCCTGTGCGCTTCTGACGGCATCAGCTTCGCGAGCTCTTCGAGCGCACGAGAAGCGCCCATCACCGATCGCATCTCCACCCAGTGTCCGAGCAACATCACGTCGACGAGCGTCGCGAGCTCCCAAAAGAAGACGCGCCCCGGCACGCCGAGCACCACGACCGCGCTGTAGGCATAGGCCACGGTGATCGCGATCGCGATGAGGGTCATCATCCCGGGCTCTTTGTTTCGGACTTCGCGAACGAGACCGGTCAAGAATGGCCAACCGCCATAGAAGAAGACGGCGCTAGAGAGCGCGAGCTGGAGATACGAATCGCCCGGAAAGTCCAGCATCTCCCGAACCCCGACGAGACCCTGAAGCATCGGCGAAAGAACGATGATCGGGATGCTCAAGACGAGGCAGATCCAGAAGCGGCGCTTGAAGTCGGCCGCCATCTGGGCGTGGTGCGACGCATGATCGTGCTCGTGCTGCGCGTGCTCTTCCATCTCGCTTCGTGCTTCCGGACACTAGCAACAACGGTGCCATCGAGGGCCGTGAATCGGCATGCGCGACCGAACCGCGTCCCGAGGGAGTGGTTTGTGGCAAGGTGGTTGGGGTGTGGCGTTTCGCCTCGCCAGCGGCTTGGGAAGCCTAACGCACCGGCGGAACGACCCAGTAGTTGAGCACTTCGAACGGCTCTGGATTGCTGGAGTCGTCCACGATGTACGAAAAGAGCCCGAAGCTGTAGGCGTCTTGCGGAAAACGGCTGGCCTCGAGGTTCGCGACCGTGCCCTGGTAGATGGTTTCTTCGCCTTTGCGGGTGCTGAGGTCGAATCCAGCGCCGCCTCCCATCGAATAGCCCCCGACGACACCGCCTTTGGTCGCTTTCAAGTCCAACGTCGCCTCGAAGCTGTACTCGCGCCCGTCGATCGCTTCGGTGAACTCGCTGATCACGACTTGCGTGAATCCCGAGCCTTCTCCGACGTCGGCTTGATCGGACACCAGCCCTGCATAGCGACGCAGGAGCTGATCCCGCTCCCCGACGGTGGGATACGAAAGCGGGTCGCCTTCCGTATGTCCGAAGACGCTTTCATCGATTGGCAGCCCATCGCCGGCGATGTTGGCATTGTAGAACTCGCGGGTCGCCATGATGGTGATCGGCGTCCGTGGCAGCCGCACCTGGATCTCTCCGCCAATCAACTCCGGGTTTGGATGGGATCGGATCCGGTACGTGTAGACGTCGAGTGGAAGCGTCGAAAAAATCACCGAGTCTTCGAGGACACCCGTCTCTCGGATGACCTGAGTCGTCAGGGTGTACGCGCTCCCTCCGTAGAAGCGACCCTCGTTTCGGGTGTTGAGAATTGCCTCGGCGCTGCCGACTTTGACACCGAGGGCGCTGAACTCGGCCTCGTATCCCACGCTCACGCCCACGATGAAGCTCCAGCTGTCGGTCCGTTCTTCGGTGTCGGTGACACTCTTCCCAAAGGCCGTGCGGCAGGCGTCGTCCACGGCGCGGCCGCCATCGGCATAGCAAGGCGGAGCGGCAAGCGCTGCGAGCACGACGGGCTCGGTGAACAGGAGCCGATAGCTACCGTCCGAGTACTCGAGTGCCATCGAATCCTGATCGAGGTCGACGTCCGGCAGGAGAAGGTCGACGTGAAGCGGCGTCTGCGAGTTTTCGAAGCTCGTGGGCAAGAAATCGTATTGCTTCCAGCCATCGATCTGGTCGATGCCCCAGATCTGAATGCCTTGGTCGACCGTGCCTCCGGCTTGGGAATAGAACACGATGTCCTCGCGACGATCCGAGGTCACGTCTCCTGCGGCAAACGACACCGTGTTTCGGTGGAACCGAAACTGACTGCCCGAGCTTCCCATCGTCAGCAAGTTTTCTTGTGGAATCCGGTAGAGCTCGGTGAAGAAGCCCGGCGAAGCCGCCAAATCTTCGTAGATGACCTCGAAGGAATGGATTTCGGCCACCCGGTCCCCGTCCAAATCGGGAAGGGTGATCGGGTGAAAGCTCAACCGGTGGGTAGCGCCTGACGAGCAAGGATCCCGGGTGTCCGAGAACGCCACCTTGTGGGCTGCTAGCGGGGCCAAATCGTGCCGCGCGTCGTCCAAGACTTGAGTGACGGAAAACGCACCGAGGTTGCACGTGTTTCCAATGGCGGTGAGCCCCCCGAACACGACCTCGTCCATGCCATCGCCGTCCACGTCTCCGAGAGCGATGTCACCGCTCACTGCCGTCACGGACTCGGTCGGCAAAGTGACGGTGGCCGGTCCCGATTGGAGCTCCTCGAACTCGCCTCTCGCGTCGTCGTAGACGAAGTACCGTGAAGTTCCCGGGGAGCCGGATTCATTCACCATGGCGGCGACCTCGATCGCGTTGTCGCGATCCAAGTTGCCCGTCTCGAGAATCAAATGAATCGCCGTAGGGGCGGCCTGCAACACGGGGATGGTGAAGGAAACCGCGGTCGAGTCGAGCTCGCCGGCCTCATTGCTCCAAAGCGTGACCTCGATGCCTGCCGCCGAGATGAGGGCGATCAAGAGGTCTTCATCGACATCGCCATCGAAGTCGCCTGCCGCGAGCACGATCTGATCGACCGCTTGGGTGGCGATTACTTCCGCGGCGCCGATCGCGAAGCCATCGTCCTGGTCTTCGTAAATCTGAAGCCGCGCGGGCTCGTTGGCTTCCTGGTAGGCGATGGCGGTCTCCTCGAGTCCGTCTCCATCGAAGTCCGCGGAAACGGCGTCGCGAAGAAGGGGGTTGGCGGAGAACCACGGCATTTCCTCATCCCCGGGATCGTCCAGAAGCTCGGCGCTGAAGGTGTTGTTGTCCCCAGGCACGAGATCGAACAGGGGCTGCCGACCGACGGACGTGAGCCCGTTCTCTAGTTGGATCCCGAAGAGCATCACTTCCGCGAACTTGTTGATCGAAAGTGTCGATCCAAAGGGGGAATAGTCGTCACCCAGAGGCTCGCCGTCTTCGTCGACGCGCGGGGTGTCGGCGATGTCGACGCCGAAATCGGTGAGGACATCCTCGACCGTTTCGTTCGAGCCGTCCGGGGTGGTCGACTCGCCATCGCTGCTGCAGGCGACGACGCCGATCCCAAAAACGAGCAATCCCATCATTCTGCGCTGCATGGCAAACCTCCCTCACCCTGGTCGCCGAAGCGCCAATGACCGAACGGACTTCGTGCAGCCTCCCACGAAACGGACGATTGACGCAATGAATGAGGGACTTTGTCTTTCGTCGCCATGCTGTCAGGCGGCGATTGGGCGTACGACGACGGATACGTCACGACGCAGGGCCGAGGCAAAGTGACACATGCGCCGTTCGCGCTCGTCGCTGGCGACCCGGTTTTCGCCCCAGCCCCTCACTTTGGCACGAAAGATGCTGCTGCTATCCCCAAAAATGAATTTGGTAGGCGACATCTTCGACATCAACTGGCAGGTGATGCTTTACAACCTGGCGAAGCTCGCTGCCGCCTTCTTGGTCGCTCTTCCATTGGGGTACGACCGCGAGACTTCCGAAAAGACGATGGGACTTCGCACGTTTCCGATCGTCGCAATGACGAGCTGCGGCTTCATCTTGATTGGGAACTCGGTGCTCAGCAGTGACGAGGCGCGGTCGCGCATCATCCAGGGATTGGTCACGGGCATTGGCTTTCTCGGCGGCGGCGCGATCGTCAAGCGCGGCGTCGACGTCAAAGGCACGGCGACCGCAGCGGGCATTTGGACCACGGCAGCCATCGGAGCGGCGGTGGCCTACGACCGATACGAAATCGCCCTGAGCTTGGCAGCCGTGACCTTCGTCACACTTCGCTATCTGCCGGCCGCCAAGGCAATCGTGGATGGGGTCGATCGCGATTGAATGGGATGCGTGCGCGAGACGAATCGGCGGCGTCGAAGACGGAACGACAATCACCTGTGTTTCGCAATCTCGTTCTCGCGGCGATGATCGCGGCGACGGGAGCTCCCGCGCCGGCCGCCGCCGGCCCGCGCGTTTACGAAGATGGCGAGGATCGTTGGGTCGAGCTCGGCTTCCTCATTCAGCTTCAATACCGCCTGTACGCGCCGCAAAACGGTGGAAACCAAAACGACGTTTGGGCACGGCGTCTTCGTCCCATGGTCTCGGCGGGGTTCCACGAAGACTGGCAGTCGATCATCGAGCTCGATTTCGGTGCCGGGTCAGGCGGCCAGACTTACTCGGTCACGCTGCGCTGGGTGAGCATCCAGTACATCGGCATCCCGCAAGCACGTCTGTCACTAGGAAGCTTCAAGAACTGGTTTTCCCGTGAATTCAACACATCGTCCTCTCGGCTGCAGCTGATCGAACGCACCTTCGTGGGAGACAATGCCTACGGAAATCCTGGCTATACGATTGGCTTCTCATGGGACCAAAGCCTCTTCGGCGATCGACTCTTCCTGGCAGCCAATCTCGGGGCTCAGAATCTCAGCACCGACTCTTCGCAGATGGCCTTTCGTTCACCCGCCAATGGCGACTCGACCGACAACCGAGGTTGGTCTGCGGCGATGCGTATCGACATCTATGCCGTCGGTCGCGGCGCGTACTCCAAGGAGCCCTATAGCTACAAGATCTCGCCCTACGATCAAAGCGCGCTGACGCGCGACGGCCCATGGGTGCTCAGCTTCAGCCTCGGTGGCTACGCGTGGTGGAATCAAGATGGCAACAATGGATTCTGTCGCGATCCGGATCCGACCAATTGCGTCGATCTGCAGAATGCGTTCGGCATGGAGCTGAGTGCTGGAATCCGTGGCCATGGACTCTCTGCCGACGTCGAGTATCAGCTCATTCGCGGCCACGCCATCGACGACGAATATACCGGGGGGCTGTACGTGGCTGGTCGTACGTGGCTACACAAAGCCACGGCGAATGCAGGTTACATGGTCGTGAACGAGCACCTCGAGCTCGTCGCCGGTTGGAGCATCCTGGACGCCACCCGGTATGCGGTTCCCTGGAACCGTGTGATCGTCGGGCTGAACGGGTTCGTCAAAGGTCCCCATGTCCGCTTTTCCGTGGACTATGCGCGGGAGATCCACGTGTCAGGAACGTCAGACCACGCCAACGTGCTGCGTACACAGGCCCAGTTCTCTTGGTGAAGCGGCCGAGCTTGTTCAGCGACAATGAAGAGGCGCCGTCTCGAGCTGGGGCGGCATGGGTTTCCAGGAATAACCAGCCTTGGCAAGCTCGAATCCCAAGTCGAACAGCTTCTGCATGTACTCCGAATCGAACCAGTCGTCGGGGGCTTCAGTGAAGTCTGCGGGAATGTAGCCGAGGTTGAACGTCAGACCATCGCGGCACGTCGCCAAATAGATCTGATAGAGGTCACCTATTCCCTGTGTGCGAACGAGCGAACGAAGCGATGTGCTCGCAATCGGCAGAAGCTCGTTGTCGACCTGTTCATATCGCGGCTCCACGCGTCCGTTGTAAATCACGAATACCTCAGGCCGCCCCTGTACCGCCAACTTCTCGAGGATCACGTCCCAATCGAGACCCACGGGATAGAGGAACACCTGGGATGTCGTGCCACCGTCCACGTGGAGCTCGTCGAATTTCTGCTCACCCACACTCACATCGATGAGCACCGGCGGGAAGGCAGCCGGCACCGAGGCCGAGGCTAGCAAGATCCTTCGAATGAGATTCAACGCGTTCGGGTGGCCGCTATTGGCAATGGCGCCGATTCGCCACACGACCGGCCGCTTCGCATCGAGATTCGCCGTTCCGACGTTCAACATGCGACCTTTGCGATATTCAGCCGCGATCTCTTCCATGAGCTCTTGGTCGACGTATTTTTCGATCAGGCGTTGCAGTGGTTCGGTGGACGCCATCGCGTCACTACGGAGGCCTTGAAGGATTCGCCGTCTCTCGTACACGTTCTTTGCAGTTAGATGCAGAGCTACCTCCCTCAATACCGCGTCGTACTCAGGTCCCAAGAACGCAAAAGGTGCGATGAGCGCGCCTGCGCTGACCCCCGTCACCGTGGTGAATTCAGGTCGGTTGCCCGATTCAGTCCAGCCCAACAAGAGTCCCGCGGCAAAGGCGCCGTTTGGTCCACCCCCCGAAATCGCGAGATACGTATGATGTCGACCGTAGACGCCCACGAACCTCTCTTTGGTGTCCGCTTCACTCCTTCCAAACCACTCGTGCTCCCACGGTGGAGGAGCATCTCCCCAAAATCTCGCACGCGGGATTCCGAGGACTTCTGCCTCCGTGACGTGCTCCTCAGGCAGGGGAGAGCGCACCGGGACGTGAACGCATGCCGCGACGAGCATCAGCGCAGACATCGAAATGATCACGGTCGCGGACTTTGCAGACCTCACTCTGCGCGAATATCACAGAAGCAACTCCTCAAGAAAGCGAGGATAGCGAGACCTCTGCAGAGCTACGATTTAGCTGCCGTAGAGCGGACAGAGCGCTCGAGATCCTTTAGAGAAGCATGCATCGCCTCCGTGATCGGATGCAGCTCGGCCACCGCGTCGGCATCGGCGATCACCGAGACGGCGACCGTGCCGCAGTAACTCCAAGCCGTGATGTTGAGACCAATCCCTTCGACGGCGGGGCCGACCGAATAAATCGCACGGAGTCGGGCGCCTGCCACGTAGAGTGGCTCGTCCGGCCCCCGGACGTTCGACACGATCAAATTGGCCGGAGGAGGGATCACGTCGGAGACACCGGAGCGTGAGTAGGCGCGAAGGATCCATCGATACGCGATCGCGGGAAGGGCCTCGGACCAGTCGAGCATGGTCTCGACGCCGAGCTGCTGCTGGACTCTCTTCGATTCCTCGGTGACCGCGTGAATCTTCTGCAGCCGTTCGAGTGGATCCGCGACGTCGGTGCAGAGTGAGGTGAATAGATTCGCAATTCGATTACCAGACGTGCGCGAGCGTTCGCTCCGAGCCGCGACCGCCATCGGAACGCTTGCGATGAGGGGTCTCGAAGGCGTCTCGCCACGCTCCTTCAGAAAGCGATCGAGAGCGCCCGCCACGACTGCCAACACCACGTCGTTGAGCTTGACCCCTGCGGCGTTCTTGATGTCTTTCAAATCGGCGAGAGGAAGCGTGGTCGACGCAAAGGACCGACGTGGCGAAAGCGAGCGGTTGAACACGGTACGCGAAGTGACGAACGGATAAGGCACGTCCGAGCCCCGATCCTTCAAGCTCTTGAGAACATTGATGCTTCCCTGCACGGTGCGCTGGATCAAAGGCCCTACCGTACCGAGATGATCGCGCTGATCGACGAGGGCGTCCTTCAGCAGCGCCCGTCGAGACGGGAAGGTTTCGGCTTTCCACGTCGGGAGCGACGCATCGTCCGCGTCCGAGTCCATCCTCATGATCTTGGCGAGCATGTTCGCGGACGCGACGCCATCGGCCAGGCTGTGGTGAATCTTCGTGGCTAGCACGATGCCGCCGTCTGCCAGGCCTTCGAGGAGCCAAGTCTCCCAAAGAGGACGGTCCCGCGGTAGCTGGGTGCTCGCGATCGCGCCGATGGCATCGTCCATTTGCCGATGGCCCCCGGGAGCGGCGATAGAAGCCCGATGGAGATGTCGTTTGATGTCGAAGGTCGGATCGTTGAGCCAAACGGGATGATGAAGACCTCCAGGCACTTCGACGGGACGCATCCGCATCCGAGGGACGAGGTGCAACTTGCTTTCCATCGCCACGCGTACCAGGTCGAATACGTCCGGCTCGCCCTGTTGGGCTGGAAGGTCGAGCACGGCCACCTTGAGGGTGTGCATGTGGACGCGGGGGGTTTCCATGTACAGAAACGACGCGTCTTGACCGGTGAAACGCTCCAACGACACCTCACCCGTCGAGCGAGACGAGGCGCACGCCTGGTCCGGTCGATCGAAAGTAGAACATGTACTATTTTCCCTCAGGTCGTGGCGCCTCACAACGTGACCAGCTCGGAACCGCAGCCACCGCTTCGCCTCCTGAAGACGTTGCAGCGTTTCATGGCCGATCACGTGTGGCGTGGCTGGGCGGAAGCGACTCGAGAGCACCTCCAAGAGCCAGCCCGGCAGTTCGATGCGGGCTTCATGCGCATGCTGGTGCCCAAGATGGAGCTCTTCAGCAGCTACTTCGGTGCCGTCGTGCGAGGCATGGACCGTGTTCCACCGAGCCCCGCGCTGCTCATCGGAAACCACTCGGGCGGCATCATCACGCCGGACACGAGCGCCGTCTACGCCGCCTGGTACCGAACGCGGGGCTTCGCCGACCCGCTGATGGGTCTCGCATTCGACGGGATCTTCGGGGTGCCCGCCTGGCGCGAGCTGATGCGCAAGATCGGGCAGATGCCGGCCAGCATGGACAATGCGCGGGCCGCGCTTGGCGCGGGCTCCTCCGTGCTTCTTTATCCGGGCGGCACCTACGAGGTGTTTCGCCCTTGGAAGGACCGCAATCGAATTCTTTTCAAAGGGCGGAAGGGATTCATTCGACTGGCTCTGGAGGCGGGCGTCCCGGTGGTTCCCGTCGTCGGCCACGGCGGCCATCACACGACGTTCGTGTTGACCCGCGGGGAGCGTTTGGTCGAGCTCTTGGGCTTGAGAAGGATTCGCATGGACGGCGCTCCTCTGTTGCTCCAGGTGCCTTGGGGATTTTCGACGCCGCTCACGCCGGGCATTCCGCTCCCTGCACAGATCACCGTGCAGGTTTGCGACCCGCTCGACTGGAGCGATTTCGGGGCCGATGACGCGCGCGATCCGAAGGTGCTCGACCGCTGCTACGACGAGATCACGTCGGTCATGCAGAGCACCCTCGATGACCTGGTCCGCGAGAACCCGCACCCACTAATGAGTCGATTTCACCGTCCGAGGACGTAGAAGACACCGTCACGTGGCTTGGCCGAGCAGGGCGCGTAGACGGGACACGATCGGGCGGGGGTGCTCCCTGACGAGATCGTCCAACGCTTCTTGCATTCGATCCTGAACCTCGGCGTAGCACCGCTCCACGACGTTTGGATCATCGGCTGCGTCGGCCCCGAGGTGCTCCCATTCCATTGGCTCACAGATCTCGATTGTCACTTTCGTCGGAATCGGAATGGCCGGGATGGGACCGATGACGACGCCCCAGGGAATCGTGAAGGTCACCGGCATGCTGTACGTGCGAAACTTGTGCAGACCCAACGCCTTGGCGATCCGTCGGCCTCTCGAAAGCACGATGCTCGACTCGTGTCCCCCGTGGCTGACGATGGGATACACCGGAACCTGCTTGCGCAAAGCGAGCTTGATGAAGCCTTTGTGCCCTGCGAGGACGATGCGGTTGCGTTCGGTCCAAGGGCGAAAGACCTCTTCGAGGCCGCCAGGGTAGACGAGCACCGCAGCGCCGCGATCGAGCGCGGCTTCGGCGTTCCGATGGTTGGCTGGGACCTGCGCGAGCCGTTTGAAGAGCTCGTTGGCCCCGGGCACCGAAAAAATCACGTCGTAGCTGAGCACCACCAAGGGCTCGTCGAATCCATTCTTGCGGTACCAGGCTGCCAGGAGGGCCGGGGTATCGGGATCGCAATTGGGGCCGGAATGATTGCCCACCAGAAGCGCCGGGCCCGAATCAGGCAGTCTCTCCACGTCGCGAACCTCGGCATCGAAATAGCGGCCGTAGAGCTCCATCAGAGGCACGACGCGCGAAAGAAACGCCGGATCGTGCTGGAAAGCTATGACTTCTTCGGACGTATCCACCCCCGGCGGGGCAAGACGCCCCTTTGCTGGAAACCCTCGAGCGATCGTCGAAATGCCTTGGCACGGCGGTGCTGAAGGATGTGCCCCCCGGGGTATGTGATGAGCTCCGCGCCGAAGTGGTCTGCGAGACGTCGCCCGTGCTCCACCGTCGCGAGCCTGTCGAAGGCGCCAGAGATGATCGAAATCCGTTCAGGCGCGACCTTGGGTGCTCGGCACACCGGCGTGATGGGAACGAGCTGATCGCGGTAGCCTTCGTAGAGCGTCCGTTGGATCGTTCCTATTCCCGGCACCAATCCGTTGTCGTTCATCACGTCGGGAACGCTCGCGATGGGGATGTAGCAAAGGACGAAGTCCACGTCCGAGGTGGCGGTTGCGAGGAGGGAGGCCGTGTATCCGCCGAGGCTCATGCCGACGACGCCGACGTGGCTCGCGCCGGCCTCGCGCATGGCGCGAATGGCGATCTGCAGATCCCAAATCGCTTGCCGAAAGCCCTCGATGGTGAAGGCCGTATCCTGCTGCGGCCATTCCGGAGGGAACGAGTGACCCCTCGGGCCGTGGAATGGAAGCGCAAACAGCGACACGCCGATGCCGAGCCGGTGGAACTCTCGCATGGGCCAAGCCACCCGTTCCATGAGATGATGGCCGGACGAAAATCCGTTGACGAGAATCGCCATCGGCTTTCCTTTGATCTTCAAGGTCAAGGTTCGCAAAAGCGCGGTCTGGTTGTCACGATGACTGCGGTACTCGTGCTTGATGCCTCGAAAGATGAGTGGATGCACGCTCTGCCACGTCCACTCCGCGAAGCCCACGCGGTGTGGCGCAAGCCATCGCTTCTTGACGTCGATTCGACCTGGATTGGGGAAGAGCGTATCGGCGCTGGCGCGGTACGATTCGTACTCGTGGCCCGAGCCGAACGCGCTGAGATCGTGCACCAGATCCTCGGGCTCCTTGAGGTCGGACGGCTTGAGCTTGCCGAGCTGCGCAATGAGGAAACCGTCGGTGCGGTACGCGAGCTTTTCGACGAGACCGCGAGGTCGTGTTGCTTTGGCCAGCGATCCTCGCCCACGGCCGAAGGTCACCTGGCCCGAACGGCTCTGATAGCCGATGCCCATGTCGTCGGAGAGGTCGCGTGCCGCCATGCCCAAGGCGTATATCGAAACCGAGCGTTCAGTGCAATTCCCGTCGCCGCTCCCTCAGCTCGAGGAGCCTCGGGCGCAGCACGTTAGCCCAGCGCTCGTAGCCTTTGCTGTTGAGATGAACGCGATCGAGGCGAAAGAGGGAGCTGTCGGGCATGCCCTCGCCATCGCGCAACGCGGCATTTCCGTCGATGAGCTCCAGCCACGGCCTGTCCTTGGCGAGCTCCCCGATGCTGCGGTTGACTGCTTCGATCTCGGGAGACCGACGTGCATTCAAGGGCGATGGAAACGTCGCAAGGACCACGATCGATGCCCGGGGGAGCCGCTCGTGGAGCCCGGTCAGAAGTGTCTCGTAGAGCGTCCTCATTTGCGCGACACTCTTCGGCTGGTTGCCCGCGAAGTCCAGCATGTCGTTGCTGCCGACGTACAGCACGACCATGTCTGGATCATGGGGGG
>CAZBWQ010000057.1:0-9121 GCA_964495565.1 uncultured Sandaracinaceae bacterium | reverse complement strand
GGCACGTACCAGATCGGCGAGGTGTACGCGCGCTCTTGAATCGTCGGCGGGTGTCCGGTTTCGTTTGGGTCGGTTCCGCGGGCCACGGCGTCGTAGAGGGTATGCCTAGGGGTCGGTATCTGCATCACGCGCAGGTAGTAGAACGCGGGCTGCTCGGGGTCGAAATCCGGATCGGTCCAGAACGCATGAAGCGCAGCCGCGCCCTCCGTGTTTTCATACCGAGCGGTCGCCAGATCGACGGTATTCTTCACGGGGAGAACCTGCCCATCGTCTCCGCGCTCGCGGCCGCTCGACCAGACGACGTCGTAGATCTTTTCGTGCGTCCGGCCCTCCGCATCGACCCATCCTTTCACGATCTGCATGCGGTCGAGGTTGGCGCCATCGGGTTCTTTCACGGCGTACATCAGGAAGTTCGGTGCTTTGCCCTCGGGCCTCTCGCCGAGAATGCTTCCCATGGGATGCCCGAAGGTGTAGCCGGTCATCACCATGCTCGCCTTTGCGGCCTGCTTCTTTTCAAAACGCCAACCTCCGAAAAAGCGCACGCGCATGCGGGGGCCGGTCGTCGCGTAGACTTCCCTTCGCTTGAAGGCATCGAAGATCGACGCCCTTGTGTTTTCCTCGGCCCACACGCCAGTGAGACCCTGGGCGCTCGCGTCGTCGTGATCGAGGCGTCCCGGCTCACTCGAGTCGTCTGCATCGGACCAGGGTGGAGGGGCGCCCCAAAAGCTCGCCTCGTCGGCGGACGCGAGCCCGGTGTGCGACCCGCTCGCGCCGATCATTCCGAACTGGAATGGGTTTGCGCCAATCGATTGCTGGATTTGGAGCCCGCGCAAGAGCGCAGACCGAGCGTACGCGCCTTCGGTGGCCTCGGTATCTGCGCCTCGTGAGGTCGTTGCGAATCGTTCGAAGTCCGCGAAGCCGTCGTCTGGGGAGAGCGCAGGATGGGTTTCCGAGTCTCCGCGGACTTGCGTGACCTCGGCCACCGGCTCCCAACGCATGCGCGCCGTGGCGTATGCCTCTGTGACGGGTCGGCCTTTGCTGTCGATTTTCGCAAACATCGCTCCGCTGCCGGCGTCGGGGCCGTGTGGAATCGCGATGAAGTCGGTCCTCACGCGGTGGCTGGTCGCTTCGAGCCAGCGCCAAAGGTCTTCGGGGTGTGGGCTGTCGGTGGCGCTGAAGGGCACTACCTCGCGGGCTGGCTCTTTGTCCCCATTCATGAAGATCGTGCGGTGGAGGCTTTGGCCTTCGAGCTCCGAGGTCCATTCCCAGCCGATGAAGGTCGTGAACTTGCATGGCGCGTAGTGCTGCTCCGCCGCGGCGATCGCGCTCTCCCACGCGCCTCGTTCGAGGCGTTCGGCATGATCGGTCACGATGACGAAATCGAGAGGCGCTCGTAGTTGAACCCTGGCCTGCGAGTAGGGCTCGACGACGGGAAGCCCTTTGGCCCAGCGATATGCGGTGTCCAGATCGGCAGAACGACGGGTCGGTGGCCGGGCGTCTTCCGAGACACTGGTGTGGACGTGGGTGTCGCCCCAGAAAAGCGCGTTGGGCTCGCGCGCAATGACCTTGGGATTCGTCGGCGGAGGGCCCTTGCAGCCGAGCACGCTCGGAGCCAACGCGCCGAGGGCGATCAGGATCCACAGGATTCTTCGCGTGCAGTCCATGGCGCCTCAATATTGAATCCGAGCTCCGATGGCCCAGGTGAATCCGCGAAGGGCCGAGTCCGAGTTTCGCGAGCCGTCCGTGGTTTGAAAGTAGACGTAAGGCATGACGGCGATCATGAACAACCGAAGGTTGTAGCCCACACCGATTCTTCCCTGCGTGGCGACGCCGATGTCATCGAAGAGGGCGCCGACCTGCATGAAGACTTTCACCGTACGGATCGGCCACCAGCCGATCCCCCCGCCGACCCACCAGTTTTGCGGGCCTTGGAACAGCAGACGCCCGAGCTTCTGGCCCAGCACTTCGACCGAAACCCCATTGAACTGCCGGTCGATGTGGTACTCGTAGCCGAGGCCAATGGTGATGTTCTTCTTTCCGACACCCGTTCGGGTGCTGGAGAAGTCCATGTGCACGTGATGCATTCGCTCGCGGTACTGCAGCTCGTAGTTCTGCATCTGCTGCGGGGTGGGAGCCACCCCCGCTGCATTCATGAGCATCACGATGAGAGCGGTGAGCATGGGACTCTATCCCCCCTCTGGCATTGTGGTTTTCGGCTCGCATCCGACGCATTGCGAGGGATTGAAGCGAATGATGGTGCCATGTGTCCAATGCCCATAGATGTCGAGCGTCGGAATCACGGCATGGCCGCCCGCTGCGCACACCGTTGGTCCGACCACTTTGCGAAAGCGTTCCTCGTTGTCGGGGAGCTGCTTCATGGAAAACGCGTCGATGTCGATCACGCCGAGCTCTTCGAACGGCTCGACCGGCCCTTGTCGCTGCTGAATCACACGGTAGTCGCACGCGGGGCCTCGAGGGGCGTAGGTCCCTCCGGTCTTGCGATACTCTCCGACTCCACCACAACCAAGGGCGGTTGCGAGAACGAGTACGGTGCCGAGTCGGAGCTTCATTCTTTGGCCAAAACGCTACCACGTCCGCGCGCGCTGTCTCACGCAGAATTTGCGTCTACCGCGAAGAGCTCGTGCAACGCGTTCGGGAGCGCCGCAGGTGATTTCCTACACTCGAGGGGTTTGGGCGCGACCCACGCGAACGTAGTTCAGGAAGAAGACGAAGGGCATGATGAGAAGGGTGACTATCCCGGCTTTGACGTCGATGAGAGCGACGCCGGCGCCCGTGATCAACACCAATGCGTAGAAGCGCGTCGCCCAAACGAGTCGACGGGCCAAGTGCGCAGTCTCCGGACCCTGGTGGACCTCTGGGAGGGCGAGGACGTGCTTCCACTGCCGTTCCAAGAGGCCCGCGGCCACGACGTTGGTCAAGGCGAACACCAACACGACCGTCCAGTCATCCCGTTTGGCGCCCATGAGCTGGGTGACGAAAGGCACGAGAGTGACGGGCAGGAGAAACAAGAGATTGAGAACGACGAGCCCCCGGTCCACGCGCCGGAGTCCGGAAAACAAGAGGCCGTGCTGGGTCCAGTACATCGCGACTACGAAGAAGGCGAGGACGTAGACGAGCAGTTGGTGAAGGAGCTTTTCTCGTTCGACGGCGACCGCCGCGGCGTCGAGCGTCACGTCAGACGGCACTTCGATGCCGAGCACCAAGATGGTGATGACGACTGCGAACACGCCGTCGCTGAGCGCGACCACCCGTTCCAGAGGAAAGTATCGAGGCAGCCGTTCCATCCGTGCTCAGGTCGAGCACCGCTGTGCGCGCGTCGAGATGCAGTGACGTACGATTAATCGCAAAGAGCGATGGCGTCTTGGGCGCAATCGGTGAGAAAATTGTTGTTGTCGAAACAATTGCCGCAGTCGACCTCATCCCCGCCGATCACGTAGTAGCAATCGCCACTTCTGGAGTTGATGCAGAAGTCGATCGTCTCCTGACCGCTAGGACAGTCGATGGTTTCACCGGCCTCCGGGTTGTCCGAGGCGCAGAACAAGCCTCCGCCTGAGCCACCAATCCCGTTGTCGTCTCCGCAGCCCATGATCATGACCAGGGCAGCCAGGGTAAGACCCACCATTGCGCTCGCCGTGCTTTTCATGGGCGCAGTATCGGCAGCCGGCATCCGAATGTCCAGCCTTGCGACGACCTTGGTCGTCGCCAAGCGAAGCATTGCTGATACATCGAGGCCCTCACCCAAGCGCCTTCCCGTCGAGCTGGCAGCCCATGCTTGGTACTCTCACGGCCATGTCGAAAAAGATCGAGACGGTCGTGCTCACGTTGCTGCTCGTCATCGGGATCGCGGCTGCGCCAGTGGCTGCCGAGACGGTGAGCGAGCCGCCCTCGGCAAGCGACGAGGGGTATCCCCAACGAGAAGATTGCCCCCAAGGCAATCGCGGCGGCGCGATTGCGGGCGTCGTGATCGGGAGCGTGTTTTGGTATGTGCTCCCGATGTCGATTCCCGTCCTGGTGACGCAAGGCAAGAAGCTCAAGAAGCACAACAAAGCCATGCGCGAACGTCGCTGCGGTTACTGAAGAGCAACCCACGGTTGGCGGCGCCCGCTGCGTCAGATTCGCACCGTGCGGTTGCGGAAAAGCGCATACCACCATACGAGCAAGAAGTATTTGATCTTCCACCAGAAGCGAGGGTAGGTGGCGCGGTCGAAGCTCGCGAAGTGTTGGAAGAGCCTCCAGTACGCGATTTGATGAGGAACGTTCGTCTTCGGGATTTCGCACTGCCCCAAGATGTGCGCGGCGATGCTTTTTGCCTCGATGGCGGCGAAAAAGGGCGTCGCCGAGGTGCTCTCCGTCAAGCTCATGCCCACGAAGAAGAGGTTTGGATAATCGAGGGAGCGGACGAGCGAACCGAGCCTCGGCAGCAATTGATGAAGCCTGCGAACCCCCCTCAGCTCCGGCAGGTCGAGATACTCGAGATTCATCCGATATCCGGTTGCCCACAAAAGCATGTCGGTTTCAAAGGCTTCTCCGTTTTCGAGCTCCACTTCGGTGCCTTGGACGCGCCGAACCTCGCTTCGATGTCGATGAATCGCATCGAGACTCGCGATCATCGAAGAGCGTCCCGGAATCAATTGGTGTTTCTGAATGTTGAAACGTTCCTTGGGCGCGATCTCGGTCAATCGAAAGGCGTCGTATTTCATCCGCAGAAGCCATCGGCAGAAGGCAGAGACGGCGCGGGCAGACCTTCCGAGGGTCTGCACCACGGCCAACTCTCGCAGATTGGGCCATGCCTTTTGCTTGGATTTTCGCGTCGGCAAGAACCAACGCGGCTTGCTCCGGTACACCCAGTGGATCTCACTTGCGCCGTGCTCGACCGCGAGATCGAGCAGGTCCCACGCCGATGCGCCGCCACCGACGATCGTCACGCGGCGGCCTGCCATGTCGTCGGGGCGCTGAAGCTCGGACGAATGCACTTCCACGACGTCGGGATTCGAGCGTTCGATGTCGGGAATCCAGGGCTCGTTTAGAACGCCCGTCGCGACGATGAGGTACTTGGTCCGAAGCTCTCCACGATTGGTATGCACATGCCAGTCCTCTCCGCTCCAAGCGACCGAGGTCACTTCGCAGCGGAGCCTGATGAACGGCTCGAGCTCGTATCGTCGTACCCACCGGCGCGCATAGCGTTCAACTTCGGGCTGCTTGGCTCCTTCGAGCGGCACGTCGTTGATGGCGAAGTCCTGGGTTCGGTTCTGGATGTCCTGCCACGCTGGAAGCCACCTCCACAGACCTCCGACATCCTGTTGCTTTTCCAAGGCGACGCAACGAAGACCCTGGTCGAGGGCATACTTCAGGAAAGTGATGCCGCAGATGCCCGCGCCGATGACGATCGCGTCATAGCTCGGTTCCGCGCTCGAACTGTCACCCGTCATGGGTAGCTCACGCGGGCTCGATGTTTTGATTCACGCGGAAGAAGTTGTCCGGGTCGTACTTCGCCTTGATTTCGGCGAGTCGCGCATAGTTGCTGCCGTACGTCGCCTGCACACGTTCTCGGCCCTCTTCCATCATGAAGTTCTGGTAGCTGCCACCCGCGGAATGAGGGTGGATCGCTTGCCAGTAGCTGCGGGCCCACTCGGTGATCTCCGCTTGCTTGGTGGGATCGGGGTCGACCCCCGCGATGACCATCGACCAGTGCACGTCCCGGTAGCCAAATGCCGTCTCGTCCGGCCCAACATCGTGCACTGCACCGTCTACCGGGTACAAATGCATCGTCGAATGGACCGTCGGAATCCGCGTGCCGTGCTCCAAGTGCTCTGCGACGGCTTCATCGCTGATCTCACGGATGAAGTCACCCTTCCAGTACCATTGAAGACCTGGTGCGTAGAGCTCGTCGTGCATGCTTTGCAGGGTCGGGTAAGGAATGGGGCCCGCGAGATCGAAAGCAGGCTTGCCAAAACGGCTCCGGATGGGCTCGAAGACCTCTTCCGCCCCGGAGAGCTCGCCCGTGTAACACCACACGATGCCGCACATGTTCTTGCCATGGAGCTCTTTGGGAAACGGCTCGGCGGGCGGAACCCGAAGGAATGCAAAGAAGCCGTACAGATCCCGCGGCGCCTGCGGGCTGAATTCTCGGTACCACTCGAGGACGTCTTTGGCCTTGTCGAGCGGCCAGAACATCGGCCCGCCGTAGACGGTGTCGACCGGATGTAGCTCGAACTTGAACGAGGTGACCACCCCGAAGTTGCCGCCTCCGCCTCGCAAGGCCCAGAAGAGATCGGGATGTTGGCTTTCGTTGGCCGTGACGAACGAGCCATCGGCCAGCACGACGTCCGCTTCGACCAAGTTGTCGACGGTCAAACCGTACTTGCGCGTCAAATACCCGTGACCGCCCCCGAGTGTCAGGCCTGCGACTCCCGTCGTCGAGATGACGCCACTGGGCGTGGCCATGCCAAACGCATGGGTGGCATGGTCGACGTCACCCCATACGCATCCGCCTTGGACGCGTACGGTCTTCTCGTCGGGATCGACCCGGACACCATTCATCGACGAGAGGTCGATGACCAAGCCATCGTCGCACAGTGCGAGACCAGGCCCGTTGTGGCCGCCGCCGCGAATCGCGGTGAGCACGTCGTTTGAACGCGCGAATTGCACGCTCGCGATCACGTCGGCCACGTCGCGGCAGCGATTGATGAGGGCAGGGCGCCTGTCGATCATCGCGTTGTAGATGCAACGAGCGTCTTCGTAGCCCGTGTCATCGGAAGTTATCAGTTGTCCCCGGGTTTTGGTCGCAAGCATCTGGAGCTGCTCCTCACCGAGGGTCGTGTTCGTATCGTTCATGGTTTTCGCTTGAAGCGTCGTCATGACCGACCTCCTTTCTCTTGCTTGCTGAAAAAGGAATTGATCGTGCAACCGCCGTGCCAAGAACACGCGGAGACATGCGACGATTCGAGGTCGCTCGACGATCCGCGATCGGCGTTCTTCCGCCGCTCGCTTGTGTCAAGCTGACACAACGTGGCGAATCCCCGCGGGTCGCGACGCGATGCGCCAAACCGCATCCCTTCAGATCAGCTCACTCGCGCGTCAGCTCGAAGCTGAGATCCGCATCTTCGATCGTGCCATCGCCGTCGAAGTCGAACGAGGTGTCAGCCTCGGTCAGAGTGAGCATGTCGACGTCGAGGTCGATTTCGAATTGCCACTCGCTCGTCGGGGACATCATGAGCGTGAGGACGTCCGTGGAGCTCCAGGTTCCGGTGACCACGGAGCTCATGCCCCAAGGCGGCGGTCCTCCCGGCCCTTCTCCCGCGTACGTCACGATGAGGGTGAAGTCGTTGTCCGCCTCCAGCTCCAGCGTGACAATCGCGGCGAAATCAGCGACGAGGTCGACCTGATCCGCGGGGTCGACCATGCTGACGAGGTTGACGGCTGTGGCCTTCCACAACCCGACCAGCGTCGCCGGTTGCGGTCCTCCATCATCGTCCCCACACGACGAAGCCAGGAGGAGCGCGACCAAAGGAAGCACACCGACACGTTTCTGCATGCAAATCTCCGTGAGCTCTTTCGGGCTCGTTTCCGACCCGGGGCTACGAGGCAAGCCTGTACGGGAGGCCGCGGGTTGTCGACACGACGAGGTGGGAGGCAAGCGCTCCATGGCCATGGCGTTGGTGTTGCGAGCGGCCCGGAATCGAGTAGAAGCCCCCGAGTGGTCACGGCACTGAGAAAAGCGCTGCTGAGAAACCTCAAGCAGGGGCTCACGGTGGTCGGCGCCAACCTATCGACGGACGCATTGCACCAGCTGCAAATGGTCATCAACTACATGAAGGTCGGCAACTGGATGCGCGACCACGACTTTCATTTCGAGCAAAAAGTCCGAGGCCGTACCGAGGTGTTCGACGTGGTCGCGGAGCGCGTCCGGGACCGACGCGTGCTCTACGTGGAGCTCGGGGTCTTCGAAGGAGCCTCGATGCGCTACTGGTCGAACGCGCTGCGGCACCCGGAAGCCATGCTCCACGGCTTCGACAGCTTCGAGGGTCTACCCGAGGATTTCGACTTCCGAGGGCGCTATACCAAGGGCGCTTTCTCGCTGGGCGGAGCCATTCCGGTGATCGACGATCCTCGGGTTCGGTTCTTCAAGGGCTGGTTCCAAGATACGCTTCCGAAATACCAGGTGCCCGAGCACGAGGTGCTGGTAATCAACTTCGATGCGGATCTCTATTCCTCCACCATCCTGGGGTTGAATCACCTCCGGCCGTGGATCCGGGCGGGCACCTACATCTATTTCGACGAGCTTTCGCGCGTGGAGCACGAGCCATGCGCCTTCGACGAGTTCATGGAACAAACCGGCCTGCGATTTCGACCCGTCGTCGCCGATTACTCGTTGAACACGGCATTCTTCGAATGCGTAGGTTGAAGGCAAGGCCCGGCCCTGAGCGTCAATGCATGGCCTTGCCCTTCGGCCCGTGGTGTCGTATATCGTCGATCGACGATGGTTAGCGCCCTCGCAGAGACCTGCGTCCCGAAGGATAACCGGGAGCCAGACCTTCGGCCCGTGGAAGGTCCGGAGGCGGATGCCGAGCTCGCAACCCTCTGCAAGGCGCTCGCCCACCCGGCTCGCGTTCGCATTCTTCGCTTGCTCGCCCGTAGGAGCGCCTGCATTTGCGGCGAAATTGTGGAGGAGCTGGATCTAGCGCAGTCGACTGTCTCGCAACATCTCAAAATCATGAAGGAAGCCGGTCTCATCCAGGGCGAGGTGGATGGACCGCGAGTTTGCTACTGCCTGAGCCCCTGGGTGCTTCGGCGCTTCAGGTCGCTGGTGGGCAGTCTCTGATCATCGAGAAGAAACGATGAAAGACCGAGCGCACCCAGGCCCCGTCGGCCGATTGTCGTTCCTGGATCGCTACCTGACCCTGTGGATCTTCGCCGCCATGGCGGTCGGCGTCGGGCTGGGCTTCGCCGCGCCCGGAGTCGTGGAGGCGCTTCACGGCATGAGCATCGGAACGACGAGCATTCCCATCGCCGTGGGCCTCATCTTGATGATGTATCCGCCGCTCGCGAAGGTTCGCTACGAAGAGCTCGGCCGGGTCTTTCGAAACAAGCGCGTGCTCAC
>CAZBWQ010000056.1:0-25878 GCA_964495565.1 uncultured Sandaracinaceae bacterium | reverse complement strand
TCCGCCGAGGACCAGCCAGCCCGCGAGGAGTTGGAGGACCCAAGGAGACTTGGGCGGGAGCGAAATGGAGCGCGGGGAGGAATGCATGAGGATTCTCGTTTCTGCGGGCTGCCCTGTAGTAAATCGATCAATTGATTTATTTGCTCAATTGGGCCTGCTGTCAACCCCAAAAACATGATACCCATCCCCATCTTGCCTGGAACCCGAGTCAGACGAGCCGCTTCCCGTCTCGCGGCGGCCTTTTTCATGCTCGCCGTCGGGGCTTGCGGCGACGCCACCCCTGCCGATGGTCCGGAGCCCGGTGCCGGCGGCTCCGGGGGCACTCCAGCTCCTGCCGAAAACCGGGCCGGCGTGTTCGACTTCCTGGTCACCTCGCTGAACTTCTACTATCCGGAACCCTTGGAAGAGGCCGGCGAGGAAGCTCCCAACCCCTGCGGTCTCGCCGGGGCGACCGACAACACCATCTACCGGCCCCTGCTTTTCGGCGATGCCGCCGTGGACGGGTTCGATCTCGATGGCCTGGTTTCCACGGACGATGCCGGCTTGTGCGGACAAGGCGACTACGAAGCGCCCGACGGCGCCACCGGCATCGACTACGCGTTTCTCGGCATCATCGATCTCATTCGGCCGATCCGGCCGGATCAAGTCGCGCGCGGGGTGCTCGCCAACGCGCCGTCCGAGGGCCTCATCAACTTCGGCATCCGGCTTTCGGGGGTCGATGATTTGGAAAACGACGACGCGATCGAGGTTCTCGTCACTGACGTGAGCGAGGTGCCGCTGCGCGGGACCGACGGACAGATCATCGCGAGAGCCTCGGTGCCGGTCGAGCCCAATCCGGATTGGCAGACGACCTTCCCCGGACGAATCGTCGACGGTGTGCTCACTGCGGGCCCGACGGACTTCAAGTTGGGGGACATCGACCTGATCATCATCGAGGACAAGGTGCTCGAGCTTCGAGGAGCCATGATTCGCGCCACGCTGACGGAGCGGCCGGATGGCGTGCTCGAGCTCGATTCGAGGCTTTCCGGATGGTGGACGCGTGAAAACATGCTCGATACCATCGGCGGCATCGTGCTGGCGATTGGGTCCAACGACGGCGAGCTCGCTTGCGCCGCCGAACTGTGGGCTGACGCGTCCTCCGACGGTGTCGAGTGCGACCTCGTGTCGACGATTTTCGAGGTGACGGCGGTATCCGGCTTCCTCACCGGCCTCGACGAGGGAGCGCCATGAGCTGGGTGCGGACACTGTCGGCCTCCTCGTTGCTGCTCGCCATCGTCGCGTGCTCGAGCTCTCCGGGAACGGGAGATGAACCGAGCGCCGCCTCGCTCGACGGCTATGTCCCCGGCCCAATGTCCATGCGACGGCTCACCAAGGAGCAGTATTTGTCCACGGTCGAGCTTTTGTTCGGCCCCGAGGTCGAGGTGCTGCCCCCGACCGAGGTCGATACGCGCGTGGAGGGCCTCGCGTCTCTCGGCGCCAATGCGGCGACCATCACGCCCGCCGGCTTCGAGCGCTACGAGGCCGCGGCGCGCCAGATCGCCGCGTTCGCCCTCTCCCCCCCGCAACGGGGCAAGCTCCTCGACTGCGAGCCGAGCTCCAGCACGGGAGCAGATGATGCGTGCGCCGCGCGATTCGTCGACGCCCTCGCGCCTCGGGTGCTTCGCCGCGCCCTGCGCGATGGGGAGTCCGAGGCCTATGTCGCGTTGGCCCGTGCCTCGGCGCAGGAGCTCGGCAACTTCTACGCGGGATTGGAGTCC
Organism: uncultured Sandaracinaceae bacterium; assembly: GCA_964495565.1. GTDB lineage: Bacteria > Myxococcota_A > Polyangia > Polyangiales > Houyiibacteriaceae > SG8-38. The sequence continues at coordinate 24,121 of CAZBWQ010000056.1, read as the reverse complement.
ATCCTCGCTTCGTGGTTGCTCTCCGCCGACTTCTTGTTCATCCAAGAGCGCGCCTACCCAGCCGATGCCGACGACGAGAACGGACGGAAGCTCACCGGTGAAACGCTCGCCTCGCGGCTGAGTTATTTCCTCTGGAACACCGGACCCGATGCCGAGCTCCTTCGAGCCGCCGTCAGCGGAGAGCTCGACACCGAGGAGGGCTATCGCGCGCAGCTCGAGCGTCTGCTCGCCGACGAGTCGCGCTTGGAGCGGGGGATTCGCGCCTTTTTCACCGATCTCTACGAGCTCGACGAGCTGGCCTCCGCCGACAAGGACACCAGCTCGTTCCCGCAGTACACCATGGGGGTCGTCGAAGACGCCAAGGAACAAACACTGCGAACCATCGTCGATCACTTGCTGGTCCGCCGTGACGACTACCGAGATCTCTTCACGACCCGCCGCATCTTCATGACCAAGAATCTCGGTCCGATTTACGGCGTGCCCGTGGTCGAAGACTGGGAGCTTCAGGAGCTTCCCGAAGGCGGACCGAGAGCCGGGATCCTGTCCCACGTGAGCTTCCTCGCGCTACACGCGCGATCCGCGAGGTCCTCCGCGGTCCTCCGGGGCGAGTTCATTTTGGATTCCTTGTTGTGCACCCCGATCCCGCCACCGCCGGCCGAGGTCAGCTTCGAAGCGCTCGCGCCCGAGAGCGGCTTGGGCGCCACCGCCCGAGAGCGTTTGGCCGTGCACCGCGCCAATCCCGCCTGCTCCACTTGTCACGACCTCATGGATCCGATCGGCCTCCCCTTCGAGGCGTTCGACGCGGTCGGTCAATTCCGCACGGAGGAAAACGGCGTGACCATCGAGACCTACGGCTCGATCGACGGGGTCGAGTTCGACGACATCAGCGGCTTCTACGAGGTCCTTCGGGACACCCCGAAGCTCACGACCTGCCTCGTTCGGAAGCTGTACATGCATGCCGTGGGGCGCCTCTACACGTTGAGCGAGGATCCGCTCCTCCAAGCTCTCGAATCGGATTTCGCGAGCTCGCAATACGATTTCGTCATGCTCATGCGCGACATCGCGCTGACCCACGGCTTCCGCTACACGTCGGGTCCACGTGAAGCGGAACCTCCCGCAGGAGACGAGGGATGAGCGCACGAATCACCAGGCGGCGAGTGCTCCGCGGAATGATGGGTGGCGCAGCCGTTTCCGTGGGGCTGCCTCTGTTCGATTGCCTCCTCGACGGCAACGGACGGGCGCTCGCGCAGTCGGGAGCCTTTCCGATTCGCTTCGGCACCTGGTTCTGGGGCTGCGGCATGAATCCAGCTCGCTGGGTGCCCTCGATCGAAGGCGCCGGATACGACCTGCCTCCCGAGCTCGCGCGTGGGCTCGAGGGCTTCGAGAGCAAAGTGACCGTGCTGAGCGGGTTCGACACTCCGGTCAATGGCGAGACCAACCATCCGCACTACTCGCCGCCCATGGTCACCCTCACCGGCCATGCGCCGACGAGCCCGAACGACGTCCCTCGATCCACCTTCGACGTCGAAATCGCAAACGTCATCGGGACGGCTACGCGATTTCGACAGCTAGACATCACCGCCGACGGCCGCGGCCAAGCCTGGAGCGCACAGAGCGCCGGAACGCCATCCCCCGCGGAAAGCTCGCCCATCGCCTTTTATCGGCGTGTATTCGGCGCGGATTTTCAGATCGGCGGCTCGGAGCCCTTCGTGCCCGATCCCGCGGTCATGGTCCGAAAGAGCGTGCTGTCGAGCGTGCTCGACCAGGCCCGAAGCCTCGAGCGCGAGCTCGGGAGCCACGACCGGCAGCGCCTCGATCAGTACTTCACCTCGATCCGACAGCTCGAGAATCAGTTGGACGTGTTGTTGCGCGAGCCGCCCGAGCTACCCGCCTGCTTCGAGCCCGATGCGCCCGGTCGCGAAAACCTCGCGCAGATCATCACGCACGTCGTCGAGACGCACAACCTGTTTGCCGATTTGCTGGCCATTGCGCTTGCGTGCGACCAGACGCGCGTGTTCAACGTCAATCTGTGGCGCATCTTCACCGACGTGCGCTTCGAGGGAGAGTCGGTGGGTTATCACCAGCTCACGCACGACGAGTTCGTGGACCCCGCGCTCGGCTACCAGCCCAAGAGCCAACGCTTCCTGATGCACGCGATGGATTGTTGGAAGTACCTCTTGGGCCGGCTCGATGCCATCGAAGAGGGGGATGGCACGTTGCTCGATCACACCGCGCTTTTCGCACACTCGGGCACGGAGTTTCCGAAGGACCACGGAACCAAGAACATCCCGATGCTCATCGCCGGCTCGGCTGGAGGCAAGCTCCGTACCGGGCTTCACCTTCGAGGCGCCGGCTCACCGACGTCTCGGGCCGCCCTCACCTTGCAGCAGGTGTTCGGGGTGCCTGTCGCCACTTGGGGCACCGGAGACATCGAGACCAGCTCTCCAATCACGGAGCTCGTGGCAGGCTGAACGCGCACGACCGCTCGCGCGAAGATCACTCGGCCGCTTCGTCGATGACCGACCAGCCATACAAGTCGGTGGCCGTCTTCGAGCGCGGAACCGAGGCAGGATCCGGATCGGTGCCCAAGAGCGAGTCGACCCACGGCGAAGTGAAGCCGTACCAGTAGTTCTCGTTTCGGTAGTGGTGCATCAGGTGATTGCGGCGGACCTTCTGGAAGAACTTCGTCTTGGGCTTGTAATCGGTGTGTACCAAGAAATGCGACCATTCGTAGACCAGCGCCATCGTCGAATAAGCCGCCATGCCGGTGAGCGCGTGGCGTTTTTTCTTGGTGACCAGCAACCAAAAAGCCAGGCTCCCCGGAATGGCGGGCTCGAGCACTTCCTTCGGAAGCAACGTGATGTCGAAATCGTCCGGGTTGCGGTGATGGGCGCGGTGCCGCTGGGCGAACAGGGGATCCTTGCGGCCGGGCTTGGGCTCCCGGTGCAAGAGGTACTTGTGAGCCAGCCACTCCTGCAACGGCCACCACGCGACCACTCCGGCGACGATCGCGGCGTCTTTGGGTCCGAAAGGCCCCGCCACGAGGCGCCCGAGCCAGCTCGCGCCCGCGGTCGCAGCGATCGTGCGCGGGCTTTGGTGCCGGAAGAATTCACGGAACGCGGCCTTCAGCGTGTCGGTCGGCGGTCGATCTTTCTTTTTCGTGCTCATCGCAGTTTGCTCGTGGTGGCTGGCGCGAGTCGATGCGCTAGCTTCGAGTCTGTATGCAACGCATCCGAATCGCAAGGCTTCCATCGAAACGCGTTCGCGACGCGGCGCTCCTCTGCGCATCGCTTTGGATGTGTGGCGCCGGGGTCGACCGGGCCGGCGCTCAATCGAACATCGATGGGATCGAGAACATCTACGGCGCCACCAACGTCCACGCGATCACCGGGCATGGGCGCATGTCGGCGGGGGTTTCCTCGACCGGCGACCTGACGGTGCTCACCTGGCCGAGCCCGAGCTATTCGGACCAACTGGCCTACGTGTCGAGCAATTCATTCGATGCGCGCGATCTTCCGCGGTTCGGCGCCGTGGAGGAAGCGGGCATGGTGCTCGGGCTCTACGTCGAGACCGCACAGGATTCCTACGTGACCTGGCTTCGGGAACCCTCGGCGTGGGCGGTCGAGCAGGACTATGGACCGGACGACGGACCGAACGTGCACACGCGTTTCGAGAACGAGAGCCTCGGCCTGCGGGTAACCGTCGTCGACGCCATCGCACCGGATGCAGACCTGTTGATCCGTCGTGCCGAGATCACCCGTGATCCAGGAAGCCCGGTGCAACGCGCCTGGCTCATCACGTACGCGAATCTTTCGCCGGTGCCACCGAGCTCCCGCGTGCCCGAGCTGCCCATCGTCGATTGGGTGTTCGACGGACGAAACGATTTTGCCGCCGTGTGGGACGCTTCGAGCCAAGCGATCGTACACTTCCATCCCGACGATCAGCGAGTCTACCGCGATCTCTTCGGCCTCTTGGTTCCGCCCCAAGCGGACTGGGGCCCCATCGGGGAGGCGATTCGAGACGGGACACCGACTCCCACGGAGGTCGCCGCCCTGTCAGCCGCACTCGACGAGGACTATTCGCCTGGCGTCTATCTCGCGCTTGGGACGTCACCGGCGCCCGATCAGCATCAGATTGGATTCGACGACGCCGCAGTGTGCGACACCCTCGACGAGATCGGAGACAACCTCTTGCTCCTTCCCGAGCGCCAGCCAGGGCTCGATCTGCCTCTCGACCCGAGCCTGCTCGACTTGCTCCGATGTCCCCAGCCGAGGCTCACCCCGCGCGATACGGAAGGCTGGGCTCACACGGCCACCGAAGCCTATGCGGATGCCGAAGACGGGAGCCTCGAGGGGAGCGACATCGCAGCGGGAGAGGTATCGGAAGCCTTGCGCACTCCGCTGAGCTTCGATTCGAACGGGATCGCCGTCGTGGATGTCCGTCTCTCCGCTGCTTCCACCGCGAACGAAGCGCGTTCGATCCTCGAGCAGGCGCCGACCGGGAGCGCAGTCGTCGAATCCGCCGCATCTGCCGTGTCGAGCTGGGTGTCTGGGCTCACCCTACCGGAAACCGACGAACGCAGCCGTGCCATCGCGCGCCGCTCGCTGATCAACCTGCGCGTGGGGACCGACGCCGCGACCGGAGCCATCGTCGCCTCGATCAGCCGCCAACCCCCGTACGGGCTCGACTGGCCCCGCGACGGGGCGTTCTTCAACGTGGCCTTGGACATCTCGGGCCAGACCGATCTGGTCACCTCGCGGGCAGGCCTCTACGCCGAATGGCAGCGCAAGCAGGGGGTCCGACCGACGCCCCTCATCGACGCCCCCGCACCCCCACGACCCGATGGGATGCCCGCCGAGCTCTACCCCGCGGATACGTGGGAGATGAACTACTACCCAGACGGAATGGTCGGAGGGATTTTTCGATTCGAGATCGACAACACGGCTTTCGCGCTCTGGACCATGGTGGCCCACGTGGGCTGGCTCCCCGACGACGAGATCGAAGAGTATCTTCGAGACCACTGGAGCACCATTCGACGTGCGGCGGATTTCCTGGTCTACTGGCGCGACGAAGCGACGGGATTGCACTTCCCCGCCCAGGAAGACGACAATCCGGGATATCGGCAGACGCTAAACGGCGCCGTGCCGGTCTTTGCCGCCCTCGACATCGCGGCGCGCGCCGCGCGTTTTTTGGGCGAGGACCTGCTGGCAGAGCAATGGGAGTCCCGGGCGTTCGAGGTTCAGAACGCGATCCTCACCCACCTCTACGATCCCTCCGCGATGCGCTTCGTCCGTGACGTCGGGGCGTCCGCCGATCCCGAGGTCCGCGGTCCGACCGGAACGACCGGTTGGCTCGTCTGGCCCATGACGCTGCTCCCATGGAACGACGATCGCATCCGCGCGCAACTGCTCTCCGACTTGCGCTTCATCGAGCCGCAGATCTTCCTTCAGACCCGCGGCGGTCAGTACTTCATGAAGAACACGGTCTCGTTCGGCCTGACTTTGGCTCGGGACGACGACTACGAAGACGAGATCGGCTCGCTCGTCCGGCAGCTTCATACCCATCCGACGCTGGGCACGGATCATTTCGGAGAAGCGATGGTCGTGGTCGAGGACGCGGAAGGAGCACCGCGCGCCAGCCAGCGCGTGGCGACACCCCATCTGTGGGAAGGTATCTTGTTTTACCTGACCGCGATGGCACTCGAAGAGCCCGCCGCATTCACCGCCTATGACCGGGTCTTGCCGCAGTCGCGGGTGCTCGGCAGCGCGATCGACGTCGAGCCGAGCAGCGGAGGCTGCAGCACGTCCGAGGCCCGAGCGATGCATCCCCTCGTCTTCGGGTGGTGCTTGGCTCTGCTCGTTTGGACAGTCCTTCGCCGACGCCGCGCCGGCTAGGCACCTCGCCGACTACCCGGGAAAAAATCCCGGCGGAGGGGTGCATTTCGTTGTACCCTCGGCCGGCATGAGAGGGAAGAAAGGTTGGCTCGTCGGGATTGGGATCGTGATCGTCGCCGCGCTGTTGGTGTTCGCGCTCAGCCCCAAAAGCAAGTTCATCATCGGTGGTGCCCTGGTGAATCTCGGCTACCGAATGCAAGACCGCCTCTCCGACTACGACTTGGGCACCGGTGATCACGAAGACGGAGACCACGGCGAAACCCTCAGCCCCGATGAAATCTGGACGGAGCTGAAGCGGCAAAACAAGCTCGCCGCGAGCGTGCGAGACCGATTCCCACGCACCGTACGACATCCGGTCGTCGCGCTGGTCGCCTGCATGGACGCGCGCATCGACACGAACGAGCTCGTCGGCGACACGCGACGCTACTACTACGTCGTCCGAACCGCCGGGTCGGTGCTCGCGGAGGCCGAGCAAGAGATGCTCGAGCTGGCCGTCCTGAACGGCGTCAAATTGGTGCTGCTGACCACCCATACGGACTGTGCGGCAGAAGCGGCCGCGGCGGACCCGGAGCTCCACGATCGTTTCCCGGCGATGACCGGCCTGGTGGATGAGCGGGAGCGCAGCATCGAGGAATTCATGAATCGTCCGCTGATCCGCGACGCCGTCGCCGCAGGCACTTTGAAGGTGCAGCGGGCGCGGATCGACACCGACACCGACCGACTGATTCCCATCGACGGCGAGGAATGACCCTCAGTCGTATCGGGCGTCGATGAGCGCGCCGAGCGCGACCTTGACGCTGGACCGCTCGTAGCCGTAGACCCCGATGAGCACTTGGAGCGCCTGTTGGGCAGCTTCCCTCTGGGCGTCCTCGAGGCCGTCGTCCTCGTCGAGCAACGCCACGATGGCACGGCCGATCTCGCCGACGTGCGTTCGGCGCTCGTCGAAATACGCACGACGCAACCGCTCGATGTAGTGCGGAAAGAGAGCTTCGTAGTCGACGTCCCGGTCCGGGTGATCGATGGCCCAGGCGGCGATGGCGCTCAGGAGCTCGTTGCGGAACGCTTGGGCGTTCTCTCCGTCGAGCTTGTCCTCGACGCTCTTCATCAGATCCAGGTCGGGCTCCTCGTCTTTGCCGGTCACCGGGTTGTAAATTCGTTCCTTCTTCACCCAATGGGACACGTGATTGACGTAGCGATCGAACAAGCTCATCGGGCTCGCCTCGTCGATCAGCCCACTTGCGGCGCGGAGCTCGCTTTCGACGATGTCGAGCCAGCGTTCTTTGACCTGATCGACGAACGCCCGATGATCACGGTACGGCCCATCCGCGTCGGCCTTCAAGAACTCGTAATCGTCGCGCTCGCAAAACTCCGCCATGCGCTGCAAGAGCGTAGCCGGCGACACGCACGGCTGTCCGAAGTCCGCCGCCGCATCGAGCAGAAGCATGCGCACCTCACGAGGCGAGGCGCCGCTGATGCCCTCGTAGTCGGAGGCCGTGGCGCCCTCCTCGAGGACCTCTGTGATTCCGCTGGCGAGGATCTTGGCCTGATCCGCGTCGAACCGAGAGGGAGTCGTGCCGTCGGCCAGCAGATCGGCCTTCTCGAGCGGTGTCAGAGACGCCACGATCGTCCCCAGCTCGCTGCTGGCGTAGCGCGACGCTTCCGGTCTGCGCAGCCGGGTCAAGACGGCCCACAAGGCCGCCACGTAAGTCGTGTGTGGCGCCACGTGCTTTGGAATCTGGGGCACGATCTGTCCGTCGTAGATCTCTTGCTCGCGGTGCACGTCCAGAAGGTATCCCATCCGGATCCGCACGATGCGTCCGCGGAACGAATTGTACTCGGGATGTTGACGAAACGCGCTCAGGTGCAGCTCGTTGGAGCTCGCCACCATGACCGCATTGATGGGCAGGTTGGACATCTGAAGGGAAACCTCGCCGTTCTCGATGGCGAGCAACAGATACTTCCAAGCCTCGAGCGGACGTTTGAGCAGGTCGCTGAACTCGACGACTCCACCCGATGCGTCGACCAGCTCCCCGAAGGGCTCGAACAACGTCAGGGCGCTGAGTGATGCGGGCAACGATTCCACCGATCGGTCTGCGGTGATCTGACGTTCGGACGCATCGACCGACATCTGCGGTCCGATGGTGACGGCGCCCACGCGATAACGCCGGGAGACGTAAAATCGTTCGATCTGCACGTGAGCCAATACCCGGTCGAGATCACCGCGATAGGCCGTGAGCAACGCCTGAAAAATCTGCTGATTCTTGCGAGCGAGCTGACCCGTCCAAACCCAATCGGGAGCCCCTTCGGTCACCCCCGCTCTCTCGTGCGCACTTCCGATCAAACGCTGGCGAACGTCTCTCGGCAAAAGCAAGAGAGGATGCTCGCGAACCGAGCTCTGCAACTTGGCGATGATTCGCTCCTCGGGCAGATGTGCGAACGAGTCGGACTGCGCGAGCTCGTCTGACGCCGTGGTGAATCCGATGCCGCCACCCTCACGAGAGCGAGGAAAGATCCAAGAGAAGCGATACAGCGCGCCTTCGTCAGTCTCGGAATACGCTTCGAGACCGCGCATCAGACAGGCGACGAACGTCGACTTGGCGCTCCCGTTCGGACCGTGGAGCAGCACCAGGCGGTTGGCGCGCCCTTCCCTCTCGAAACCGTCCAGGATGCGGTAGAAGGCAGCCTGCGCAGACTCGTGTCCGGCGAGCCGATCGCGCAGCCTGAGCTCGACCTGGCGGCCGCTGTCTTGCCGACCGAGCTCCAGATCGAAAAGCTTCCAGCGCGTGAACGTGCCGGTCGGCTTGGTGACCCGATAGGACCCGAAGAAGTCCATGCAGTCCTTCAGGTACCGTGCCGCATCCCGGGTGTACCGGCGGGGATTTGCCTGAACCAGCTCGAGGTATTCCCGAAAGGAAAGTACGCGTTTCTGGGACTCGAAGCGCGCCTTCACCTCTTGACGGATGGTGTCCAACGCGGCCTTGAGTCCCCCGTCTCCCATGGCTATTGCACCTCGAGAGGGATCGCGAGCTTCCGCTTCTCCAAGACGCAGTTCTCCTCGGTGCACATGGCGAAGGAGACTTCGCAGCTCACTTCGTGTGTGCCCTTCTCGGAAGGCTCGACGCCAGCCAAGAATCGCACCCGTTCGTCACCGAACTCCTGAGCGTCGTCCTTGACCAACTCCTGGCGTGTCAGCTTCACGGCCGGATCCGCGCTCAGATCGACCCGGATGGGATACTCCTGATTGACGTGCCAAGGGCCCCGACCTTCGAGCTCGATCCGGACCTGCCCCGTCTTGCCGACTCGGTACGCGTCGTCCGCCGGAGCCATCGCGAGCTGAAAGGACCCGGTTTCGATCTTCGGACCCACGGGCTCGTCGGCTCGCTCTTCGACGGCCGGTTTCTCGTGGACGGCATGATCGTCGTGGGCGGCATGATCGTGCGCAGCATGATCGTGGGCAGCATGATCGTGCGCGGGCGCCGGCGCACCTCGTTCACAACCCACGATGGCCACGAAGCCCGAAAGAAAGAAGACGACCCAATTACGCATCTGCATTACATCCTCCGCTAGTCTACGACGCAATTCCAGCTTTCGTCGAACCTGGAATCAAGGGGATAGCACCTCGGCCTCCGTATCGGCGTCCGATGCGGAACGATCCAGCAGCTGACGGGCTCGATCCACCGAAGCCGCGGACGCGGGAGACAAATGCCAGTGTGCGATCGGTGGCTCTTCGGATCCCGGATCGGACTCCCATTTGACGAAGGCGAGAAATGGATCTCGCAACAGACGATCCTCGTGGGCGCGCACGGTTTCGTACCCCGGCTGATCGTCTTCCACACGAAGCAGAAGATCTCCCTCGAACGCGCCCTTGAGCCGCTCGTCGATTCGCACGGCGAGCCGATAAGCCGACTGGCGGCGCACCAGGTCCGAGCTCAACGATTCCACGCGAACCACCGCCACGAGGTCGGCGCGCTCCACGCGGCGGTCGAACGTACCGGGAGCGCCCTTCACGATCACCGGCGCTTCCATCGAATCGACCGCGTCATCGAAAAGCGCGGCATCCGCCGCTAAGAAGTCGTGATCGGGAAGATTGTAAGAGGTCGTCCCGCATCCGACGGCCCACACGGCGAGGACTACCAAAAGCACACGCACTCGGGGACCCTAGCACGTGACGCGGGCAAGCTCGGCCTCGCCGGGCGGCCCTCCCCAGAGGTCGACCAGATCCGGGGAAAGAGGCGCGCGAAGGGTCATGGTTTCGGCCCCGGAGGGGTGCGTGAACTCGAGCTCGTAGGCATGAAGCGCGTGACGATGGTGCCCGAGCCGCCGCCGCAGCGCCTCCGTCATTCCGGTTTCGATGTATTCGAGGAACGGCTCGGAGCCCTCCGGCCCATAGAGCTTGTCGCCGACGATCGGAAAGCCCAGCGCGCTCAGGTGCACGCGCAACTGGTGTTGTCGCCCGCTGTGCGGGGCGAGCGCCACGAGCGTGGCGTCGGGACGGCGAGCCACGACGTGGTACTCGGTGATTGCCGGTGCCCCGCGACCCTCGGGCGTCACCTCCATCAGCAGGTGCAGGCCTTCCTTCGCCCGGTCCATGCGCAGCTCGATGCGCCCCTCGTCGTCGGGCATCGAGCCACGGACGATCGCGAGGTAACGCTTGCGCACGCGGCGGTTCTCGAAGTCCAGCTTGAGGGCGCGCTCTGCCTCGCGGGTGCGGCCACAAAGCAACAACCCACTGGTCTCTCGGTCCAACCGGTGCGCGATCTGTGGTGGTCGATCTCCGAAGCGCTGTCGGAGCAGAAAGGTGAGTGTGTTCTTGTGGTAGGTAGCCGACGGATGAACGGGAAGGCCCGCGGGCTTGTCGATCGCCAGAATGTGCGCGTCCTCGTAGACGACGTCGAAATAGAGAGGGACGTGAGGCTCCTCGAAGGGGGGCCGGACCAACAACACCGTTTCGCCTGCCCGCACACGCTCGCTCGCTCGGCGACGGCGGCCGTCGGCGCGATACGCACAGGCACGCACGATCTCCTGGGCTCGGGTTCGAGAAAGCCGTGGGATGCGGTGTTGGATGAAACGATCGAGCCGCTGGCCCGCATGCTCGGGCGCTACGGGGAACGTCAGCAGAATGGAGGCAGGATCGCAGCCCGGCGGGAGCTGCACCTCGCGACGTCTACGCGGCCTTGACAACCTTGCCCGATCGAATGCAGCGCGTGCAGGCCGTGACCCGCTGGACGCGGCCGTCGATCACCGCCCGAATCGTTTGGAGGTTCGGCTGCTGCCATTTCCTCGTTTTGATGTTCGAGTGGCTCACCTTGTGCGCCTTGTGGCGGCTCTTGCCGCAGAAATCACATGTCTGTGCCATGGCCGGTTCCGGTCTCTTTCGGGAGGGCGCGATGTAGCACTGGTCGCCGCTCCCGGCAACAACGGCACCTCGCCCTCCCGGAGGATCGAAGATACAACCACTTCGCATGCGAGCGGCGGGCGTCACAGCAGGGCTGCTGGTTCTGATTAGCTCCGTAATTCCAGGTACCTATGCTGGAAAACACGGCGCGTCCCGAAATGGGCGCCCCGACGGGCGTGCGGCAGGCGAGGCCGGAGCGCCCACCGCAGCGCCACACGCCGCGCTCGAGGGCCGCGTCTACGATGGCCGAGGTCGCCCGGTCGGAGGCGCCACGATCGCGCTCGCGGGGAGCGGCTTCTGGCCAGCCCGCTCGGTGGAGACCAACGCGAGCGGCTACTTCGAATGGCCCGACATCCCTCCCGGGGTCTACGAGCTCCGGGCGTCCAAAGGTGCCTGGGCCGCGCCTGCCCTGCAGGGCCTGAGCCTCGACCCCGGAGCCCGACGCATGTTCGCGCTGGTTCTCGAACGCGGCTGGACGCTTGCGGGCCGGGTGCTCGACGCCCGCGACGACCGCGGTGTACCGAACGCCGACATCACCCTGGTTCGTGGACCCTTGGGCCTGAGCACGACGCAGCTCACGACCGACGCGCACGGTCGTTTCGAGCTCTTCGGCTTGTTGGGGGGTCCGCATAGTCTCTACGTCCGGGCCGATGGCTACGTGCAGGATGGCCCTCTGCGGTTTGGCGCCGAGGATGCTCCCGTGACGGTGCGCCTCGAGCCAGCCGCCACCCTCGCAGGTCGTATCGTCGATCGATTGGGCCGGCCGATCCCCGGAGCGCGCGTGGGGGTCTTGGGTGACGAAGAGGCGCCACGGACCGCGCTCGCGAGCCCCGACTCCTTGGGTGTCACCGCCGGTCCCGTGCCTCCCATCTCGGCGGCCGGCAGCGCGCTGCCGCTCGCAGGCAGCGAGGTGACGTCGTCGCACGAGGGCCGCTTTTCCATTTCCGGCCTGCGGGCAGGCGCCTACCGCGTCGCCGTGCGCCATCGCGACCATGCACCCGAAGAGTCCGAGATCGTGCGGGTGGGGGTGGGTGACACGGTCTCCGGAATCCAGGTCGTCTTGCACAGGGGAGCCGAGCTCGCGGGCCGCGTCGTCGACGCCAGCGGCAGCGGTCTCGAAGGGATCCCCGTCGAGCTGCGCAGCGACGAAGAGCGCTTCGCACGGCTGACGACCACGGCTTCGGACGGCTCGTTCGTCTTTCGGGGAGCTCGGGGCACGGTGCGCGTCACCGCCATGCCCTTCGAAATGCCACCGGTCCGGCGAGAGATCGTGATCGAAGACGAAGCCTTGGTCACGACCGAGCTCGAGATGCCGAGCAGGCTTTACACCTTGCACGGCCGCGTGGTGGACGAGTCCGGCTTGGGGGTGAGCGGCGCGCTGGTGACCGTGTCCTCGAGCAGTCCGAAGACCCCGGTTCGGCGCACGACCAAATCCGATGCCGACGGCACGTTCTCCGTAGCCGCGCTGCCAGAGCCTCCATACGAGCTGCGAGCCGAGCATTCGAGCTTCAGCCCGGCCAGCCTCGACGGCCTCGATCGTTTGGAAGGGGTGCGCGTGGTTCTCTCGGCGGGAGTCACGCTGGTCGGACGCGTGATCGATGGTTGGTCCCGCGACGGCTTGTCTCACGTGCGTGTGCAGCTGCGAGGGCCGGAATCGCCCGAGACGGAGACACGGGCCGACGGGTCGTTCGTATTTCGACAAACGCCCACCGGGACCTACGAAGTGTCGTTTCGCCATCCCGAATACGAGGAGCAGCGTCGGCGAATCGTCGTCGAGCCGCCCGGGTACGTCGATCGGCCCCAGACGATCGAGACCATTCGATTGGAGCCGGGAGGCACGATCCGAGGTGAGGTGTTGGATGCGCGCAACGAGCCGGTTCCCAGCGCCGAAGTCACGTGGGGAGACCCGCCCCGATGGGAGCGTGCCGTCCTCACCGACGCGCAGGGAAAGTTTCAGCTGCGAGGTGTGGCAGAGGGAACGGTCTGGCTTTCCGCGAGGCATGAGCGGGCCGGAGAAGGATCGAGCCTCGAGGCAGTCACGGTGCGACCTCGAGAAACTACGAGCGGCACCTTCGTGCGTCTCCCCGCGTCGATGGACGACTGACGGCCGGCGAGCGCGATCACGGGGCGAGCGGCGCCCAGCGATCTCCTTCTTTTCGTATCCGACCTTCGCGCTCGAGCTTGATCAGGTGGGCCTCGATCGATCCCAATGCCAACGGCCAAAGCGCTTTGGGCGTATCGGCGTAGGCCTGAGCCACCAGATGGCGCGGCCTCGAGGGAGCGCCGCGCGCTTGCAACGCTTCGAGCACTTTGCCTTCACGCATCAAGCGATGTTGGATGTAGTAGCTCAACACCGCCTGAGGGTCGCGGATCACGTCGCCGTGTGCCGGCAGAAGCGCAGTGGGTTCGAGGGCCGCCATCGTCCGCAGCGATTCCAAATAGAGCAACATGTCGCCATCGGTCGGCTCGACGATGATGGTGCCCACCGACGCAACCATGTCTCCGGCGATCATCATGCCGGTCGCTTCGTCGAGGAAGCAAAGATGCCCAGGCGCGTGGCCGGGCGTGTGAATCGCAGTGAGCGCGGTCGGCGTCGGACCATCGAGGCCAATTCGCTCGCCCTCTTGGATCAATCGGTCGACGTCGACGATGCCGTCTAGCCGGCTCGCGGTCATCGCGTGGGCCCAGATGGGGAGCTGAAGCCGCTCCCGCAACGCCATGGCACCCCCCACGTGATCGGGGTGATGATGGGTCGCGACGATGGCGACGGGCTCCACCCCGCGAAGCCGCAGGCCCTGAACCCACTCCGCCATGAGATCCTGCTCTTCCCGGTACGGCGTGGCGGGCTCAATCAGCACCGCTTCCTCCGTGCCCACCACGAAGGTATTCGTGTGCGTGGCAGGTGGGAGCGTGGGCGTTCGCACGGGCAGCATCTGAATCGTCGGCGCGACCATCTGGACGCGATCGGCCAACGACTCGGCGCCTGAATCCCGCATCGACTCAGCCGTGCAGGATCTCGAGATCCTCGAGATCGAGCTCTTGCTCCGGCGCCAAAGCGTGGATCATCGAGACCGGGCCTCTCGGCCGGAAGCGATCCCGCGGCTCGCCGAGGAGGCACTCGACGCGGCCCTCGGGATGTGCGCTCGGGTCCCCCAGTTGATGCATGCACAAACGCAAGACCGACTTGACCGTCTCGAAGACGCCCCACCCCTGTGTGGCCGAAGCGACCAGCTCGGGAACGCCCTCGGGAACGCCGAGACGGGATGCGAGCTCCTCGACGTCCAGAATCCCCGGGAGGTCGCGCTTGTTGTATTGAACGACCAGCGGGATGCGATCCGCGTCCACGCCGTGAAGCCTCAAGTTGTAGTCGAGGTTTCGAATGCTGTAGTTGTTGCCCTCGATGGCATCCGCCTGGCTGTCCACGACGAGGACGACGCCGTCGACGTGCCGCAGCACCAGTTGGCGGGTCGAATCCTGTGCGATCTGCCCCGGCACCGAAACCAAGTGCAGACGGATTCGGTAGCCCCGAAACGTGCCCACCTCGAGCGGCAGGAAATCCAGAAACAACGTGCGCTCCGCCTCGGTGTTGACCGAGACGAGCTTGCCGCGCAGCTCGGGCCGGGTCTGCGAGTGCAGGGTCTCCAAATTGGTGGTCTTTCCCCCCAGCCCCACGCCGTAGTAGACGATTTTGAACGTGACCTCGCGCTGCGCGTGATGCACCAATGGCATGATCTGCAAGTACCTGGGTCGTGCGAGAGCGTCAAGAAGCTGGCAAGGGGGCCGGCCACGGTCAGCCGGCGTCCTCCCGGACGGCGCTGCGCTCCCAACGCGCGACGGCCGTGCGTGCCGGCTCGTGCTCGGGCAGTGACAAGTCCGGGTCGATCGAGAGCATCCGGTCGGCCAAGGCGCCGGCGCGTTCGAGCAAAGCACGGTCGCGGACCAGATCGGCGAACTGGAGCCCACTGTCCCCGGACTGCCGCAGCCCGAAGAGATGGCCGGTCCCCCGAAGCTCCAGATCCCGCTCGGCGAGACGGAAGCCATCGTCGGTTTCACACAACGCCCGAAGTCGCGCCTCGGCCTCCTCGGACAGAGGCTCGCTGAAGGTCAGAATGCAAGCGCTGCGCTGTCCCGCGCGCCCCACGCGGCCTCGCAGCTGATGGAGCTGCGCCAACCCGAACCGCTCCGCTTGCTCGATGACGATCAGGTTTGCGCTGGGGATGTCCACGCCGACTTCGAGAACCGTGGTGCCGACCAGGACGTCGACTTCTCCTTCGGCGAATGCGCGCATGGCAGAGCGACGCGCGTCGCTCGGCAACCGCCCGTGCACTTCAGCGACCCGATCCTCTCCGAAGTGTGCCCTCATCTCGCGCACCGTTCGGTCGACGCCGACGCGGTCGTCGCTCGAACCGATGGCGGGACAGACCACGAACGCCCGACCACCGGCATCGACCGCGCGTTCGATTTGGCGAAGCACCGTGCGCCGCTTGTGATGGGGAGTCATTTTGGTCGTGCTTGGAATCCGACCCGGAGGCTTGACGTCGATCGTCGTGAGCTCGAGCCCTGCGTACATCACCAATGCCAGGCTGCGCGGAATGGGGGTCGCCGTCATCACCAACAAATGCGGACGATGCTCCGACCCCCGTCCCCCGAGCCGCAAACGCTGTGCGACGCCGAATCGATGTTGCTCGTCCACGATGACCAAGCCGAGGTTGGCGAACCGCACGTCGCCGCTCAAGAGGGCATGGGTACCGACCACGATGTCGAGCGCTCCAGTGGCCAGACGATCCAGCACGGAACGGCGTGCGTGGCGTCCGAGGCCACCCGTGAGCACGGCGAGACGCAATCCCAGGCGCGCTGCCGTCGATTGGAGCGTTTCCGCATGTTGCTCTGCAAGCAGCTCGGTCGGCGCGAGAAAGGCGGCCTGCGCATGCCCGGCGGCCACCTGCGCGCACGCGACCAACGCCACGGCGGTCTTGCCGCAGCCGACGTCGCCTTGCAGCAGCCGCCGCATCGGAAGCTCGCTGCTGAGCGCTTCCCCGATCTCAGCGATGGCCGTTTTCTGTGCTTGCGTGAGCTCGAACGGAAAGGCCTGGGAGACCGTCTCGACCGCGGGCTTCGCCGAAAAGGCTTGCGCCGCTTCTCCGCGCTCTGACGCGCGACGAGATCGGAGCGCCAGCTCCCAGAGCAAGAGCTCTTCGAGCGCCAGGCGGCTCCGGGCGGCCTGCGCCGGGATCGCTTCGCGGTCGAAGCGATCCGGGTCGGGTACGTGGATGGCACGCAGCGCCTCCCCGAGGCTTTCGACACCGACTTCCTCACGCAGCGCGCCCGGAAGCAGGTCGGGCACCTGTCCGACGGCGCGGTCGACGGCCGATCGGATGGCCCGTCGCAGCGCCTTTCTCGGTACTCCGGGAACCTCGGGATAGCGAGGCTCGATGCGGCCAGGTGCATCGTCCGCGAGCACCTCCGGATGCGCGATGGTTGCGGTGCCCCGGTAATCGCGCACGCGGCCGGCAACCCGCACGTTTCGGCCTTCGAGAAACCGCCGGCTCAGACCGGGGATGGCCCGAAACCAAACGAGCTTGAGCTCCCGGTAGCCGCCCGGCGAGGCCGACTCCTCGGGTGGCACGAGACGGGCCTCGAAACCGACCCGGGATCCCCTCGGAAACGAATGTGTGCTTCGGACGACGCCTTCGACCACGGCATAGGTTCCGTCTCGCAGCTCGTGAATCGACGTGGGTCGCCGCTGATCGTGGTAAGCGCGTGGCAACAGCCAAAGCAAGTCGCCGACGGATTCGTAACCGCGCGCCCGCAAATGCTTTCCCGCCGCGGGCCCGATTCCGGGCAGGGACTCCACGGGGTGATCGAGAAGCGAAGGCATCGCCGCCCGGCCCTCCCGCCGACTCGTCCCCTCAGCTCCAGCGGACGTCGCTGACCTCGTAATGCCGGAGGCCGCCTGGAGTTTGGACCTGCACCTCGTCGCCGACCTCCCTGCCCACCAGCGCGCGTGCCACCGGCGAGGTGATCGAGATCTTGCCTTCCTTGAGGTCCGACTCGTCGGGACCGACGAGGCGGTAGGTGACGACCTTGCCGGTATCCATGTCCTCGAGCTCGACGAAGGCGCCAAACTTGATCTTCGTACCGCCGAGCGTCGCCGGGTCGATCACGTCGGCACGCGACAGCCTGTCTTCGATTTCGGCGATGCGCGCCTCGCAAAGACCCTGCTTTTCCCTCGCCGCGTGATACTCGGCGTTCTCTTTCAAATCACCGTGCTCGCGCGCGACCCCGATCTCCTGCGAGATCTTGGGCCTCTCCGCCTTGAGCGCAGCGAGCTCGGCGGTGAGTGCGGCATGACCCTCTGGCGTCATGGGTACCCGTTCCATGGCCTTTTCTGTTAAACCGAGTGCCCAGACGAGGCAACCCGACTCAGGCGCCGGGGGGCCGGAGGGTCTCGAGCTCCCCAGTCCGGGCGTGGTATTCCTGGAGCGAGCAGACCGATGGCGGCCTGCGACGCCGTGCCTCGATGGCGTCCACGGTGGCTACCGCCGCGGCGATGGTCGTGAAGTAGGGAACGCTGCTGAGGACCGTCTGGCGGCGCATCGAGCGGCTGTCACGAATCGCTTTGGCGCCCTCCGTCGTGTTGAACACGAGCGCGATCTCGTCGTTTTGCAGCCGGTCGACGATGTGTGGGCGACCTTCGCCGACTTTGTGTACGTGCTCGGCTTCGACCCCCGCGGCTTCCAAGAATGCGCGGGTCCCCTGCGTCGCGATGATCTCGAAGCCGAGGTCACGGAGGCGGCGCGCTAGCTCCGCGGCGGCGCGCTTGTCGCTCTCCTTGACGCTGATGAAGACCTTTCCGGAGTCGGGAAGCTCCGAATGCGCCGCGAGAAGAGCCTTGTAGAAAGCATCCGGAAAGTTGTCTGCGATCCCCATGACCTCGCCAGTGGAGCGCATTTCGGGCGTGAGAATCGTATCGACGCCGGGAAACTTCGTGAAGGGAAACACCGACTCCTTCACGGCGATGTGGTCGGTGACGATCTCGCGGGTGTATCCGAGCTCCCGCAACGTCTCGCCCGCCATCACCTTCGCCGCGATCTTCGCCAGAGGGACGCCGATCGCCTTGCTGATGAAGGGAATGGTGCGCGAGGCCCTCGGATTGACCTCGATCACGTACACGTCTCCGCCGCGAACTGCGAACTGAACGTTCATCAGACCGACGACGCCCAGCTCGAGAGCGAGAGCTCGGGTCGATGCACGCAAGGTCGCCAGCACCTCCGCGGGAAGCGTATGCGAGGGCAAAGACATCGAGGAGTCGCCCGAATGGATTCCCGCTTCCTCGATGTGTTGCAACAGGCCGCCAATGACCACGTCCTGGCCGTCCGCGACGCAGTCGACGTCGACTTCGATGGCATCCTTGAGAAACTCGTCGACCAAAATGGTCTGAGTCTCTGCATCTTCGACCGCCTCGAGCGCGACCGTCATGTAGCGCGAGAGCTCCTCGTGCGAGTGGACGATCTCCATCGCGCGACCGCCGAGCACGTAGCTGGGTCGGACCACCACCGGAAAGCCGATGCGCTCTGCCACGGTGAAGGCGTCTTTCGTACCCTTGGCGATGCCGCCCCGAGGCCTCTTCAGATCGAGCTTGTGGAGCAGCGCATCGAAACGCTCCCGGTCCTCGGCCCGATCGATCGCATCCGCCGAGGTGCCGAGGATTGGAACGCCTGCGCGGGACAAGGGCACGGCGAGCTTGAGCGGAGTCTGACCGCCGAACTGCACGATCACGCCATCGGGTCGTTCCACCTCGACGATGTTCATCACGTCTTCGAAGGTGAGAGGCTCGAAATAGAGCCTGTCGGAGGTGTCGTAGTCCGTGGACACGGTCTCCGGATTGCAATTGACCATGATCGTTTCGTAGCCGATCTCCTTGAGCGCGAAGGAGGCGTGCACGCAGCAGTAGTCGAACTCGATCCCTTGGCCGATCCGGTTGGGCCCTCCGCCCAGGATCATCACTTTCTTCGCGTCGCTCGTGCTTCGCGCCTCGCTCTGCAGCCCCCAGGTCGAATACATGTAGGGCGTCAGCGCTGGGAACTCGGCGGCGCAAGTGTCGACGCGTGAATAGACCGGGCGAACCCCGTGCGACTCGCGCGATGCACGAATCTCGTCCGCGGGCGCTCCCCGCAAGCGTCCGATCTGCCGATCGCTGAACCCCATCTCCTTGGCGCGGCGCAGCATGGACGCATCGAGGGGCTTGCCGGCCGATTCTTCGAGTGTGTTCTCGAAGGCGATGATCTGACGTAGCTGCTCCAGGAACCAAACGTCGATGTCGGTTGCGTCGTGAATCTGCTCCACTGTAAGCCCGACGCGCAGACCGTCCGCCACGTACCACAGCCGATCGGCCAGCGGAGTTCGAATCAAATCGAGAATCGACTCGCGCAGCGACTCCTCGGTGGGCTCCGGCAAATCCGCGAGCATGGGCTTGGCCGTGTTGATGCTTTCGCCGGTTTCGACGAGCCTGCGCACCTGCGCGGCGAGGTCGCGATAGTCGATCTTGCCGATCAGCGAGGTCAATCCGTCTTTTCCGGTCTCGAGCGAGCGAGCCGCCTTCTGGACCGACTCCTTGAAGGTGCGGCCCATTGCCATGGCCTCGCCGACCGATTTCATCTGCGTGGTGAGACGCGGGTCCGCGCCCGGGAATTTTTCGAACGCGAAGCGCGGGATTTTGGTCACCACGTAGTCGATCGTGGGCTCGAACGCCGAGCTGGTCCCGGTGATGTCGTTTTGAAGCTCGTCGAGCCGGTACCCCACCGCGAGCTTGGCCGCGATCTTCGCGATCGGATATCCGGTCGCCTTGGAAGCCAGGGCGCTCGAGCGCGAGACTCTCGGATTCATTTCGATGACGATCACCCGGCCGTCGTCGGGATTGACGGAGAACTGGATGTTCGAGCCACCGGTGTCGACGCCGATTTCCGTGATGATCGCGCGGGCGGCATCGCGAAGCCGCTGGTATTCCCGATCGGTCAACGTCATCGCGGGAGCCACGGTGATCGAATCGCCCGTGTGGACCCCCATCGGGTCGAAGTTCTCGATGGTGCAAATGACGCCGAAGTTGTCGGCATGGTCCCGGATGACCTCGAGCTCGTATTCCTTCCAGCCGAGGAGGCTCTCTTCGATCAGGCACTCGTGAATCGGGCTGCACTGAAAAGCCCATCGGATCGCGCTGTCGAACTCGGCCTTGTTGTACGCCACGCCGCCGCCAGAGCCGCCCAGCGTCAACGATGGACGCAGGATCACCGGAAAGCCGATGCGCTCCGCGATGGCGTTCGCGTCGTCGATGGTCCGTGCCACCTCCGCGCGCGCGCTTTGCAGGCCGATCTTGTCCATCGCGGCTTTGAAGAGCTCGCGCTCTTCGGCCTTTCGAATCGCCTCGACTTTGGCGCCGATGAGCTCGACACCGTGCCGCTCCAAAATACCCTGGTCGGCGAGCGCCAGAGCGAGATTGAGCGCGGTCTGGCCCCCGAGCGTCGGCAACACCGCATCGGGCTTTTCGCGGGCGATGATCGTTTCGAGGATTTCCGGGGTGAGCGGCTCCACGTACGTGCGATCCGCGAACTCCGGATCCGTCATGATGGTGGCCGGATTCGAGTTGACCAGAATGACCCGGTACCCCTCCTGTTTGAGCGCCTTGGCGCCCTGGGTGCCGGAGTAATCGAACTCGCAGGCCTGCCCGATCACGATCGGTCCCGACCCAATCAGAAGGATGCTTTCGATGTCATCGCGGCGGGGCATCGGGTTCGTTCGACCAGGACGGTCGGGGCGGCTTACCAGAGGGGGCCACCGGCCGCAACCGGGAACCCTTCACGCCCGCAGGCGTGCCTCGAGCGCGCTGATGATCGCATCACCTCGCGCGCCCTGCGGGCGCAGGCGCGCGCGGCGGCCGTGCTCGGACGCGATCTCGAGCTCCACCCAGAGTGTGGTGCGCTCGGCGATCGGCCCGAACCTGCGGCCCCATTCGACGAATGCGACGGCTCCCTCCTCCAGAAGCTCGTCGAGCCCGAGCTCGAGCAGCTCGGAGGTGTCGCCCAGACGATACAGATCAGCATGCACGATCGGCAGCCGACCCCGGTATTGGTGGACCAAGGCGAAGGTCGGGCTCGTGACCGGCGTATCGTCCGAGACGCCCAGGCCGTGCACGGCCCCTCGCACGAACGTCGTCTTGCCGGCTCCGAGCGCGCCCTCCAAACCGACGAGGTCCCCACCCCGCAGCTCTTGGGCGAGCAACCGAGCAGCCCCGAGGGTCGCCTCTTCGCTGTCGAGCTCGAGCTCCAGCATGCCCAAGCCCTGTCACATCCAGGGCCTGGTTGCACGCTGGATTTGGTCAGACTTTGATTTGGATCCCGAGCTGCTCGCGAAGCCGGAAATAGCTCTCGGAGACGCTGTAGAGCACGATCTCCTTGATCTTGTCGCGCGGCGCCAGATCGGCCGTCGACTCGGATGCGATCTGTTGCGTCATGCGAACCGCCGTTTCGACGTCGTCACAGAGCAACAGGCCGGCGCGAAGCGAGGTGATCTCGGTGGCTTGCATCCAGCGCTTGATGTCGGCCTGCCCACCCGCGTCGACGAACTTGCTTACCACGCGCTTGAGCACGTCGATGTGTGCCTGATCCATGCTCCTCGCGAGCTGTTTGGCGGCCGTATCCACGCTCGCGTCGCCGCCGCCCATCTGCACCAACCGCATGGCGGCGAGCAACAGCGTCCTCAGCTCGGTGTGCGAATGATACATGGTCCGAATGAAGTGCTCTGCACGGTAGTACGCCAAATGACGCCCACAAACGAATGCGAGGTCGACTGGCCGGTACCCGGAAAGCAGGGTGTATCCGGTGATGATCGCGGGCGGATTGCTTCGGGGCTCGTCGCGCAGCGCACCCGAAAGCTCCTTCTGGATGAAAAGGCGCACCGGAATCGTGACGTTCAGGACGTCTTGCGCGAGCTTGAACTGCCGGGCGAGCGCGAGGCTCGGATTCGCCAGGTCTTCGGGCTTGCGCTTGTGTAGGTTCAGCTTCTTGTCTGGCACGGCCAGCGACGCCCGAACCGCGGGAGCGATCACCTCCATGATCTTGGAGATGTAGAGGTCCTGATCCGGGTGCATCAGATCCTTGACCCAACCTTCGTTGCTGAGCCGCGCCTTCGGCTGGATCTCCCGATCCTGCTTGTACTGTTGATAGAACTTGCGTTGCTCCTCGTCTGCCTTCTCGAAATAGGTCAGCGTGCGAGCGATGCACCAAGCCTTGTCGTAGGCACGCGCGTCGAAATAGAGCTTGTAGAGCGCCCGGTATGAATCGAGACGATTCGGATCGTGGGCGAGGAGCCACTGATGCTCTTCGATGGCCTCGGTGGTTCGGTCCGGCATCGTGGCGTAGAGCTCCGCGAGGATCTGATGCTCGACTGCATCGTCTGGCTTGAGCCGTGCCGCCATCTTGAATGCTTCGGCCGCCGCATCGAAGTTGCGCTGACGATCGCGGTAGATGATGCCGAGCGTGTGCCACAGGTTGTGCTCGAGATCGGTGTTGCCGTGATTGATGATGCGGTGAAGCATCTTTCGGTAAGCGCGTTCCAGCGCCTTCCAGTCTTTGCGGGCGTTGAGCAGCTTGTTGACCGCTTCGAAGGGCTTCAGTTGCTCGCTGTCGAGGTCGAGGGCCTGGTTGAACCGCTCGAGCGCAGCGTCTTCGTCTTCCAGCTTGTCTCGCAGGATGACGCCGATCGTGTACGTGTATTTCGCCTTCGCCTCGTTGCGGGTTTCGATCTCGCAAATGCGCTCGATCGCATCGATCGCTTCCGACCATCTCTCTGCAGCCTGAAAGGTGACCAAGAGCTTGTGAAGAACCACGTGGTTGGCTGGATCGAGGTCCAGCGCCTCGGTGTAGGCCTCGGCGGCCGCATCCGGCTGGCCGAGCTTCTCCTGCCACAAGTCTCCCAGCTCGATCAGCAATGCTGCGCGTGCGGAGGCTTCGTCGGTCACGTCGAGAATGCGCTTTTTGTATTCGACGACCGAATCCCAGTCGCCCTCGGCGCTTTGCAGCTCGACCATGGCTTCGAGCGCGGGCACGAAGTGCGTGTCCTCCTCGAGCGCCTTGTCGAACATGTTCCGCGCCTTCTTGTCTTCTCCCTGCTCGCGCTTGATGACCCCGAGCCGATAGAACACCTCGGTAATCTCGTCGCGGCCGAGGGCATCGCGGTGCTGGACCAGCAACACCTGGTGATACTTGAAGGCCTCTTCCCAGTGCTGCGCTCGGAAATGGCTCGCTGCCAGCCCTTTGAGCGACACGGAGTCGTCATCGTCGAGCGCGTACGCTCGCTCGTAGGCGGCCACGGCTTCGTTCGCCTGTCCGAGCCTCGTCGCAGTCTCGCCGAGTTGGAGGGCGAGGCGGTGACGCTCGTCCAGCTCGCGCTTGTCCGACCTTTGGACCAGCACCTGTAGGAGCGGAAACGCGTCGCCGTGGCGGTCGGACCCCAAGTACGCCTCGACCAAAGGCATCAGAGCCTCTTCGTTGTCCGGATCGGCAGTCGAAGCGGCTTCGAACGCTTCCACGGCCCCCGCTTCGTCGTCGAGCCTCTCGGCGCGAATCCGGCCGAGATCGACCAACAGCGCCGCACGGGCTCGGCTGCTTTCGGTGTGCTCGATCTCCGAGCTCAGCGTCTTGGCCGCAGCCACCCAGTCCCCGGAATCCACGTGAATCCCGCGCATCGCGGCCAGCGCCGGCAGGTGCGTCGGGTCCAGGTCGACTGCTGCCTGGCACTGCTCCCGCGCCGCCGCTCGATCGCCGAGCTCGCGGTCCAA
>CAZBWQ010000055.1:0-26491 GCA_964495565.1 uncultured Sandaracinaceae bacterium | reverse complement strand
CCGGAATTGCCATCGGACAGGCGATCGCTACGGGCTCAGTCAAGGTTCTCGAGAGCCCACGAGAGATGGACCGCTTCGAGGACGGCGACATCCTCGTGACCGAGCGGACGGATCCAGACTGGGGCCCCATCATGAAACGAGCAGCGGCCATCGTCACCGATCACGGCGGTCGCACCAGCCATGCCGCCATCGTGAGCCGCGAGCTCGGTGTTCCGGCCGTGGTCGGATCCGACACCGCGACCCGCACACTCGAGGATGGACAAGACATCACCGTCTCGTGTGCCGAGGGTCACGAAGGACGCATTTACGAAGGAATCCTCGAGTACGACCAACGTAGCGTCGATCTCGACGAGCTGCCGAAGTCACCGGTCGAGCTGATGATCAACCTCGCTGCACCAGACTCGGCGATGCGATGGTGGCGTTTGCCGGTGCGCGGCGTGGGACTCGCGCGGATGGAGTTCATCATCAACAACGCCATTCAGATCCACCCTCTCGCGCTTTGCCGCTTCGAGGAACTGGAGGATGAAGACGCACGGTCGCGCATCGAAGAGCTCACCAGAGGCTACGAAGACAAGACCGAGTACTTCGTCGAAGAGCTGGCGCAGGGGATTGCCACCATCGCGGCGTCACAATACCCGGATCCCGTCATCGTGCGCATGAGTGACTTCAAGACCAACGAATACGCCACGCTGGTCGGCGGCGAGGCGTTCGAGCCCGAAGAAGAGAACCCGATGCTCGGATTTCGGGGCGCATCCCGCTACTACAGCGATCGCTATCGAGATGGCTTCGCGCTCGAATGCCGCGCGGTGAAACGAGCCCGCGAACGAATCGGCCTCGACAACGTGGTCGTGATGATCCCATTCGTGCGCACGCCCGAGGAGGCCGACAAAGTCATCGAAACCATGCGTGAGCACGGGCTCGAGCGCGGCACGGATGGCCTGGAGCTCTACATGATGTGTGAGGTGCCCTCGAACGTCTTCTTGGCGGAGCGGTTCGCGGAGCGGTTCGACGGTTTTTCCATCGGAAGCAACGATCTCACCCAACTCGTGCTCGGGGTCGATCGGGACTCCGAGGAGCTTCGAGAGCTCTTCGACGAGCGGAACGAGGCCGTGAAGCGGGCGATCGCTCGAGTCATCGACGATGCCCATGCGGCGGGCTGCAAAGTCGGGATCTGTGGCCAGGCGCCGAGCGACTATCCCGACTTCGCTCGGTTCTTGGTGGACGCAGGGATCGACTCGATCTCGCTCAACCCCGACAGCGTCCTCGACGTGCTCGAGCACCTGGCCGAAAGTTAGGATAGCCGGTCCGATGAACGAAGAATCGATCCAACGACGAGGATACGACAAGGCGGTGGAGCTCTTGCGAGCTTGCAGCACCGCGGACGGGTTCGTGGCATCCCCCAAGGACAGCCACAACTACCGCCGAATCTGGGGGCGTGACGGCGCCATCATGTCGCTTGCCGCGCTGCTCACCGAAGACGAGTCACTCGTGGAGACCGCGCGACGGACCTTTCAGACCTTGGCGGAGTATCAAGGCCCGCACGGCGAGATTCCGAGTAACGTCGACCCAACCGCCAACCGAATCAGCTACGGCGGGACGACGGGACGAGTCGATGCAGACCTCTGGTTCGTCATCGGTTGTGGGGAATACTGGAAGGCGACCGAGGATGATGATTTCTTGGATCGGATGCGCCCGGCCCTCGAGAAAGTCATGTTTCTCCTCGGTGCGTGGGAGTTCAACAACCGCGGTCTGCTCTACGTACCGGTGACCGGCGACTGGGCAGACGAATACTTGCATCACGGATACATCTTGTACGACGAGTTGCTGTATCTGCAGGCACAGCGAACGGTGGAGGCCATCCACAGGACGGTGCACGATTCGAGCGATCATGCGCTGCGGGAGAAGATCAGTCGCTTGTGCCACCTCATCGAGGGAAACTATTGGTTGGAGGAGGGCCAGAAAGACGATGATGCGTATCACGAAGTTTTGTACGAGAAGGGCATGGAAGCAGCCAAAGCCCATTGCGCGGGCTGTTACTGGCTGCCGTCGTTTTCACCGAGCGGCTATGGATACCGCTTCGATGGTTTTGCAAACGTGCTCGTTTCCCTGCTAGGCGTTGCAGACGATCGCCAGCGAAGTCGAGTCGACGAGCACATCGCCAATCAACTGGTTCATGACGATTTTCCTCTTCTGCCGGCGTTTGACCCCGTCATCAAGCCCGTCGACGAAGACTGGGAAGAGCTACAGGTCATGTTTTCGTATACCTTCAAGAACAAGCCCTACGAGTTCCACAATGGTGGCTTGTGGCCCATGGTCACGGGCTTTTACGTAGCCGACCTCGCGAAACGAGGTCGCACCGAAGACGCTCGGCGCTACCTCGGAGCCGTGCATCGAGCCAATGCCCTCGAAATGGAAGGCGAGCCGTGGGGCTTCCCCGAATACGTGCACGGCAAGGAGCTCACGCCCGGAGGCACGCGGCATCAAGGTTGGAGCGCCGCGGGTGCCATCATCGGTCATCATGCCCTCGAGGGAAACCACGTCTTTCGAATCAATTGCCATGAAAGCTGAAGTGTTGCTTTGCTCCGATCTCGATCGGACTGTCATCCCAAACGGCCCACAGCCGGAGTCGCCGCAAGCTCGCCCTCTCTTGCGGGCCATCGCCGCAAGACCCGAGCTCACGTTGGCCTACGTCACTGGGCGCCATCGGTCGCTTCTCTTGCAAGCGATCGAGGAGTACGAGCTTCCGACACCAGACTTTGCCATTGGCGACGTGGGCACGACGATCTACGAAGTCCATGACGGCCAATGGCGGGCGTGGGACCAATGGTCCGAGGAGATCGCGAGCGACTGGCGCGGATGGAAGCACGACGACCTGCAGAGGTTGTTCAGCGACATCTCCACGCTTCGTCCCCAAGAAGACGAGAAGCAAAACGTCTTCAAGCTGAGTTACTACGCCCCCGCTGACATCGACCCCCAGAGTGTGCTCGATCGGATGAATGCCCGTCTCGACGCCGAGGGTGTTCGTGCCAGCTTGATCTGGAGCGTCGACGAAGTGAAGCACGTTGGGCTCTTGGACGTACTTCCCGAGCGCGCGACCAAGCAGCACGCGATCGACTTCCTGATGGAGCACAAAGGTTTCGGACACGAGCAAACCGTCTTTGCTGGAGACAGCGGAAACGATCTGCCCGCGCTGACGAGCGGGCTGCAGGCAGTCCTCGTCAAGAACGCGATCGCGGCCGTTCGGCAGGCGGCCGTGAAAAGAGCCCAGGCCAATGGCTTTGGGGAGCGCCTCTATATCGCTCGAGGCGGCTTCATGGGAATGAACGGAAATTACGCTGCCGGCGTGCTCGAAGGCTTGGCTCATTTCGTGCCGCACACGAGGTCGTGGCTCGAACATGCATGAGGCACACCACGCGCGTCAATCTTCGAGCGCGCGTACGATCTGACTGACGACGAACGGGACGAGACTGAGCGCGAAAACCAGCGCCCAACCCGCCAACTGGGGAGCCTCGGTGTGCAAGAGCCCGCTGAGAACCGGAACGTACACCGCCGCAAAGAGCAGCGCGGTGCAGGTCGCAAGAGCTGCCCAAACCCAGGGATTCTCGGTGATTTCGTTTCGGATCAGGTTGGACTTGGGGCTGCGCAGAGCGAAGGTGAACCAGAGCTTGCTGAAACCGAGCGTGAGGAACGACACGGTGACGGCCCGCGTGGCGCTGAAGCCGAGCACGCTTTCGGCGAGCAAGAGACTGATCAGCATGGAGGTCCCGATGACGAAGGCCGCACCGCCGATCTCGATCCAGTGCCGCCGGGTCAACACGGATTCGTTTGGCTTGCGCGGCGGCTCGTTCATCTCGTGACCGCTGCCCGTGCCGACGCCGAGCGCGAGTGCAGGCAGTACGTCCGTGAGAACGTTGAGATAGAGAATTTGCATGGGACGCAAAGGGAGCGTCCAGCCCACGAGCGTCGCCGTCGTGACCGCGAAAACCTCCGCGACGTTGGTGCACAGCATGAACATCACGGCTTTTCGGATGTTCGCGAAGGTGACACGGCCCTGCTCGACGGCAGTGACGATGGTCTCGAGCGCGTCGTCGAGAAGGACGATGTCGGCGACCTGCTTCGCAGCATCGGTACCCCGCCGTCCCATGGCGACGCCAATGTCGGCTTTCTTGAGCGCAGGAGCGTCATTGACGCCATCGCCGGTCATTGCCACGATCTCTCCCCGCTCTTGGTAAACGCGGATCAAGTTGAGCTTCTGCTCGGGGCTGACGCGCGCAAACACGTTCGCGCGGTGGATTCGCTCGCGCTGCTCGCCACTCAACGCCTCCAAATCCGACAGCTCACGGCCTCGCATCACTTCCGTTTCCGGGTCCTCCGGCTCACCGACGATCCCCGTTTGCTCGGCGATCGCAACGGCAGTTTCGAGCTGATCGCCGGTCACCATCTCGATGCGGATTCCCGCCGCCTGACACCGATCGATCGCCTCCTTGATTCCGCGTCTCGGGGGGTCATGTAGGCCAACCAACCCCACGAAGCAGAGGTCTTCGTAGGGCTCGGCCTCGGACGATTCGACGGTCTTGTCGGCCAGCGCCAAGAGCCGAAGACCCTCACGCGCCAAGTCCGTGGCGCGCTGGCGCCATCGTTCTCGCGTATCCCGATCGAGGTCGGCCTGGCCGGGCTCGCCCTCGCGCAGGATTTTGCTCGACACGTCGAGAACGGCCTCGGGCGCGCCTTTGACCGCGACGTAGAACGAGCCGTTTTGGCCGTGGATGGTCGCCATCTTCTTCTCATGCGGTTCGAACTCGACCACCCGAGCCTCGGGCTTTCGTTCCAACAGCTCGTCCCGTTCGACGCCGAGCCGGCGCCCCGCATCCAGAAGGGCGACTTCGGTGGGGTCACCCTTCGGCTCGCCTTCATCCGCTTGTCCCTCGAGAGAAGCCCCGTTGCAGAGCGCTCCGATTTCGATGGCCCGTTTCAGGGCAGGCTCCAGGTCCTCGGCTCCTCGGGCCGGCGGATCGTCATCGGCACTCTCGCTGAAATCGAAGTCTCGCTCTGCGGTGGGGGTGACGAGCTTTCGGACCCGCATGCGGTTTTCCGTGAGGGTGCCCGTCTTGTCCGAGAAGATCACGCGCGTCGCGCCGAGCGTCTCGACGGCTTCGAGTCGTCGGACCAAGGCGTTGTGCTTTGCCATCAGGTACATGCCGCGGGCGAGCGAAATGGTCGCCACGATGGGAAGCCCCTCCGGAATGGCGGCCACGCCGAGCGCCAAGGCGGTCTCGACGACCAGCGTTGCTTCCTGGCGACGTATGAAGAGCCCCAAGATCGCCACCAGCACCGCGATCCCGAGGCTCAACCACGCAAGGCGCTTCCCCAAGAGGTCGAGGCGCTTCTGAAGCGGGGTGACCGTTGCCTCGGCTTTTTCAGCAAGCTCGGAAATCCGACCGAGCTCGGTTTCAGCGCCTGTTTGGACGGTCAGGCCCACCGCCGACCCTTCGGCAATGCTGGTCCCCATGTAGAGCATGCTCTTTCTTTCGGCCAGCTCGGCTTCGTCGTCGACGGGGTCCGTGGCCTTGTCGACCGGCACGGACTCGCCCGTGAGCGCGGCTTCGTTGACCCGAAGCTGTTCCGACTCGATCAACCGAAGATCTGCCGGGACGAGCTCACCGCCTTCCAAGAGGGCGACGTCGCCCGGCACGATGTCGGCCGCATCGATCTCTCGCTCTCGGCCTCCGCGACGGACACGTACCCGATGCGGCTGCCGCTCGCGAAGCGCAGCCATCGAGCGCACGCCCTTCCACTCGCTCACGAACCCGATGGTGGTGTTCACCGCGATGACCACCACGAGCGCCACCCCTTCAGGCCACCGTTGCGTCGCAAACGCCAAGATGGCGCCCGCACCGAGCAAGTACACCACGATGCTGTGGAACTGGCTGAAGAGGACGTGCCACCAGGATCGCGTCTCCACGCTCTCCAGCTCGTTAGGCCCATGCTCATCGAGCCGCCGCTGCGCTTCTTCGTCCGACAGCCCTTCTTCCGAGCGCACTTCAAAGGACTGCAGTAGGTCGTCGATCTTCCGCGCGTGCCATCCGGCCATTCGTCCAGGCACGGAATGCACGATTCGGGCCACGCATTTCGAGGGGCATGGGGGACCTCGGGGCGCTCCAACCCTGGCCGCCGTGTCAAACCGCCACACCGTGGCAGTCGTGCCGTTTGCCGGCTCCCTCCGGTGACCCATCCGAACCAGGACCATTGGCGCCGTTCTTGCACTCGTGATGCGTCGCACGGACAGAGCTCACACATCACTCATGGGGGAAGGAACATGAAAATCGGCATCAATGGTTTTGGACGCATCGGGCGACAGGTCTTTCGCATGATCTTCGAGGAGGAAGGCATCGAGGTGGCGCACATCAACGACGTCACCGAGGCGTCTGCGCTTGCGACCTTGTTGCAGTTCGACTCGACGCACGGCCGGTGGGCGCATCCGGTTCGCGCGGAGGGAAACGTGCTCGAGGCGGGCGGTAAGAGCATCTCGGTCAGCGCCGAGAAAGACCCCGCCAAGCTACCGTGGGGCGACAAAGGTGTGGACGTGGTGTTGGAGTCCACTGGAGTCTTTCGGAAGAAGAACGACGCTCGCAAGCACATCGACGCGGGCGCGAAGAAAGTGTTGCTCTCTGCGCCCGGCAAAGATGCGCTCGACGGCGACTTCATCCTCGGCGTGAATGATGGTGACTACGAGCCGAAGCGTCATCACGTCATCTCGATCGGAAGCTGCACGACCAACTGTCTGGCTCCTTTGGCAAAGGCTCTTCACGAGGACTTCGAGATTGAGCTGGGCCTCGTCAACACCGTGCATGCTTACACCTCCTCGCAGAACCTGCTCGACGGGCCGCATAAAAAGCCGCGAAGAGGGCGCGCCGCAGCCGACAATCTCGTTCCAACGACGACCGGGGCGGCTTCGATGATCGGCCAGATCATTCCCGATCTCGACGGAAAGCTCGACGGGTTGGCGGTACGAGTGCCGGTCAAATGCGGTTCGCTGTTGGATCTGACCTGCACCGTTGCGAAAGAAACGGATGCGGCCGGCGTCAACGGAGCACTTCGAAAATGGTCCGAAGGGCCGATGAAGGGAATCCTCGCGGTCGAAGAACGACCAGTCGTCTCGAGCGACATCATCGGAACCGAGCACAGCTCGATCGTCAGCGCGAGGGATACCCAGGTTCTCGGAGGCCGGCTTCTCAAGGTGCTCGCCTGGTACGACAACGAGTGGGCTTTCTCTCGTCGTTGCGTCGACATGATGAAGAGAATGCTCTAGCGGCGCGAGCCCCAACGCTGGTGAGTGCATGAGCAGCCGAACTCAGCCCCTGCCGAAGACGAAAGGCCGCGCGAGCGACTCCGGCCGAATCGACGAGTCCGTCGGTCGAGTCGTGGCGGTGAGGGGCAACGTCGTCGACGTGCGCTTCGAACCGCCCCTGCCCCCTCGCAACCGTCAGTTGATCACCGCCGGCCACACGCGAGTCGTTTTGGAGGTCCAGACACATCTCGACACCCGAACCACGCGTTGCATTGCACTAAACGCGACCCGCCGCCTCGGGCGGGGCACGGCGGTACGAGACACGGGCTCTCCTCTCGAAGTACCGGTGGGTGAAGCCTTGCTCGGCCGAATGCTGGACGTCTTCGGCCGCCCGGTCGACGGCAAGCACCCGATCGAGACGAAAGAGCGCTGGCCGATTCACCGCCCCTTGCTTCCACTTTCCGAACGCACGACCAGCACGGAGGTGTTCGAGACGGGGATCAAAGCCATCGATCTCCTCGCCCCTCTGGAACGAGGTGGAAAGTCGGGAATGTTCGGCGGTGCCGGCGTCGGCAAGACCGTCCTCATCAACGAGCTCATCCACAACATGGCGGAGCAATATGAAGGGGTGAGCCTCTTCTGCGGCATCGGCGAGCGCATGCGTGAAGCCGAGGAGATGTACCGCGCCATGCAGGATTCGGGAGTGCTCGAAAAGGCGACCTTGATTTACGGGCAAATGAACGAGCCACCGGGTGCCCGCTTTCGAGTGGGTCACGCTGCACTGACGGTGGCGGAATACTTTCGAGACGTCGCCAAACGCGACGTCCTGCTTCTCATCGACAACGTATTTCGGTTCGTTCAGTCCGGCACCGAGGTTTCGGGCTTGATGGGACGAGTACCCTCGCGAGTCGGGTATCAGCCTACGCTCGCGACCGAGTTGGCGGCGCTCGAGGAGCGGATATGCAGCTCCAAGAGTGGAAGCATCACCTCGGTACAGGCAGTCTACGTTCCGGCCGACGACCTGACCGATCCTTCCGCCACACACATCTTCGCGCACCTCTCCGCCTCCATCGTGCTTTCACGCAAGCGCGCGAGCCAAGGGCTCTACCCGGCGATCGACCCGCTTCAGACCGACTCCAAGATGCTCACGCCGTCCGTCGTCGGCGAGCGCCATTATCACGTCGCGCAAAAGACGCGAAGCACTTTGGCCGAGTACGAAGATCTCAAAGACATCATCTCGATGCTCGGCATGGAAGAGCTCTCGCGCGAGGATCGAAAGACCGTCAACAAGGCCCGGCGCCTGGAGCGCTTTCTCACACAACCGTTCTTCAGCACGGAGCAGTTCACGGGCAAGGAAGGAAAGCTCGTCGGTCTCGACGAAACGATCGACGGGTGCGAACGAATCCTGGATGGCGAATTCGAGGAAATTGGCGAGAAATCTTTCTACATGATCGGCACGGTGGACGAAGCGCAAAGGGAGCCGACATGAACGATCGCGATCCGGAATCGGCACGCATGTATTTGCGCATCTCGCTTCCAACGGAGGTGCTCGTCGACGACGAAGTGCGCAAGGTCGTTGCCGAGGCGGAAAACGGCTCGTTTTGCATCCTCCCGCGTCACATCGATTTCGTGGCAGCCTTGGTGCCGGGGATCCTCGTCTTTCACGACCGAGAGGACAACGAGTCGTTTGCCGCTCTCGACGAGGGCCTGTTGGTCAAGTGTGGGTCGAGCGTCTTCGTGTCGACCCGCAACGGCGTCCAGGGTGACGACCTGGCCGAGCTGAGAAAGCTGGTGGAGGAGCGTTTCCTCGACCTCGACGAGCACGAGCGAAAGGCACGTACGGCCCTCGCTCGGTTGGAAGCGGGCACTCTGCGGGGGTTCCGCGAGCTTCAGGAGCAACTCCATGGCTGAGTCACGCGAGCCTCGTAGCGAGGAAGAAGACTTGGCGGAGTCGGTCGGCCGTCGGGCCGAGCGAAAGCTTCGGGCCAGGCGGGAGAAACGCCAGAGCGCATGGTTCGGTCTGGGCATGTTCGGCCTCATCGGATGGTCGGTCGCCATACCGACCCTGGTGGGCGTCGCGATCGGCGCCTGGATCGATCGCCGATGGCCAGGTCAGGTTTCGTGGACGCTCACCCTGCTGATCGTCGGGGTCGTGCTCGGCTGCTTCAACGCCTGGTACTGGGTCAAACAGGAGAGCGATCATGACTGACGTGACGTTCGCCATCGGGCTGCTGGGCGCATTGGTTGCTGGTGGCGTGCTCGGTGTCGTTTTCTTTTGGGGTTTGTGGCTCACCGTTCGTGGCCTCGACCGCACGAGTCATCCGACGGCACGAGTGCTCGTGAGCCTCGTGTTGCGTTTCGGCCTCGTACTGACCGCTTTCTACGTGCTCGCGCGTCATGCTGGCTGGCCGCACGTCCTTGCCGCAGCCGTGGGTCTGACGATCGCCAGGTTCGGTCTGGCTCATCAGAAACGCACACGGCGGTCGGCGAAAGGAGCACAATCATGACCATCAGCCCGGATGGGATCGTGTTTTGGCAGTGGGGTCTCTTTTCGTTGAATGCCACGATCGTCTTCACCTGGGCGGTGATGGCGCTATTGGTCCTCGGATCGTGGCTGATCACCCGGCGCTTGTCCTCGGACGAAGAGCTGTCGCGTTGGCAGAACCTGGTCGAGGTGATCGTCACGGGGATTGCTGATCAGATTCAAGAGGTGAGCGGTCAGCAGCCCGGGAAGTATCTGCCGTTCGTAGGAACGCTCTTCCTCTTCATTGCGATGGCCAACCTACTCAACGTCGTGCCTGGCTACATGGCTCCGACCGGATCGTTGTCGACGACCACCGCGCTGGCGATTTGCGTTTTCGTGGCGGTGCCTCTCTATGGGATCGTCTACGAAGGACCGCGCAAATATCTCCGTCACTACGTCAAGCCCACCTGGTTGATGCTCCCCTTCAACGTCATCGGCGAGGTGTCCCGCACGGTGGCCTTGGCGGTCCGACTCTACGGAAACGTGATGAGCGGCACGGTCATCGTCGCCATCCTACTCAGCCTGACTCCGTATTTCTTTCCCATCGTCATGCAGCTCCTCGGACTGCTGACAGGAATGATTCAAGCGTACATCTTCGCGATCTTGGCGATGGTCTACATCGCGTCCGCGACCTCGGCGCACCGCCAAACCGAAGAAAGAGCCCAGCAAACCAAAAACCAAACCTCCAAGTAAGAAGGAAAAGAGCATGGACAACGTTTCAATCATCGGCATGGTGTCGGTCATCACCGCCGGGCTGACGATCGCGATTGGGTCCATCGGCCCCGCCTTCGGAGAGGCACGTGCGATGGCACAAGCCTTGAGTGCCATCGCCCAGCAGCCCGACGAAGCCGGCACCATCACCCGGACACTCTTCGTGGGGCTAGCCATGATCGAATCGACCGCGATCTATTGCTTCGTGGTGGCGATGATTCTCATTTTCGCAAACCCCTTCTGGGACTTCGTGACCTCCGCTGCTGGAGGCTGACGCATGCAGATCGACTGGATCACGGTCTCCGCGCAGATCGTCAACTTCCTGATCCTGGTCTGGCT
The DNA here is from genome assembly GCA_964495565.1 of uncultured Sandaracinaceae bacterium. Lineage (GTDB taxonomy): Bacteria > Myxococcota_A > Polyangia > Polyangiales > Houyiibacteriaceae > SG8-38. The sequence goes on along the minus strand of CAZBWQ010000055.1, from coordinate 15,629 downwards.
GTTGAAGCGATTTCTTTACCAGCCCGTCCTCGATGCGATGGATCGTCGCGAAGAACGTATCGCCGAACGGCTGTCTGACGCAGAGGAGAAGACGCAGGAGGCCGACGAGGAAAAGGAACATTACCAGCAGGAGCGACGGGCGCTCGAGAATGAGCGCGAGCAGATCTTCTCGAAGGCAGAGAAAGCCGCAGACGAGGAGAAGAAGAAGATGCTGGAGGCGGCCCGGAAGGAAGTCGAGGAGACGCGCCGAGCCTGGCAGCAACGAGCGGAGGAGGAAAAGAGCGAGTTTCTCACCAAGCTTCGCCGCCAGACGGCCGAGGGGGTCGAAGTGATCGCGCGCAAGACGTTGAAGGACTTGGCCGGCACCACGCTCGAAGAGCAGATCATTGAAACCTTCGTCGAACGTCTCGAAGCGCTCGACCGAGAAACGCGCACGGCCATCGCCCGTGCTTCGGCCGACGTCCGCATCGCCACTGCCTTCGAGCTCCCGTCGAGCGTCCGCGGTCGACTCACTCGAGCGGTGCATGAGCATCTCGGCGAAGACCTAGACGTTCAGTACGAGCAATCCCAGGACTTCGCCTGCGGCATCGAGCTTCGCAGCGGAGGGAAGCGGCTGGGGTGGAACGTCGACGCCTATCTCGACCAAGTCGCAAGCCGAGTCGAAGAGACCTTCGACCGAATCGAGCCCGAGGAAAGGAGCTGAGGGGGTTGCTGCAGGAGCTTCTCGACCAGTGGATTTCGTCGATTCGTGACGGGGTTGCCCGAGCCGAGATCGATCTCGTGGCCGAAGAAACCGGCACGGTGATCCACCTCGGCGGAGGCATCGCCCAGATCGACGGTCTCCCGAGCGTGATCTCCGACGAGCTGATTCGTTTCCCCGGCGATGTCCTCGGCATCGCCATCAATCTCGACCCCGATACGGTGGGGGTGATGCTGCTCTCAGACAGCGATGCACTCAATGCAGGCGTCGAAGTGAGCGGCACCGGGCGGGAAGCCGACGCGCCAGTTGGGGAGTCGCTCTTGGGCCGCGTCATCGATGCCACCGGCCGTCCACTCGATCGGAACAAGCGACCACAGCCGAGCGAACGCCTTCCAGTCGAGCGCCCTGCACCGGCGATCATCGACCGCTCCCCGGTGACCGTGCCGCTCGAAACGGGCATCAAGGCCATCGATGCTTTGATTCCAATCGGGCGCGGTCAGCGCGAGCTCATCATCGGCGATCGGCAAACAGGAAAGAGCTCCGTAGCCGTCGACACCATCATCAACCAACGAGACAAAGACGTGATATGCGTCTACTGCGCCATTGGGCAAAGGGGGACGGCGGTGGCCCGAGTCGTCGACACGCTGGAGCGACACGGAGCACGGGATCACACCATCGTCGTCGTCGCGTCGGACGACGACCCGCCAGGGCTGCGCTTCATCACGCCGTATGCGGCGACGACGATGGCGGAGCACTTCATGGAGCAGGGCCGTGACGTGTTGATCGTCTACGACGACTTGACCAGACATGCTTGGGCATATCGGGAGCTCTCCCTTCTGTTGCGGCGTCCGCCCGGACGCGAAGCGTACCCAGGAGACATCTTCTACATCCACTCGCGGTTGCTGGAGCGTGCCACGCACCTGAGCGAGGAGCGGGGCGGCGGCTCTCTCACGGCTCTCCCGATCATCGAGACGCAGGCCCAAGACATTTCCGCCTACATCCCGACCAACCTGATCTCGATCACCGATGGTCAGATCTACCTTTCGCCCACGCTCTTTCACAAGGGCATGCTGCCCGCGATCGACGTCGGAAAGTCGGTCTCTCGGGTGGGTGGAAAGACGCAGTTTCCGGCGTTTCGCGAGGTTTCGGGTGCTCTCAGGCTTTCTTACTCTCAGTTCGAGGAGCTCGAAACGTTCGCTCGTTTCGCGACGCGACTCGACGAAGACACACGCAAGACGATCGAGCACGGCCGGCGTGTGCGCGAGATCCTCAAGCAACCCGAGCACCAGCCTCTGCGAGCAAGCGAGCAAATCGCGGTGTTGAGGGCCGTCAACGAAGGTCTTTTCGACGACCTGCCGTTGAACCTGGTCGCCAAGGCCGAGTCGGCGATTCAAGACGAGGTGCGCGAAGAGCTTCCCGACCTGTGCGAGCGAATGGAAGGGGGCGACCGGCTGACCGACGCACAATGGGAACGCGTGTTGGAGACCGCAAATCGTTCGATCTCCCAGCTGCGAGGGTCGGCCGGCAAGGGAAGCTGATGGAATCCCTCGAGCATCTTCACAAGCAACTCGACAGCCTCGGCGACTTGCGCACCATCGTGAAGACGATGAAGGCGCTCTCGGCCGCGAGCATTCGGCAGTACGAACGCGCGGTGACGGCACTCGACGAATACCATCAAACGGTGGAGCGAGGGCTGCAGGTGGTGCTTCGAACGATGACGGAGATCCCGATGCCGGCGAGGAGCACGGAGCCTCGGCGCTTCGCTGCAGTGGTGTTCGGGTCGGATCACGGCCTTTGCGGGCGTTTCAACGAGCAAATCGTCGAGCACACGCTGGAGCGCATGGATGCCCGTTCGACCAACGCGGACGACTGGCTCTTGCTCACGGTGGGGGCCAGAGCGGCGGCCAGCCTCGAACGCGAGGGACACTCGATCGAAGCCGATTTCTTGGTTCCGAGCTCGGCCTCTCAGATCACGGCGACGGTGCAGCAAGTGCTCGTGAAAGTCGACGCGTGGCGTGAAGAGCGCGCCGTCGACGAGGTTCACTTGTTCTACAACCATCACTCGGGACGTCGGGGCTACGAGCCCACGCAGGTGCAGCTCTATCCGGTCGATCTTCGACACTTCCGGGAGCTTCGAGCCCGTTCGTGGCCCTCGAAACGGCTTCCCACATTCACGATGGACGAGGATTTGCTGTTTCGGCGCCTCGTCGCGCAATACCTGTTCGTTTCCGTCTTTCGGGCCTGCGCCGAGTCTCTCGCGAGCGAGCACGCAAGCCGTCTCGCTGCCATGCAGTCGGCCGAACGGAATCTGGACGAACGATTGGACGAGGTGACGGCGACATACCGAAGAGCAAGGCAAAACGCGATCACGTCCGAGCTGCTCGACGTGGTCTCGGGCTTCCAAGCCACGACGGGAGGCTGACTAGGAATCGGTCTCGGAACGCTCCGCCAATCGTTCCAGGCGTTCCTTGGCAGGTTGCAGCGAACGCGCTCGTCGACGCCAACCCTTCCACGGGTCCTCGATTTGGCCGAGTCGGCGAAAGACGTTTTCGATGGTGAACGATTGGGAACGTAAACCTTTGGTTTCGAGCTCCGACCACGACACCGGCGCCGCCACGGGCGCGCCCTCCCGGGCCCTCACCGAATAGGGCGCCACCGCGGTTTGCGCGTAGGCATTCCGCCCGACGTCGAGGAACAGTCGGTTCTTGCGCTTGTCTTTGCGATGCTCCGTGGTGAGCCTGTCCGGATGACGCGCCGCGAGCACCTTCATCATGGAGCGCGCGATGCTGCGCACTTCGTCGAAGTCGTCGCTTCGGTCGAGCGGCACGTGGACGTGAATGCCCTTCGAGCCGGTCAGCTTGACGAAGGAGGGCAGCTCGAGCTCTTCGAGCAGCTCCCGGACGTTCAGCGCGGCCGTTCTCGCCTCCTCGAAATCGTCGCTCGGGGGGTCCAGATCCACGACCAGATGATCCGGGTGGTCGATCCGGTCGGTGCGAGAGAGCCAAGGGTGGAGGGTGATGCACGCTTGATTGGCGAGGTAGACGAGCGTGGCCATGTTGTTGCAGACCACGAGATCTTGATCGCCGTCCGACGAAGCGACCTCGACGCGGGTGGTCTCGATCCAGTCGGGGAAGTAGTCACTCGCCTGCTTTTGGTAGAAGCCATCCTCGTCGATCCCGTCGGGGAAGCGTTGCAGCACCAGCGGCCGATCGGATAGGTGCGGCAGGATGTGCTCGGAGATCCGCTCGTAGTAGTCGATGAGATCGCCTTTCGTAATCGAGCTGTTCGGAAAGAGGGACTTGTCCTCTTTCGACGTCTCGACGGAGTACGGTCCGTATCGTCGCGTGCTCATGGCTCAGCTCTCCGGTCGCTCACGGTGCACGTCCTTGGGGTTCTTGTCTTTACGCAGGCCCAGGAATCGAGGGTGGCGGAGCCGTCCGGCACGGGTCCACTCGGTGAAGCCGAACTCCCCGACCAGCTTCGGCGTCACCCAATGCACCTCTTTTTCCGAGACTTCCTCGTCGAAAGGCGATGTTTCGCGTTCCAGCCCATCCAAACGCTTGCGCAAATCTTTCAGCAATTCGTCGTCGTAGCCGGTGCCCACCTTGCCGGCATACTTGAGGTCGCCGTCTTCGTAGTGGCCGACTAGCAAAGCCCCGAAGCCTACACGGGAGCCGTGCGGCTCGGTGAACCCCCCGATCACGAGCTCCTGCTGGTGGACGCACTTGAACTTCAACCACTTCTTCGAGCGCTTGTGCTCGTAGGGCGCTCGTGCGTCTTTCGCGATGAGCCCTTCCCATCCCTTGCGACAAGCTTCTTTCAAATAGGCTTCCCCGTCCTCGTTGCGATGCGGGGTGAATCGGACGTGGTCGGTGAATGTCACGGTCTTTTTCAAGAGCGTCTTGCGTTCCCGCAGCGGGAGCTTCGTGGTGTCGTATCGACCGACGTGCAGGAGGTCGAAGAGATAGAGATAGGCGCGGACATGCGTGTTTCGTGCCTTGCTCGCCTCCTCCACGCCGATCCGCTGCTGTAGCCGGGCGAAGCTGGTCTGATTGCCCGCGAATGCGACGATCTCGCCGTCGGCGACGAAGCTTCCGTGTTGACGCGCCTCGAGCTCTTCGACCAGATCGGGCCAAGTCTGATTCATGTCGTTCTCGTTTCGCGACATCAGGCGGACTTTTCCGTTCTTGAAGAAGACCAGGCAACGCACTCCGTCGAGCTTGCGCTCGTAGATCCAGTCGGGATCCGAGAAATGATCGTGCGTCAAGGTTGCGAGCATCGGCTGCGTCCATTTCGGCTGGGCGCTTCGCTCGAGCTCGTCTCGCAGCGCATCCGGGAGATCATCCAAGGGGTCGGTCATGGTCGCTCCGTCGGCTCCTCGCAAACGAATCTTGCATGAATGGTGCCAACCGTGGGCTTCAGGGCTGACGAAAACGCCCATAGACCGAATGACCGGGGTTGCACGACCCGGCTAGGTGTCCAACTCTGTCCCGTGGCCGGCACACGGAGGAGCGAATGAACGGCGACACGAAAAAGGACGAGGCCCAGGTCGAAGACGACCAACCGGCCGATCCCAAAAAGGTCAAAGAAGCCGTCAAGCACGCCGAGCAGCGGCGGGGCACCAAGCGGGGTGAAGACATCTCCGAAAAAGAGCCGGAGGACGCCGAGAAGTAGTCTCAGCCGACGAGGGCCGGCCGATCAGAGACTCGTCGAATCGCGAACGATTTCCTCGGCTGCCTGTCGACTCGACGCAGCCCCGTGGCGAGCCTCGGAGACGAGCGCAGGCTGAGCACGGCGCCGATGAAGCCGTCGGTAGTGGCCGCGAATGCGCAGCAGCCCATACGGGACGGTGAACACGTCTCGAAGTCGGACTCTCGATTCGCCCTTATCCACCCATCGCTTGACTGGAACTTCGATGACGCCTCTCGTGAAGCCCTCGTCCCCGAGCAGATGCCTCGCGCGCAGCAAGAGCTCCAAGTCGAAAAGCCATCGGCTCAAGAATGGCTCCGAAAACAACGGCTCGACGAGAGACCGTTCGATGAGCTTGGCACCGCACTGTGTATCGTACAGTCGTAGATCGAGCGCGACCGAAGCGAGGGTGGCAAACACTCTGCCGAGGTAGTGACGACTCGCGCTTCGTTCGATGACGGCGCCGGCACGAAGCACGCGCGATCCCAAGATGAATCGGTGCTGTGACTCCGATGCCTGGAGCATCTCGCCTAGAGTCTCGGGAAGTGTCGAAAAGTCGGCATCGAGATAAGCTGCGAAGTCGAACGGGCGACCCAAGCTCGCGAGCACGCCGCTGCGGATCGCCTCGGCTTTGCCGACGTTCTGCGGAAGGTCGTGGACGTCGATTCGCTCCGGCATCTGAGAACGTAGGCGCTCGAGGACCCAAATCGTGTCGTCCGCGCTACCATCGTTGACGAGCGAGACCGAGGCCCACGCGTGCATTCGAAGAAACTCCAGCAACTGGTCGCCGGGGAGCCGCTCCGCCTCGTTGTAGCAGGGAATGACGATGTGAATGCGTTGCATGGGAAGGGTCAGCACGCCGATTTGGGGCTCGGCGGACAGCGGCGCGAAGCCGAGATCGGATAGCGTCTCCGATTCACGGTGGGATGACAAGCAGAACGGTACGGAAAAGTGCTCTCTTGCATTGCCGCTAGAGACTGGTCGCCACAACCGGGACTACGGCGAAGCAGTCGCCACACGTTGCAGCGCCTGCAACTTCGACGAGCTTGGCGGCTGCACGTCCCCGAGCGCGTAGCGCCGGCCGAGAGTTGCATACTTGGGCCCGCCAAAGGCATGGTAGGGGAGCAGCTCGTAGCGGCTGGCACCTCCCGCCTCCCGAACGAAGCCGGAAATCGCTCGGATCTCGTCTTCCGAGTCATTGACGCCTGGAACGATCGGCGTCCGCACGATCACGTCCAAGTCGGGGAAGGCATCACGAAGCCTTCGGAAGTTGTCGAGAATGAGCTGGTTGGGGACGCCGGTCACGCGCTCGTGCTCGTCGGAGCCGAGGCACTTGATGTCGAAGAAGATGCGGTCGGTGAGCGAGGCCGCCTCGGAAAGGCTCTTCCAGTTGCAGAGCCCCGTCGTCTCGATGGCCGTATCGACACCCCGGTCACGCGCCGCTCGCAAGAGCGCCAACGAAAACGTGGGCTGCGCAAGCGGCTCTCCGCCGCTGAGCGTGAGCCCTCCACCGGATCGCGCGTAGAATGCGTCGTCCTCTTCGACGATCGAAAGAACCTCGCGGACGCTGACCCAACAGCCGGATATCTCGAGAGCGTGCGACGGGCAGACGTGCGCGCAGTCTCCGCAGCCATCGCACCGACTGCGGTCGAGAGCGACGACGCCACTCGGTTCCACGTCGATCGCCTGCTCGAGACAAACCTCGATGCAAGCGTTGCACTCGGCGACTCCAATGCATCGGTCCCGCCGATATACCAGCTGTTGCGCCCGGCACTGCCCCTCGGGGTTCGAGCACCAAAGGCACGACAATGGGCACCCCTTGAGGAAGACCACGGTTCGGATGCCGGGGCCGTCGTGAAGCGAGAACTTCTGGATATTGAACACCAGTCCTTTGGGGACGCCCATCTCGTCTTTGTCTCGAACCATGCTCGCCTCCAACCGGGTGGTGCCTTTCGTCAGAATTCGTGCTCGGTGCGCCGAATGATCTCGCTCTGCAGGGCGGGCGTGAGATCGACGAAGTACGCGCTGTAGCCGGCCACGCGAACCAAGAGGTTGCGATACTTCTCGGGCTCGCGCTGTGCGGCCAAGAGCGTATCCCGGTTGATGATGTTGAACTGGATGTGCCACATCCTCATGTCGCAGGCCGTTCGCACGAGCGCCATGAGCTTGCGCGTCCCGGCTTCGCCGGCGATCGAGGCCGGCGAGAGCTTCATGTTCAAGAGCCTCGCCGCGCGCTCCTTGTGGTGTGCGCACTTGGTCGCGCTGATCGACGCCAACGTGGCCGTGGGTCCTTTCACGTCTCGCCCTTGCGACGGGCTGATGCTCTCCGAGAGCGGCTCTCGGGCTTTGCGGCCGTCCGGTGTGGCGCCGACCACTGCGCCCAGGGGAATGTGCGAGGTGACCGACACGTACCGCAGGTCGAGCTTCCCTCCAAACGCCGTCTCGTGGGCTCGGGCGAGCTCGATGAAGCGCGCCTCGATGTCTCGGCCGATCTGATCGACCCGCGGATCGTCGTTTCCGTACTTCGGCGCGTGCAGACACATCTGTCGCACCGCTTCGTGCCCTTCAAAATCGTGATCGAGCGCGTCGAGTAGCGCGTCCATGCCGAGCTTTCCCTCCTCGAACACCAGTGCGCGCATGGCGGCCAGGGAATCGATCACCGTGCCGAAACCCATCACGTCGAAGAAGCCGAGGTAGAGAGCGCCCTCGATCGGGCCTGAATGGATGTCTTTGCATTCCTTCATGCACAAATCGTGCAGCATGGAAAACATCGGCGAGGCGATGTATCGGGCCTTGAGCGTATCGGCGACGTACTGCTGGATGAACGTGTGCCGGACGACGTTGTCGAGCTGCTTCACGAACGCCTCCCAGAGCTCATCGAAGCTCCGAAAAGTCCGGGCGTCGCCCGTCTCGAGGCCCACCAACCCGTTGCCGTAGCAACCCATGCGCCCGTTGCGCAGCGTCATCTCGAGGATCGCGCCGAGATTGATCCAAGCGCAGCCGGTCGCGATGCCTTCTCGGTTGAGCATCTTGGTTTCCGAGCAACCCGTGACGCAATAATCGTTGGCCTCCTCGAGGGTCCCGCCCTTGGCCACGAGCAGAGGGACGATCTCGTCGTCGCAAAAGAGCTTCGGAAAACCCGATCCATCCTTGATCGTCTCGCACACCGCGTGCAAAAAGCGGTTCGGCGTTCGCGCGTGAATGCGCGCCGCGAGGTCGGGATAGTTGAGCGGGAACTCGCGCTTGGACTTCAAGATCAAATACGAGAGCTCGTTGCTCGCGTCACGCCCGTCTCGAGTCAGGCCTCCTACGGTCGTCGCCTCCCAGTGGGCGAATCCGTCCGTCAAAGACGGCATGCCGGGCTTTGCATAGACATCGATGCTGCGCGCCATGCCCACCCAGATCGATTCGAGAAGCACCAGTGCTTCGTCGTCGGTGAGCCGCCCTTCTTCGACGTCCTTGCGGTAATAGGGATAGAGATACTGATCGATCCGCCCGTTGCCGACCACGCCGCCGACCGCCTGCTCGAGCCGGGAAACCGTCTGCACGAGCCACTGGGACTGAACCGCCTCGTGAAACGTCCTCGCAGGATGCTCCGGGACGCGCTCGCAAATCGAGGCGATGTCGAAGAGCTCGCGCCGTCGCTCGGGCCGGGGCTCCTCGGCTGCCATCGTGCGTGCGAGCGCAGCGTACCGGTGGGCAAAGGCGATCATGGCATCGGCCACCAGGCGAATCCCTTCCAAAAACGGCCGGGCTTCGACTTGCGCTTCGACATCGAATGGGTCGAGCGCTTCGAGGCGCCGCGCTGCTTCGTCGCGAATCGACCCGATTCCGCGTTCGAGGACCTTCTGGTAGTCGTGGGCCCAGGCGAGCATCGACCGCCCGGACGCCGTGGGCGTCACGACGAAGATGCGGGCCATCAGAGCCCGCGTCTCCTCGGGAAGCGCGCTCATGATCGCCGCGTGGTAGGAATTCTTCTCCCAATACGGCAAGACCTCGCTCTTCAGAACGGATACGTCTTGCTCGGTGATCACGATCGGATCGCCCGGTTTGCTCGGTGTCAGCTCGTGAGGGTGCGTGTAGAAGCGTCCCGGTCCGACCAGCTCGCTGTAGACGACGGCGTATCGACCGGGCGGCCCGGCGCTGCCCACCAGAAGCTCTTCCGCTTCGATGTGGATCGGGTGGTTCTCGAGGATGTGCGCCAACGCCTTGGCCCAGCGAAGCACCGTCGGTTGCCCCTCGGTGCGCTTCATCGACTCGGTGAGGAGACGCGCGCGTTCGACGTTGAGCTGGATCGGCCGATCACGAAACCCATCGAGCATCCTTTGGATGCGCGCCCGCTTCGATTGCGCGCCGTCCCCGACCAACCCGATCGGCTCGCCGCGCGCGATGCGGGCTTCGTGGGGGGTCAACACCTTGGCCGCCCCAGGAGAGCTTGGCGAGGATTGGAACGATTCCAACATGACCCCGGCTCCTTTCAGCACACGAATGACGCTGCCATGAACCTAAAAAGCAAAGGCTCGAGGCACAATGGTCCAGGTTGACCGGGCGATGTACATTATTGACATCATGCGAGTCATTTCGTGCATCCTGCTGCCGCGGACGCTCCGGGTCTTCGAGCCGCACAGCCACCACGCGTACGAGCTGCATTACGTCGTGGCGGGCCGAGGCTCCTTCGAGCTCCGCGGCGCGACGCTCACGGTGCGACCCGGAGACTTGTTCTACACGTGCCCAGGCACGGTGCATCGGATGGCTGTGCCCGAGGGCCAGTATCTGCTTCAGTACGTCGCCTTCATCGAGCTCGAGGGCGCACGGGACCGGGAGCTCGCCGAGGATCTGCGGACGCTGATCGGGGAAGGATCGATTCGCCGCATCGGCGACCGCTACCACGCGCTGTTTGCGCAGATCAGCGGCCAAACCCTATCCACCGACGCGCGCCAGCGGCGCGCCGCATCCGCGAGAATGTATGGATTTCTCTACGAGATGATGACGGACGCGCCGATGGCCAAGGCGAGTCATCCAGCGATCGACCGGGCGCTCGAGCTCATGCGCTCCCGACTCGGCGAAGCCTATGACCTCGACGAGCTCGCCGAAGAGCTTGGGCTCGACAAGTCGTACTTCGTCCGCTTGTTCAAAAAGAACATCGGTGTCCCGCCGATGAAGTACGCGACCCACCTCAAGATGAGCGCCGCCTCCGATCTGTTGCGAACCACGTCACTACCACTCGCAGCGATTGCAGCACGCGTTGGTTTTCGCGACGAGTACCACTTCGCGAAGCGCTTCAAGCGATGGAGCGGCACTCCGCCGGGTGCCTACCGCCGACAGGGTTGAGCGCAATGACCCGAACGAGGCAGCACGCGCTCGTTACTGCGCTGCCGTCACCTTGGGGATGATCTCGAGACGCGCTCGTTCGGCGGGGTCGAGCAGCAGCTCGAGCAAACCGCCGACGGTACGTGCAGACTCGAGCGGATGACGGAGCGACGCGAAAATGTTGATCCGATAATGGTTGCGCCGGCCCTCTTTGATGCGTTGGATGATGCCACCCTGCTCGAGCTCGGTGATCACCCGGAACACGCCGCGTTCGGTGATGCCCACCTGCTCGGCGATCTCACGCAAACGCACGTCCGGGTCGCGGGCGAGGCAGACCAGGACGTGCGCATGGTTGCTCAGGAAGGTCCAAGAGCCATTGGTCTTGGCTGGAGCTTCGACGCTCGTTGTTTCGTCGGCTGGTGTGGACTCCCCGGACATTCATTTCCGGTTTGCCCCTGCTGGACCTTCATTTCCAGTAAAAAGGATTTTTCCAGAATGTTTCCAGAAAGTGTCGGAGCCCCTCGGGGATCAGAGATCGCTCTTCTTTTCGCCCGTCTTGGCCTTCACCATACCCGTGTCGACCTCGGTCGCCAGCGCCTTGGCTCGCTCCCAGATCTCCCGCCCGGTCGCAGGATTTTCGCTGGTGACGGCTACGACGAAGGAGCCGCCGGCGCCGTAGACTCGGATCGACTCGATGTCGCCGTCGACGCGAAGCGGATCATTGGGGTAGGACGGCAGCGTCCGCGACTTGGCGTGACACTCCGCGGCCCGCTGAAGATAGGCGGGCGTCATTCCCTTTTCCGCGCGCATGTAGAGCTTGGCACCAACCGTCCGCTTGGGGATCAGCGCCTTGACGCGAGGCGGCTTCTCCCGAATCGGCTTGGCGTCGTAGACTTGGCCGTGAATCAGGCTGCCGTCCTCAACGATGTCGGGGGTACACTGGGGGAAGGCCGAGGCCGGCGAAGCCTGTATCGCCGCGAACCCAACCACGAGACCGGCTACCGCAAAAACCCAAATCGACTTCATGTATCCCTCCCTAATGAGTGTGTTGGTCATCGAATCGCCGGATCACCCCGGGCCATCAACTGCTGTCACTTGCCCTATGTTTCCGGAATTCGAGAACTAGTGTTTCAATACATGATATGGCGTTCAATTCCCGAAATGTCAATCGTATTTCGGTTTGATTTCCAAATTGTTTCAGCCATCCCGCGGCACAGCCATTGAATCGGCGCTAAATGTCCGTAATCAATGCACAAAATGTGGCGTAGGCCCTGTCTGCTGCCGTGTCTCCCCTACCCCCTCGATCGGCCGGACCGGAACCCTGGGCCAGAATGGTGGCGGACGCCTCCTTCCGAAGTCTCCGAGTCAACCAACAGGACGCCATCTTCACGCTCGACCACGAGACGGGTCCCATTCGCGCGCTCGTACGCGATGGTGCTTCCTCTGCCACCATTCATCGACGACAACCACTTGCATTACGTGACCGTCGCTCGGGATGCCGCCAGCATCCGCGTGCGCGAAGTCGATCCTCTCTAGAGTGAAGTCATCTTGGACACCCCGATTGATTCGCCTTCGGAGCGAACCCTACCCGTTGCGTCCCTAACATTGCCGCCTCTTGCCCCCGTGCTACCCGTCGGAAATCACACCGCAAGCGAGGGTGGCGGAATTGGCAGACGCGCTGGATTTAGGTTCCAGTGTCCTTAGGATGTGCAGGTTCGAGTCCTGTCCCTCGCACCCCGTAAAGACGATGCGTTGCATCGTCCACGGGGCTGCGCACGGGGGTGATGCCACGGCGAAGGTTGGACACCGCATTCGCGGTAGAGGCGAGCTCGTTCACTCGAAATAAGCCTCTGCGAGCTCATCTGCGAAGGCGAAGCCCCAGTTCCCGTTGCCGTTCGAATCGTTTCCGTTGGTGAAAAAGACGAGGGCCATCTCTTCTTCGGGAAAGCGGCGGTGCCACGCGTGGAAGGTGGAGAGCTCGCCTGTGTGCCCCACCTCTGGCGGCAGGTTCTCCTGGTCGCAAATGTCCCAGCCGTACCCGTAGCCGCAGGCAAAGAATCGACTGCCTTCGACGTCGGTGGGTGCGGGCACGTGGGCGGTGTAGATCTCGGCCAGGGTCTCCGGGGAGACCAAAGTGACGTCACGAAGCTCCGCTTCCCAGCGTTTCATGTCCTCGATGGTCGAGTGCTGTGCAGCCCATCCGGTTCCTCCTCCATCGACATCGATCACCAAGTCATTGATGTAAGACACCGCCCGATCGGGGATGTCCGGCGGCCACACGGGGTCGACCCCAGTGCCGTTCATCCCAAGCGGCTCGAAGATGCGCTCCTGCATGAAGACATCGAAGGGTTGGTCGGACGCGCGTTCTACGATGAGCGCGAGCAGCGCATAACCGGTGTTGGTGTAGCTGAACGTCTCGCCCGCGCCATCCCCCAAGGGCTCGGTGATCGCCCACGAGAGGATGTCTTCATTGGTCCAATCTTCCCGCGTCGCAAACGGCACGACCTCGAGATTTCGAATCCCAGAAGTGTGAAGAAGCAACTGCTCGATCGTGATGCCATCCCATTCCTCAGGTGCCTCGGGCAGCTCATTCACGATCGAATCGTCGAGTGCGAGACGTCCCTCTTCGACCAGGATCATGACGGCCATGGCCGTGAACGGCTTGGCAACCGAGCCGATCTCGAAGGGCGTGTCGAGGGTGACGGGAAGCCCCTCTTCGAGGTTGGCGAGCCCATAGGCCCCTTCGGCGATGACACCGCGCGGCCCGATGACCACGTAGGCCAGGCCCGGGTCCCCCGGTTCGATTCTCTCGGCGACATACGCATCGGCAAGCGCTTCGAGCCGCTCGCCAAGTGCGATGTCTTCCGGGCTCAGCGTCGGCTCGGAAGAGTCCGAGTCGCCGCAAGCCGGCAGGGTCATGAAGAGAACCACGAGAGCTTGGAGCAAGAGACTGCGCATCGGCACTCCTTTCGGATGAGCGTCGCTACCGAGGGTAGGCGGATTCCGAGTCCACCTCAATCTCGGATGGTGTCTACTGATGCATCTTTCGCCTACAAATGTCGCAGAAAACGAGGCAGTCGAGTCGCCTTATCGTGCTCCTTCTTTTCGTCACGCCTCTTGATCAAGACGCCTCCACCTGCGACGACCAATGCCAGTGCGGAAACTCCACCAGCGTCCATCCCGCGATGAGTCTTCGCTTTTGCTTCCGTTGGAACTCCTGCTCTTGTGCCGGTTCGAGCACCGCCTCGGGCGCTTCCGGCAGACTCGCGGTGAGGTCGACTTCGCGCCACCTCGGCCAGAAGAAGTCCCGCCAGTTCCATCGCTCGCCTGAGCGCAAACTCCGGCGGTCCCTCGAGCAGCTGATGGCTGACGGCAACCAACTCGGAGCGAAGCACCAGGTCACCGAGCTCGCGCAGCGACGCGATCGGGATCTCCCCCCTCGGCGACGCGCTGCACGAGCACCCTCGCGCATGCACGCACCTCAGACATCGTCACCACGTCGCTTGCACCTGGGACATCCTGTCCCGAATGCGTCTTTTCCCTGCCTCTGATGAAGTCTGCTGACGCATCTTTCTCCAATGAATTCGGACAAAGCTGGGTGCTCTGCGTCCGTTTAGGTTCCAGTGTCCTTTGGATGTCCAGGTTCGAGTCCTGTCCCTCGCACCGGTAGAGACGATGCTCCAGCCGGTAGCCGATTCGCGGCTTCCGCGAAGCTGCAAGGGCGCCTCGATCGATGTACAAGGGAAGAATGGAACGGTACAAGTCGATCATCGGAGCGTTGTTTCTGTGCACGACTCTGTCAGCCGCAGCGGTTGATGTCCGAGCGCAGGAGTATTCTGGAGAGCTCGGCATCGATGCCAGCGACGTCGTCATCGGGCAGCGACGATATTCGCCGTATCTCTACCAGAGCTTTCCCAATCGCGTCTTGTGGGGCGACACCCACCTGCACACGTCCTATTCGACCGACGCCGGCATGATCGGCAATTTCCTCGGTCCCGAGGAGGCGTACCGCTTCGCCCGCGGCGAGGTCGTTCGGGCATCGGCGGGCACGCGGGCGCGGCTCGTCCGACCGCTCGATTTCCTCGTCGTCGCCGATCATGCGGAGAATCTCGGTCTGGCGCCACTGATCGAGGAATCAAACCCGCGTTTGCTCCGGAATGCGTGGGGCAAGAAGGTGCACGACCTGGTCAAGGCCGGCAAGCCCTTCGAGGCCTACGGCGAGTGGGGTCTGAAATTGAGCGCCCGGCAGGACCCGATCGCCGACGATGAGCTGGCGCTGACGATCTGGCGACGCATCGTGAAGGCTGCCGAAAAATACTACGATCCAGGCGTCTTTACGACGCTGCACGGCTTCGAATGGACGTCCTCGCTCGACGCCAACAACCTGCACAGGGTCGTCGTGTTCCGCGATGATGCGGAGCGAGTCGAGGACCTGGTGCCGTTCTCGAACTACGACAGCAGCGATCCGGAGGATCTCTGGAACTGGCTCAAAGACTATGAGCGAAAGTCCGGCGGACGGGTCCTCGCGATCCCCCACAACGGCAACCTTTCGAACGGGCTGATGTTCGACGATCGCACCCTCGGCGGCAAGAGGCTCACGCGCGGCTATGCCCAGCGACGCAGTTACTGGGAGCCGCTTTACGAGGTCACGCAGATCAAGGGGGACGGCGAGACGCATCCGTCGCTGTCGCCCAACGACGAATTCGCCGACTATTACCGCTGGGACAAAGGCAACTTCGGTCTCTACGGAAAGAAACCGGACATGCTCCCGCGCGAGTATGCGCGCCAGGCGCTGATGCGCGGGCTCGCGTACGAGGCGAAGCTCGGCGTCAATCCTTACAAGTTCGGCATGATCGGCTCCACCGACAGCCACACTTCGCTCGCGACGACGCGAGAAGAGAACTACTTCGGCAAGGCGACGCCCGTGGAG
>CAZBWQ010000054.1:25357-27018 GCA_964495565.1 uncultured Sandaracinaceae bacterium | reverse complement strand
TCTGGTCACTCACGGGCATACCTCGATCGTTCTATTCAACAGAATAGATGGCTCGCAATATTGAATTGGACCGAAGAGACAGGCGGCTGTAGGCCAAGAAGAAGGGTTGGACCCGGGTGAGATTGCCGGCGTGGAAGGCAGAGGGTCCCTGCAGAGACGCAACATGAAGGACACGAAAATCACGGTTGCAAAGGGTGATGGCATCGGGCCGGAGGTCATGGAAGCGACGTTGCGCGTCTTGGAGGCCGCACGCGCGCGCGTGACCTACGACTTCATCGAGATTGGCGAGCAAATGTACCATCAGGGCCATAGCTCGGGAATTGCGCCGCAGAGTTGGTCCACCATCCGCCAAAACCGAGTGTTGCTCAAAGCGCCGATCACTACGCCCCAGGGGGGTGGTTACAAGAGCCTCAACGTCACGATTCGCAAGTCGTTGAACCTCTACGCCAACGTGCGACCGACCAAGTCGTACGCGCCGTTCGTCGCCTCCTCGCACCCGGGCATGAACCTGGTGATCATTCGCGAAAATGAAGAGGACCTCTATGCAGGGATCGAACATCGACAAACCCCAGAAGTCACGCAGGTTCTGAAGTTGATCACCCGCCCTGGCACCGAGCGGATCGTCCGCTACGCGTTCGAATACGCACGCGCCTACGGGCGCCGACAGGTCACTTGCATGACCAAGGACAACATCATGAAGATCACCGATGGACTCTTCCATCGTGTGTTCGACGAGGTGGCGGCGGAGTATCCGGACATCGAAAGCAACCATCAGATCATCGACATCGGTGCCGCGCGCGTCGCTGCGCAGCCGGAACGGTTCGACGTGATCGTGACCCTGAACCTCTACGGAGACATTCTGTCGGACATCGCGTCCCAGGTTGCCGGCTCGGTAGGTCTCGCGGGCTCCGCGAACATCGGCGATGACGTGGCGATGTTCGAAGCGGTTCACGGGTCGGCGCCGGACATCGCGGGCCGAAACGTGGCGAATCCATCCGGGCTTCTCGTCGCCGCCACGCAGATGCTCGTTCACATCGGTCAGGCCGAGGTCGCAGAGACCATCAAGAATGCCTGGCTGAGCACGCTCGAGAGTGGAATCCACACGGCGGACATCTACCGCGCCCAACTGAGCAAGCGGGAGGTCGGCACCGAAGCGTTCACGGCGGCGATCATCGAGCGTCTCGGTGAGCGGCCCAAGCGACTCGTGCCCGTCCAGTACCGGGAAGGTGGCATCCGCGTGGCGACGAAAGCCACGACGCCCACGAGCAAACGGCTGGTCGGCGTCGACGTGTTCATCGACTGGAGCGAGAGCGACCGAAGGCCCGAGATCATCGGCAGCTCGCTCGAAGCGGCCATCCCCTCCGATTGGCGCCTGAAGATGATCACCAACCGGGGGGTGAAGGTTTATCCCGAGGGCTTGCCCGAGACCTTCTGCACGGACCACTGGCGATGTAGGTTCGTGCCGAGCGCAGGGATCGAACAGGGAGTGAGCTTCCATCAGGTGCTCGAGCTTCTCGGTGCGATCCACGAAGCAGGATTGGAGGTCATCAAAACCGAGCACCTCTACACGTTCGATGGCGAACGAGGCTATTCGCTCGGCCAAGGCGAATAGCGGTCGAGACGGTCGCTCTAAAAACCTTCCTAAGAACCTTCCCAGGTTG
>CAZBWQ010000054.1:0-25257 GCA_964495565.1 uncultured Sandaracinaceae bacterium | reverse complement strand
AGGTTGAAAAGAAGGAAACTTGCTGAGGCTGCGACCGAATAGGAGGCATGACGCTTCCCAGACGGGTGCTCCCGAACACGACCTACCTAGTAACCCGTCGGTGCATGGGCCGACGGTTCCTCCTCCGTCCTGACCCGCTGCTCAATCGGATATTCGTCTACTGCCTCGCCAGTGCAGCCAAAAAGCACGGTGTGGAGGTCCATGCGCTCGGTGTGATGAGCAACCATCATCACCTGGTCATGACCGACGTACGCGGCGTGCTCCCCGACTTCTTGATGAGCCTGCACCGCAATCTGGCGATGTGCATCAAGCGGCTGCGAGGTTGGGACGAAGTGGTGTGGGAGCCCAATGTTTCGACGAGCGCCGTGGAGCTCACCGGGGCCTCGGAAATCCTCGACAAGGTCGCCTACACGATTCTCAATCCTGTGAGCGCGAGGCTCGTATCTGCGCCGCGCTGTTGGCCCGGAGTGCTCAGCACGTGTGCTGTGCTTGCGCGGGGCACGCTCGAGGCCAAACGGCCTCCGGTGTGGTTCAAAGACAGCGCACCGAAGACGGCAAGGCTCCACTGGACGGTGCCGCCGGGCTTTGCGCACAAGCAAGCGTACCTCGATGCGCTCGACCAGTTGGTTCGGAGCCGCCTTCGTGTGCTGCGGGGGGCTCATCGGCGCGACGGCAAGGGCTATCTTGGAGAAGCCCGGGTTCGAAAGACGCGCGTCACTGACCAGCCCAAGAAGCGCACATCTCGCTTCGGCCTCAGCCCGACGTTCTCGGCCCTGACGCGGACGAAGTGGCTCGAGGTTCTGAAAGGACTTCGAGCATTTCGAAGGGCGTATCGCGAAGCGTACGCGGTGTGGCGTCAGGGCAACCCGCGTGTCGAGTTTCCGCTCGGCACCTGGTGGGTGGTGCGTTACGGCGGGGCTCAGGCACTGACCTAGAGAAGGCCGCCTACCGGTCTGAGCCGCACCCCATCTTGGGAGTCGTGCGCGTGCGCGGGCCTTGGGGGTGCTTCTTCGGCTCTCAACGAAGGTATTCGAACGCTGCTTTCCTAGCTCCACGGGCAATCTGAGGACGATCGCATAGCTGGTCGCAGTGCGGTGTGAAGAATTCGCTGCCACCCAAGGAGGCCCTTGCAACTTCAACCTGGGAAGGTTTGAACTTGGGGTGTCGGCAACATGCTCTGCGGCATCCTCGGAGCGTTGCCCATGACGGGCGTCATCGTGCGAAGCTCCGCAAACGTGGACGCCGGCGCCAAGACGCGAGCCTCGGCCATCTTGCACGGCATCTGGCTCCTCGCGCTCATCGTGGCGGCACCGCAGTTGCTCGAGCTCATCCCCACCGCCGCTCTGGCCGCCATCCTCGTTTACATCGGCTACAAGCTCGTGAACCCCGCAGCAGTCCGCGAGCTATGGGCTCGCAATCGGGGTGAGTTCCTGGTCTACGGCATCACAGTCGCGGGGGTCGTCGCGATCGACCTGCTGAGCGGCGTGCTCATCGGGTGGGGGTTCGCGGCAGCGCGCTTGCTTCTCGGTCTATCCCGGCTCCGTATCGAAGCGTCACGGAGCGGCGAGCGGCACGACATCACGATCCGAGGTGCGGCGACCTTTCTGCGTTTGCCCAAGCTCGCGCAGATGCTCGAGTCGGTCCCCCCAGGCCAGGAGGTCCACCTGCACGTGGCCAACGTGAGCCACGTGGACCATGCATGCCTCGAGCTCCTCACCGGCTTCCGCGACCGATACCAAGGCCACGGAGGCACGGTCGAGGTGGAATGGGACGAGCTACTGCAGCGCTATGACGGCGCTGACCTGGAGTCTCGAGACGAGATCAACCGATAGCGCTTCTTGTCTTGGACCCATAAGGACACCAGAGGGAAGGGCGCCTAGGTCCACGTTCTAGTGGGTAGCGCAATGGCCCGTCTCTAAAGGGAGCTCGTGCCGAAAGTACTCGGCACGGGTTGGTCGAAGTCAGCTAAGCTTCGCCAATGGAGCAAGCGCGCGAACGCGCGGCTTGGATCGCCGTCCTCACGTCGATCCCGATGGTCGCACAGCTCATTGCAGGCCGCGCGGTTCGCGATACGGTGTTCCTGACGGAGTATCACGCCGTCGATCTGCCGCGCGTGATGCTGGCGGCCGCCGTCTTGTCGCTCGGCGCAGCTGTCCTCGTGAGTCGAGCAATGCCGACGCTGGGCCCCCGACACACTGCGGTAGTCCTCACGTTGATCAACGGAGCGCTCTTCCTGCTGGAGGGCGCGACCCTGGAGGTAGCGCCCAAGGAAGTCGCCGTGGCGACCTACCTGCACGTCAGCATCGTCGGGGCCCTGGTGATCAGCGCATTCTCCTCGGTCGTCAACGAGCGCTTCGACCCCATGTACGCGAAGACGGTCGTCGCACGCGTGGGCACAGGAGGAGCCCTCGGCGGGGTCTTGGGTGGTGTCGTTGCCGTCTACATGTCTGACCTGCTCAAGCTTGGCGTCGTGCTCCATGCGCTTGGCTCGCTCAGCATCTTGGTCGCAATGGGCATTTGGAATATTCGCGGGCCCACCCAGCCCAAAGGAACATCGGAGGGCCAGGCTCGCCACGGGGTCAAGACGCTCGCGGAAGACCGCTACCTCCGGCAGATCGCAGCAACTATCGTGTTGCTCGGCGCCGTCGGCGTGTTGGTCGACTACGGAATGAAAGCAGAGGCCGACGCCAAGTACCTCGATTCGGCGGGTCTCCTTTCGTTCTTCGCCGCCTTTTACACGGTCACGTCGCTCCTTACCTTCGCGATGCAAGCCGCCGTCGCCAAACCGCTACTTCGCAAGGTGGGGCTCGGTGGAACGATGGCCGTGCTCCCGCTGGCTGTCGCCCTAAACGGCGGAATCTCGGCGGTCTGGACTAGATTGTGGACCGCCGCACTGGCCCGAGGAACTCAGACCGTGCTGTCGAGCTCCCTCTTCCGTTCTGGGTACGAGCTTCTCTACACACCGATCCCGCCGCTCAAGAAGCGCGCGACCAAAGCACTCATCGACATCGCGTGCAATCGTATTGGATACGGGCTCGGGAGCCTCATCGCAATGGGGATCGTGGCGGTCGCGGCCACGCCTGAGGCGGCGACAACGTGGGTCATGATCGTCGCAACGGTAGTGGCCTCCGGTTCAGTGTGGATGATCCGCAAGTTACACGACGGCTATGTGCGCGAGCTCGCGTCGAGCCTGCGCGAAGGCTCGATCGTCTTGCATTCGGATGACATCGTCGACGCGACCACGCTCCACACGCTCGCACGCACATCAGGAGCGCTCGATCGGGCCAAGATCCTCGCGCGCGCGCAGGAGATGCAAAGCACTCAGGAGAAGCCCTCGAATCAAGGCGCCGTGGTCGATCAACTCTGGAACCTTCTGTCGGATGATCCGCAACGCGTGACCAGCGCACTGCTCGATCCATCGCTGAGCCCACACTTCGCTTCACACGTGATCGAGCTGCTCGGAAACGATACTCACGCACGGGTTGCATATGCAGCCCTCGAGCGCATGGCACCGCGGATTACCGGCCAGCTGGTCGATGCCCTGCTCCGCCCAGACGCTCCAGTGGCCGTCCGCCGCCGCGTACCTCGCCTGCTTCGGAAGCAAAAGGACCCGCGCGCCGTTCAGGGGCTTCTCGAGGGCCTTAAGGACGATGAGTTTGACGTGCGCTATCGATGTGGGCACGCGCTAGCAGAGCTTCGGAAGTCGAATCCGGACATCGAGCTTCCACGTGCACGCATCATGGCTGCAGTCGAACTGGACATGGCAGCGGAGGAACACGAGTGGCAACACCGTCGGCTTCGAGACGAGGTTGCCGCCGAGCAACAAAGCGAGATCGACGCCCTTCTCGAGTCCCGCGACGACCGGAACCTACAGCACGTGTTCACGCTGCTCAGCCTTGCACTCGATGGGGATGCCATCGTCCTGTCCCTGCGGGCGCTATCGAGCCACAACGAAAATCTTCGAGGGACCTCCCTAGAGTATCTACACAATGTGCTGCCAGAACCCATACGCGACACGCTTTGGCCGAGGTTGACCGACCGCTCGGAGAGCCCTCGAGCAAAGTCGGAACACAGCTCACCCGAGGAGCTGCTTCAAACCATGCGGTCGCTCATCATCGATCGCGACCGTCTCGAAAGCTGAAGTCGGAGCGAAGATGCGTCCGTCGCGGAGACGGTGTACTCGGTGAGACGCGGGAAGCTTGGGGCCGAAAAGCCGGACTGATTCAGTGTCCACCAAACCTCGTCCGCTCCAGGTCACACCCGAGTTTGCCATTCGCCGCGCAATGGAGCTTGCGATCTTTGTTCTAAGTCTCGAAACACCAAAGCGACCTCACGGGGCGCGTCGCACAGCGACCCAGGCTTCCCTCGTTCGGCTATGGCGTTTGCATCAAACGAGGCGACTCATGTGCGAAGAGACGACACCGAAGCAGCGGCCCCGACGGGCTTGTCACTCGTCGAAGCGAACGTAGAATGCTTTCCCGGTACCCTCAATGCGGCCATCCGGTCTGGTTCTTTCCTGCGAGCAGAGCAATCCGACCCTTCCGGATTCGTTCATTTCGGAGGGCCAAGACCGGCAACCTGGCACGAGCACTTCGCCGTTCGAGACGCTGTATTCGTCGCACTTGGTCAAGGTGTAGCGTGTCCCTGGCGGCGCCTCGATAGAACCGTGCATCTCCCGGACTTGCACGGTTGCTGGGCCGAACCTGTTGCCGCCGTCGTATTCCCATTCGCTGAGCGTCGTGCACTCCAGGGGTGCCCCGAACAAGGAGAGGTCCGATCCTTCGAGGGGAACGGCCAGATCAATGCTCACCGCGCCCACACCGACATTGACCATCAGCTCATCCGGGATCGGATCCAGGTTCCAGAGCGAGTAGCAGCGTAGCCCGTCCCGCTCGCCTCTTGCGTCTCCCGACCAGGGCGGATTGAACGTGAGTCCGTCTTCCGTGTCGCGGAAAACCAAAGCCGGCTCCAGCTCGTCCGAGGACGCCTCGACATGCGCGAGGCTGGAGCCGCCCGCGGTCACACACAGCATGTTCTGGGTTGCCTCGGCGATGACCTCCGGCGTCGCCGTGCCGCTGTCGCCACACGAGACGAACACAAACACGAGAAGCACAGCGCGCCTGCTGGTGAGCCGCTGGAGCATCAGTCTAAAGTAGCATTCCGGGCAAGAAAGAAAACCAAGCAAAGAGAACCGTACCGATCGTGGGACGAAGTCGGCCCCAAGAAGACGTCGCTGCAAGCTCTCTTCGATAGGAGATGCTGCCTCAGCATATCTCATGCAGCGGCGGCATCTGGCACTCGAGCATCCCCGCAGGCGAGGGCGTTCGGCGCGTGCCGGCCGCGCCACGGTGCCTGTGCCACGGGGCCGAGCACACCGTAGGTGAGAGGCCTTTCGAAGCACGAACGCCGCCCGAAGGCGGCGTGCAGTGCGGAAGAGAGGACTCGAACCTCCACGGGTTTTACCCCACTAGATCCTTAGTCTAGCGCGTCTGCCAGTTCCGCCACTTCCGCAGTGGTGCAGGGGGCGGAAAGTAATCAAGCGGCGGCTTGTGTCAAGGCGGCAGCCAACGTCGGCTCAAACTCGGAATGTCGGCCCATCATCCCCACCCCACGGGTCAAAGACCCATGTGGGGTAGCGCGAGCTCCAACGAATTTTCGCCACTCGGGTCGGCGATTTCGAGGGCTTTCATGTAGGCCACGTTCTCGAGGCCCAGCGTGTCGGCGTGCTCCGCCAGAACCAGCGCGCAGATCGGCTCACAAGAACGTAGTCGGGATCTTGCTCGCGCTCACCACCAGTTGCCTGGCAGCTTCCACGAAGCGCACGATGGTCGGCAGGTCCCCACGCACGAGCTTGAGCTTGCCCTCCATCAGCCCCTTGATCGGATCGAGCTTTCCCTCGATGACTTCCTGCCAATGCGCATAGGGGGCGACGAAAATGAACTGGGCAGCGGTTCGTTCGATTCCTTCGATGAAGCGTGCGGCCCGGCACTCGCCTGCATGTACGTCCAAGACGACACCGCTATCCGCGGGAAGTCCGAGCGCCGGATCACCGAGCACCACCATCCCCACCGAACCAAACGTCCAGCACTTGCCGGAATCTCGGTACGCGGGGTTGTTGTTCAGCGCCACTTGGTAGGCCGAGGCCCACTCCGCCGAGGGAAATCGATGCACAAGCCAACTCCATGCCCGGGCTTGGGGATCAGGCTCCTTAGCGTGGAGCATCGGCTCGTGCAACGACGCCGTGCTACATGGCCACTGTGCATCTACTACGTTCGGACCTGCTCGATCGACATGGATTCCGGCACGGTTTCGCGACCCGGATCGGGGGCGTGAGCCAGCCGCCTTTCGACTCCCTCAACCTGGGGTTCCATCTGGGAGACCACGACGCAGCCGTGCGTGAAAACCGATCCCGCCTTGCCGCGGCCCTCGGCGTCTCGCTCGAACGGCTGTTCGAGCAACGCCAGGTTCACGGTGATCATCCGCGCGAGGTAGGCTCGCGCGACGACCCGGCCGAGACTGCGAATCTCGAAGGGGATGCCCTGATCGTTCGCGAGCCGGGCCTCGCGGTGGCCGCGCGGACCGCGGATTGCGTCCCGATCCTCATCGCGCATCCGTCGAGTGGAGACGTTGCAGCCGTGCACGCAGGATGGCGCGGCGCCGTCGCCGGAATCGTCGCTCGGGCCGTGGCGTGGTTGAAACATCCGGCGGCCGAGCTCGTCGTCGCCATCGGTCCGCACATCCGGGTCGGTGCCTTCGAGATCGGAGAGGACGTTGCCGCCGAGCTCGAGCTCGCCGCGGGGGGCCGGGAGGTCGTCGAGCGCGGAAAGGGCAAGCCTCATGGCGATTTGGCAGCGCTCATCGGCCTGCAGCTCCACGACGCCGGCATTCCGAGGGCCGCCATCGACGATGTGGGCGGCTGCACACACGAGGAAGCCGAGCTCTTTTTCTCGCACCGGCGAGACGCGGGTCGCACGGGTCGGCACCTCTCGGTCATCGTGGCGCGGGAGCCGCGCTGAGCCTCGGGTTCCCGCGCGCAAGAGTCGCTCCGAGCCGAGCTTCATGCTACTTCCCGGGGCGTGGCGGACTTCGCCAAGACCAAAGCCGGCGTCGACGCTTCCGAGAAGAAAACTCTCGGCCAGGGGCTCTTTCGCAAGTGCGACGTTTGTGGTGATGCGATCAAAAAACACGACTTCGAGCGCAACCACGAAGTCTGCCCGGCATGTGGGTTTCATTTTCACCTCCCTGCGGAGGGATGGATCGAGCTTCTAGCGGACGAAGGAACCTGGGTCGCCCACGACACCGAGCTCGTCGCGAACGACCCACTCGGCTTCGTCGATTCGAAGGCCTATCCCGAACGCATCGAGGCCGCGCGACGAGCGACCGGAGTCAACGACGCCATCTTGGCTGGCGCCGCGCACATCGAGGGGCGTGCAGTTCAGCTCGGGCTGTTCGTCTTTCGCTTCATGGGCGGGTCGATGGGCTCCGTGGTGGGTGAGGTCGTCACTCGGTTGATGGAGCGGGGCCTCGAGCAGCGACAGCCGGTGGTGTTGCTTTCATGCTCTGGGGGCGCTCGCATGCAGGAAGGATCGCTCTCCTTGATGCAGATGGCGAAGACCGTGGCAGCCCGCGGACGGCTGCGAGAGGCTGGCGTGCCGTTCATCAGTGTCCTGCTCAATCCGACCACGGGCGGCGTCGCGGCTAGCTTTGCCTTGCAAGGCGACGTGAACATCGCCGAGCCCGGAGCGCTCATTGGCTTCGCCGGCCCACGAGTCATCGAGGACACAATCCGCGAAAAGCTTCCCGAAGGGTTTCAGAGGGCGGAGTTTCTCTTGGAGCACGGAATGATCGACATCATCTCCACGCGTCGAGACATGCGGCGGACCATCGCGCGCATGGTCGAGTATCTTGCAGCGTGACTCGGTACCAGGAAGCGCTTCGGTGGCTCTATGGCCTCGAGTCTCGCGGGATCAAGCTGGGGCTCGAACGGACCATGACCGCGGCCGCGCTTCGCGGGCATCCCGAGCGCGAGCTGCGCTACGTGCACGTCGCGGGCACCAACGGAAAGGGCAGCGTCGCGGCGATGCTCGACTCCACCTTGCGCGCGGCGGGCTATCGAACTGGCTTTTTTTCCTCTCCACATCTGCAGCGCTACGTCGAGCGGGTCCGCATCGACGGAAGGCCCATTTCCGAGCGCGAAGCGGTCGATCGCATCCAGAGCCTTCGCACGGATACCCGCTTGCCGCCGCTCACTTTCTTCGAGTGCACGACTCTGCTGGCCATCGAGGCCTTCCGTGACGCTCGCTGCGACATCGTCGTTCTCGAGGTGGGCCTCGGGGGTCGGCTCGACTCGACGAACATCGTGACGCCAGAGGCTTGTGTCATCACCAGCATCGGGCTCGAGCATCAGCGCATTCTCGGCGATACGCTCGCCAAGATCGCAGCCGAGAAGGCTGGGATCCTCAAGCCGGGCATTCCCTGCTCGGTTGGCGCTCGTGGCAAGAGCGTCCGCCGCGCGATCGCGAAGAAGGCACGCGAGGTCGGCGCGCCCGTTCGGTGGATCGATCGTGACTTCAGCGGCCGCCTGCAAGACGGTCGGCTGAACGTCCGAGTCGGCGAGCGAGAATGGACGGATCTGCGCCTCGGTCTACGAGGCAGCTATCAAGGCGACAATGCGGCCTGCGCCATCGCGGCGTTGTTGGATCTCGGAGAACGTGGATTCCCAGTTTCCGACGCACAGATTCGTCGGGGCCTCGCTCGTACCAAATGGCCGGGTCGCCTCGAGTGGATCGGCGGCCGGCCCCGTTTCCTGTTCGATGCGGCACACAACGCAGCCGGCTGCGAGACGCTCGCGTTTCACCTCGAGGAGCTCGCGTTCCCCGGCAGGGTCGTGTTGCTGTTCGGAGCGATGCGCGACAAGGACCATCGAAGAATGCTCGCTGCGTTCGATGGGTTGGTCGACCGCCGTGTCTACGCTGCCCCGGCGATCCATCGTTCTGAGCGGCCCGAGCGTCTCGCCAAAATCCGGGACGGCTCCGTCGGGCGGAGCGTGCGCGATGCCATCGCCCGCGCCAAGCGCGCCGCGGGCCCTGAAGGCCTCGTGGTCGTCGCAGGGTCCATATTCTTGGTCTCGGAAGCACGTGCAATCGTGAAAAACGCTCGCACCGATCCTCCGATCGCAATGTGACGTCTTCTGCGCTACAAAGCCGCCGATGAGTGTTTTCCTTCAGGCTTGCCGCCGAGAGCCGACGCCGTACACGCCGATTTGGATCATGCGTCAGGCGGGTCGATACCAACCCGAGTATCGCGCGTTGCGTGAGCGAGTGAGCTTCATCGAGCTTTGCAAGACGCCCGAGCTCGCCTGCGAGGTGACGGTCCGCGCCGTCGATCAGCTCGGCGTCGACGCCGGCATCATCTTTGCCGACATCTTGCTGATTCTCGAGCCGTTGCAGATTGGATTCGAGTTCACGGACGATCGCGGGCCGCGAATCATGAATCCGATCCGCGAGGCGGCGCAGGTGGACCGCATCCCGGAACGGATCGATGCGCCCGGCTCCTTGCACTACGTGATGGAGGCCATTCGGACCACGCGCAAAGAGCTTTCCGTTCCGCTCATCGGCTTCGCGGGCGCGCCATTCACCTTGGCTTCGTACGCGATCGAGGGCGGAGGCTCGAAGGACTACTACGAAACCAAGAAGCTGATGTACGGCGACGAGGGCTTGTGGAACGCGTTCATGACGCGACTCTCCCAGGCGGTCGCCGATTACTTGAAGGCTCAAATCGACGCAGGCGCCCAGGCCGTTCAGCTCTTCGACAGCTGGATCGGTTGCCTTTCAGCCGAAGACTATCGGCGCTACGTCTTGCCGCACACGCGAGCGATTTTCGACGCGCTTCCGAAGGACACGCCGGCCATTCATTTCGGCACGGGCAATCCGGCCCTCTATCCCGCGATGAAGGAAGCGGGCGGGGACGTGATCGGAATCGACTGGCGGATCTCGATCGACGACGCGTGGACCATGCTCGGAGACGGCGTCGCCTTGCAGGGCAACATGGATCCGGCGGCGCTTCTCGCATCACGCGAGGTGCTGAAGATGCGCGCTTCCGAGGTACTCGGCAGTGCCGGTGGCCGGCCTGGTCACATCTTCAATCTGGGACACGGGATCATGCCCCAGGCGAAGGTCGATCAGGCGCGTGCGCTCGTGGACCACGTCCACGAGGCGAGCCAACGCTAGTCTCGTCGCACTCCGATGAAGTGAAAGGTGAGCGCGAACGTCCCGCCGAGCTGTTGCCCCGACATCCACGCGGACCCCTCGGTGGATCGGACTGCCAACCCGATCCAGTTCCAATCGAAGGTCGCGGCGAAAGACACCCATCGTACGATCGGGATCCGCACGCCGACACCGAGCGCGAAGGTCACTCCGTCGATGTTGGGATTGCTGAGACCAAAGGGGTTTCCATCGACCATGGTCGCGTAGCCAATGTCGAGACGGAAGATCGGGTGGACGTACGGGATGAAGCGCAGGTTCCCCTGCATGTCGAGGCCGAGCTTTCGAAGCTTGTAACCCGAGCCGTCGATCGCGCCATCACTGAAGTTGGCTTGCCTCCAATAGAAGCCGAGAAAGAAGGGGCCTCCGAAGGCGGTGCCCACGGCGAAGCCGTATTCGGGACCCGTGGTTTTCGGTGCATTGCCGAAGCTTCCAAAGTCGATGCTCCCGAACTTGTCTGGGTCGTACGAAGAGACACCCAAGGTCGCTTCGATCCACAGCCAGCCCTTCACCTTCTTGTAGTAGGGGCTCCTGTCGTCTTCTTCCTTTGCGGGCGCGGCCGCCGGCTGGGCCGCGGCCGAGGTCGGAGCAGGCTCGGCGCTCGGCTCCGAGTCGTATACGGTCCCCACCTCTTCTTGGGCCGATGCGCGGCTCCCGAGGATCAGCAATCCGATGATCAGCCAACTCGCATGTTTCATGAGTCTTCTCCCCTTCCTCGAATCATCCCCGGATGGGGTAGGCTTTCGTTCGATCGGACGATAGCATAAGAGATCGAGAAGTCGTGAAGCCCAGCTCCCCGCGAACGGTTTTGAAACCTTGGCGCAAATTCTTCGCGCGAGCCGCGGGGTTCGAAGCCTCGGTTTCGGGCAATCACGTGACACTCCTCCATGATGGCGCGCAGGCGCTTCCTGCCATGCTCGAAGCGATCGAAGACGCCGAGCGCGAGATCCTCCTCGAGATGTACTGGTTCGGGTCCGACCAAACGGGCCGTCAGTTTGCCGAGGCATTGATGAGCAGAGCACGCGAGGGCATTCGCGTGCGGGTCATCTACGATGCGGTGGGCAGCATCGAGACCGACCAGCGCATGTTCGCCGACATGCGTGCAGCGGGCTGCGAGGTCGAGGAGTTCAATCCCATCGCCCCCTGGCGTGCCCGGTTCCGCGTGGGCCTGGTCAATCACCGCAACCATCGCAAGTTGCTCGTCGTCGACCGACAGATCGGCTTTACCGGGGGGGTCAACTTGGGAGACGAATGGGCTCCGGTCGAGTCCGGCGGCGGCGGGTGGCGTGACGACACCGTGCGGATCGAAGGGCCCGCGGTCGATCAGATGCGCCGCATCTTCGACCATGGGTGGCGCCTCATGGTCGATCCCGCGGCTGCGGCAGGCCCCCGCTTTCTGCCCGGGGGTGCCGAGGAAGGCGGTGGGGGCAGCCGCGTTTTGGTGCTCGCCAACCACTATCCTGGGGAGCGCCGTGCGATTCGCTACGAGTATCTTCGCCAAATCGAGCGAGCTCGGCGATCGGTGTGCATCACCAACAGCTACTTCGTTCCCGACGGACGCATCGTTCGGGCGCTTGCCCGTGCCGCCGCACGCGGCGCCGACGTTCGCGTCATCGTGCCGGGCCGAAGTGACGTGACCGCCGTTTGGCACGCCGCGCGCAAGCTCTACGGCCGTCTGCTCGAAGCTGGAATCCAGCTCTACGAGTGGCAGGGCTCGATGCTCCACGCCAAGACCGCCGTCATCGATGGGCGTTGGTGCACGATCGGAACATACAACCTCGATTCTCGATCGTTTCGCTTCAACCTCGAAGTGACGGCGGCCATCGAAGACTCGGCGATTGCTGGGGCGATGGAGCGGCGCTTCGCCGAAGATCTCGCCAACACCAAGCCGGTGTCCCTGCCGGAGTGGAGGAATCGCCCTCTTCCGGCGCGGGTGCTAGACGACTTCTTCTACCGTTTTCACAAGTTGCTTTGACGTGGAGAGACAGCCGCGGCACATCTACCTCGATCCTCTCGACGCCGTCTGGCTGACGGTCGCCAAGCGCATCGGCCTGAGGGTCGAGCGCTCGAGCGAGGTTTATGCCTCGACGGATGGTGCCGGCGCGATGACCATAGGGAACCCTTCCACACTCGATCCAGACGATTGCTTGGCCCAGATGATCGTGCACGAGCTCTGCCACTCGCTCGTCGAAGGCCCACAGAGCCTTCGGATGGCCGACTTCGGCCTCGACAACGAGAGCGAGCGCGACGTCGGCCGCGAGCATGCATGTCTTCGGCTCCAGGCTTGGCTGACCGGTCGGTACGGCTTGCGAGGGGTCCTGGCTCCGACGACGGATTTTCGCAGCTACTACGACGCGCTTCCGATGGATCCGCTTGGCCCGGCTGAGGACCCCGCGGTCGAGTTGGCGCGTGCCGGCGCGGCGCGCTCGGACGACCCTCCTTGGGCTCCCCATCTGCAGCAAGGGCTCGAAGCCACGGCGCGGATCGTCGCGGCGGCCGCCGCGCTCGGAGCCGAGGACCCCGAAGACGACCGCCAACCCATCTGGTCGGAATTCGGCAAGGAATCAACCTAGGACGATTCTGGCATCGAGGCGCTCGCCTTCGGTCCTGGCCGAAGCCGCTCCCTCGAGTGGCGCCTCTCGTGCGCCGTGGTATAAGCCGCCCGCTTCTCCGGAAGCCGGATGCCGCTTCGGCTCCGAAATCACTCACATCTCCCGGCTCGATCAGACGTTCCGGTGCCCGATTGGGTTGTTCGTCTGGGGGGATGGCAGCGCAACCGAAAGGAGAAACGAGCCATGGCGGAACCTACCCACGAAGTCCAAGAGGCGCCGGAGTTGGCGGCCCTGGGCGGTCCCGAAGTCGCTTCGGGCGACTTTCCAATCGGCCTTCGGGCCCTCATCGACGCCGGCGTGCATTTTGGTCATCAGACCAAGCGCTGGAACCCACGCATGCGCCCGTACATCTACGGTGCTCGCAACGGCATTCACATCATCGACCTCGATCAGACGGCCGAGCTTTTCAAGCGGGCCTTCAACTTCGTGGCTGACTCCGTGTCCCGAGGGGGCCACGTGCTCTTCGTCGGCACCAAGCGTCAAGCCGCCGAGGTGGTTCGCGAGGAGGCCGCGCGCGCGGGGCAGTTTTTCGTGACGGGGCGCTGGCTGGGCGGCACGCTCACGAATTTTCGCACCATGAAGGGTGGCATCGAGCGTCTCCGGGATCTCGAGCAGCAGATCGAAGACGGCACCATCAATGCCCTTCGCAAGAAGGAAGCGCTCTCGCTGCGCCGTGAGGCCGAAAAGCTCGAAAAGTACCTCGGTGGCATCAAGATGATGAACAGCCTTCCGGCCGTTCTCTACGTCGTCGACCCGCAAAACGAGCACATTGCCGTCAGCGAGGCGCGCAAGCTCCACATTCCGATCGTCGCGCTCACCGACACCAACTGCGACCCCGACCTGATCGACTTCGTCATTCCCGGCAACGACGATGCGATTCGCTCGATCAAGCTCATCACGTCGCGCATCGCCGATGCGTGCATCGAGGGAAGCCAACGGCACCGTGAGTTCCTCCAGCACGAAGGCGCACCGGCGCCCGAAGCCGCTGGCGAGGGGGTCCAGGTCGAATTCGCCCGCAAGCGAGCTTCCGCACCTGCAGCTCCGGAAGGAACGGAATGATGGCTGAAATCACCGCATCGATGGTCAAGTCCCTTCGTGAACGCACCGGCGCCGGCATGATGGCGTGTCGCGATGCCCTCCGCGAGACCGATGGAGACGAGGAAAAGGCAATCGAGATCATTCAAAAGAAGGGTCTCAGCAAGGTTGCCAAGAAGGCGGGCGCCATCGCGGGCGACGGCTTGGTCCATGCCTACATCCATGGCGCGGGCAAGGTCGGCGTCTTGGTCGAGGTGAACTGCCAGACCGATTTCGTGGCCCGGAACGAGGACTTCCGGCAGTTCGTCGAGGAAACCGCAATGCAGATCGCCGCCGAGGCGCCGCTGTTCGTGAGCGAGGACGACATTCCGGAGAACGAGCTCCTCGCCCAGACGGCGATTTTTCGAGGTCAGATCGAAGAGGAAGCCAAAGCGACCGGCAAAGAGAAGCCGGCCGCTGCAGTCGAGAAGATCGTCGAGGGCAAGCTCGCCAAATGGAAGAAAGACGTCTGTTTGCTCGATCAGCAGTCGATCATGGGCGACGAAAAGACGATTCGACAGCGCATGGACGAGCTGAGCGCCAAAATCGGCGAGAAAATCAGCGTTCGGCGCTTCACCCGCTACGAGCTCGGCGAAGGGATCGAAAAAAAGAAATCAGACCTGGCGGCAGAGGTGACTGAGGCGCTAAAAGGCTCTTGAGTCATGGCGGTCGGGGCGAAGCTCACCAGGGTGCTGCTGAAGCTGTCGGGCGAGGCGCTTTCCGGCGGCCCGAGCGGCGGGAGCATCGACCCTCCGACTTTGAAAGCCATCAGCGAGGAGCTCGCCGAGGTACACGCGAGCGGTTGCCAGATCGGCATCGTGATCGGCGGCGGCAACATCTTTCGCGGCCTCAAGGGCAGTGCCAGCGGGATGGACCGCACGGCCGCGGACCACATGGGGATGCTGGCGACCGTGATCAACGGGATCGCATTGCAAGACGCTCTCGAGAAGGCGAACGTGCATACGCGGGTCATGAGCGCGCTCGAAGTGAAGGCGGTGTGCGAGCCGTACATCCGGCGGCGCGCCGTGCGACACCTCGAAAAAGGCCGCGTCGTGATCTTCGTGGCGGGGACGGGCAATCCGTACTTCTCCACCGATACGGCCGCGGCCCTGCGGGCGATGGAGATTCATGCGGACGCCCTCTGCAAGGCGACCAAGGTCGAGGGCATCTACGACAAAGATCCGACGAAGCATTCCGATGCCAAAATGGTCCGTCGGCTCAGCTACGACCGGTTTTTGATGGAACGCGTCGGCGTCATGGATGCCACCGCCGTCGCGCTTTGCCGCGACAACGACTTGCCCATTCGCGTTTTCAAGCTGGGTCAGCCGGGCAACATTAAACGGGTTGTCATGGGCGAGGACGTCGGTAGCCTAGTGACGGCGGAGGGCTGACTTCCGACCGAATCGAGGAACCGATGCTTGCTGAGACACTGGAAGAGTTGAATTCGTCCATCGAGAAGGCACACGAGTCGCTGAAGCGCGACCTCGCGAGGATTCGGGCTGGGCGCGCGAATCCGGCGATCCTCGACGGAGTTCGTGTCGACTACTACGGCACGCCCACGCCGCTCAAACAGCTCGCCTCCATCTCCGTCCCCGAAGCCAGGCTGATCGTGCTCAAGCCATTCGACCGCAGCCAGATGCAACCCATCGAGAAGGCCATCATGGAGGCTCAGCTCGGGCTCAATCCGTCCAACGACGGAGAGCTGATTCGCATTCCCATGCCGCCCTTGACCGAGGAACGACGTCGCGACTTGGTCAAGGTCGCGCGCAAGTCCGGCGAAGAGTGCAAGGTCGCGATTCGCAAGGCTCGCCATGACGCCAAAGACATGATCGACAGCCTTCAAAAAGAGGGCGAGGTCGGTGAAGACGACGCCGAGCGTGCCCGGAAGGAGCTCGAGGAGATCGTCAAGACCGGGACCAACAAAGTCGACGAGATCGTCAGCAAGAAGGAAGCCGACATTCTCGAGGTTTGACGACGCTCGATCAAAAGGGCGTACCAAAGCTCACGTAGAAGGTGGCGCCACCGCCTGCGTCGAAGCCGTACGCGAAACCCATCCGAAGTGAAAGTGGCTCCGAGTAGCCGAGGGTGAAGTCCATCAGAAGCTCGATCCCCGTGCCCTTTCGAAAGGTGCCGAGATCGATGGCTCCGAAATACGCGTTCCCGTAGTCGAAGAAGACCAGCCCGTACAACCGGTCGAAAAACAACGGAACGGTGCCCGGTCCTCGAAGCACTCGCGTGATTGGGAAGCGGTACTCGGTCTGCAGGAGCTGGAAGCGGTCCCCGAGGATCGAGAACGCCGGATAGCCTCGTAGGGCAACGCCGCCCTGTTGCTCGAAGTTGACCAGCTGATCGATGAATGAAGTGTCTGGGAAGCCTCCCAACGCGAAGATTCCGCGCTCACCCCGGCTGTCTTCGCCGGCACCGCCACCGTACCGGAAGGCGAGCACGTGGTGTTGCGCCCACGGCATTTCGATGAATCGTCGGATGAACCAGGAGGCACTGATGCTCTGGAACTGGCTGCCCAAGGCGGGGTGTGCGAACGAGACCGATGCCCCGAGGGTGCGCCCCTCCGATGGGGTGTAGTCGTAGAGGTGCTGTCGCGCGTCGTTGTACGACCAGCCGATTCGGATGTCCGCATTGAGCCCGGTGGCCGGAATGATGGGCGGGCCGAAGTTGGGATTGAGCGCGCCCTCGAACGTCGACAACGGGCGGGTCCAGGTGAGCCCGTAGCTCGCACTGATTCGATTGGCATGAAAGGAGCGCGGCACGACGTAGCCGATTCCGATTCGGCCACCGTACGCGTCTTCGACGTAGGGTTGACGCTCCCCGTTGACGACGAAACCGCCTCGCGGTGTCACGCGTCGAAAGAACGAAAGCGATAGATCGGGAGGTAGGCGTCGAAGCGTATAGCGGAGGTCCGCGTTGACGTATCCCTCCGTGAGGCTGATTCCGAGGCGTGCGAAGAAGTTGTGAAACTGCGCCGCGTCCTCGCCGCGCGTGAAGATGCCGAGCTGGCGTCCGAACGCATCCTCCTCGAGGTCGAGCCCCCAGTATCGCGGGTAGAGCGTCCGCGCGGCCACGTAGCGACTCGGCGATGCGGGGGCCAGGGTATCGGCATCGCTCGGGGGAGGGCGATCGTCGACGTAGGGCTCGGCAACACGCGCTCGAGCTGCGCCCAGGTCCAACATGTAGACGTCGTAGCCTCTGCTGGTGTAGCCGATGTAAGCGAGGCGCGTCCCGTCGGGAGATGGCGCAGGGTGGTAGGCGCCCGATACCACGTTGGTGACCTGAAGGATCTCGTTCGTCTCCCGGTCCCAAACATGGATGTTTGCAATCCCCGAACGGTCGCTCGAGAAATAGAGCCGACTTCCGTCTGGGGACCAAGCAGGCCCGGTATCGAGGGCGCGATCGTGCGTGATTTCGAGCACTTGCCGGGTTCGTAGGTCCATGACGTGGATGTCGCGATATCCGCCTTTTCGCCAAACGCTGTACGCCAGCTTCGTTCCGTCCGGGGAGAATCGAGGCGTGTACACCTGCTCGAAGCGCTCGCTCGGCACGAGCAGCTCTGCTGTGCCCTCGATGTCCTCGAGGCGCGCCATCCACAAGGTCTGCGTCCCGGAATCGTTGCGAACGAACGCGATGTGGCTCCCGTTCGGAGAAATGTCGGGATAGCGGGCACGAAGGCCGTGAGTCAGCCTCTGTCGCTTCCAAGCGCCCTTTGGGTCGAACCGAAAGAGATCGTAGTAGCTGTAGATGTTGGTTCGATAGGCGTCCAACGACTCGAAGTAGAGGTTCCCGGCGGGGTCGACGACGGGATAGCTCTCGCCGCGGCTGCGGACGATCCGGGTGACGCGGTTGCGATCATCCAAATCGAGCATCCTGATCTGGGGGTCGCTCCGCCCGTCGCGAACGTAGTACACGAGCTCGTGCTCGCTCGCGAATCGCAAGCCTCGTACGGTTTCTCCATGATGGGTCAGGCGCCGCCCGGCGACGATGCCTCGTGCGCGAACGCCCGCTTCGACCTCCTGGTAGTGCCGGTGCATGTCCTCGATCCAAAGCGAATAGAGCTCCGAGAACGTTTTGCCCGTGAGTCGTTTCGCCATGCGGTTGACGCTGAAAGGAATGGCGCGGTGTCCGTACCACTGCGTCATTTCCTCGATGATGCCCTCCCCATGGCGCTCGACGAGCCATTTCACGAAGCGAGACCCGTACAGATACCAGACGTCCCCATGGGGCCAGTAGTCAGTCCGGTTGTTGAAGGTGTCGAAGTGGAGGAGGTTGTCTTCGAGAAACGCCATCCGCATGTACATCTCGAACTGCGTCGATCGCATGCGTCCACCCGCCGTTTCGCTCGACTCCAAGTACGTCGCCATTCCTTCGATGATCCAACGGGGCTGGAGGGCGTTGGGCGCCCAGATCTTTCCGAAGATGTGATTGACGATCCGCGGCAGGCCGCCGATGCTGTCCAGGTGCGCGATGTGCGCGTGCTCGTGGGTCACCAGGATGGTGAGCCAGTCGTCGAAGTCGCTCAACACCGACAGATCGTCGGGAGCTCCCACGAACAGGCGTAGGACGTTGTAGGGCACGACCGTCGCGTTCCCGTTGGCCGTGTCGACCTCGTCGGTCAGCACGATCTGGATGCGTTGCCTGGTCTGGTAGCCGAAGATTGGAGACAGCCTCTGGTGGGTTCGTTCGGCCACCGCCAGCACCCTGCGAGCCACCAGCGCGAGGGGCTCCGGATAGCTGACCTCGAAGCGTTCGCCTCGGACGGTGCTCCAGCGTTTCCCGAGGTCTTTGGTCTGGGCACCCGCTGGAATCGCCCCCAAAAGCGCCAGCAGACAAGCCATCGCAGCCGCCGTGCGGGCCATTGAGGACCTTCTAGCACGGCCCTCGGGTCCCTCCCCAGCACTGGTTCCTGCTCGGAGTTTCGGCCAAAGGCTTGACCACGCCTAGCGCGACCACCTAGCCTTAACCCTAATTGGGGGACGCGGGTTTCACTACCATGAGGTCTGAGCGGGGGGAGCTGGTAATCGAAGGTTTGGCGGTGCCGTTGGCGCTGCGCTTCATCTCAGGGAAGTATCAAGGGGGCGAGTTCCCTCTTCCCGAGAGCGGAGAGATCATCATCGGTCGCTCGAGCGAGCTCGACATGGTGTTGGTCGAGGACATGGTTTCTCGTCGTCACGCCAAGATCACCGTCCAAAATGGAGATATTTTCCTGGAGGACCTGGGCTCGACCAACGGAAGCTTCGTCAATGGGGAGAAGATCACCCGCGCGAGGCTCGCTGAAGGCGACCGCATCCTGATCGGAACCAGCATCATCAAGGTGGTCGCTTCGGACGGCACGGCCTCCGTGAAGGACGCTCAAGCCCAGATGGATGCCGTCTCGAGCGCGCGCCCATCGGCCGCTAGCACGATGACCGGGTCCATCGCCGAGGTGGCCTTGCCCGACCTGCTCCAGCTGTTCTCCGCGTCGAAGAAGACCGGAGTCCTTCAAATCACGACGCTCACGGACGTGGGCGCCATCTATCTCGAAGATGGG
Source organism: uncultured Sandaracinaceae bacterium (assembly GCA_964495565.1). Classification (GTDB taxonomy): domain Bacteria; phylum Myxococcota_A; class Polyangia; order Polyangiales; family Houyiibacteriaceae; genus SG8-38. The sequence goes on along the minus strand of CAZBWQ010000054.1, from coordinate 5,770 downwards.
CGCGTCCGCTTCGCGGTGGTCAACGGAGATGAATCCGTGCCCCCCGAGAAGGCCTTCTATCGCATTCTCGTGTGGGACAAGGGCACCTTCGATCTTCTGCCCAAGGCGAATCGCGAGTTTCCGACCGAGATTCAGAGCAGCATCGAGGGGCTGCTCATGGAGGGAATGCGGCAGCTCGACGAGATCAGGCGCCTCGGAGATGCCCTGCCACCGCTTCAGTCGCGGATTTCCGTTCCGATGCCGCTCGAAAAGCCGCTACGCGACGCCTCGCCCGAAGAGCTCGACGTGATTCAGCTCGCGCTCAACCAAGAGACGTTGGTCGACATGATGAATCACAGTGGCAAGCCAGATCCGGAAGTCGCGGAGGCCGTCGTGGCGCTTCTCGAAAAAGGCTATCTGGTCGCAGGCTGACCAGGGCCTTTCCGCTCACCGCACCTCGACCGATTCGAGATGAAAGTACGTGCGCTTCAGCGCCTTGACTCGGATGTACCGGACCGTCGTCGGAGGGAAGCGGGCGATCCACTTGGAAAACGGCTGCGTACGGCGCGCCAGCTCCTGCCACTCCTCGCCGTCGAGACTTCCTTCGACCGCCAGCGGGAACGCCCGATCGCGACAGCAGTCCCGGCGATTCTGAATGTCCACCCGCTCGACCTCGGTGGGCTGCCCGAGGTCGATCTCGACCCACGGCTGGTTCTCGCGGTTCGTATGGAAGAAAATTTCGGTGCGCCGCCCGTCGCAGATGCCAGCTTCCGGAGAGAAACCGCGGTAGTAGCTGCTCGCTCGCCAGGTCTTTCCTTCGGCCAAATCCGGGCCTGCCGCGACCCGGGAGATCAAGGAAGCGCTGCCAATTCCGAATGCGAGGAGCGCGAGAAAACCAAAGCTGAGCCGAAGCACGCGGCGACTGAGCGCTTTTCGTTCTTCGAGCTCGGCCTCGCGAACGATGGAGAGCAACGCCCGGGCGACCTCGCCTAGATCCCCGGCTTGCATACCCCACGTCGAGGTCTCGTCGACCCCATGTTCTGCAGGCGCGGGTCCCTCGGCCAGCTCCAGTACCCGCTCGGTCGGGATCCGACCGCGGAGCTGGCGCTCCAGAAGCCGCATCCAAGCGGCTTCGGTTCCAGGCTCGTGATCCTCGCGCAGCGCCTCGACCGACGCGCGGATGCTCCGTGCGTAAAGAGTCGCCGCCACCGCGTCGCCAGGTCCCGAACGCAACGGCGTGACTGGACGCAGCGCGTGATCGCCGACTTCGGCGGCGGTCGAAGCGTAACGCTCGAGTCGAGAACGGCGCGCCGATTTGGCTGCGATCCGCCGACGGCTCTTCGCCACGGCATCTCCCTGCCAGAGCCAACTCCACAGGCGGGTGAAGAACGAGGCTTTCAATCCCACTCTCCTGGTTTCAGCCGGAGCTCTCGAAGAGCTCGTTCGGTGTCGGGGGCGCGATGGTCACGCTTGAAGAGAAAGAATTCTCCCACGCGGCTCACGAGCCCGTACCGGTACTCGTCCAATGCCGTCTGGGCGTTCTGGCGCGACTTGTTGAAGCTGAGCGCGCTCTTCCGAATCAAGAGATAATCCGCATCTCCGGCGCCTTCGCGCAACGCGTACGCGGTCACGCGATTCGAGATGTGTGGGTTTTCCGGGTCGGTGGACGCCACGGACGCATCGGGGGGTATCAAGGCCGTGATCTCCAACAGCTCACCATAGCGCGCACGCTCCTCCTCGGTCACTCGAAACGGAATGGTCTGAAACCCACCCCGAAACTGTGCCGGCCGAAGGATCGCGCCGAAGGCGAGGCTGTGGAGGATCACACCGGTGAGCACGGCCAGCAGCGCCGCTCGGCGTCGAGTCACTCCCTGCGCGGAGTCACCCATCCAGGCGAGAGCCATCACGACGCCACCGAAGACGTAAGGAATCCAGTGCGCCGTGTACTGAAACGCGATCGACGTCGTGGGATCGTAGCCGGTCGTCATCAAGGTGAACAGGAACCCAGGAAGCAAGCCCAACCAGAGCAGCCATCGTCGCAACGGCAAAAACACGACCGGGGCGAGCATGTGGAGCGCGTAAACGAGCTTCTTTTCGGTGAGCAAGGTCGAGAGCAGGTATGGGGGGTTCGTGAGAATGGTAGTCACGACGCCTCCGTAGTTCTTTGCTTCCGCGATCATCAGATCGTCGTACAAGCTCGCAAACCACCAGGATCCCGCCGAAGGCATGATCACGAACTTGATCAACACGAACGCGATCGCGCTCGAGAACGTCATCACCACGCCGGTTCGCACACGGTATCCAGAAAACGCCAAAAAGAGCCCCACCATGGTGAGCCCGACGGGGACGTCCTCACGCACCATCACGCATAGCAACCAGAAGATCCAAACCAGAAGCTCCCGCTTCGCAGCGAGCGCCCAAAAGAGGCAGAACAGGAAGAAGATGCAAAGCGGAAGCCAGTGGAAATCGTAGAAGTTCGGCCCGTGAAGAGGCGCGTAGAGCAGATAGGCCACGCTCAACGCGGCGGCCGTCCAACGTGGCAAGAGAGACTTCGCGAATCCATAGAGCGGAAGCGCGGCAAATCCCATGAAGACCGACTGGATGAGCAGTAGCGTCTCGGCGCGCGGGGCGATCCAGTAGATCGGGAGGAACAAGAACAAAATGAAGTTCGCGTGGCCGGCGAGCTGGCTTCCTCCGCCTGGACCGAACAAGACCGGAGCGCGAAAGCCATGACCACTCATCGCGTTGAACATCACGTTGTCGATGATGCCCAGGTCGAACGAGGCGGTCGCGAGCCGCTGATGCTGTTGAATCGACCAATACCCCGTGTATGCCGTGTAGCCACTCGCCGCCACGAGCACCAAGAGCAACGGGGCGTATCTCCGCACGCGCGCAGACAGCCGTTCGTGGCGCTCGCGCCAGGCGTCGACGATGACACGTGGAAAGACGGCGGCGCTCAAACGGAGGCTTTGCTCGAACAAGAGCAACGAGCCCCCCAGAAAGACGAGAAACCAAAGGGGGCGCGTCTCCCAAACGTTGGCGGCGCCGAGGGCCACGAATGCCCACGAAAGGGCAAGGGGCGAGAGGAGCTTCGAGGCTCGCTCCACCGTCTGCACGCCGCGTTCTCGCCAGACCAGGCCCGCGGTGAGCGCCATGAGCACACCCGCGAAAGACGCGCCCACGATGGATGCCAGCAGCCCGATGCGACGCCCTCGTGCGAGCTGATTCTCCGTCAGGAACCAAGCCAAGTCCTGGACCCACACCAGCTCGCCTACCGCGAGCGCGACGCATCCCAGGATGACGGCCAAGGCAGCCGTGGCAACCAGGAAGCGTGAGCTGACGATCGGAGCCGTCATCTTTCAGCCCGCTCGAAATGGCGACGCAAAGCTCGGTAGGCCGTCGTCAACGACTCGCTGAGCTCTCGCGCCGCTCGATGCCGCGCAGGATCGGATGCATGCTTGTCGGGGCGATATCGTTCGACGAGACGGCGGTATGCGCGTTCGACGTCGGGCCACGTAGCTCCTGGGCTCAGCTCCAGGTTGGCCAAGTATTGCCGCACTCGCTGCCAGCTCGGTGGCTCCTCGGATCGACTCGGCTGTTCGCGGCGCCGTCGGCGTTCCTCGAGAAGCTCTTGCTCGGTGAGCTCGGGCAACGTCTTACCCGACGGCCCGTACTGCCGTTCGCTCAGCTTGCTCATGGGCTCGCGGCGCCGTGAAGCGTCAACAACCGTACGAGAAGGTCCTCGGAATATTTGGTCAGCTGAGTGAACGCGACCCCCATCCCGGGTGGATCATCTTGCACGCGCACGACCTGGCCGGTCCCCTCGATCACCTCGACGTCATCCATGATGACGGTGAACCTCAGATTCACCTCGGTTCCCACGGGCAGAGGCTCTTTCGATCGAATGAAGACACCCGAGCGCGAGACGTTGGTCACGTACTCGTGAACGAACGCATCGAACGACTCGAACTCTTTGTTGATCGTGATTCGCCTGTCGAGGCGATGGTCGTCGCTGCTCATCGGAAAGGTCAGCCTCCGGTCAAATCGAATTGCTCGAGATGATAGTCGTTTCTCGGATTCAATTCGATACGGCGCTGAAAACGGCTGGCAGCCTCTTCGAGTGAAGCCTTTTCTTCGCGTTCCAGCATGTCACACACCGCGGGATGTGCGCTGATCACGATCTTGTATCCCGGGAGGGAATCCCGCTCGCGGCGCATCTGCCGGAATATCTCGTGGCAGATCGTTTCCTTCGATTGAAGACGTCCGGTCCCGTCGCAAAAAAAACACGGCTCATACAGGGTTCCACCCAACGACTGCCGTGTTCGCTTTCGCGTCATCTCGACCAGACCCAGGTCGCTGATGCGGATCGCAGTGGTCTTCGCTTTGTCGTTTCTCAGTGCTTCGAGGAGCGCCTTGAACACCTTCTCGCGATGCGCGTGCCGCTCCATGTCGATGAAATCGAGCACGATCAGACCGCCGATGTTTCGAAAGAGGAGCTGGTAAGCGATTTCGCGGACGGCCTCGAGGTTGGTCTGCAGGATGGTTTGCTCGACGTCCCGTCCCTTTCCAGTGAAGCGCCCGGTATTCACGTCGATGGCAGTCAGCGCTTCGGCTTGGTCGATCACCAAGTGACCTCCCGATGGGAGCTGAACTTTGCGCGAAAGGGCGCGCGTAATTTCCTCCTCGATGCCGTATTCGTCGAAAAGGGGCTCGTATCCTTCGTACAAACGCACGTCACCGGCACGCTCCGGAAGGAACAACGTGAGGAACTCTTTTAGCCTCTGATACTGCTCGCGGTCGTCGATGACGATTTCATTGACGTCTTCGGTGAACAAATCCCGAGCAGACTGAATGACGATGTCAGGTTCTTCGTGCACGAGCGCCGGGATCTTCGTGACGGCGTCGCGAGCAGCTTCCGTCTGCTCCCAGAGCTTGACGAGATACCCGATGTCCGCTTTGAGCTTCTTCTTGGTGAGGCCCTGCGCGAGGGTCCGCACGACGACGCCGCCGCGGGGTGGCTTCACGGAGTCGATGACCTCTTTCAGCCGCCGGCGTTCTCTCTCGTTCCCGATTCGTTTCGAGACGCCGACGTGGTCCACGGTCGGCATGAACACCACGTACCGCCCAGGTAGCGACACGTGGCTCGTCACGCGTGCGCCCTTGGTTCCGATGGGTCCTTTCGAGACCTGAACCATCAATCGCTGGCCCTCTTTGAGGAGGTCTCGAATGGGTGTCTTGCGTGACGCCCGATTTCGGTGCGCCGCACGGCCGCTCCCACCGCTCTTGCCGTTCCCCTCACCCTCTTCGTCGCCGCTGGGCTCCGCGAGCAAGTCTTCGACGTGGAGGAAAGCGGCCCTATCGAGGCCGACGTCGATGAACGCAGCCTGCATTCCGGGCAGAACGCGAGTCACCCGGCCGAGGTAGATGTTCCCGACGGGCGATCGATGGTGCCGGCGCTCGACATAGAGCTCCCGCAGCACGCCATCTGCGATCAGACCAACGCGCGTCTCGCCGATGTCGACGTTGATCAACAGTGAATTTTTCGCCATGCATGTTTCCGTTGTGAAGGGTCGCGGTGTTCAAGCGCCTTCGACCGAGCCTTCGGGCTCGAGGTCGGCTGATGGTGGAGCGGTGAGTCCGTCCCGGCTTGGTGGTGCCGAGCGCGCAGTGCCAATTTAGAAGCTCCTCGGAAGAGTTAGTTCTTCTCGAAGATCTGCTCGATTTCGGCCTGCGTGCTCTCTTCGCTCTTGGAGCGCGCGACGGCGATCTCCTTCACAACGAGATTACGCGC
>CAZBWQ010000053.1:9983-27075 GCA_964495565.1 uncultured Sandaracinaceae bacterium | reverse complement strand
AGACGATCGACATCGGTGTGGGCCTCCTCGGCAAGGACAAGGCGCACCCCGACTCGGGCAAGGCTCGCGTCGAGGGCATTCGACTGACGAAGGAATGGAAGCGCTACCGCGTTCGTCTGAAGAAGCTCGATCTTTCGAGCATCAAGACGGGCTTCGTCGTGACGCTCGAGGGTCGGCGCCCGGACGTTACCGTCTACTTGGACAGCATTCGATTCGTCCGGAAGTAAGGTTTGTAGCCCTGCCTCAGGGCCTATGGAGTAGGCATGACCGAGACGTTGTCGATGTACGCATCGACCGTACAGCCAGGATTGGCTCCACAGTCGGCCTTCAGCTGTAGGGTCACACCACCGCTGACGTCATTTCCCGTCGGCGTCGTGAAGGTGTAGGTGGTCCAGGTACCGGTCGGGAAAAGTGGCCCGCCACCGAGTATCACACTACTGGACGTGCCGCCGCCGCTCAGCTCCGAGAAGAACTCGGCGAAAAACACGCCGCCAGCGCCCGAGACCGATCCGAACAGGTCGAACGAAATGTCGACCGAGCTGTTCGGCTGCACGGTCCCGACGCCAATGTTGGCCTGTTTGATGACCGGGAAGGAGGGTGGACCTCCGCCAGCGGGAACACTGGCGACCAGGTTACCGGACCAGAGACCTCCATTGGCCTGTGCCATCGTGGCCGCGAAGGTCCCGTCGTTGGGGAAGAACTCCCACCCCGTGGTGTCGCCGGTTTCGAAGTCCCCGTTGATGGTGAGCTCACCACCAGGTCCGGGACCGCCGCCGCCACCGTCGGGGGTGCAGAACGATGCGTTGTCATAGAAGTTGCCGGCGCCCTCGAAGTTGCTGGCCACGGTCGAGAAGCCGAACTGCAGGATCTGGCCCTCGAGGAGGGGGTCGCTCAAGTCCAGGGTGATCGTGTACGTCGCCCAGTCGGTGGGAAGGTTGGTCGTGTCGAGCACGACGTTGTTGGTCGTGGCGAAGCCAGCGCCCGGATCGAGCGTCCGAATGAACGCTTGCGCGGTCGTCGAACCTTCGATGTTGCCGCGTTTGGCATCGAAGGTGAACGTGAAGACCTTGCCGATCAAGCTTGCGGGGATCGGGTTGATCTCCTGGAACACGATCGTCTCGACCAGGTCGGTGCCGTTGAAGTGTCCTTCGTCTGGTTGGCAGCAGTCGTAGTTGCTGAAGACCACGAGCTGCTGTGCGCCCTGCTCGGCACCGCCTTCACCGGTGGCGATCGCCGAGATCTGCCCCGAGGTGGTCGGCGCCGGGAATGGTCCGAAGCCGAACTTGAATGCTCCCGTGCTGTCATAGACGTTGCCAAAGTACAGCCAACCGTCGTTTGACAGCGCATCGGCGTTTGCGGGGTCGAGTGACTCGAAGTCTTGCTCGTATTCGCACGCGAGACCCGCGGGTTCGCAGACCCCGGCCTGACAGACGCCGGCTCCGCCGTCGCACTCGGTGCCGTCTTCCACGGGCTCAGCCTCGCACTCCCCGGTGAAGGGGTTGCAGGCATTGACATTGCACTCGATCGCCTCGCAAATGACGCCTGCGCAGTTGTCGACACAGACGCCGTCCGCGCAGGTTCCGGTGCCGCTCTCGCAGGCCCCACCTTCGTTGATCGGTGTGTCTTCGCAGAGCCCGGTGTCGGGATTGCAGACGCCGTCCGTGCAATCGGTGTCTTCGCAGACCACGCCTTCGCAAAGGTCTGGGCTGATCAGCGCCACCACGGTTTCCGCGTCGACGAGGGCCCAGACCTGCGGTGCAAGGCCTTCGCCCGTGTCTTCATCCACGGCGACGAGAACGGTGGTGACCGCTTCGGTGACCGGCGCGGCGAAGGGCACCTCGGCGGTGCAATCTCCCGGGGCCAGGTCGAAGCCGAGGTTGTACGTCGTGGCCGGCAAGTCGATGCCGCCTTCGGCGCGGGTTTCTCCGAACGCGAGGTCGTCGAGAAGCGGGGGCGGACAGGCGCCCTCATCGGTGACGATGATGTCGACCGGGTCGAGAGCCGCATCGTTGGCGCCGTGGCTCACGAATACCCTGCCGCTGCCTCCTGCAAGCCCATCCGTCGACAGATTGTACGTAAAGAGCGCCACCGGCAGCTCGTCGTTCGTTCGGTACGCGGCAGCCGCGATGTCATCGCCGTCGGCGAGCTCGACACCGCTGAGCTCGAGCAGCGGAGCGCCGCCGCCGGGGAGCCCGATTCCGATGTCATAGGTGCCCGGCGCAGGTAGCTCGACGCGGCCCGTGGTCTGTCCGTATTCGATCGTGCCAAGCGCGGTGACTTCCTCGCCATTCACGTAGATCGCCACGGCGGTGTTTTCCGCCGAGGGAACCTCCGGAGCGAAATGGGCCGCCGTCACGGTCGCCGCGCCCATCGGCGCGCCGCCCATGCCTCCTTGGCCTCCAACACCGCCAGCACCGCCTTCGCCGCCGGCACCACCAGCACCGCCGTCGCCACCGGCACCGCCCGTGCCTCCGTCACCCTCGACGCAGGTCACCAAGACCGTCCAGTCGTCCATGCAGCGCTCGAAGCCGTCGTCCGAAACGGTCACTGCAATCGACTGATCGCCCACCTCTTCGCAGGTGTAGGTCGTGACCGCGGCGCTCGGAGCCGCGATGGAGCCTCCGGTCGCGCTCCAGAGGATCGCGACCTCATCTCCTTCGACGTCCACCGTTTGCGCGGAGAGATCGATGTCGTTGCCCACGGAGGTCCGAAGCGGCGATACGACCGCCTTCGCGAGCTCCGCACAAATGTTGAACTTGCCGTTGACCCGCACACCACCGAGCCGCTGCGGATACCTGCAGTTCAGAAAGACCATCACGTCGGTGGCGACCCCGACCTCGACATCGAACTCGGCATCGCCTCGACAGGTGATCTCGCCGCTCTCATCGGTGGCCTCGAGCTCGACGAGGTAGCCCTCCCCCGGCGGAAGCCCAAACACCTCGACCGACGCCGTGGCGCCTGGCGCGCTCGTGTCGATGGTGCCGTTCATCGGGGCCATGTCGCCGCCGCTGATCGTCCAGTCGACTTCGTTGATCGTGACGCCCTGTGCGAGCTCCAAGCTCAGGTTGAGAGAGCCGGAGCTTCCGCTCGACGTGCCTTCATTGGCGCACCCGGCCACTGCGAAAAACAACGCGAACGAGCTCAACGCCCAGTTCCGAACCAAACGTGAATGGATCATGAATCGCTACTCCTGTACGCCGCTCGTCGGCGAGGACGGTTGCTCGCCGGCGGGGCTGGGAAAAAGGGGGGATGGCGAAGCTATCACTCCCGTGGAACCATTCTCAAGCGTTTTCGGCGCCCGATGGCTGGATATCCACCCCCATCCCGAAACAGCGGGCATGGTTGTAAGCGTGCTCACAAATGCGCAGTGACCACTGGCGGTCCCCCGTAGGCTCACGAGCCCTACGGCCTCGGGACATGAGGCGTTCTGCCCCACCGTGCGGATTCGTCTCGGCCTGAGGAAATCCCAGGCGGCTCGTTGCTTCGCCTGCCGACGTCCCTCGATGGCACGCATCCTGCTCACCTAGCGAAGCATGAACATGAAGAAGATCGCCAAGGTGGCCGTTCTGTTGGGGCCCGATTTCGAAGACGTGGAGTTCACGCACCCCGTGGCGAAGCTTCGCGAAGCCGGCCACGAGGTCGAAGTCTTGGGAACGGAAGCGCATCAAGCCCTCGAAGGGAAGCGGCACGAAGCCAAAGTCGAAACCGATGCGGCCGTGTCCGATCGCCGCAGCGAGGACTACGACGCCCTTTTGATTCCGGGAGGCTACTCGCCGGACAGCTTGAGAACGAACGAGGCCATGGTGCGATTCGTTCGGGATTTCGATCGTTTGAAGCGGCCCATCGCTGCGATTTGTCACGGGCCGCAGCTCTTGATCGAAGCCGGTGTCGTCCAAGACCGCACGCTGACGTCGTGGCCTTCGGTCAGAACGGATCTTCGCAACGCTGGCGCCAAAGTCGTCGACCGTGAACTTTGCAAAGACGGACATCTCATCACGTCTCGAAAGCCCGATGACTTGGATGCGTTCACGAGCGCACTACTCGACGCGGTGTCTCAGGAAAGGGAAGCCGTCGTCGAGCAATCTCCTTGATCGACGACGTGAGATGATGAATCGAGCAAGCCCGTCTCGGATCCGTCATTGACGAGCGCCGGGCGTTTCCACTAGGGTCGACGATTCACATGAAACGGTCCGAGCTACGAACGCTTCGGACGACGCTTCGCTTCATCTGTACCGCCGCTCTGATGGCCAGCATGGCTTGCTCGTCCGATTCCATGACTTCTGGAGGGACTGGCGGAGGCTCCGGTCAAAACGGATCCGGGGGCTCTTCCGGCAGCGGAGGCACCGGCCTGACGGGAGGAACTGGCGCCACCGGTGGAACCGGCGGATCCGGCGGAGTGAACCCGAACGACACGACCCCTCCGACGGTCACGATCAACTCGCCGACGACGAGTGAGTTTCCCGAATACGTCCTCGAAGGAGAAGTCAGCGACGACTTCGGCATCGTCTCGCTCGGCTATCGCGTCGACGACTCTGCTCGAGTCACGCTGAGCGAAATCGAAGGAGAGTTTGGCGGTTTCGTGGAGCTCGCCGAGGGCGAAAACGTCATCGAGGTCGTTGCCCGCGATGTCGGCGGAAACGAAACGGTCGAGTCGATTTCGGTCACCTACACGCCGGATTCCAATCCCCCGCCCATCGGCGACCCGGGCGCCACGAATGCGTTGTCGCTGATCGAGGAAGCGCTCGCCGACGGGGACCTCGACGAAGAGACGGCCACGCTCTACCGCCTCTATGCCGCCTTCGGCGACGACCGCCTGCCCGCGGAATTCGAGGTCGGGGGCTATGTGGACGCGGGCGTGGCGGTGCGAAAAGCGCGCGCGAGCTTCGACTCGCTGTCGGCGGCCGGACAAGAGGCCGTACGGCCGTTCTTGATTCCGCCGATTTACGAGGGAACGTGGTATCAGGATTCCGCCGAGGGACAGGCCACCGAAGCATTCATCCCCAAAGGCGACCCTCCCCTCGGATGCGACGCCGTGCCCGACCCGCTGTGGGACTCCATCGAAACCGGCAACATCCGCGTGTGGTGGAGCACGCTACGACCTGCGCACAGCAAGGTCGCATTTGCGGTCCTCAACGAGCTCGAAACGAAGGTTTGGCCCAAGCTCACCGCGCTCATGGGAGGTCCGCCTCCCGAGGACCTCGCCGAGCCCTCGATCGTGAACGACGGCTGCTCGAGCCACTATGACGTCTACGTGATCAACATCCAGGCGCGGCCCAACGGTGGGTTGCCGTACTGGGCGTATGTCGACGAGCATGACCACGGCTCTGGCTGCGATGCCTGGCCGAGTTACATGGTGGTGGGCGGAAACGCGTCGATCGATGCCACGCGTCGAAAATACGCGATGGCTCACGAATTCATGCACTCGATGCAGCTCTCGTACCGCTCTTGTCTCACCGACGATCACGTGCATTGGCTTGCCGAATCCACGGCGACTTGGGCCGTCGATCACGTCGAGCCGACGGCGACGGACCCGATCAAGCCGCCCGACCACTTCGAGCACCTCTACGCCAAGCAGACGTTCTTCAACGCGCCCGACCAACCGATCTATCGCGTGGACGGCGATCACGAGTACGGCGCCTACATTTGGCCCTTTTACCTCACGAAGAGCGCCGGCAACGACTCCTTCATCCCTGACCTCTGGAGTGGGGTCGCCGAAGCGCAGGATCTCCCTGCCGTGCTCGCGACGATGAACGGGCTCGTGTCAGGCGGCTTCGATGAAGCCTTTCCCGAATTCATGTTGCGGGTATGGAACGAAGAGCCGGTCTGGACGATCGAGCCCGAGTCCAACTTCAACAAATGGGACTCGATGACTGCGACGGTCAGCAATGCCAACCCGAAGGGCCTGACCGAGGTATCCGCCAACCTCGGGGGACAGAAAGATCGAAAGATCCTGCTGACCCTCGCCGTCGAGCCGATGGCGGCCGAGCTCGTGCACGTTAAGTTCGACGACTCGAGCGTGCACTCGGCCATGTTCTCGAATGGATACACCTTCGACCTCAAAGAGGGAGCCGTGCCGGAGTTCCCGATCGACATCGATTCGAGCGACTACGCCACCGAGCTCGACGACTCGGAGAAGAAGGGCCGGCACATCTGGGCGCTCGTGAAGCAGGACGGAATGTGGCTCGAAGAAGCCTACGATCTGACCGATGTGGCGTTCGTTCCCATCTGCCAAGACGTGCCCGACGAGGCGGTCGAAGAGATGATCTTCATCTTCACCAACGCCAACTGGGAAGACAACGTCCCCGCAACCCCCAAGTCGGACGGCCCGCGGCTGTTCATCTCGAACATGGGATGCGGTGCCTGGGCGGGCCGTGCAACGTTTCGGCTCGACCAGAATGAGCCTGACTCGAGCCTCACGATCACGGCGGACTTCGAGGATCTGCTGTTCACGAGAGAGACCAGCACCGTGGACAACGCCCTGCGGGGTCAGGAGCAGGCCTATTTCCTCGAAACCATCGTGCCTGCGGCCAACTCGGGCGGGGCCTTCGTCGGGGTCAACTACGAGCTCGATTCGGCCCGCGTCCCGTGGAGCGTCAGCGGCGTACGTCAGGTCGGCATGACCACGTGCGTTCAGTCCGGAAGCGGCACGTTCGACGAAAGCGACTCCTTAGGCGGCTCGTTCTTCCGGGTTGCGCCGCTGCTGAGCGGCGCGTTGGGCATGGGATCGATCTATCGAAGCTATTTGCTGCAGTTGCAGTTCTTCTCGACGACGCCGGTGGTCAACGATTCCTGCTCGGGACCCTCCCCTTTCGCCACTGGATTGAGCGGTGGACTACGAGGAACGCCCGCGGGTGATTTCCTGGTGTCGGAGGATGGTCAGAGCATCCAGAAAACATGGTCCCTCGAAGACGCGACGCTCACGTTGGACCTGGAGGCCCGGGAAATCTTCTAACTCGGTCGGTACGTTTTGGGGACGACGGTGGTGCCTCCTCGTCCCGAAGATCTCGTCAATAGGCACCGTTTCGTGCTTAATGCCGCCAAACCGTTCGGCATCCGAAGCGGACCGTGAGAGGAGAACGTTGCCATGACAGCTTGCTTGCCGCGAAGCTCATCTTTCGTTTGGTTTGTTTTGATCGGAGCGCTGGCGGGCCCCCTGCTTCTTTCCTGCGACGACTCGAACGGGACGTCCGACGAGTCGCTGCCGATTGGCGAGACTCCGCCGGCCCCTCCCGCCGAATGCTCCAATCCACCGTCGCCGATTTCTGCAGCCATCGAACAACAGATCGCCGCGACCCAGGCGGCCGCGGCGCAAGCGCGGGAAGAGCTCCTCGACCCGGAGACCATCACCGTCATCACCTGCGGCACCGGCTCGCCCGTTCCGCCGCGGGCGCGTGCGCAATCGTGCACGGCCGTCTTCGTCAACGGGATGTTCCTCTTGTTCGATGCGGGCGACGGCGCCGTCGTGTCGATGGAAAATCTAAACCTGCCGCTGCCTGACCTCTCGGCGGTGTTTCTCACGCACTACCATTCCGACCACGTGGCCGACGTGGGCGAGGTGGTCAGCCGCAGCTGGATCCTCGGGCGACGAAGCCCGTTGCCGATCTATGGAGGTGAGGCCATCCAACGCGTCGTCGACGGCTTCAATCGCATCTACGCGCTCGACTACAACTACCGAGTCACGCACCACGGCGACTCCATCTTTCCTCCCGCGACCACGGGTGCGGACGCCATGCTCATCTTGGACCCGGGCCCCGACGGCTCCATCGTCTATGAAGAGAACGGCGTGACGGTCCGCGCCTACACGGTGGACCACTCGCCGGTCTTTCCGGCTCTGGGCTATCGCGTAGACTACGCTGGCAAGTCGGTGGCGATTACCGGCGACACGATCGACACCGAAGGCCTGCGGAACATGAGTCAGGGAGTCGACGTGCTCGTCAGTGACGTGATGAACAAGTCGTACGTCGAAGACGCGGAATGCGCGCTGCGCCGCCTCGGTGACGAGGTCAATGCCACAATCATCAAAGACATCCGCAGCTATCACATCGACGTCGAAGAGCTTGCGACGCTGGCCGAAAGCGCCGGAGTCGGCACCCTGGTCCTCACGCACCAGGTGCCGGCCCTCGACGACCCCGGCCAAGTCGCGCTCGTCTTCGGCGCGCCGACCTCGGCGATCTACTCAGGCGAGCTCATCGTCGCAGTCGACGGCACGCGCGTGACCGTGCCCGCCCAATGAATGATCACACCCGCTGACGCCCGCGGGGCGACGAGTTCTCCTTGGGGGGAAGGCCCTAGTCTAGCAGCGATAGTGACCCGGCGCCTGGAAAGTCTGCCGAAGCAATCGGTGCGCCGAGCGTCGTGCAGTAGCGCGCTACCACGCCTTCGCTCGTCCCGACAAGGAAGCTGACCGGCGAGCCGAAGAGCCCCACAGGCTCGTGTACGAGGTAGTCAACCGATGCGCTTGCGGTGCCGACCGAGAGTGGCGCGCCGACGGTGCCAGGGAGAAGATCCAGCGGGTAGACTTTGCCGTCGTCTGCACCGACGAGCCCACGCCCATTGCCATCCATCAGGATCCGGCTGACCGCTTGCACGGGCGGTGAGCTCGGCGTGCTCGACGCGGGAGCGCCGTTTGGAAGCTGAAACGCGGCGACTAGCTGGGACGAGCCACCGAGATCCTCGACCACGATGATCTGACCAAACAGATCGACGGTCGCAACGAGCGTCTTGCCCGAGGCGAGCCGCGCCGCCGAAATCTCTTCAACGAGCGGGATGGAGCCGACAGTCTCGCTCCAAAGCTCGACGCCCGTGTTCGGGTCGATCGCCTTGATGTCCCCGGTGACCGTCGCGACATAGAGCGAGCCGTCCGAGAGAACCGGAGGCGTTTGAATTCTGCCGGCGTTCGTCGACCATACCTTGGTCCCGGTGAGCACGTCGAGCGCCCAAACGGAGTCTTGTAAGGAGCTTGTTCGCTCGGTCGTGAAGTACAGTCGGTCGGAGCCGCGGTCGAGCACCATACCGGCGACGCGGTCCACATCCTCGGCAGCCGAAACATTGAAGATCCATTCAGGAATCCCCGTTGCACCATCCAAGGCGTAGACGCGATTGTCCGTGGTGTGCCCCGTAGTGCACGTCGCCGAGGTGCCATAGAAGGTTCCGACGTAAATCAGGTCGCCCGCGTAAGTGCCCTGGAAGGCAGGGCTCGCGAGGGCGTAAGGATGGAACGCGGAGGGGAAGGGTGAGAGGGTATCGGCGCTGCATGCGGAGCGCGCCAGGGTCCTGGTGAATGCAACGCTCCACGTCGCGGTGTCGATGCTGCTGAAGCGCCCGCTCGTCTGATTCACGAAGATGCTCGATGGCGGCTGAGGCAACGAATAGGCGACTGAATCGGGGCGAACAGTCGAGGGCACGAAAGCTGACGCCGAGGAAGCGAGCGTCGCTGGGTCGATCTGGAACAGGCCAGCGGCTTGGTTCGTCAGCGTAACCTCGGAGCCGTCACTCGCCGCATGCACGGAGAATCCGGTGTAGTTGAGGTCGCTGACCGCGAGCGGTGTCGAGCTCCCACAAAACGGGTCGGAAGCGGATTGGCAGACACCGGCCTGACACGTGCCTGGAGTGCCTCCGTCGTCACATGCCGTCCCGTCCGGTGCGTTGGTGTAGCTGCACCGCCCGTAGTTACGCGGCTGGCACTCGTCGATCGTGCAGGGGTTGTTGTCTTCGCAGGGATACCCCAGGCAATATCCGTTCACGTTCATGTACGCTTGGTGCGTCACCGGCTGGGCCAGCGACTCGTAGATTCCGTCGGCGTCGGTGTCGGCTGCGATGCGTGGGCTGTCATCCGGGTCGGTGCTCACCGCGTTGGGCGGCTCGCTTCGGTCGGATGGCTCGCAAAGCGACGTCAGCGACACGTCTGCCGCGGACGGCCCCCCGACAAGCGTGTTGGTCAGCAAAAAGTCCAAGCCTTCCACCGTCAGCAAAAAGTCCACCGTCGAGGCGCCGTCCGCCCACGGCACCGAGGTCACCGGCGGGAAGTCCACGACTACTTCGGGTCCGAGCGAGCCCCCGCAGGCCATTGCCGTGTCGATGGCCGTCAGAGGAAGCCCCGCCGCCGTCAGCACCACCTCCGGCGGCTCGGGCTTGAGCACTCCTTGTAGGCTCACGGTCGCAGTCGCCGAGCCGAGGTCCACTTGGCTGTAGCCTGCGTCCTGCAGCGCGCAAAAGAAGTCCGCGGGGAGCCGCGCCGTGAGCGACACGTCGACCAGCGTCCCCGTCCAGGCGGTCAGAAATGGACGGTCAGGCGCCAGCACGGGCTCGAGCGGCACGGACACGTCGTTTCCTGCGATCACGCAGTCGAGCGCCAGCGGACTCGGCGAGCCCCGCGGCGGCGGGCTCTCGTTGCAGTCCTGTTGGCCCAGCAGGAGCGCACTGCCCAATAGCAGCGGCAGCGTGGCCCAGCGTGGTCTTCTACGGATTCGCCTGTCAGCTCGACTCATGGCTTCCCCGGCACGCGGCGGTCAGTTTTCGATCCGAACGTCACGAAAGCGGAAGTAGAGCTCGTCGTAGTAGATGAAGAAGCCGCTTGCGAAGTCGATCTCGACCTTGAGTCGCGTCGAGTAGCCGCCGCTGGCGCCAGCGTAGATTCCAGTGCCACCGAGCACGACGCCCTCTGCGCCGCCAAGCAGGACCTGGTCACCGGCCTTGGGAATGATGATGCTCGGATCGGCGAAGGCGCCACCGGGATGACCGCCATCTTGGCTCAGTGTGTAGAGCTGACCGCCGTGGAGGTCGTAGAGGATGAACTCCTTGAAGACGAGCGTGACGCCGTCGGCGCTTCCGCCGAACTCCTTGCCCCAGGCATAAACATAGCCGACCGACTCGCCCTTCTTGGCGTCAAAAACCTCCAGCTGAACCGTCGGGACGCACACGCCACCGCACCAGTCGACGAAGCTGAAGCCGTTGATGTCGGCGGGGATGTTTGCAACCGGAAACGTGTTCGGCGCGGAGAAACCCTCGGCTACGATCACCGAGCCGTCGCCTAGCGTCGACTTTGGTGGTTTTGCTTCGCCGCTCTGCGGTGCAAGAAAGACGGCTACGAGAATTGCGCCCAGCATCACTTTGTTCATCGGTGGACCTCCTATCCAGAAAGCGTGGACGGTAGCGGCCAACGTGAACGCATGTCTGTACGTAATTGGTGAACTCGAGTTGGCGAAAAGAAGACTGTTCAGTTCGCATTTCACTTCGTGGCCGCGCGATCGCGGCTCACAAATTACGTATGGACGAATGAGTCGATGAGAGCGATTCATCTGGCGCACCATGGACGACATCGATCTTCGTCCCTGATACGTCTACGCAACCCGGGGGGGAAGATCCGAATAGATGCCGAAGAACAGAGCTGCTGACATCGTGATCGCGATGGCAGAAAGGTGCTACGACCTCGACACCGCGGATGCGGATTGGTTTCGACGCGTGTTGGCCGCGGGCCTTCCCCTCCTCGACCATGGGCTCGGCGTCGTGGGCTTCGTTTTTGTGAAACCTCCGGCACCGGGCCGGATCGAGATCGTCGATGTGTGCGTGCCTTCCGGCCCCGAGGACTTCCCAATTCGACACGCAAAGGCGTTCTCCACGCTCCCTCCGGAGCTCCTCCATCGAGAGACGCAGCATGCAAGAGTCGCGACCCTGTCCGAGCGCTCGGACATTCTCGCGGTCTGGACGCGCCAAGTCGACTACGCCAAGGACGCCCTTGGAATCACCGCCTTGGATCCCGATGGACACGGGCTTCAAATCATGGCGCCACTGCCGAGAGTGACCAAGCTGATCCAATACGAACGGGAGCTCTGGCAGATGCTGGCCGCACATTTGAGCGCAAGCCACCGCTTGCGGCGCGCCCTACGAAAGGAGCAAGCCGAAAGTCGATCAACTGACCGACAGCGGCTCCCCCGGGGCGCAGAGGCCGTCATCGAACCGAAGAGCTTCGAAGTAGTAGAGGCGGTGGGCGATGCGTCGAAGACGGCTTACACCAAAGTGCTGCGAGAAAAGGCCATCGCGATCGATGAGGCTCGAGTACAGCTGCGCGCAGAGAACCCGGTTCGTGCGCTCAAGATTTGGAGCGCGCTCGTGCGCGGCCGCTGGTCGATCGTCGACCACTTCGACTCGGACGACCGCCGGTATGTCTTGGCCATTCCGAACCCGCCGCACATCACCGATCCACGTGGTCTTTCGGACCGTGAAGAGCAGGTCATCGCGTACGCTCGACTCGGCATGTCTCACGCGCACATTGGGTACCACCTCGGCATTTCGAGGAGCACCGTGACCAAGGCGCTCGCCTCGGCCATGCGCAAGCTCGGTGTGTCGACGCAGGCCGAGCTCGTCGCGAAGCTTCGGGGTGTTCCCACACCTGGACTTGAAGAACCTGCCTAGGCGTCAAGGAAAGAACGAGTAACGACGCCGAGTCAAAGCGGCTCGGCGAAGCACGGCCATCCGAGGCAACGGGCGTTCGATCACATCTCCGTGGAGGCGCTCGGCGGCGGTTGGAAGCCACCGATGAGCTCCGCGAGCTTGGCGGCGAAGTCGATCGTGGTGCGGTCCTCCATGGCGGGACCGATGACCTGGACTCCGACGGGTAAAACGATGCCGTCGACCGTCGGTTACCTGAGCCCCACGCCCTCGAATGCGGACTTCAGCGCCATGATCGGATCCGTAGCCGCGCCCGCATGTCGCCACGCGACGTGGCCGTCGGGCCGGACGAGAAGCGCACCGTCTTCGTCGATCTGAAAGACCGACCGAAGCCGGTCGAGGCCCTTCCCGTCGACGCCCAGCCGGTTGAAGGCAACCAGACGCACCTCCGAATGGAGCGTCGTCTCGACGGTCCCGAAGGCATCGACCCACGGCGCCCCGTTTTCGTCGATCAAGAGCGTCCACCGTGAGTACTCGATGAGATCGTGGCTCGAGCGAACGTTCGTGCCGCCAGCCAGTGCGACGTGCGGGAAGCGAGCGCCTGGGCGCGTCGTCGGCTCGTAGTCCATCACCTGCTGCTCGGCGGGCGGAGCTTCACTTCCTTCGGGCACGATCGCGCCCTCTCGGTACACGTAGCCGATGTCGAGGCCGATTCGGTCAAAGTGGCCTCGTTGATCCTCGATGCTGGAAAGCACTTTGTGACGGGTCCGTTCGTGCCAACGAAATCGATCGAGCAGCCAATGCGCTGGCGCCCGCAGGGCACCCAACAGCAGACGACGAAGGAAGCCCGGCAAGCGCCTGACGATGGCGTGGTTGGTCACGCGCGCCAACTGCTCCGCGCCGTTTCGGCTCAACCCGAAGGCTTCGACGACCTCGAAAACCTTCTCGTAATTGAGGCGGCTCTCACGCGCGTTGCGCTCGGCCACCGGCTTTCGCTCGAGCTCGTAGCTCTCCAACAAGGACTCGGGCGCCCTGCCCTGCAAGACGGCCGCGAGCTTCCAGCCGAGGTTGTGCGCGTCTGCAATTCCGGTGTTCATCCCGAGACCGCCCGTCGGCGGGAAGCGGTGCGCGGAGTCTCCGACCAGGAACACGCGGCCCCGGCGATACGCATCGGCCACCTGGGCCGTCATGCGCCAATGCGAAATCGATTGAATGTGAATGGGGTACTGGTCGGTGCCGAGGGCCGTCTGGATGCGCTTCTCGAGCACCTCCGCCGTGAAATCTTCGGGCTGCTCGTAGGGTGGCGTGATCGGCACGTTGTAGGTCCATCGCTTGTCCACGTGGTGGGCGATGAAGGCACCGACGGCCGCCGGATGCAAAATCCAATAGAGCTTCGCCGGTGTGTGCACGTAGTCCCGCAAGCCAATTTCGAAGTAGGCGTTGACGAAATCTTGCAGGCGATCCGGTCCGATCATCTGGATCCCGAGCGACTTTCGGACCTTGCTTGCGGCCCCATCGGCTCCGATGAGATAGCGGCTGTGCACGTCCATCCTGTCCCCGGAGCCGGTGAGCCGGCGAACCTGACTCACGACCTTCGCATCGTCTTCGACGAATCCCTCCCACTCGTGCTCCACCCACAGCTCGACGTGCGGGCTCTCGCGCACGTGATCCCGAACGACCCGCTCGAGCTCGGTCTGGGATAGATTCAGGTAGGGCCTTTCGGCACGGATGTGCTGTGCATACTTTTGCGAGCTTCCGTCGTCTGCGAGCAGGTCGATCCGACCAAATTCTTCGTTGATCGTCTTGCAGAACAAGATGCGCGAGCCGTCCTCGTCCGGCGCCGCTTCTCTTGCGAGCTCGGTCGTGGAGATTCCGAGCTCGTTGAAGATCTCGATCGAGCGAGCGTTGACCTCGTGCGCCTTGGGGTGAGGATTCACGTCGGCATGGCGCTCGACGAGAATGCTTCGCACCCCGAGCTCCGCGAGGCAGAGCGCGCTGACCATGCCCGCGGGCCCGCCCCCCACGATGAGCACGTCGGTCTCGACAAACCCGGCCACCGCTCAGCTCCGGAGGTGCGGCACGACGCGGGTCTGGAGAAACGCAAAGGCGAAGAGATACAGAGCCGTCAAGACGCTGAACCCGAAGACGTTTTCGTCGATTCCGAAGATGCGCATGTGATAGCGAAGGTCGACGATCGCCCCACCGTAGGTGTTCACGAAGATGATGGCGATCCAAAAGCCGACCAAGTTGCACCCTTGCCAGATGAACGAGAGGTAGAGGTCGGGCAGCTTCGAGCGCTTCTTGCGCCAAATGAAGTAGAGGTTCGCGATCCCCGAGCAGACCATGAAACCGAGCAGCCACATCAGGTGCACGCGCGCGTGGCCGACCCACTCGGTGTTGAGCAGGTGCGAATGCCCGGTGTCACGGACTGCGGGGCCGAAGAACTCCAGCGCCGTGACGCTGAGAAGAGCTTGAACGACTCGGATCTTGCCGGAGAGGGTCATGAAGCAGCTCCCATCAAACTAATCAGGTGAACTAAAATACTCTTCAAGACTTGTCAATCGCATAAATATTGTGATACCTGGATCGCGCCTGGAGGCAGCTTCTCGATGTCGTCGTGGCTGAAAAGCGCGTTCTTTGCGGTGTTCCATGGTTTTCGGTGCCGGGTCCTCGCGTCCGTGCTGACTGCCACCGTGGTGGCGGCACCGGGCGGTTCGGCGGGTGCCCAAGACCCCTATCACTGCATCGAAGAGCTTTCCGACTCGGAAGTAGCCTACCGAATTCGGCGCATCGAGGACGGCTTCGCGGAGGGTCGGTACAAGGCGTTGGGTTGGCGCGTCGGGTGGATCGCCGGCTACGTGGCGCTGGCGGGTGTCCAGGGAGCGCTTGCCGTCGAGGCAAACCACGACGGCCGTCCGTGGGACCGGTTTGCGTTCACCTACCAAGCCGTGGGGGGAGCAGCGTTGGCGATCGGGCTCGCGGCCATTCCGATGCCGGGGGTTTGGGGCGCGAAGCGGATCCGACGACAGGCCGCGAGCACACCCGACGAGCGCCGCGAAAAGCTTCGCTATGCGACCAAGCTCCTCGAACGTGGTGCCTCGGTGCAAGAGTTGCTCGGACGCGGTGAGCTCGTCGGGCTCGGGGTCGTGTTCGGTGCGGTTGGGGGCACGGTCAAGGCGGTGAAATGGACGGGCAAAACGCCCGTGAACACCGCGCTCATGTATGTCGTCCCGCCTGCCCTCGCATTGGGAACCGTGCTCAGCGCGCCAGATGCGCTGCCCCGCGAATGGGAGGCCTACCGCGGCTACGCTTGCAGCGGCCGCTACTACGACCGTAGCCGGGAAGGCCCGGAGGTCGACTTCAGCATTTCGCCGACCGGCGCCCGGCTCTCGGTCGATTTCTAGGGCGACGCATGAGGAGCACATCGACATGAGCAGGCCCTACCCTTTCTGGAGCAACCGACGCGCACGGGGCCTCGTCTGGGCAGCGATCCTCTTCCTCGCGCAAACGGCCATGCCTGGTTCCGTCGAGGCCGGCGGCTACGACGTCCCGCTGATCAACAGCGCAAAGCACGGCGGGATGGGAGGCACCGCAATCGCTTACGTCGAGGGCGGCACGTCCCTCTACTTGAACCCGGCGGGCCTCGGTCGGATCGGCAAGGGCAACGTCGACCTCGCCGCAACCGTCCTCGACGGCACGAACCGAGGAACGCCGACCTTCCTTTCACCCGACGTCAACGTCGAATCGGAGCGCGTCCCAGTCTTTTTTCCGTTCGTGAGCGGTGGAGCCCGGCTCCTCGATTTCATGAGCCTCGGCGTCGCCGCATACGTCGTGGGCGGGGCTGGCGGCGAGTACGTGTACGCAATCAACGAAGCCGCTGAGACACCGATTGCGGACAAGACCGAGCTCGTGTTTCAAGAGAGCACGATTGGGCTCGCGTTCAACATCGACAGCATCGGTCTGCACATCGGCGCCGGATATCGAATCACGTTCGGCAGGCTGAAGCGACAACGACCGGATCCCGTGACTGCGATCGACTTCACCATGAAGGGTGTCGACTTCGGGGGCTTTCGCGTGGGCTTTCAGTGGCAGCTCACCGAGTATCTCGCCATCGGCGCCGTCTATCGCAATGAAATCACGGTCCACGTCAGTCAAGACGGTGGCTCTGCGCTCAACAACGACTTCGAATACGTGGCAACCGACTTGATTCTTCCCGCGCGAACGGCTGGTGGGGTTCGCTTCGACTGGGGTTCATTCGGCTTCGCCGCCGACTTCGAATGGATCTTCAATTCCCAAAACGACCAAGTGACGTTCACCACGACGCCCGCCCTCTCTCGAGAGATCACGAATGTCTTCGACTGGTCGGATCAATGGTTGGTGCGCCTGGGGGGAGAATATGCCTTCTTCCACGATCAGTGGCCGGTGAGACTGGGGTTCATCTACGGGTCGACGAGCACGAGCCCTCGCTTTCCCAATGCGTTCGGTCCTCCACCGGCGCCGGAGTGGTACTTCACCCTGGGAACCGGCTTCAACCACGATCCCTGGCAGATCAGCCTCGCATACGGACGCGGATTCGCCTCGGTCTACGTCGATGCAGATACGACGGGATTCCTGAGCGAGTGTCCCAACTGCGGCGGCGCTGGGCAGTATACGTTGAAGGCGAACCACTTCCTGTTCGACTTCTCGTACAACTGGCGATAGGTCA
>CAZBWQ010000053.1:0-9883 GCA_964495565.1 uncultured Sandaracinaceae bacterium | reverse complement strand
GGCTGTCGGCCTTGCCCTCTTGGATCATCAGGCGAATTTGCTCTGGGTGGCTGGCCGCGTGCCGCACGAAAAAGATGAGCAAGAGCCGCAGTTGCGTCTCGACGTCCGCGTCCGCCAAGACGGCCATCCGTTCGTCGAGCTCGCGATGAAAGTCCGCGAAAATCGAATCGACGGCGGCCTGCCAAAGCTTTTCCTTCGACGAAAAATGATAGGTGATGAGCCCTTGATTTTCGCCCGCGAGCGCGGCGATTTGCCGAGTCGACGCGCCCTCGAAGCCGTGCGTGGCGAAAGCCTCGAGTGCGGCGCGCACGATTCGATCGCGGGTCTGCTCCGATTTTCGCGGCGCGCTTTCACTCCGCTTCGACGGTTTTTTGGCTTTGCCGGCCCGGCGACCCATCGACGGCAGTTTGCACCAGTTTATTCGAACGACAAGCCGGCGGCTCGAAATGTCAGCCGGCTTCGCCGCCGAGGTCGTCCCAATAGGCGTCCATCATGACTTCGTTCTCGGCGCGCTCGTGCTCACGTAGCTCTCCCAGCACGCCGAGGACTCGGTCTTTGAGCGGTCCGGCCTCGTTCGGGGCCACGGTTCGTGTCGGCAGATCCGCAACCAGTTGCTGCAAAGCCTCGAGGAGTCGGGCGTGATCCGAGAGGAGCTCCTTCAGGCGATGCGCGAGCCGCGGCGACTGGTCTCGAAGCTGCACGTGCATGCCGTTCTGTTCCTCGAGCTCGAAGTGCTCGGAGCAGACGGCGATGAGACCCGACAGCATCTCGCGTAGGCCCTCGAGCCATGCAGCGGAATCGGCAGGCTGCTCGAGATGCCCCTCCGATTCCCGAAGAAGCGTGCGCAAATGCTTGTGCTCGGCAAGAATCTTTTCCCCTACGTTGCTCGTATTCATGCGCGCTCCTTTGTGGGATTTGCGGCTGATTGTCGCACCAATGGAGCCAATTCGCTACTCGTACGAAGCGGACGACGGGTAGACTCGGGGGCGCCCGGGGCCTTCACGCGGCACGCGCTTTGATGGTACTCCCTCGACGAGTGCGCGAGGCGCGAGGGAGGAGCAACCATGAACAACTTTCGGGCTTTCCGAATCGACGAAGCGGATGGCGGAGTGAAGGCCGGCTTCACGGACCTGACGCTCGACGACCTGTCCGAAGGCGATGTGGTCATCGAGGTCAGCCATTCGACGATCAACTACAAGGATGCCTTGGCGGCGACTGGAGCCGGTCGCATTCTGCGCAAGTTTCCGCTGGTTGGTGGCATCGATCTCGCGGGCACGGTCGTGAGCTCCAAGGTGAGCGACTTTGCCGAGGGTGACGCCGTGCTCGTCAACGGCTGCGGCTTGAGCGAAACGCGAGACGGCGGATACGCGGAGCATGCGAGAGTGCCCGCCGATGCGGTGGTGCCGGTCCCGGCCGGCCTCCCTGCGGCACAGGCGATGCAGATCGGCACCGCGGGCTTCACCGCGGCTTTGGCCATTCACCGCATGGAGCAGAACTCGCAGCGGCCAGAAAACGGGCCGGTGGTGGTGACCGGCGCCACGGGCGGCGTCGGCAGCCTCGCCATCGACATGCTCAGCAGCCGGGGGTACGAAGTCGTGGCGCTGACGGGCAAGTCGGAGCAGTCGAGCTACCTGCAGAGCATCGGCGCCGACCGTGTCTTGATTCGCGACGAGGTCGACTACGGCAAACGGCCCATGGAGAAAGCCCAATGGGCGGGCGCGATCGACAACCTCGGCGGCGAGGCATTGACCTGGCTCACACGAACCGTCGACTATGGGGGCAACATCGCCAGCGTCGGTCTTGCGGCGAGCCACGAGCTGAATACGACCGTGATGCCCTTCATCCTGCGCGCCGTGTGCTTACTGGGGATCAACTCCGTCGAGACGCCGCGCGACTTGCGGCTTGCCGTGTGGGACCGCATCGGTAGCGACTTGCGGCCCCGCCACCTCGACACGATCGCCGGAACCACGATTGACTTCGACGACCTCCCGGGCGCGTTTCAGGACTTCATCGATGGGAAGGTCACGGGCAGGACCGTGGTCCGCATCGGTTAGGGTCACACGTATCAGGCCCGGAATGCCAGCACGAACGACGCCGCCGCAAGGATCGATGCAACGGTACGAACGTGGTTCCACCGGGTCCAATGCACGAGATAGTGAGACCACCGCCGTGCGGCCTCGGCGGTATCCGGGTCCACACTTGCGAGCGCGTTGTTGAGAGGCACGTTGCCCGCCGCCGTCACGACGAAATTGCCGAGCACGTATACCGCCGCTCCGATGCTGGCGTAGACCACCGCTTCCCCGTCGGCATGTCGCAAGGCTTGCATCGCCGTGATGATGCAGGCCACGGGGGTGACGAAGAACATGCCCATGAAGGTCCAGTGATACACGTCGATGTTGATCCGCTGCATCGCGCGAATGCCCTTCTCCGGGGGGATTCGGCCGAGCGCAGGCATCACGAACGACGAGAACGCGAAAAACACGCCTCCCATCAGCATGCATGCGAGTGCGGTGACTCCGATCAAGATATTCATGGTGTTCATGTCTCGTTCCTTTCGTTCCTCAGCTCGAACACCACGAGCATGCGGACTCGATGAGCATGAATCCAATGATTGATCTAAATATATAGATGAATGAGGCTCATTCCGGAGGCTCAACCAAAGTCCTCGGCGATGATGCGCTCGATGCAGCGCTCGGCGAGCGCGGTGATCGTGAGCGATGGGTTCGCCCCGATGCCGATGGGGATCAAGGAGCCATCCAGCACGTACAGACCCGAGTGGTCTGGGACGCGGCCGTAGCCATCGGTGGCGCGCCCGAGAGGACAACCGCCGAGCGGATGATACGTGTGCCAGTCGCCAAGCACCGGGCCGCCGAACAGCGTCTCGTTGTAGCTAGAGCCGGTCGCGTCGTTCATGCGATCGAAAACCGCGCGTGCGCTTTGCACGGCGGGGTCGTTCTGCCCGGCCTGCCAGACCAGGCTTACGGCATCCGCCTCGCTGTCGTACACGAAGTGACCCGCCTCGTTGCTCTCGGTCATCACGATGTTGAACGAGATCCGCGTCTCGAAGCCGACACCAAAGGGTATGATCATCGAAAACACGTGCTTGCCCTCGTGGTCGCGCGTGTAGAAGGCCGAGGACGGCACCGTCGCCTGGACTGGACCGGTGGGGTACTCCTCGGTGTTGTCGCGGGCCACGAAGATGTCGCTGTTGGGCCCCCAGCCGGTCCCGATCTCCTGATTCAAATCGGGCAAATCCCCTCGCTCCCGAGCTCGCACCAAGAGCTCGCTCGACCCTATCGTGCCGGCGCAAAGGAACAGCGACGAGCAGAGCTCCTCGCGCGCCTGCACGACGTTCCCGTCGACGTCGATTTCGCGCACATGGATGACATATCCGCCGTCGGCTTTCGTGATGCGCGTGACCTCGTGCAGCGTGTAGATCGTCAGCAACCCGGTGCCCATCGCGTCGGCGAAATAGGTCTTGTCGAGGCTGAGCTTGCCGTAGTTGTTGCCGTACCCGCCTTCGCCGATGCTGGCGGAGGGAGGCACGGTGCCCTCGATCTCCTTGCGCAGGTAGTCGTAGTCGTAGCCGGAGGTCACCCGCACCGTGTCGATACCGATCGCGCCGGCGTGGGCGATGCCGACACGCGAGTATTGATACACGTCGGTGTCGATCAGGTCCGCCGGCACCTGCGACGCATGGAGGGACGCGAGAGCCCGCGGATAGTAGACGTCGTACATCTCACTCATGTCCAGCGTGGGAAGCGCGCGAGCGAGCACCTCGCGGATTGGCTGGACATAGACGGCAAGGTTCACGAGCGAGCCGCCGCCGAAGCCGCGGCCAAGCGAAATGCGCATCGTCTCGGGACCCACCACGTCGAGAATGCCAGCCTGACGCGGAACGGGAATCGAAGTGTTGAAGCCGGCGAAGGACTTCACCACCACCTCGGTCTCGTCTTTGAACCACATCGCACGCCCGTCGGGCATCGTGGGGTGGCAGAAAATCTTGCCATCGTTTCCGGGCGTGTCCCATAGGCGGCCCTTCTCGAAGAGCGTCACCGGAATGCCAGCCTCGGTCAGCCGAAGTGCGGCGACTGCAGCCCCATAGCCGCTCCCCACGATGACGACTCCGTGCTCGCCTTCCCCGGGGGCCGAACCGCCGCTCGATCCACACCCGAGGAGTGGGACGCCGAGCAATCCGGGACTCACTCGGTTTAGCCCGAGAAGTGCCGCGGTTTGCAAGATCCATCGCCCGAATTCTCGTCTGTTCATGAATGTCTTTCCACGTCGACGCCGGCGCGAAAGTACCCATGACGTTCGTGCAGCACAAGAGCGATTCGATCGTCCCACGCGAAGGACCTGCAACGGTCCTCAGATGGTGAAGGTTCTCAAACACGGAGGCTCGATGGTAAGAAAGAAGACCCATGTCGGATCGGTTTTACGACCAGGGCCAAACGCAAAACGCAGCCGAGGCCTACGAGCGCTACTTCGTTCCCGCCATCGGCCGCCCGGTGGCCGAGGACCTGATCGAGGCCGCGGCCCTTCGCGCGGGCGAGCGGGTGCTCGATGTCGCCTGCGGTACTGGCGTGGTGACGCGGCTGGCGGCCGAGCGCGTGGGGAACGCGGGCAGCGTCACGGGATTGGACGTCGACGCGTCGATGCTCGAGGTGGCGCGCTCCGTGGCGCCGGAGGAGGCGGCGATCGACTGGAACGAGACGACGGCGGAGGCGATCCCCTACGAGGACGAGCGTTTCGACGTCGTCCTGTGCCAAATGGGTCTGCAGTTCATCGACGACAAGCTCGCAGCGCTCCACGAAATGCGGCGAGTGCTCGCACCGGGCGGGCGTGTCGTGCTCAACGTGCCGGGCCCTACGCCGCCCATGTTCTCCATCTTGGCCGAGGCAATTGCTCGGCACGTCCACCCCGACGTCGGCTCGAAGATGCACCTCGTCTTCTCGCTCCACGACACGAGCGAGCTGCAAGACCTGATGACCAAGGCCGGCTTCCGCGAAGTGGAGCCGAGCCGGGCGATCAAAATCTTGCGCCTCCCGCCGGCGCAGGAATTCCTCTGGCAATACATTGGCGCCACGCCGCTATCCATGGCTTTTGCCGACGTGAGCCAAGAGGCCCGGGCCGCCTTCGAACGCGACGTCTGCGAGCAGTGGGAGGAGTTCTGCGTGAACGGCAAGCCGTTGTTGCAGGTTGGCATGACGACGGCGACCGCGCGCAAGTAGCATCGCGGGACCGTCCCGTTCGCGCTATGACCTCCTCGACGAATGAGCAGCGAGCCACAGCGGCTGCGGATTTGCCTGATCGGAGCGTTTCTCGTCAGTGCTCTGGCGGCGTGCGAGGGGGGTGACGCGCCAACGCAATTCGTCGCGGGCAGTCCGCTGACGGTATCGGGTGCGAGCCCCTTCGCGGAATGCCGAGCCGACGCCGATCCCGAATCACGGTATTGGCTCGACTCCGAGGTGGAGCCTTGGATCGTCGTGAATCCGAACGACTCGAAGCACTTGGCGGCGATTTGGCAGCAAGACCGTCATCTCGACGCAGGCTGTCGCGGCCATGTGTCCGCCGTGAGCTTCGACGGCGGCGCCACGTGGAGCACCTCCGTCATTCCTGGGCTCACGCTTTGCAGCGGTGGCAATTTGGCTCGCGCCTCGGATCCCTGGCTGGCTTTCGGCGCGAATGGCTACTTGTACAGCGCCTCGCTCGCGTTCACCGAAGCCGCGGTGGAAAGGTTCCTTTTCGTCAATCGATCCACCGACGGAGGGCTCACGTGGGCGGATCCGGTCCTCGTGTCCGCTGGGCCCGGCCTCGACGACAAAGAAAGCATGACGGCGAACCCCGAACGAGACTGTTTCGTCTACTTGACCTGGTCTCAGCTCTCGGAGCGTGCTGTCGGCGGACGCGTGCTGTTCAGTCGAACGAGCGACTGCGGCGAGTCGTGGACCGAGCCCCGGGAGATCGATGCCCGCGATCCCTACGGGTTCGATGCGCAGCTCGTGGTGCTGCCGAGCGGCCAGTTGCTGGTGTTCTTCATCGAAGCCTCTCTCGAAGACCGGGATCTGCCGATTTACGTCTCGCGCTCTGGCGACGAAGGGGAAAACTGGTCGCGCCCCAGCGTTGCGGTTTACGCGCGGCAAGCATCAGTCGTCACACCGGGGCAAGAGATGCCGCTCCGAACCCACCGCCCCGGCTTCGACGTCGCTCTCGACAGAGAAGCAGGCAGCATTCATCTCGTGTGGGAGCATGTCTTCGACTTGGACGGCTCGACGGTGCAGGTGGCGTTCGCGTCTTCCTCGGACGGCGGCGCGACTTGGTCGACGCCGACTCGAATCGACCGTACTCCGCCGAACGCGACGCCCACGCTCGAGCAGGCTTTCCTCCCCTCGGTGGAGGTCTCTGGCGACGGTACCGTCGGGGTGACCTACTACAACTTTCAAAACGACGATCTCGCCGAGGAACCGCCGGCTTCGGCCGACCACTGGTTCATTTGGTGTCAGCCCCGCTGGAGCGACTGCACCGAGCCGACAGACTGGAGCGATCCGCTTCACCTGACGACGCAGTCTTTCGATTTCCTACACGCGCCTGAGAGCACTCGTGGCTCGTTCTTGGGCGACTACGTCGGACTGGCGGCTTCGAGCAGCGACTTCTTTGCGTTCTTTTCCGTCACTACCGTCGACGACCCAGCCAACGCAGTGTTCGTTCCGATCCTCGAGCGCTAGTGCTCGGCGGGATCGCCCGCGTGGTAGTAGTCGGTCACGAAGACGTCGACACCGTCGCCGGGAACCGAAAAGCCGTACACGCGCACCTCCAGACAGGCTTGGTGAATCGCGGGGCTCTCGACGATCGCGTGGCGGTCGAGCGCCGCGTGGAGATCTGCGGCGATCATCGTGCCGCCGTTGCAGGTGTCCCAGTACGTCACCAGCAGGTACGGAATCGCACTCGAGTCTCGCGCATCGATGTGCATACCCATCTTCCACTGGGTCACGGCCGGGTCGAGCCTCTGTCCGTTCGTGTCTGCTGCCGTCAACGTGATGAGCTCGCCCTCGTGGATTCGAAACGTTCGGTGGGCGATTCCCTTGGGGCTCTTCATCGCTTCGAAAGCGTGGAACTTGGCCCGGCCGACACCCCAAGTGCTCGACGTTCCCACGGTGACGCCGAGGCGTGGCGTCTCGCCATCGGTCCCGTCTCCCATCGCCAAAACGTGGGATCGAAGCATCCTGGCGTCCCGCACCTCGGGTCCGAATTCTTCTCGAATGAGGCCTGCGGCGGCGGAGACCACCGGGGCGGCAAAGGACGTTCCGCTGTGGTCTGCGTCCATGTAGGTCTCACCGTAAAAGTACGAGCTCAGAGTTCCCGGCGCTGCGATGGAGACCGCGGGGATGTCCACGCCATCGGGATAAAGCGTCGAGTATCGGCCCCCGACTCCGACCCTCAAGGCTCCTCTCGAGCTCAACTCGTGGATGCCTGCGAGGTCGTAGTCGAAGCCCTGTCGGGTGTCGACGTTTCCAACCGCGAGCACCGAGGGATGGAACGCTGGGTAACACACCGAGCATCCGATGCTGGGCGCACACTGCGGGTTCGTGTTCCCCGCGGCCGCAACGACGAGCGCTCCGCCTTCGGTGACTGCTCGAACTGCGTCATGGATCCCGCCGCAGTTGGTGAAGGAGCTCCCGCTGCATTCCGCGGCGGCGACTGACAAGTTGATGACGTCCGCGCCCAAGAGGAAAGCCGTAGAGATGGCCGAGCCGACGGAACCGGTCGTCGCGGCAGTCAGATACAAGAGGGATGATTCGGGGGCAATGCCTGTTCGGCATCGACATTCGTACGCGTCGCTGGCGTTCGGGTCTTGTCCTTGGGTCAGATCCCCGGCCGCGATGGAGGCGACCCAAGTACCATGGTTCGGCAACGCCTCGGGGACGCCAGCCCATGGCCGACACGCCTCCGGATCGCTCTCCGTGGGCGAACAATCGATGACCGCGCGAATCCGGGACTCGCATCGTCCAGCGCCGCAATCCTCCCAACCAGAATGGCTCATGTCGATTCCGTTCGAAGCGAACGATGCAATCCAGGGTTCGACGACTGCAATCTTGATGTCGTCGTATCCCTGGGCCGGCTCACAAATTCGAGAGCCTGCCTCGCCCTTCTTTCCGTGCTCCCAGTACTCCGACAAGAACGTCTGCGCTCGCAACTCTTCGAGGTCGTAAAGCGCCTCCAACGACTGCCAGGCGCCGTACATCGCCTTCACGTCCGGATGCGCAGCCACCTCGGGGATTGCCTCTGGCGGTATCCAAGCGTGGAGCTGGTTGACGAGGCCAATGGGCCTGACGGTTCGCCCTCCGAGCTCATCGAGCCACGCTTTCACACGAGCTTGCTCGCGTTCGACGATTGCCTGACGTTCGGCGAGGATCTGGGTGCGAGCCTCGGACTCCATGGTGGTCAATTTCGCGAGCTGCGGGAAAGGCAGGTCACCGAAATCGAGCACGACCTCGACCGGCTTTTCGGCATCTTGCGCGTGCTCCAAAACAGCCGCCTGGGTGCGCTCCACGGTCTCGACGTCAGTCGGCAGCGGTCCTGCCTTTGTCGACGAGATCGCTGGGATTGGCAAAGTCTGACCGAAGTCTGCGAGCTCTGCGAGGTAGCTCTCGATTGTGACCTGCTCGATCGCGATGCTCGAGCGACTCTGGTCAGGCAGGTAGAGCTCGTTCCACGAATCGCACGACTCTTCGCCGTCGGCCACGAGAGGCTGACCACATCCGCCCGTGCCTTCGATGAACGGATGCACATCGAAAACCATGAGTGCGACCAGCAACCCAATCCCTATCCACCGGCGTGGATGCCGGCTCGGCGAAAGGGACGCAGCAAGTGCCAAAAGGCGCGCACCGAGTTCGTTCGAATACCGAGTCATGGCGCACCTCCTTTCGTTTCAGAACCAGCTCATGCGATTGAACGATGCACGCGCCGTGCCGCGGAGAAACGCGTGTCTTTTCCCGGCTTGCTCGCGCGAAAACGCCCGCAATTGACGACGTTTGGTGGTCAAAAGGCGCGGGGTTTCGTCAGCCAGGTTTGCGGTGGCCACCTTTCGAGACCAGGCTTCGCAAACCTTCGCCAAAGAGGAATCCTTTGACCCGTTCTCAATCGGCCGTGATCACCGGCGCCTCGTCCGGCATCGGGAAAGCGCTTGCTTTCGAGATGGCGGCGCGCGGCTACGCGCTCGGTCTGGCTTCGAGGCGGCTCGCCCGGCTCGTGGAGATCCGCGACGCTCTGCGCGCCAAACACCCCGGTGTGAGAGTCGAGCTCGCGGAGCTCGACGTCGACCAGGCGGAGATGGTCGAAGCCACCCTCGACGACCTCTTCGCGAGGATGGGAGGCGCCGACGTCGTCGTGGTGAATGCGGGCATCAACCGTTTCACCCGCGTGGGCCGTGGCCAGCTCGCGGACGAGCTCCAGATCTTCCAGACGAACGTGCTCGGCGCGGTCGCCACCATTCAGGCTGCAAGCGCGTACTTTCTGCGCAAGGGCCGCGGTCAGCTCGTCGGCATCTCCTCGCTGGCGGCAGAGAACGCCATCCCCAAGCAGGCCGCTTATTGCGCCAGCAAGGCGGCACTCTCGACGTACCTCGACATCGCCCGCATGGAGCTCTCACGGAAGGGAATCGAAGTGACGACCATCCTGCCGGGCTTCGTCGAGACCGAGATCATGGAGGACATCGGGAAGTACCCATTTGCCGTCTCGGCGGAGAAGGCCGCCGCCGAGATGGTGGACCTCATCGAGAGTCGGGTGGCCGTCGGGGTGGTGCCTGCCTTCCCGTGGAAGTACATCAAGCCCTTCTTCAAGCTCATTCCGGACGCCGTCTTCCGCAAGCTGAAGTGAGCCGCCC
>CAZBWQ010000052.1:0-27225 GCA_964495565.1 uncultured Sandaracinaceae bacterium | reverse complement strand
TGCAGAAGTCGATGTCGAAGTCCGGCATCGACACGCGCTCGGGGTTCAGGAACCGTTCGAAGAGCAAGCCGTGTGTGATCGGGTTCAGGTCGGTGATCCGAAGAGCCCACGCGACCAGCGAGCCTGCGCCCGATCCGCGGCCCGGCCCGACCGGCACGCCGTTGTCCTTGGCCCAGTTGATGAAGTCCTGGACGATGAGGAAGTAGCCCGCAAAGCCCATCTTCAAAATCACGTCGAGCTCAAGCTCGAGCCGCGCGTGGTAGCGGCTCTCCTCGAAGGCTTCGCCGCGATTGCGCATCTCGACCATGCGCCGGCCGAGCCCGGCCACCGACAGCGCACGGAGATAGTCCTCTTCGCTCGCGCCGCCAGGAACGGCAAAACGTGGGAGCTTCGGGTCGCCGAGAGGCGTCGCCCGGCCCGCGCACATCTCGGCCACCAACAGGGTGTTCTTCACGGCCTCCGGGACGTGCGCGAAGAGGCTCGACATCTGCTCGGGCGCCTTGAGGTAGAGCTCGGAAGAGTGGTGATGAACCGCTTCCATTTCACGCACGCTTCGTCCTGCGCCGATGCACTGGAGGACGAGCTGGGCATGGGCCGAACGGCGCTCGAGGTAATGGCAGTCGTTGGTTCCGACGAGCGGGAGCTCGAGCTCGCGCGCCAGCTTCTCGAGCACCTGGTTGAGCGGACGGTTCTCGGGGAATCCGTGGTCTTGCAGCTCGACGAAAAAGTAACCGGGCTCGAAACAATCCCGAAGCTTGGCAAGCGCTTCGCGGCCAACCGCTGGGCCCTTGTTCAAGATCTCCTGCGCGACGTAGCCGCCCATGCAGGCGCTCAAGCCGACCACGCCCTTGCTGTGGGCACGGAGCACCTCGAAGTCGATGCGGGGCTGGTTGTCGACGACCATCCCGTCGACCCAGCCCGTGCTCACCAAGCGGACCAGGTTGTGGTAGCCCTCCTGCGAGCTGGCGAGCAACAAGAGATGATGCAGCTCCTTGTTCTGGGGATCACGGCGATCCCCGGCCGTGAAGCTCACCTCGCAGCCGAGGATCGGTTTGACGCCCGTGCTTTCGCAGGCTCGAACGAGCTGTACCGCCCCGAACATGTTGCCCCCGTCGGTCAGCGCGACGGCGGGCATGCCCATCGCGTCGACTTGCGCGACGAGCTCTGGGATGCGGATGGCGCCGTCCAGCATCGAGAACTCGCTGTGGACGTGGAGATGTACGAATTCGGCCCCCATGGACCGGGAGAATCTACAGTGCCCGCCCCGGTGAATCCACCGGACTTTCGCTCAGAGCAACTGGTCGAGCAGCGCGCTCAAATGCGCGCGGCGGCGCCGGCGATCCGCCTCGGTGTACGGATTCTCTCCAAAGAGCCTCACGATGATCGGATCGCGAAAGAAGTACACGACCAGCGCGCCCAGTATCGTGACGTATACATCGCGCGGGTCACGGCCTGGCTCCGCGCGAGCCGGAGGCTGAAGGCTTCCGAGCGTCGCGGCCAGCTGGTCGTAGAAGCCCGACATCGCGCGCTCGACGCGATCCGCGCCCGACGCCATCTCCCAGAGCATGATCCGCACCTGATTGGGATGCTCCCAAAACAGGTCGAAGCTCTGAAGAACGGCTTCTTTGGCGGTTAGGTTGTCGCCTTCGGCCCCGAGCTCCCTGAAGAGGGCGAGATGGCGCTCGAAGAGCCGACCGACGACTTGCTCGTAGAGTCGCTCTTTGGATTCGAAGTAATAGTGCAAGAGCCCGTGGGTCACCCCGGCTCGCTTGGCGATGGCGACCATCCGGGCGCCGTGAAAGCCATGGCTCGCGAATTCTTCCTCGGCTGCGTCGAGGATCTGGGCGCGCATTTGCGCCGGGTCTGCGTCTTTGGGCCGAGCCATCCTCAGTTTGCGCTGCCCGAGAGATACGACGCGGCAGCCTCGTAAGCCCGCGCGAAGTCGTTGTCGAACGGATCGGGGATCGGATAGAGGAAGCCCCCAAAGCCGAGCAGGGCGGTCACGACGATGGCGGCGCCCGCCGCGACCGGAATCCAAAATCCGGGACCTCTGCGAATCGACCTCGGCGCCTGCAGACCGAGAGCCGCAAGCGCGACCGGAATTCCGTAAAACCCGTGATAGAGTCCGCAGATCCCGAGCATGGCGTAGTAAGGCCCGAACACCCATGGCATGAAGTGCAGCGAAAACGACACGCCACCGAAGAAAGGCGGCGCGTCGGCAAGGAGGGCGGGAAGCCGGGTCGCCGCGATGTGGCCGAAGACGAAGAGGGCCAAGAAATACCCCGCGTAGCGATGCAAGCGCAGGCGAAGAGGCGGCTTGCTTTTCGAGCTCGGCCGGGCGCGAATCCGAAGGATGCCCGCGATGACATGCACCGTAAGCGCCGCGATCAAGGAGACCTCGAGCAGCGGCCACTGATACACGCCGCGCGCCACCGTCTGGAAGCGGTCGTATGCGCCGGGGCCGATCACGGCGAGGGCGGTGTTGGTGAGGTGGACCAGGAGGAAGAGCGAGAAGAGCAGGCCGGACACGGCCTGGGTACGGACGAGGGTCAGATTATTCACAGAAGTGTTAATAACAGACTTGTCAATAACTGTCGAGAGGCGAAATCGGCCTGCGGGCGGCTGCGTCCGGCTTGCGCGGCGTGTCCCTCGTGCTAACTCCGCCGCTCCCAAAGCTCGAAAAGCGGGCTTTGGTTTGGTGCACGTGTCATGAGCAAGTCCCCTTTGTCGATTATGAAAGAGCGCTTCGGCGATGATCCGAAGCAAGCGAAACAAAAGCTCGTCGAGGCCGTGAAAAAGGCGGCGGGCAAGGATCTCTGGCTCGATCGAGTCAACGAGGAAAAAGGGCTCGAGCACGTCTCCAACAGGAAGCTGTTGCACCTCGAGCAGGTCTTCGAGGCGGTTCGCAAAGAGGTAGGCTCGCGAGACGAGCTGATCGGCGCGATCGTCGGGACCCAGGGCCGCAGCAAGGATGAAGACTACAAAGCTCGCTTGGCCGAGGAATCGACACCGAGCTTGTGGGATCGGTACCGAGCCGTACAATCACAGGCGGCCGGGAAGCCGGCAAAGGATTGAGGCACCGCCTCGGCATGGCGCCGTGTCGGCTGCTCAGTGAAAGAGTTGACCATGAGTAAGAGACTGTTCTGCGGAGGGCTCGCCTGGGCCACGACCACAGAAGACCTTCGCGAGGCGTTCGCGCCGTTTGGCGAGGTCACCGATGCCAAGGTCGTGACCGATCGGGAAACCGGCCGTTCGCGGGGCTTCGGATTCGTAACCTTCACGACGGACGAGGCAGCTGCCGCGGCGCGCGATTCGATGGACGGCGCAACGCTCGGCGGACGCACGATCCGTGTCGACTTGGCGCGCGAGCGTCAAGGCGGCGGTGGCGGCGGCGGATTCCGACGCTGAACGCTCATCGCTGAAGCAAGCCGAAGTACCACGACAGGATCGCGTCGCCTGCGAGCAGGTATTCGAGCGCGCCGAGGGCCAGGAAAGGCCCGAAGGGAAGCTTGAGCAGCCCGATGCGGCTTGCCTCGGGCTCCTCCGGCGCCTCGATCACCTCGCCGTCGATGACGCGCTCTTCGATGCTCGGGGTGAGCTTCCGTCCGGCGAGGAGCGCAAAGCCCGCGAACACCAACCCTTGCAGTGAGCCGGCGACGACGCTGAAGAGGGCGCCCCTCCACCCGAGGAAGGCGCCGATCATCATCAACAGCTTCGAGTCGCCTTCGCCCATTCCACGACGGCCGGTCAGGCGCTCGTATCCCCAGACGAAGACGAGCTGGATCGTCAGAAATGCCGCGCCCGCACCGACTGCGGCCGACCAGACGCCGGGCTCGGTGCGAAAGGGTGCGCTCAGCAGACCGAGCGCCGCGCAGGGAAGGCTGACCTCGTCGGGGATCTCCATCCATTCCAAGTCGACGAAGGTCACGATCAAGAGCCCGCCGGCGAAGATGAAATAGAGGGCCGTTTCGATGAGCGCGTCGAGCAGGAGCGTTTCGGGGCCGGCGCGGACGATCCAGATCTCGGCGATCGCCACGCTCAAGACCGCGGCCAAGAGCTCGACCAACGGGTAACGCACCGGGATCGCGGCTTGGCAGCAGCGAGCCTTTCCGCGGAGCACGAGCCACCCCAGCAAGGGGATGTTGTGCCAGGCCCGAATCGGCGCTCCGCACGCGGGACAGTGGCTCGGCGGGCTCACGACGGACATGCCGCGCGGCCATCGATGGATCGCCACGTTGAAGAAGCTTCCCCACGCCGCCCCCCAAGCAAACGCCGCCACCCACACGAACCAGCGGGGTACCTCCGCAGCAAGCATCGGTCCCATGCTAGCAGCGAAGAGGGCAGAGTCCCCCTTTTGTGCGCTCGGCGATTCCCTGGTTGCAGGCCGGCTCGCCGGATGCGATTCAAGGCGAGGATCATGCCCGGTGACGAGACCCGAGCCGCCCTTCGCGACTGCAAGCGAATCGTCGTGAAAATCGGCAGCCGTGCTCTGTGCGCCGACGGGGGCCGGTTTGGGCTCGTGGCCGAGCAGGTGGCTACGCAAGCGAGGGCAGGGCGCAAAGTCGTGCTCGTGTCGTCAGGTGCCGTCGCGGTCGGACGCGAGCGGCTCGGCCTCGCCGAGCGTCCCAAGAAAATCGCACTCTTGCAGGCGGCGGCCGCCACGGGGCAGTCCTTGCTCATGCGCGCGTATGAAGACGCATTCGAGTCCCGTGGGCTTCACGTCGCCCAGGTGCTTCTCACCCACGACGTCATGAGCGATCGGGAGCGGTACTTGAACGCCCGCCAGGCGATCGACGAGCTCCTGAGGCTCGGCGTCGTGCCGATCATCAACGAAAACGACACCGTCTCGATCGACGAGCTCCGATTCGGGGACAACGACCAGCTCGCGGCGATGGTGTGCACGCTGATCGGCGCCGATCTGCTGGTCTTGTTGAGCGACGTCAGCGGGATTCTCGACGATCGCTCCGAGCGGATTTCGCTCGTGCGGTCGGTGTCCGACATCGAGCGATTCATCAGGCCTCCCGAGGGCGACGTGGGCCTCGGTGGCATGCAGTCGAAGGTGGAAGCTGCGCGCCGTGCCACCTTGCACGGGTTGCCCGTGGCGATCGGGCCGGCTGCATCCGACGATTTTCTCGACGCCCTCTTGCGTGGAAGGGATGTCGGAACGCTGCTCTTGCCCCACGGGTCGCCGCTGCCCAGCCGCAAGCATTGGATCGCGTACACCCTCAAGCCGCGCGGCCGCATCGTGGTCGACGCGGGCGCGCGGAAGGCTCTCGAAAAGCGGAACTCGAGCTTGCTTCCGGCGGGCATCTTGTCGGTCTCGGGAGCGTTTGCCGTCGGCGATGCGGTGGCGATCGTGAGCGAGGACGGCACCGAGGTCGCACGGGGCCTCGCCCGCTACGGGGCCGAGGAGATTCGGTTGCTCGCCGGCGGTCACAGCCAGCAGATCCGAGAACGCATCGGCAGTCACGCGGGAGACGAGGTCGTGCATCGTGACGACATCGTGCTCACGAAAAAGGGGCGCTGAGCGGGCGGCTCCCGTCGACTGTGAAAAGTGCTACCGTGGCGGGTCATGAGTGAAGATTTGACCGCACTTATCACGCGTCTGGCCCGGCGCGCGAAAGACGCTTCGCGGGTGCTCGCCGTCGCCAGCACCGAGCGAAAGAATGCCGTCTTGCATCGTGCGGCAGAGGCTCTTCGGGGTGCATCGGGAGATGCCGTCCTCGAAGCCAATGCGAAAGATCTCGTGGCCGCGCAGGAGATGGGCCTGAGCAAAGCGATGTTGGACCGGCTGAAGCTCGATCGAAAGCGTCTGGACGCGGTGGCCGACGGCATCGATCAAGTCGCCGCGCTTCCCGATCCGGTCGGGAGCGTCGTCGAGGAACGCGTTCTCGACAACGGTCTTCGGGTCGGAAAGATGCGCGCGCCGCTCGGTTTGATCGGAATCATCTACGAGTCCAGGCCCAATGTCACGGCCGACGCGGCTTCGCTTTGCCTCAAAAGCGGCAATTCCGTGCTCCTTCGCGGGGGCAAGGAGGCTTTTCACAGCAACACGGCGATCGCGTCGATCTTCGATCGCGCTCTTTCCGAGGAGGGCTTGCCGCGCGAGGCCGTCACCCTTCTGCCCACCACGGATCGCAAAGCTACTTTGGTGATGATCGGTCTTGATGGTATCGTCGACATGGTCATTCCCAGAGGCGGAGAAGGATTGATTCGGTTCGTAGCCGAGCACGCAAAGGTTCCTGTCATCCAGCACTACAAAGGTGTCTGTCACGTCTTCGTCGACCGCAGCGCCGACCGGGAGATGGCGCTGAAGATCGCGCTCAACGCCAAGGTTCAAAGGCCAGGCGTGTGCAATGCGATGGAGACCTTGCTCGTCGACCGCGACATCGCGCCCGATTTTCTGCCAAAGCTCGGGAGCGCGATGCGCGCCGAAGGCGTGGAGCTTCGTGCGGACGAGCGCGCGGCGGAGTACCTCGAAGGGGCCAAACACGCGACGCCCGAAGATTGGGATACCGAGCACTTGGATTTGATTCTGAACGTGGCGGTCGTCGATGGCATCGACGGCGCGATCGCGCACGTCGCCAAGCATGGCTCGAACCACACCGAGGCGATCGTGACTCGGGATGGCGCCAACGCCGACCGCTGGATGCGCGAGGTCGACGCCAGCCTCGTGTTGGTCAACGCATCGACGCGATTCAACGACGGCTTCGCCCTCGGCCTGGGCGCCGAGATCGGAATTTCCACGACAAAGCTCCACGCTTATGGTCCGATGGGCCTGGCGGAGCTGTGTACGCTCAAATGGGTCGGACAGGGCGAGGGTCAAGTCCGGCAGTAAGGAGGAAGCTAGTTGCCAAAACGAGCACCAGGCGCACGAAAAGAACCAAACCCGAGCTCCCCATCGACACCCGATCCCCAAGCCAGCCGCGAGCTCGCCCTGTGGATCGCCGAGGCCGCGCTCGACAAGAAAGCAAGAAGAATCGAGATCATCGACGTGCGAGGCAAGGTCGACTACACCGACTACGTCGTCGTGATGAGCGGCCGTAGCGATCGGCAAGTCGCTGCCATCGCGCGCGGGATCGAGCAGGACCTCAAGGAGAAGCACGGAGCAAGATGCGCCGCCGTCGAGGGCCTTCCGCAGGCCAATTGGGTGCTTCTCGATTTCGGCGACGTGGTCGTGCACATCTTTCATCAGGATACGCGCGGCTACTACGATCTCGAGGCGTTGTGGCTCGACGCAGAGCGAGTCGAGTTCGAGGGCGATCAGGCCGACGAAGGTTTCGCGTTTCCCTGAGCACGCTGTCTCGTGCGGATCAAGATCGTCGCCGTCGGAAAAGCCAAGGATCGCGCTCTTCGCTCGTTGCTGAGTGACTACTACGGCCGCATCGGCCGTTACGCGAAGCTCGAGGAAGTCGAGATCAAAGACGCCCCGCCGGACGAGGTCTCCGAGCGAATCGCTCGCGCGATTCCCGATCGTTCGCGTGTGGTGGCGCTCGAGGTGGATGGCGCCGGCTACAGCAGTCGCGACCTCGCGGCTTTTCTCGGGCGCGCCGAAAACGAGTCGGTCCAAACCGTGGTGTTCCTGATCGGGGGTGCCTACGGCCTGCCGATCGAGCTGTCGAAGGCCGCCGACGTTCGCCTGTCGCTTTCGGCGATGACGTTTCCCCACCGCCTCGCCCGACTGGTGTTGGCCGAGCAGATCTACCGCGCATTCAGCATCTTGCGCGGCGAGCCTTACGATCATTGACCCGAAACCGGGCGGGCGCTCGGCCGATGTGGATGCATGCATGCCATCGTCCGCAGCCTGCTCGCCCTCGTCGCCCCTTCGCGGTGCGCCGCCTGCGACGAGCTGGTCGAAAGCGAGGCGTGTTTGTGCGGCACCTGCCTCGCATTGGTCGATCGTTCCTCTCGGGCGGGCGCTGCGTTCGAGTATGGCGGCCCTGTTGCCGACGCGATCCGCCGACTCAAGTACGAAGGTCGAAGCGACCTCGCCGAACGGCTCGGCGCCCTCATGGCTACCGACGCGCTTCGGTTTGCGGGGCGGGTCGATGCGGTCGTCCCGGTGCCGCTGCATTGGCGTCGCCGGCGGGCCCGCGGATACGATCAGGCGGCGCTTCTCGCGAGGCCCTTGGCCCGCGTCTTGGTGGTGCCGGCGCTGCTCCGTGGGCTGCGGCGGGTCCGGCACACACCGAGTCAGGTGGGGCTCGGTCGCGCAGCACGTCGCCGAAACGTGGACGGCGCATTCGCGCCGGCCCGGCTTCACGGCGTCCGAAGGGTGCTGCTGGTCGACGACGTGCAGACGAGTGGGGCCACGCTCGCCTCGGCTCGAGAGGCGCTTCGGGCCGGTGGGGTCGCAGAGGTACACACGCTCGTCTTGGCGGCTCGCCTTCTCGATGGTGATGCGTAAAGTAGAGGGTGCGGTTCCTGACTCTTTGCTGCGCGCTCTCGATGGCCTGCACGAAGCCAGAGCCCGTTCAAGACCCGCTCGACTACCTCCAGGTCGGGGTGGATCCGGTCGCGGAGGCGGACGCCATCATCGAGGATTTGCGTGAGCACGGATTCCGCGTTCCCCATCGCATCGCGGAGCGCAGCTACGTCGCATTCGACGCGGCACGCGGCGCCGATTCGATGGTCCGCGTGATTACGCGAAGAGGCCCCGGTTTGTCTCTTCAAGTGCCCGACGTTCGCTGGCCCGAGCGATTGTGGGTCGAGCTCGGGCCGAGTCTGCGGCCCGACTTCGATGGAGACGGCCAGCGGGACGTCGTCGTCGTCATTCGCGAGCGTGACCGGGTCTGTCTGGCGTGGGCGCAGGTGAGCCTGGAGGGGTTCGTGACGGAGGTGTTGCGCGCGCGGGAGGAGTGGGGGCACTCGCCGTGTCTGCTCGAAATCGCCGAAGACGCGGCGCACGCTCTGCTCGAGGTGTCGGTTCCGGACTCCCCGCTGCGAGGCGCGCGCGTGCGAATACCGCTCCACCATCAGCCCGACGGTTGGGCATTGGATCGCTCGGCTGCCGCCGATTCGCGGTGGCAACGCGAGATCGATGCGAGGCAGCGCGCGCTCGAGGCGGCGACCGTCCGCGGGGACTCGACCGTCGCGGCGAAGCTTCGAGCGGAGCTCGATTGGCTCGGACGACTTCGCAAAGCCGAAGAGCCCGTGCTAGAGGCGCCAGAGGATGGCGAAGAAGCGCGTTGACAAAGGCGTTCCCGGAATGGAGCTGCTGGTGTGCCGCAACCCCAAGGCGGCCCAGCGCTACGACATCGAAGAACGCCTCGAGGCCGGGATGGTGCTGTACGGCACCGAGGTCAAAAGCCTGCGTGCGCGCCGCGCCAACCTGGAAGGCGCATACGCCCGGATCGACGACGACGAGCTGTTTTTGTACGGAATGAACATTTCGCCGTACGAGCAGGCCGGACATTCCGGCCACGAGCCGCAACGCCGCCGAAAGCTCTTGGTTCACAAGCGCGAGATCGAAAGGCTCCGGGGCCGCCTCAGCATGCGCGGATATGCGCTGGTTCCACTGCAGGTGTACTTCAAGAACGGGGTCGCCAAGGTTCAGCTAGGGCTCGGGCGCGGCAAGAAGAAAGGCGACGAGCGCGAAGCGATTCGACGTCAGGAAGATTTGAAGGAAGCGCGGGCCGCGATGCAGCGGCACAAGGGGTGATCGAGTGCAGGCTCGGCTTCAAACGGGAGAGGAGGCCCATCTCGAGTCGATCGAGGGAAACGTGCTGACCTTCCGGAGCCGCCGCGCATTCGCGCCCGGCTCGCCCATTCGCTTCGCGATCTCGTTCGACGGGGAGGAGCGGCTCTACGAGGGCCGCGCCATCGGAAGCAAGCGTGTCGAAAGCGACTCGTTCGAGGTCCGGATGCGCTTCGTGAACTTACGCCGCGACGATCGGGTCTTTCTGCAAACGCGGCTCGGCGACGCCTGAAGGGGCGCTCAGCGGCGTGCGCGCACGTCGAGCTCCTTGAAGACCGCCGCTTTGACCGCTTCGAAGTCGTTCGGAAGCTGGATCGGCTGGTTCGGATACCTGCTCTCGACGCCCGGAATCTCGTTTTCGTGGTAGCGAATCTTGAACTGGGTGAACTTGAGGCCGTTCGCCGTCGAGATGACCACCACGCGTTGTCCAGGCACGATGCTGCCATTGGCGCGCAGCTTCTCCAACGCGGCTAACGCGACGCCGGTGTGGGGGCAGGTGTAGCTCCCGGCACGGTCCGCGGAGGCCGACGCCTCGGCGAGCTCGGACTCGGTCGCCTGCTCGACCACGCCGTCGAAGGCCTCGAGGGCCCGGATGGCCCGGCGCACGCTCACGGGATTGCCGATGCGGATCGCGCTCGCTTCGGTGTCGCCCGCGGTCATGGCTTCGAACTTGTCCCAGCCGGCCTTGTATGCCCGATAGAGGGGATTGGCCCGCTCGGCCTGGGCCAGGCAAATGCGGGGGCGCTTCGCGATCAGCCCGAGCTTGAGCATCATGTCGAAGCCCGCGCCGAGGGCCGCCACGTTGCCGAGGTTGCCGCCCGGAATGATCACCCAGTCCGGGACCTCCCAATCGAATTGCTGGACGATCTCGATCGCCACCGTCTTTTGGCCCTCGAGCCGGAGCGAGTTCATCGAATTGGCGAGGTAGATGCCTTGTTCGGCGGAGAGCTTTTGGACGATCGCCATGCACCCATCGAAGTCGGTGTCGAGCGCGCACACCAGCGCGTTGTTCGCCAACGGCTGAACGAGCTGTGCCGTCGTGACTTTGCCCTTCGGTAGCAGCACGACCGATGGGATCCCGGCGCAGGCGCAGTACGCCGCGAGCGCGGCCGAGGTGTCTCCCGTCGATGCACATGCGATCGCGCGGATCGGCTTTCCATCGGCGATCATCTGCTTGACGGTGCTGACGAGCACGGTCATGCCCAGGTCTTTGAAAGAGCCGGTGTGGCTGTTGCCGCAGTTCTTGATCCAGACGTCGTCGAGACCGAGGCTCTTTCCGTACCTCTCGGCCCAAAAGAGGTTGGTTCCGCCTTCGGCAGTCGAGACGACGTTTTCGTCCCGGAGCATCGGTTGGACCCATTCCTTCTTGCCCCACACGCCGCTCCCGTACGGCCAGTCACGCGTCATCCAGCGCCCGTCGAAGAGCTCGATCCAGGAAGCGCCGTCTCGGTCTTTCAATGCCTCCATGTCGTGGCGGACCTCGAGG
This sequence comes from uncultured Sandaracinaceae bacterium, assembly GCA_964495565.1. GTDB lineage: Bacteria > Myxococcota_A > Polyangia > Polyangiales > Houyiibacteriaceae > SG8-38. The sequence goes on along the minus strand of CAZBWQ010000052.1, from coordinate 16,042 downwards.
AGCTCGCCGCACTCGGGACACGCATAGATCACCTGGTCGAGAGGGTAGCTGCCATGGCAGCCTGCTACGCAGCGGAATGAGGCGCTGTAACTCATCAGACTCTCCAGTATAGAAGGTTCGGCAAGCCTCGCACCTCCGCGCCGATTCTCAAGCGCCCTCGTCCCTTTGCGGACCGGGCAGGAGCGAGAAGCCTGGCGAGCTCGGGCTTCGGGCGAGCGCTTCGAGCTGGGGCACCATGTCGGGGTGCTTGGACACGAGCTCTCGGAAACGTCTCGCGGAGAGACGGAGGACGAGAACGTCGGATTCGGCTCGAACCGACACCGCCGACGGCGTCTCGGTGAGCATGGAGTGTTGCCCGATCGCGCGGCCGAGCTTGAGTGAGGCGACCTCCTCTCCGTGTGGATCGATGGCACGAAGCTGTCCGATCAACGGGATGTACAGACCATCGGCGCGTTTGCCGGCTTCGAGAATCATGGTGCCCGCATCGGCGCTGCGCACCTCGAACATGGCGGCGATCTCCCACCTCGTATGGTTGTGGAAGACCGAGAATATGGGCGAGGTTCGCACGAGCGTGGCCACCAGACGCCGACCTAAAACCTCGAGCAAGACGTCGCGAAGAGGCGGATGCTCATCGACGAGACGGTCGATGAGCAGCCTGCTGATCCGGAGCGCTCGTACCTTCGTTCGTGCGATCACGTCACCCTGGTAAGTGACCCGGTCGAGCAAGCTGGAAATGCCCACGACATCGCCCTCGGACAGGACCACCGCATCCTGATCGGCCGGGCGGACCAGCTGAACGCTACCTTCGATGAGCACCAAGAGCGCGTCCGCCGTGGTGCCGCGCTCGATCAGCTTTTCACCGGGATCCGCATCGACCAACCGCGACTCGCGTAGCAAACGGGCCAGAACGGGTTGCGGCACCTCCGCGAAAAGCGGCATCGACGGAAGCTGTGCGAGTTGCTCCGCGGTGGGTGCTTCGTCGGAGCCTTCTTCGAACCAGGGGCGATCCTCGAGCTCGGTTTCCGAGATCTCCAAGTCGAGCGAGAGATGCTTTGCCGCCGGCGGCCTCGTGAAGCGAAGCAAACCCGGCTCCGCGGATCGATCCGTCACGAGCGGGATGGCATCGGCGGAAAGGCGTCGGGTCGGCATGCTCGAACCCTCCGGCTCCGTCCCACGAGGGTCGAACCCAGATCGCGAGGAGCGATAGAGGCGGCGCGCGGCTTCGGGGCTGACTCGCTCGAGCACGTCGAGACGCTCGGGATCGATGGCCATGACCACCTTGGCCATGGCAGCCGCTCGGGCCACGAAGCCACGGCGAGCGTAGAGGTCGACCGCCTGCTCGTAGTGTGCAATGGCCTCCTGGGATCGTCCTAGACGCTTGAGGAGATCCCCGTGGCGGTGAGGCCAGCGCGGCTCGTCGGGCTCCAAGTGCCCGAGCGACTCGTAATGCACCAAGGCTTCCTCGAATCGTTCCTTCAAGAGGGCTTTTTGGAGCTTGTCCCGGATCTTTCGGCTACGACTACCCGTCACGGCGTCGCAACCTTATACCCTTTGAGGGACTTCTCCAACGCGGTAGGACTTCCGCGGAACGCTGCTATCCTTTCCTCCACACCAATCGCATGAGCCTCTTCCTCCGCCTCGTACGCGCCCAACTCACATTCGGCGTCATTTTCGTCAGCTACATGCTGCACCTGGCGCTGCTCAAGGTGTTCCGGCGCTGGGAGGTCGATTCCGCCACCGGGCGGGAGGAGCCCGTCGTGCCGGCCTGGCTGGTCCGGCGTCAGGCTCGAGTCGACGAGGTCAACTCGAAGCGCCTGCTCGACGGCATGCTGAAGCTGCGGGGTGTCTACATCAAGCTCGGGCAGGTTCTGTCGATCATGGGCGGCTTCCTGCCTCCGGTTTACATCAAACGTCTGGAAACGCTCCAAGACGCGGTGCCGCCTCACTCGTTCGAAGAGATCGAGGAGGCTTTCGTGAAGAGCCTGGGGGCACAGCCAGAAGCCTATTTCGAACGCATGGATCGCGAGCCGGTGGCGGCCGCCTCCCTCGGCCAGGTCCACGTCGCGTACCTCGACGGGAAAAAGATGGCCGTGAAAGTGCTCTATCCCGGAATCCGAGACGTGGTTCGCACCGACATGCGTGTGATCAAGCTCATGGTTCGGATCTACAAGTGGTTCGTGCCGGTGCAGAACATCGAGGCCGTGCACGAGTCGTTGGTCGACCTGCTCCGGCGGGAGACGGACTACATTCACGAAGCCGATTGCATGCGACGCATGGCGACCAACTTCGCCGGCGACGACCACATTCTGTTTCCCGAGGTCATCGATGCGGTCACGACACGCGACGTTCTGACCATGACCTTCATGGAAGGGATCAAGATCACCCGCCTCGACGAAATCCGAGAGCGTGGCGTCGATCTGCACAAGCTGGCCGAGCGTTTGGTCCGGAGCTTCTACAAGCAGGTTTTCATCGACCGGTTCTTTCACGCCGATCCTCACCCTGGGAACTTCTTGGTCCAACCGGTCGAAGGCAGCGACGACGCGAAGATCGTCATCCTCGACTTCGGGGCGATCAGCGAAGTCGACGACAAGACCGTGTTTGGAATGGTCGACGTGCTGCGAGGGTTCTTCGAGCAAAACGACGAGCTGGTGCTTCAGGGCATCGAAGACATCGGCTTCGTGGCCGAAGATGGTGACCGCAAGCTGCTCGAACAGACCGTCAAGAAATACTTCCAGAAGCTGCTCAAGCTCGAGTCGCGCACCCCCGCAGCCTTCATGAAGGCCAATTCGAAGGAGCTCGAGGAATTTGCCGATCCCGGCGTCGAGCGCCGTGAGCTCAGGAGCCTCATGCGGTCGGTGCACTATCCAGACGGCTGGTTCTACGTGGAGCGCGCGTCGGTGATGATGTTCTGGTTGGCGGGCCAGATCGCGCCCGATTTGGATCAGATGCAGGTGGGCTTTCCGTACGTGCTTCCCCTGCTCGCGCAGAGGCTCGGGTCGAAGCGCCCATCGTCTCCAGCCGAAGGTGGAACGCAGCCTGCGGCAAGCGGTGGATGAATTGACCCGCGTCGTGGGCATCGATCCCGGCAGCGCCCGCATCGGAATCGCGATCTCCGATGAAAGCGGCACGATTGCATTCCCGAGGGAGACGGTGCCGGCCCACGGTGGCGTCGAAAAGGCGGCGGAACGGGTGCGCGAGGCGCTGACGGGGGAGGACATCGCAGTCGCGGTGGTGGGGCTTCCGCTGCGGCTCGATGGATCCGAGGGGGAGGCAGCGCGCCAGGCCAAGATCCTCGGAGCCGCGATTTCCGAGGCTCTGCGCGTCGAGGTCGTCTATTGGGACGAGAGACTGACCACCGCGGCGGCCGAGCGCTCGCTGCGCGAAATGGGCAGGCGGGGGCGCAAGCAGCGTGAGGTCGTGGATCAGTCGGCGGCCGCCCTCTTGCTTCAGAGCTATCTCGACGCCAAAAGTGGGGGGTAGTGGACGAATCCGGTCAGCGGATAACTCTCGGTAGCGATTTGAGGCGCAACCTCGGGCGGTCCTTGAGCCTCGTCACGTTGCTGGCGGTGCTCGGTGTGTTGGCCGCGCTCGGGTGGCTCCTGGTCGTCTATCCGGACAGCGACGGCCCTGCGGCCGAGGCCGACGAGGTCGTCTTGGAGATCCCCGAGGGGATGACGTTGAGCGAGCTCGCCGACCGATTGGAGCAACGGGACGTGATCGGCAACGCCGCCGTGTGGTCGCTCTACATGCGGCTGCGCGGATTGGATCGCCATCTTCGGCAGGGGAAGGTCCGTTTCCCGGTCCCCATGACGCCCGAATCGGCGGCGCGTCATGCGACGACCCGCCTCGGACGCATTCAGGTGCGGCTCTTGATTCCAGAGGGGTTTTCCCGATTCGAGATCGCCAAGCGACTCGAGGAGTACGGCGTGTGCTCGGCCGTCGGGTTTCTCGAAGCGACCGAGGACAGCTCGCTGCTCGCTAGCTATGGCATCGATGCGCAAGACGCGGAGGGATATCTCTTTCCCGATACCTACGAGTTCGATGATCAAACGAAGCCGCGCCGTGTGGTGGAGCGCATGCTGGCCAACTGGGTTCGTCGCTACGAGCAAATTCGACGAGACCACGCCGATGATCTCGCTCGCCTCGAGGGTTGGACGACCCACGACATCATCACGCTGGCATCGATCGTCGAAAAAGAGGCCGCGGTTCCCTCGGAGCGAGCGCGCATCGCGGGCGTGTTTTGGAACCGTCTTCGCTCCAAGCGCTTCTTGCCGCGCAAGCGTCTTCAAGCCGACCCAACGGTTCAGTATGGGTGCCTCTCCGTGCCCGAGGCAGCCGCCTCGTGTGCAGAGTACGACGGGCGCATCACCCGGGCGATGCTCGACGACCCGGACAACCCCTACAACACCTATCGCCACTCCGGGCTTCCACCGGGCCCGATCTGCAATCCCGGAAAGGCCGCCATCGTGGCGACGATCGACCCGGAAAAGCACGATTTCTACTACTTCGTGGCCCAGGGCGGCGGGCGCCATCACTTCAGCAAGACCTTGCGGCAGCACAACATCGCGATTCGACGCAACGCGGATCCATGACCAGAAGACGACCGTCGCAAACGCCGTTCGGGGCCGATGATCCCCAGCTCGGCCTCTTCGACGGCGACGACGATGCGGCGCCGGACGAAGCTCGCCGCGATCGCGAGGCACTCGAGTCGCTCGCTCGTCGCCTTCCTTCCAGCCTTCGCTTCGGCACCTCCAGCTGGACGTTCCCGGGGTGGGCGGGCCTCGTCTATCATCGACGGTACCCGAGCCAGCGTGCGTTCTTGCGGGAGTCGCTCGCCGAGTACGCCACGCACCCACTGATGCGTACGGTCGGCGTCGATCGCGGCTACTACACGCCCGTTCCCCCGACAGACCTCGCCGGCTATGCCCAGCAGGTGCCCGGCGATTTTCGAGCTGCGATCAAAGTCTGGCAGCGAATCGCCATGCCCGGGTTCCCGCGTCACCCGCGATACGGTGCGGACGCGGGAAAGCCGAATCCCGACTTTCTGAATGCAGAGCTTTTCGAAGAAGCCGTGCACGCGCCGGTGCGAGATTCGTTTGCGGAAAAGATGGGTCCGTGGATTCTCGAAATCGCGCCCTCACCATCCCCGCTCGATCCGGACTGGTTCCATGACCGGCTCGATGGGTTCCTCGCGAGGGCGCCGAGAGACTTCCCGTTCGCGGTCGAGCTCCGGGATCGAAAGCTGTTGTCGGCGCGATATGCGCAGACCCTCGCGGATCACGGGGCGACGCACGTGTTCAACTACTGGTCGCGAATGCCGCCGCTGGCCGATCAAATGCGCGTCGAGGGGTTGCTTCGAGGGCCGTTGCTGGTGATTCGGCTCTTGCTGCCCCCGGGTGCACGCTACGACGAGCTCAAGAAGGCCTACGCACCGTTCGATCGGCTGATCGCGCCGCAGGCCGCGATGCGGCAAGACGTCGTGCGTCTCGTACGCGCGGCGTTGGAGCGTGACATGGAGGCCTACGTCTTGGTGAACAACAAGGCCGAAGGGTCGTCGCCGTGGACGGTCCGCGCATTGGCCGAGCTGCTCGCGCGCTAGCTTGCCCCAGGAAGCAGCCCGGCTATGTTCAGCGCCATGGCCGGCCCGAAGAGCCAAAACCTCACCTGGCACGTCGGAGAAGTCGACGGCGCTGCCCGCCGCGCAGCCCATGGTCACGGTGGCGCCGTTCTATGGTTCACGGGGTTGTCGGGATCGGGCAAGAGCACCATCGCACATCGCGTCGAGCGCATGCTGATCGAGCGCGGAGTGTTCGCCTACGTGCTCGACGGCGACAACATTCGTCATGGGCTCAACCGCGATTTGGGCTTCTCGCCCGAAGACCGCGTGGAGAACATCCGTCGCATCGGCGAGGTGGCCCGACTCTTCGCGGATGCAGGCGCGATCGTGTTGTCTGCCTTCATCTCCCCGTACCGCGAAGACCGCGATCGGGTGCGCGCGATCACGCCCGAGGGCCAGTTCATCGAGATCTTCGTCGACACCCCGCTCGAGATCTGCGAGGCCCGTGATCCGAAGGGGCTCTATCGCAAGGCGCGCGCAGGTGAAATTTCGGGCTTCACCGGCCTCGACGCGCCCTACGAGGCGCCCGACGAGCCCGAGGTGCACTTGCGGACGGAGAATCTGTCGGTGGATGAATCCGCCCAGCGCGTGCTCGATCATCTCGAGCAACACCACATCCTAGGAGAGCCCTGATGCCTACCCGTGAAGAAATGTGGGAGACGATCCCGGAGGAGGTCGATGTCGTCGTGATCGGCGGTGGAATCACCGGCGCCGGCATCGCACGCGATGCAGCTCGGCGTGGCCTTCGCGTCGCGTTGTTCGAGCAAAACGACATCGCGTACGGCACCAGCTCCCGCTCGAGCAAGTTGATTCACGGCGGTCTCCGCTATCTCGAAAGCTACGAGTTCAGCCTGGTATTCGAGTCGGTGAGCGAACGACGGGTGGTGATGGACCTCGCGCCGCATCTGGTGAACCCTCTGGCGTTTCTCTTTCCGGTCTACCAGGGGGCCAGAAAGAGCCTGCGGATGATCAGCGCCGGGATGTGGCTTTACGACGGCCTCGCGCTCTTTCGCTCTCCCAAGCGGCACAAGACCCTCAAGCCGAAGGAGGTCGCCGAGCTCGAGCCCATCCTCAAGCAGGAGGCACTTCAGGGCGCGCCACTGTACTACGACTGCTCGACGGACGACGCCAGGCTCACGCTCGAGACGGTGATCGACGCGGTTCGCAACGGCGCGGTGGCCGTCAACTGGGCACGGGTCGACGCGCTCACCAAGAGCGAGCAGGGCCGAGTCTCCGGCGTCGTGGTTCGCAGCGCGCGCGATGGCAGCCTGAAGGAAGTGAAGTCGCATACCGTGATCAACGCCACGGGGCCCTGGACGGACGAAGTGCTGGCGATGAGCGGTCCGCGGACGGGAAAGATGTTGCGGCCGACCAAGGGCATTCACATCGTGGTCGAACGGGAGAGGCTTCCGGTCGAGCATGCCGTGGTGCTGTTTCACCCGACGGACAAGCGCGTGTTGTTCGCGCTGCCGTGGGGCGACCGCACGTACGTGGGGACGACGGACACCGACTACGACGGTGCGCCCGGCGAAGAAGCCGCGACCTTGGCCGACGTCGATTATCTGATCGAGGCCGCCAACCACTACTTCCCGAACGATCACATCGCGCGGGAAGACGTCATCTCGACTTGGGCCGGCCTCCGTCCGCTGATCGCGCCGGAGCCGGAGGTTTCGGACATCGCCGAGTCCCAAGTGAGCCGTGAGCACCAGATCATGGTTGGCGAGGACGGGTTGATCACCATCGCGGGTGGCAAGCTCACGACCTACAGAAAGATGGCCAAGGAATGCGTCGACACGGCGGTTCAGATCATCAAGCTCTCGGGCAATCTTCCCGAGGACATCCACTCCGGCCAGACCTTCAAGTTTCCCCTGCCGGGAGCCGTCGGATGGCCCGAAGACGACGATCACATGAAGGTGGCGGACCAAATCGGGGCCACGTGTGAGTGCGATCTCGATGAAAAGGCCCGGCTGCACCTCGTAGACACCTACGGCATGAGGGCCTTGGAGCTCGCGCGTTTGTGCGCAGACGACCCGAAGCTCGTCGAGCCGATCATTCCGGGTCGCGTCGAGATCATGGCGCAGGTCGATTTCGGCGTGAAAGAGGAGCTCGCTGCGAGCGTAAGCGACATCATGATTCGTCGGACGCAAATCTTCTTCCGCGATCGCGATCAGGGGCTCGGAGCCGTGGACAAGGTCGCCGACCGAATGGCCGAGCTCATCGGTTGGTCCGACGCCGAGAAGCAGAAATCGATCGACGACTACCGGGCCGAGGTCGCGCTTTCGCGCAAGTGGAAAGAGGAGCTAGGGGCCTAGCTGGGGCATCTTCAGCTTGAGCGCGAGCGCGCCCGGCTCGACGCGAACGGACTCGAGCTCGAGGAAATCGAAGAGCATGGCGCCGGCTTGGGTGGCCACGAAGTCGCGCACGGCGGGCACCGTGCGAAGGTCGACGCGGACCCTCTCCGGGCCCTCGCGGTCGACGATTGCAGCACCGATGTCGACCGCATCCGGCGCGATCATCGGCCACGTCGCCCGCGCAATGCACGCCGCGAGGGCGCCGACGATCGAAGAATCGTGTCCGTCGGGCGGCTCCACGTCGAACGTGATCTCCTTGGCGCCTCGTGGAGCGAAACGCACGCCCCTGGGCGTGAGGCTGAACTGGACCTCCCGGCCGTTGCGCATCGAGGCGTCGACGAAGAGGCGACCGGAGTGACACCGCACCATGGCGGATTCGACGCCTTCGGCATGGGCCGCCGCGGCGGTCAGTGCCTCGTCACTCAATCGCCACCGTTGCTGGGTGAGCCGCTCCATGATCTGCGCCCCGATCGAGGCGACCCTCGTGTCCTTCATGCGCTGCAAGGCATGGTCGGCCGCAGCCCGGACCCAACTTCGGACGACATCGAGGCGCGTGCTCATTCCGCGGCCTCCAGCGAAGCGCTCCGTCGCAGCGTCTCGAGCTGCAAGGGCGTCACTCGGCGGCCGTCACGGGTCGCGAAGAGCTCGGAGCGGACGACCCGAGGGAATAGCTCGTCGATGCCGGTGAGCGCTTGGAGCACCTCGGCCGGCCTCGGTATCGTCTTGCCGGTCATCCGAAGCGTGATCTCGACGGGCAAGAGGTCTCCCGTCAAGCCCGCTCGGCTCAGGACGTCTCGGCCGTGGCCCACCCGGATGTCGATCAGGGCGGGAGTGATGGCAATCCGCTTTTTCACACCACGAATCTCGCGATCGACGTGGAGGTCGGGCGGTCGCCTGCCGAGCAAAGCCCGGAGGGTGCTCTCGTCTGCGAGGCCCAGATCGACCAGCTCGCTCCGCGAGAGCGCGGCGACGTATTCGGCGCCGTCGATGACACGGTTGAGCGCGGCGTCGGTCGGGCCGAGCACCCGGTAGCCGAAGAACTCCATGCCATCGAGAGCGACCTCGTCGAGCCGGCGACACAGGTCCTCGAGGTCCGGCGATTCGGCGGCCCGCAATCGCACGTCGACGTGCTCGCACAGGCTCGGCATGCCCACCGGCAGGGCAGGGCCGAACGTGATTCGCGGAAGCGGCCGGAAGCCTTCACTGTAGTAGAGGGGAAGGCCGACCCGGCGCAGCAGTCTCGGGAAGGCGCGCACCATGTCGAGATGGGAGGTGTAAGCCGTACGCCCGAGCCTTCGATAAGCGATTCGGACGCGCATGGGCGGACCTTGGTCGACCCCGTGATACGGCCGGCGATCGGCAGGCTCCGAATCCGACGGCTCCAATGCCGTCCGGGGTTTTCGCGGCTCGAGGGCGTTCATGCTCTCGAGGAGCTCGATGCGTTCTTGCCGCATCGCGCCGAGGTCGCATGCGATCCCGCAGTCGTAGCAAACCAACCGCCGCGTTTCGGCCCGGGCATCCTGGACGTTGGTGTGATGCACGAAGCTTCCGACCGTCTTTCCGCACGGTGGGCTCAAGCGATTGCGCAGCGCCTTGCGGTACTCTCGCGCGAGGAAGCCTGCCTCGAGCCCGACGTCGACGTGGTCCCACGGCAAGCGCGCCGACACGGGGACCGTGCCGAGGAACCAACTGGGATCGATGCTCGACTGCCGCAGGGCGGTGTCCCAGACCTTCATGTCGAGCTTCTCGTCCCACGAGTCGAAACGGGCGCCCAGCTCGTAGGCCCGTTGAATCGCGTCTCCGAGACGACGATCGCCTCGCGCGAGCATGCCCTCGAGCCACGACCCCGTCGAACGATGCATCTTCAGTCGAACGCGCGTCTTGGAGGCCTCGTCCCGGAGCAACGATTGCTTTCGAACGATCTCGGCGTGCGAGTCCATCGCGCACCACTGAAACGGTGTGTGTGGCTTCGGCACGTGGGTGGACACGCTCACCGTGACACGCGCTCGCTTGTTGCCTTGCACCCGCCGCGCGACCTCCAAGGCGCGGGCTCCGGTCCGTACGATTTCGCGAACGTCTTCGTCTTCCTCGGTCGGAAGCCCGATCATGAAGTAGAGCTTCATCTTGCTCCACCCGCGCGAGAAAACGCGCTCCGCCGTCTCCATGAGCTGACTTTCGGTGACGTTCTTGTTGATGACGTCGCGCATCCGTTGGCTGCCTGCCTCGGGCGCGAAGGTGAGGCCGCTGGCGCGCTGTTGCTTCATGTCGTCGAGCACGTCCTCGCCCAACCCGTATGCGCGCAGCGAGGACACACTCAGCGAGACCTGCCGTGGAGCGAGAAGCTCGACCGCCTCGCGGACGAGCGGACTGATCGCGCTGTAGTCCGCGGTCGACAGCGACGTGAGGGACGCTTCGTCGTAGCCTACCTCGGACACCGATCGCGCGATCGCGTCGAGAATGGCGGTCGGTTTTCGCTCCCTGACGGGCCGGTAGATCATGCCCGCCTGGCAGAACCGGCAACCCTCGGTGCAGCCGCGCGCCACCTCGATCGAAGCGCGATCGAACACCGTCTGGCAGCTCGCAATGGGACCGTCGACGGGGAAGGGGTAGTCGTTCAAGTCTTCGACGATCGCGCGCCGTACCGGCCATGGGGCTTCGGGATGAAGCGGCTCGACCACGTGCATCGGGGTATCGGCCGTGGGCACGCTGCGGTAGAGCGAGGGGACGTAGAAGCCGCCGAGCTTGGCAATTCGGACCAACCGCTCGGTTCGCGAGAGCTTCTCGGCCTTCATGGCGGCCCATGCTCGCATGAGCTCGGGAACCTTGGCTTCGCCGTCTCCGATCAAGAAGGCATCGATGAACGGCGCGAGCGGCTCGGCGTGCGTGGCGGTGGGACCCCCGGCGACGATCAGAGGGTCGTCCTCGCTTCGAGCCTCGGAACGCAAGGGAATCCCGCCGAGATCGAGAATCTGAAGCACGTTGGTGTAGGTGAGCTCGTACTGGAGAGAGAACCCGACGATGTCGAACTCATGCAGTGGACGCCCGCTTTCGAGCGAGCAGAGCGCCTGACCCCGCGTCCGCAGCTCCTGCTCCATGTCCTCCCACACCGCATATGCTCGCTCGGCCAACAGGGCGGCGTCCCCGTTGACGATGTCGTAGAGGATCTTGTAGCCGAGGTGGCTCATCCCGATTTCGTAGAGATCGGGAAACGCCAAGCAAATCCTGCAGGACGCTTCGTCCCAGGTCTTTTGCGAAGAGCCTTGCTCGCCGCCGAGGTACTGCGCCGGCTTGTGCACGCGGTCGATGAACTCCGCGTAGGGATGTGCTTGCATGGCTTTGCGCTCGCCCACCGGCCTAGTGTGACCCGTTCCCGGTTTTTCGCCACGATCGGTGGGCCCGTCCCGTCGATGGCATCATCGAGAGGGGGACCTCGGCGACGGGCCGTGTGCCGTGATCGCGAACAGGGCGGGCGAGATGGGGTGGGGCGCACGATCCGCGGCATCCTTGGACAACGCGACCAATCGTTCGCCGGCGTGGCTCGGAGCGATGAGCAACTCGTCGCGGTGTGGGGCTGCGGCGAGCCACACGTGAGGGCGATCGATTCGAGGCAGACGTGTCTCGAGGTCGCGAAGAAGCAACCTTGCGCCGTCGAGGCCGTCACCTCGCCGAACGCGCAAGATGCAGTCTGCGGCTGGTTCGACGCGCAAGGCGTCGGAGCATGCGCTTAGGTTCGACAGGGCTCGTTCCTTCGCGGCTTCGTGACCCACGCCCCAGGAATCGATCTCCGCGCGCGGGATGAAGCGTGCCCGCGTGTCGTAGCGGAGCTGCAGGGCGACATACACGTCGGCCCCGAGTGGCTCGAGGTACAAGGCCTGCTCGGCCGGAAGGGAGCGCACGAAGCGCTCCGAAATCAACCGAGGAAAGATGCGCTCGACGGCTTCGTCCCAATCGGTGAAACGCGGACCGCTGGCGTCCGGCAGCATGCTGATGAGGCGGCGCGCTCCTTGGACCGCGGCGCCGTGGTCTTGGCCCTGGGCGATCTGTTCCAAGCGAGCGAGATCGACGCTCGCACCACTGCTGAGATCGAGCGTCAGCGCGAATTGAGAGCGAATGGCGAGGTCGGGCCGCTCGCTTTGCAGGGTCTCGGCGAAGAGACGAACCACCCCGGAGACCGCTCCGTGGCCCGCGGCTTCCGACTCGGCGACGGCCATGGACTGCGCCAGGCTGCGGCGTGGCTCCTCCGCGTCGAGCGCATCGTGGATCGCCTCGAAGGGATCGAACCAGCCGAACTGCCCGACCTGGACGCGGTGCATCCCGTCGCGCATGCGCGTGCGTCCCCCCAAGTGCTCGATGAGCAAGAGCCCGAGGAAGGCGCCTGCGCCCTCGACGAAGCGATCGTCCTCGAGCCCATCGCCGTCTTCTTGCTCGACGTACCGATCGAGCTCGCCTGCGAGCCATCGAACGCCGGACACGCCTCGGCTGGGGCTCGGGCAGTTGCGTGAGCGGACGAAATCGAGCGCCGCGGGCACCAGCGGCCCGCCGACTTCGCGCAATGCGGTCAACCAACTCGTCCCCACGCGCCTGCCCCGCGGCGACGCTAACACGACTCGGCTTGCGCGAGTAGTGGGAAAGACGAATGAATTGGCTCGTGGCACGACGTGTAAAGGACGTGGCGCTCGATCAGCTCGTCAAGGTTCTCGACCAGGTGCCGCTCGTCTCCGGCATCAAGAATGATTTGTCCGGGTTGCGATCGTTGCTCTATCAGCGGCGGGCGCCGCGAATCGCGGCCTTGGGACGGCGCGGGAGCGGCCGCTCCGCCTTGCTTCGATCGCTGGTCGAGCGCGGGCCGGCGAGCGAGCCGCTGCAGGCCGATCGTGGCGAGTGGGTGCGGATCGATCACCAGGGCGCCGTGATTCGGTGGCTGGAGATCGACGTCGACGCGGACGAGGCGCACGCCCAGTGGTCGGCTGCGCTCGAAAAGAGGATGCCCGATCTCGTCTTCTTGATGATCGAGCCCGCCGATTTGGAGGATGCGGCCCGGATCGTCGAACGGGCCAAGAGCTTGCTTCGGGACCGTCCGGACGGAGCCGCGCCGCTGCGGGTGTTCCCGCTGCTGACGCATGCTGATTTGATCGGCAGCGGGGAACAGGACATCGAGTCCGCCCGGCAGGCTCTCGCGACGCGGATCCGCGAGCGCGAGCTGAAGGCCGATCCACCCCGAGCCGTCTCCGCCCTGAGCGGCCATGGGCTGGCGGCTCTCTCCGAGGCGCTCGTGTTGGCGCTCCCCGAGGAGGCACGTCTCGAGGCGGCGCGGGCGCTCACCCGAGCGCGTGAAGCGCGGCTGCGGCTCGGCAACGAGATCGTGCAAGCGTGCACCGCGATCTCGGTCACGGTGGGGCTCACCCCCATTCCATTTTCGGACGTGGTGTTGCTCGCTCCGCTTCAAGCCATGATGGTGAGCGCGGTGGCCTATTTGAGCGGGCGCCCCTGGGACAGCAAGGCGATCGCGCAGTGGCTCGGCAGCCTCGGTGTCGTCGGCGGGTTGGGAGTCGGTCTTCGCTTCACGGCGCGGACCGTCGCCAAGCTCGTGCCGGGTGCGGGAAACGTGGTCTCGGGCGGCATCGCGGGCGCCGGGACGACCGCCATGGGTCAGAGCGCGATCAAATACTTTCTTCGCGGCTGACTTCGCCGGGCGGGCCTTCTCGCCATTCGATCGAAGCTTCGTACAAGCCGGCGAAATGACCCACCAGGGGTTCCATCGCATCGGCCACGCCGACCGAGCGCCCGAGCTCCGCCGAGATCGAGGTGACTCGCTTGTCCGAAATGCCGCAGGGCACGATCAGGTCGAAGTGGCTGAGGTCGCTGTCGGCATTGAGGGCGAGACCATGCATGGTGACCCACCTGCTGATGCGGACACCGACCGCGCCGACCTTACGGTCGCCGATCCAAGCTCCGTTGAGGCCCTCGATCCGTCGTGCGGGCAATCCGAAATCGGCACAGGTACGAATCATGGCCTCTTCGAGCGACCAGACGTACTTGCGAACGTCCTGCCGGTCGGGCTTGAGATCGACGATCGGATACGCGACGAGCTGACCCGGGCCGTGGTAGGTCACGTCGCCTCCCCGGCCCACCTCGTGAACGGCAATTCCCCGCCGTTCGAGCAGCTCCGGGGACGCGAGCAGGTGCTGGGGCTTGGCGGCCCGTCCCAGAGTCAACACCGGCGGATGCTCGAGCAAGAGCACGCAGTCCTCGATTTCACCGGCGATTCGCTTCGCCTGAAGCGCCCGTTGGAGGTCGTGGGCTTTGCCGTATTCGACGGTTCCGAGGCGGCAAAAGAGCAACCGGCACCTCAGCGATTCATGATGTGGATCGCCTCGCCGAGCGCACTCTTGAACGCTTCCATGACACCCTCGCCGAGGGTCGGATGCGGATGGATGGTGAGGGCGACGTCTTCGGCGAATGCGCACATCTCGAGCGCGAGGGCGGCCTCGCTGATCAGGTCACTGGCCTCCGGGCCGACGATGGCGACACCGAGAAGCTGGTTGTCTTCGGGGTCGATGAGCACCTTGATGAACCCGTCGGTTTCGCTCACGGCCATCGCGCGTCCCGAGGCGGAGAACGGAAACTTTCCGATCTTCACCTCCTTGCCGTCGGCCTTCGCCTGTGTCTCGGTCAGTCCGACGGTCGCAATCTCCGGATCGGTGAACACGACGGCCGGCATGCCACGGTAGTCGCGAGCCGACTTGTGCCCCGCGATGACCTCCGCGGCGATCTCGCCTTCTTTGGAGGCTTTGTGCGCCAGGTAAGGCATCCCGCTGACGTCGCCGATCGCGAAGATCGACGAAACGTTCGTTCGCATTTGATCGTCGACGAGGACGTGACCCTTGTCGTCGAGCTCGACGCCGACGTCTTCGAGCCCCAGCCCCTCCGAGCTCGGCTTGAAGCCGACGGCCACCAAGACTTTCTCGGCTTCGAGGACTTGCTCCTCGCCCTTGGTTTCGATCGTGACGCGAGCCTTTCCGCCGCTCTTGTCGAGATTGGTCGCCTTGCTTTCGAGGTGCAGCTCGGCGCCCGCCTTCTCGAAGTGCTTCTGGACGACCCGCACCAGGTCGGGATCGGAACCGGGAAGAATCCGATCCATGATCTCCACAACCGTGATCTTGGTGCCGAGCTTCTGGTAGACCATCCCGAGCTCGAGCCCGATGTAGCCGCCGCCGATGATGATCATGCTCTCGGGCGCGTTCTGCAGGCTGACTGCCTCCCGGGCCGTGATGACGGTTTCCCCGTCCGGATCGAAGCCAGGGATCTGAATCATCTTGGCGCCCGTGGCGACGATGATCCCCTTGGTGGCTTTGTAGCTTTCCTTGCCCCCATCGGCTTTGGTGACTTCGACGGTGTCGGGTCCGGTGAGCTTGGCCGTGCCCATGACGATGTCGCCCTTGTTGCCCTTCACCAAGCTGCGAACGCCACTGGTGAGCTTCTTGACGATCCCTTCCTTCCACTCCTGCATCTTGGGCACGTCGATCTCGACGTCCTTGATCACGATACCCATGTGCTCCGCGTGGCGCGCCTTGTCTGCGAAGTTCGCGGCGGCGATGAGCGCCTTCGAGGGAATGCAGCCCCAGTTGAGGCATACCCCGCCCATGTATTCCTTCTCGACGCACAAGGTCTTCACGCCGAGCTGCCCCAAGCGAATGGCGGCGACGTAGCCGCCTGGGCCTCCACCGATCACGATTGCTTCGTATTCTGTAGCCATCGCGCCCAGTCTGAAGCAGCACCCATCGAAACGCCAGCAAGCATCGAGACCATCGCGCGCAACGGCCTGACAAGCCCGCGTCTCGGCGGAACACGACACGGGGTCGTGCCGGACGGCTCGGCTTGCATCGTTGGCGCACCAGGCCGGGTCTCGGAAAAACACGACACGGGGTTTCACGGAACGGGACGGACAAGCCCGGGTCTCGACGGAACACGACACGGGGTCGTGCCGGACGGCTCGGCTTGCAAAGTTGGCCGGAAGCACTGCCGAGGTCGGGCCAAGCAAGCCTCGCCTCGGAGCTCGTGTCCAATCGGGGGT
>CAZBWQ010000051.1:0-27686 GCA_964495565.1 uncultured Sandaracinaceae bacterium | reverse complement strand
CAAGCCGGGCCGTTCCGCGCAATGCCCGTGTGGTGTTTTCAAAACCCCCGGCGGATCTCAGAGCGTCCCATGTCGCGTTTTTCCGCGCCCCTGCTTACGCGAAAAGGGATACGGAAGAGAATCGGGCGGGATGCCCCTCGGACCTCGGGTCACGGGCCGCGAGTCTCGATCCTCGGATCTCGGACCACGAGTCTCGATCCCCGGGCCTGGGTCAGAGGATCGAGCTTGGAGGTTCGAGACTCGAGAGCCGTGGGCCGGGACCCGCGGGTCGTGGGCCGTCCAACCCATGTCGCGTGTTTCCGAGCCCCCTGCTTACGGCGACGAATGGACAGGAGCCACTCGGACCACGAATCTCGGTGCCCGATCCTCAGCTCAGTCTTCGACGACGAGCTTGTGGATGATGATGCGTCGGCAGTGGGGGCACTGGTGGAGCTCGTTCGCGCGCTGGAGCTCGATGGCGAGCTGCGGCGGAAGCGCCATCCGGCAGGCCGTGCAGGTGCTGTCTTCGATGACCACCACCGCGTTCGAGAGGCCCTTGCGTAGACGCTCGTACCGCTTGATGACGAGGTTGGAAATCTTCGCCGCGATCTCGTCGCGCCCCGCGAGTAGCTTCCCTCGCTCCTGCTCGAGCTCCGCGACCCGCGCAGCCGACGTCTCCTCTTCAGAGCTCAGGACGCCTCGCGCCTCCTCGAAGTCCTTTTCGCGTTCCGCGAGCGATAGCTTCTTGGCCTCGATCGCGTCGCCTATCCGTCCGAGCTCCTCTTCTCGCTCGCGGATGGCACGACGATTGGCCTCGACCTCTCGCGCCGCCGCGTCGGCCTCTCGGGCGTTCGACGACTGGGCTACCTTCTTGCGTGCGCGCTGCAGACCCTCGTTGCGATCCTTGAGCTCGGCAGCTTGCTGTGTCTTGAGCTCCTCGGCTTCGGCAAGCTGGTGCCGTTCTTGAGCGAGCAAGCTTTCCAGCATCTGGACTCCGCTTCGGAGCTCTTCGAGACGCTTCGGGATCCGATCCAGCTCCGCGTCGATGTCGCGCGCCGAATCGTCCATTTCAGCCAGCTTCGCCAGCGCTACGAGCTCTTCGCGCAAGAAATGCCTCCCTCGTCGTGCACGATGGGCCGCCCTTAGCGTGCCTTGAAGCTCCACGCAAGAGGCTTCTCTTTTCGATTCGAGTGGTAGGCCCACCTGGACTCGAACCAGGAACAACCCGGTTATGAGCCGGGGGCTCTAACCAATTGAGCTATGGGCCCGTTCGGCGAGTCTTAGCGTGAATGTGCGTTCGAAGCGAGCCCTGTGCGCGGCTCACACGATCGCGAGCCAGCTCTCCTCGGGAACACGCACTCCCCGAACTGCGTCGAAGTATGCGTTTTGCACCTTCTCGGTCACGGGACCCCGCGAGCCCGAGCCGATGATGCGGTCATCCAGCTCGCGCACGGGTGTGACCTCCGCAGCCGTACCGACCATGAAGACCTCGTTCGCGATGTACAGCTCGTCCCGCGAGATGAGCCGCTCATGCACCGTGAGTCCCAGATCGTGCATGATTCGAACGACCGAGCTGCGCGTGATCCCGCCCAAGATCGACACCCCCATCGGAGGAGTCGCGACCTCGCCATTTCGGACGACGAAAATGTTCTCGCCCGAGGCCTCCGACACGTATCCCTGGGTGTCGAGCATGATCGCTTCGTCGTATCCGGCCATCTGCACCTCGCGTTTGGCGAGTATGGAGTTGACGTAGTGACCGTTGATCTTGCCTTTGGACATCAGCGTGTTGACGCCGGCTCGTTGGTAGGAGCTCACCTTCGCGCGAATGCCTCGACGTAGTCCTTCCTCACCGAGGTAGGCACCCCAACGCCAGGCGACGACCGCCACGCGGGTGGCATTCTTCGCGCCGAGCCCCATCTCCCCGTCACCCATGAAGGCGATCGGGCGCAGATAGCACTCGTCGAGACGATTCGCGCGCACCGTTTCGAGGCATGCCTCGACGATCTGATCCTCCGTGAAGGGCATCGGCAACATGCAGATGTGAGCCGAGTCGAACAGTCGACGGACGTGCTCGCGGAGCCGGAATACGGCGCTCCGCCCGTCGTGGAGCTTGTAGCAGCGAATCCCTTCGAACACCCCCAAGCCGTAGTGAAGCGTATGCGTCAATACGTGAACGTTCGCCTGCTCCCAGGGAACGAGCTCCCCGTCGAACCAGATCTTGTCCACTTTGTCCACGGTCGATGCTCCTTACACCCCCCTGCCTGCCGAGGGGGTCGCGCGGTTGTAGCATAAATCCGCAATTTCGATGAGTTGACCAAATTGGGGGCATGGAGTAGAACCCGCCGCGCTCTCGGGGCCCGGATCGCATCCTGCATCCGGGCTCTACGAGCATTGAGGGTTCGTCGTGCTGTATTCGTTGTTTTCCATTCTGCTCCAGCCCGAAGTGACGGGTGGTCCGGCCGCTCCGGCGGGCGGTGGCGAGGGTCCTGCGCCCGGTCCGATGGGATGCGGTGGCGGGGGGACCGAGCAAATCGGTCTGCTGCTTCTGATGTTCGCGGTCCTCTACTTCTTGATGATTCGGCCGCAGCAAAAGCGCGCGAAGCAACACGAAGCGATGATCGGTGCTCTGAAGAAGGGCGACATCGTCCGCACCAACGGCGGCATCCGTGGCGAGATCACGGCGCTCGACGAGCGCGACGTGACGCTCGAGGTGGCGGACCGAACCCGCATCAAAGTGTTGCGCAGCCACATCGCGGGGTTGGATCAGCCCGCGGAACCAAAGAGCTGAACGCGCAGGCGAGGATCATGGACCGAGGCTGGTATTTTCGTTTGGCAATCGTCATCGGCGCAGCGGTGCTGGGATTATTGGCTCTGTGGCCGAGCCTAGACCGCTGGGTGCCCTGTCCCGACATCGTCAAGGAGACGTTCGACAACCAAATCAACCCCGGTCTGGACATCAAGGGCGGGCTGCGGTTGGTCTACGAGGTCGAGGTCAACGAGTACATTCGCGACCGTCGCGACAGGCTGGCCGAGCAGGTGCAGCGACAATGCGGTGTGTTGGTCGGTGTGATTCCGGAGGAGGAAGTCGACGACATCGACAAGGCAACCCTCGAGCGAATCCGAGAGCGTTGCAAGGTCGAGCGAGTCGACAAAGACGGTGGCGCAACTCGCGCGATCCGCCTCACCTTTTCCAACGAAGAAGACGCACAGAAGCTGACCAAGACCTGGGTCCGAGACTATTTCCGGGATCTGCGGGTCGCGAGCGGTGTGGGGGATTTGGTGGTCGATCTGCACATGCGCGAGGAGCAGCTCAGCAACATGCGCGAGACGGCCGTTCGTCAGTCCGAGCGCACGATCACCAACCGTATCGACAACCTCGGCGTGTTGGAGCCCACGGTGATCGCGCGACCGAACGAAGGCGACATCATCATCGAGGTCCCCGGCGCTCAGGAGAGCTCGTTCGAGCGCATCAAGTCCATCATCAGCCGTACCGCCCAGCTCCAGTTCCAGATCGTGGACGACGAATCCGACGCTCGGAGCCTGTTCACCGAACCGCCCGAAGGCATCTATTTGAATGCCGACTCGCAGGTCTACGCCGAGGCCTTCGGAGAGGACGCGAGCGACCGTCTACGGGAGTACATCGCCACGCTCCAAGTGCCCGACGACCACGAGGTGGTCATCGGCCGTCAAGATCCCGACCCCGAGCGAGGCGGAGAAGGGTGGCGCACGTACTACCTCTACCGGGTTGCCGAGGTGACGGGTGAAGACCTCGACGACGCCGCCGTCGGCTTCGATCCCCAGAGCGGCAGCCCCGAGGTCGATTTCACCATGAACACCCGCGGCGCATCGCGGATGGCCGACCTGACGGGTCGCAGCATCGGAAAGCGCATGGCGATCGTCCTCGACGATCGGGTCGAGTCCGCGCCCGTGATTCAAGGCCAAATCGGTGCGCGCGGCCGCATCACGCTCGGGGCCTATCTCGATCGCAACGAGCTGCTTCAGGAAGCCAAAGACCTGGTGGTCGTTCTGCAGGCGGGTGCGCTTCCCGCCCCCTTGCGGCCCGCCAACGAGCAGCTGATCGGGCCGACCTTGGGTCGCGACTCGGTGCGCAAGGGAGCCATCGCGGCCCTGTGGGGCGTCCTCTTGGTCTTGTTGTTCATGGCCGTTTACTACCAGGTGGCAGGGTTGGTCGCAGACGTCATGGTTCTCTTGAACTTGCTTCTGTTGCTCGGCGTGATGTCTGGCATTGGCGCCACCCTGACGCTGCCGGGCGTCGCCGC
Organism: uncultured Sandaracinaceae bacterium; assembly: GCA_964495565.1. Classification (GTDB taxonomy): domain Bacteria; phylum Myxococcota_A; class Polyangia; order Polyangiales; family Houyiibacteriaceae; genus SG8-38. Next base: position 23,427 of record CAZBWQ010000051.1, on the reverse strand, counting down.
CATCGCGCTCACGGTCGGCATGGCGGTCGACGCAAACGTGCTCATCACGGAACGAATCCGGGAGGAGCTGAGGCTCGGCAAGTCGCCCCGCTCCGCGGTCGAGCAGGGGTACGCCCGCGCATATTCGTCGGTGTTCGACAGCCAGCTCACCACCGCGATCGCAGGCATCGTGCTTTGGCAATTCGGCACCGGGCCCATCAAGGGTTTCGCGACGATGCTGTTGATCGGCATCGCCACCTCTTTGTTCACGGGAACCTTCTGCTCGAAGGTGCTCTTCGATTGGATCGTACGCGGGCTGCGCGTGCAGCGACTTCGGGTGGGCTGAAATGGAATTCATCAAACCCGGCACTTACATCGACTTCATGCGGTATCGCGGGCCGGTCACTTCCGTCCTCGCGTTGCTCGCTACCCTGAGCCTCGTTTCGCTCTTCTACCCCGGTCCCAACTACGGCATCGACTTCGCCGGCGGCACCGAGGTGCAGCTGGCGTTCACCGATGACATCGACTCGGCCGAGATCCGAAAGGCTCTCGAGCAAGCGGGGTACTCGCGTCCCGACGTCATTCGCGTGGAAGGCACCGAGAACGAATACATCATTCGCGTGAGCGAGGTGTCCTCGTTGCCCGAAGAGCAAGTCGACAAAATCCGCGAATCGGCGACGTCGGCCCTCGGCGAGGACGTTCTTCAGGAGCTCCGTGTTTCCCCCGGTGGAGACAAGATCACGATCCGCGCATCGAAGGAGATCCACGAGCAGCAGCTTCGCGAGGCGCTCGAAGCGGGTGGCGCCCACGTACGAACGGTCAACCCACTGGCTGGCAGCCGCATTCCCCGTTACGAAGCGCACCTGGTCGGCGTCGCGGACGAGCTCGTCAGCCAGCTTCGGAAGAAATTCGACGAGCGCGCTCCGGAGACGGCCCTGCGTGTCGAATGGGTCGGCCCGAAGGCGGGCAAGCAGCTTCGAGATGCCGCGATTCAGTCCCTTCTCTACGCGATCGCGTTCATCATGCTCTACGTGGCGTTTCGGTTCGACCTTCGTTTCGCGCCGGGTGGGGTCATTGCGATGCTCCATGATGCCTTGATCACGCTCGGGATCTACGTTTTGCTCCAGAAAGAGGTGAACCTGACGACCGTGGCGGCGTTGCTCACCATCATGGGGTATTCGATCAACGACACCATCGTGGTGTTCGACCGAATTCGCGAAAACATGGTTCGCGTCCGCGACAAGAGCTTGCGAGAGCTCATCAACATCAGCACCTCGCAGATGCTTTCGCGTACCATCGTCACCTCTCTCACGACGCTCCTGTCGGTTTCGGCCTTTTTCTTCCTGGGCACCGGTGTCATTCAGGACATCGCGTTTGCGCTCGGGATCGGCATTCTCATCGGAACGTTGTCGTCGATTTTCATCGCTGCTCCGATTACCGAGCTGATGGACCGACGGCTGTTCAGTCGCGCGCGGAGCTAGCCACGTGCGCCGGTTCAGCGTGCGGCCTTCCGACGAGCGGGCGGCCGGCATGCTTGCCGGCGCTTGCGGTCTCGGAGTCAGCGCTGCGCAGGTGCTCCTCCAGCGAGGTGTCCGCGAGCCAGAGCAGGCCGCGGCGTTTCTCGATGCGAAGCTCCACGGCCTGAGCACGCCCGATTCGATGGCCGATCGCGAAGCGGCGGCGGACCGCATCGCTCGGGCGATACGGGCCGGCGAGCCCGTGGTCGTGTTCGGCGACTACGACGTCGACGGGACCACTTCGGCGGTGATCCTGAGCGAGGTGATCGCCGCCCTTGGAGGTCGGGTGCGCACGTTGCTCGCGGATCGATTCAAGGGCGGATACGGCCTGAGCCGCGAGGCCCTCGACCGCTGCATGCAGGCAGACCCGGGGCTCCTGATCACCTGTGACTGCGGCTCGAGCGATCACGAGCGTGTCGCCTCGGCCAGGCAAAGAGGGGTCGACGTCATCGTGGTCGATCATCATCTCGTTCCCGAAGAGCCGCTGCCGGCGCTTGCCTTTCTCAACCCCCACCGTCCCGAATGTGCATTCCCGTTCAAGGGCCTCTGCAGCGCAGGGCTCGCCTTTTCGCTCGGAGCGGCACTGAGAGCCCAAATGAAGGCCGAGCTCGATCTGCGCCGATGGCTCGATTTGGTTGCGGTAGGCACGATCGCCGATCTCGCTCCGCTCACCGGGGACAATCGTCGGCTGGTCCGCGCAGGCCTCAGGGCGCTCGGCTCGCCGCAGGCCCGGCCCGCCATCACGGCGCTCCGAAGGGCTGCCAACATTCCCGATGGCGCGCAGCTCACGGCTCGAGATGTCGCCTTTCGATTCGCGCCGCGCCTCAATGCCCCGGGTAGGCTCGGCAGCGCCGATCTGACCTTGCGCTTCCTGGGCGCCAAGACCGCAGAGGAGGCGTGGAGCTTGCTCCGCGAGATCGAGTCGCAAAACGAGACGAGAAAGGCTCTCGCAAAGAAAGCCACCGAGGAAGCCTTCGCCCAAATCCAGGAGATCTACGGCGCGGAGCCGGATCGCGGTGTGGTGGTGGCGAGCGACGATTGGCACCGGGGGGTGGTGGGAATCGTCGCCGCGCGATTGGTCGATGCCTTCGGGGTGCCCGCCGTCGTGATCGCCTTCGACGGCGAACGCGGACACGGCAGCGTCCGAACGGCAGGCGACTTCGACGTACACGCCGCGTTGGCGGCCTGTGCCGCGAATCTCGACGCATGGGGCGGTCACCGTGCGGCCGCTGGGCTGTCTCTGTCGAAGCGCTCGATCGAGTCGTTCCGCACCTCGTTCAGCGAAGCGACCGCGAGCTCGTCGTTCGGCGGCGCGACCCTGGAGGTCGACGTCGCTCTCGGCGGGGCTTTTCGCGTGCCCAGCGTGGAGGATCTCCATCGTCTCGGCCCCTTCGGCGAAGGGCACCCGACGCCCCTGTTCCTGGTTCACGCCCACGTCGCACGGTCCAGCGGAGTCGGGGAGGGCAACGTCCACGGCAAGCTCGAGCTCCGGGTGGGTGACGAGTCGGTACGGGCGTTCGCCCCGGGCATGTTCGCTCGGATCGAAGGCAGAGAGGATGTGCGGCTGATCGGCGAGTTTCAGCCCGACTACTGGATGGGTGGTCGATCCGTCGAGCTGTTGGTCAAAGAGGTCTGTGACTAGCGCCCAGTCCAGCGCGGCTCGCGCTTCTCGAAGAAGGCGCTCAAACCCTCCTTGGCGTCCTCGCTGGCCAGCAAGCCGTAGAGCTGCTCGCGAAGGAAGGGCAACGCGTCTTCGACCGACATCTTGCGCTGTTCGTTGAATGCGTGAAGCCCCATGCGCATGGCCGTGGGAGACTGCTTGGCCAAGCCATTTGCAAGCTCTTGGATGCGCGCGTCGAGCTCCGCGTCGGCGACGACCTCGGTCAGCAGGCCGATTTCCTTGGCCTTGCTCGCAGAGATTTTTTCGCCGAGCAACATCAACGACAAGAGCTCCCGCGGTTGGACGACCCGTCGCAACACCGCCATGATCATCATCGGGAACAAGCCTCGTTTGATCTCCGGTGTTCCGAGGACCGCGCTCTCGCATGCGATGGCGAAATGGCAGCAGGCCACGATCCCCATTGCCCCACCCATCACGTACCCGGGAATCCTCGCGATGATCGGTTTTCGCAGCGTGTCGAAACGGAGCAGCAGATCGTCGAATTCGCCCTTCTTTTCGAGCTTGCCGCGGCCCGCCGTCATGCCTTTGAGGTCCGCCCCCGCGCTGAAGGCGTTCCCGGCACCGGTCAGAACGATCACACGGACGGTGTCATCGGCTTCGGCGTCGTCGAGTGCCCACAGAAGCTCGTTGACCAGCTCCTGGCTGAGCGGGTTCTTCTTTTCGGGCTTGTTGAAGGTCAGCGTGACGACGTGGCCGTCTTGCTGGACCAGCAGGGATTCGTAGTCTCGCGCTTGCATCGCGCTGAGTCTTGGGCGCTGGAACGGCGAATTCAAGGCAAATGATTCCTCCATAACCTCGCATGGTTGCCGTCGTTCAGCCCACCGTGTAAGGTCTGCGGTCAGGATCCGGAGGGGACTTGAGCTTGGAGCGATTCGGACGGGCGGCGGCGTTGGCAGGCTTGATCTTGCTGAGCATGCCCATGGGTCAGGCGCATGCGCAGCTCGACAACGTGCAGTTCGACACCGTCCGCGCCACCCCCAAAGGCACCATCGGCCTCGGACTGGTCGGAGCGGAGCTCGGCCTCATCATTCCGTCGGCGGCGGGGCTCAACGAGCCTTGGGCGCTGACGGTGTTCCCCGTCGTCGGTGCTGCGGGCGGTGCTCTCGCAGGCTACTTCGCCCTCGACGAGCCCGGGCGCAACAAGGGGTCGGTGGCATCGCTGGTGGGCGGCCTCGCAGGGGTGCTTCCCGCGATCTTGGTGACCGTGAAAGGCGTTCGCAAAGAGAGGCAAGAACGCTGGGAGCCCAACCAGCAAATCCAAGTTTCGAGACGTGAGCAGCGCGCCCTGGAGGCCGCCGAAGCCGGTCCGGGGTTGGTGCGGCGCTCGCGCAGCGGGCTTCGGGTCGGGATGCCTGGCGTCACCGTCCAGACGGGTGCTTCGCTCGATCCCGAGGTCGCGGCCAGAGGCGGGCTACGAGACCGAACCGAGCTTCGGCTTTCCCTGGCTTCGGGCGTGTTTTAGCGTTTCTCGATGATCGCCCCGACGGTACGCCGGACCGTACGCGAGCGGCAGCTGTTGTCGCCCGGCGATCACGTGTTGGTCGCGTGCTCCGGGGGGCCCGACTCGACGGCGCTGGTGCACGTGCTCCATCGCCTCCGTCGCGATCTGGGTGTCACCCTCTGTGTGGCTTCCATCGACCATGGGCTGCGAGCGGAATCGGCTTCCGAGGTGGAACGAGTCGCGGCGTTCGCGGGATCGCTCGGCCTGCCGTTCCTTTCGGCGCGCGTCGAGCTGTCCACCGACGCGAGGTCGATCCAAGCGGAGGCGCGGGAGCGCCGCTACGAGGCGTTGGGGCGATTGGCGGCTTCGCGATCGGCCACCCGAATCGCGGTGGGGCACACCCAAGACGACCAGGCGGAAACCGTGCTCGCCAGATTGCTTCGCGGCGCGGGCCTCCGGGGGCTCGGCGGAATTGCGCCCAAGCGTTCGGATGGTGTGATTCGACCGTTGATCGATTGTCGCCGGGACGAGGTCCGACGGTACGTGGATCGACACGACCTTCCGTTCGTCGAGGACCCGTCCAACCATCAGCGCGACTTCGAACGCGTTCGCATCCGCCACGAGGTGCTGCCCGCCTTGCTCGCCGAGGATCCCCGCGTCGTCGAGCACTTGTGTGCCCTGCGCGACGAGGCGGCCGAGCTCGAGGGCTTCCTCGACGACCAGACCCCCGACTCGCTGCCGAAAGGCACGCGAGAGGTGCCGATTGCCCAAGTGGTCGAAATGCCCGCGCCCATTCGAATTCGCTGGCTTAGAGCGTGGATCTCGCAGGAAACGGGATTAACCCCGAGCCGCAAGCACCTCACCGAGCTCGGCAAGCTTGTTATGGGTGAAGGGGAGGTCCTGCTAGGATCTGGGTGGTCGGTCCGCCGGGAGCCCGGGGGCCTTTCGTTGGAATATCGTGCGCGTCGTCGAACCCGAAGCAATCGCTCGTGACCCCTCCCTAGGGGCGATGGTTGCCAAGCAGGCTCCGCGGCCTCACAAAGAGGGGAGAGACGAGGCGCGCAGCCGCGCCGCGTCCCGATCTTAACGAATGAAGCAAAGCCAAAAAACACTGCTCTTCTGGGTCCTCGTGATCCTGATGTGCATCGTCATCTTCAACTTCGTCGCCCGAGAGGAACAGCCTCGCAGCGTTCCTTTCAGCGAATTCGTCACCGACGTGACCGAGGGCCGGGTCAAGAAGGTCAAGATCAGACCCCAGGACAACAGCGGCGAGTACACCTACTGGTTGAACACCGCCGAGGAAAGCGTCCCGCAAGGGGGCGCTCGCACCACCCGCAACGAAAAAGTCACCGTCGGGATCATGGGCGAGCAAATCAACCAGAAGCTCCTCGATAACGAAGTCAGCGTCGAGTACCTGCCCGAGGATCAGAACGGGTTGTGGACCAGCATCCTGGTCACCTGGCTTCCGATGATTTTCCTCGTCGGCATCCTCTTGTTCTTCATGCGTCAGCTTCAAGCCTCGGGCGGCAAGGCCATGAGCTTCGGCAAGTCCCGCGCGCGCCTTCTCAACGAGTCACAAAACAAGGTCACCTTCAAGGACGTCGCCGGCATCGACGAGGCGAAGGACGACTGTGAAGAGATCATCGCGTTTTTGAAGGACCCGAAGAAGTTCCAACGGCTCGGCGGCCGCATCCCCAAGGGCGTACTGCTCATGGGGGCGCCAGGCACCGGCAAGACCCTTCTCGCGCGGGCGATCGCGGGCGAAGCAGGGGTGCCCTTCTTCAGCATCTCCGGTTCCGATTTCGTCGAGATGTTCGTAGGCGTCGGAGCCTCGCGCGTGCGCGACCTGTTCGAGCAAGGGAAGAAGCACGCGCCTTGCATCATCTTCATCGACGAGATCGACGCGGTCGGCCGTCACCGCGGCTCCGGGCTCGGCGGTGGCCACGACGAGCGCGAGCAGACGCTGAACCAGCTTCTGGTCGAAATGGACGGTTTCGAGTCGAGCGAAGGCGTGATCATCATCGCCGCGACCAACCGCCCGGACGTGCTCGACCCTGCCATTTTGCGTCCCGGCCGATTCGATCGCCGCATCATCGTGCCGCGGCCGGACCTCAACGGCCGGCAGGGCATCTTGGCGGTCCACACCCGCCGGGTGCCGCTCGGTGACGACGTGCAGCTCGACATCATCGCGCGCGGGACGCCTGGCTTCTCCGGCGCCGACTTGGAGAATCTGGTCAACGAGGCCGCGCTTCTCGCTGCCCGTCAAGACAAGGAGCTCGTCTCCATGGCGGACTTCGAGATGGCCAAGGACAAGGTGATGATGGGCTCGGAGCGGCGCTCGATGGTCATCAGCGAGCACGAGCGCAAGACGACCGCCTATCACGAAGCAGGTCACACCTTGGTGGCCTGGATGCTTCCCAACCACGATCCGATCCACAAAGTCACGATCATCCCGCGCGGGCCTGCGCTCGGTGTGACGATGGCGCTGCCCGAGGAAGACCGTCAGAGCTACAGCTCGGATTGGGTCCTCGACCGCATCGCGATGGCGCTCGGCGGGCGCCTCGCCGAGGAGCTGGTGTTCGGCCAGCTCACGACGGGCGCGGCGGACGACTTCAAGAAGGCGACGCAGCTCGCGCGCTCGATGGTCACCGAGTGGGGCATGAGCACCCGGTTGGGTCCGCTCTCTTACGTGGAAAAAGAAGAAACCGGCTTCCTCGGCCAGACCTATCACAAGGACTACTCCGAGCAGACGGCCAAAGAGATCGACGACGAGGTCCGCAGCATCATCAATGCGCAGTACGATCGGGCCAAGGTGGTGATCGAAGCCCATCGTGAAAAGCTCGATGCCATCGCGGAGGCGCTGCTCGAGCGGGAGACGCTCGGGCGCGAGGAGATCGAAGCGATCATGTCCGGCCGTGAGCTCCCGCCCCCGGTCGTGGTGAGCGTGCCGACGTACGCCGAAAAGCGTCGCGAAAACGAAGAAAAGCGCAAGAGCGCGATCTTCCAACCCCGACCGCGCGAGGTTCCGAGCGCCGGCTAGTGGAGGTCCCGATGCCCGAGCTTTGGGGCGTCCTCAACGTGACGCCGGATTCCTTTAGCGACGGCGGTAGGTACCTCGAGACCCAAGCGGCGATCGACCACGGACGACGCCTGTTGTCGGAGGGCGCCGACGTGCTGGACATCGGGGGGGAATCCTCGCGGCCGGCCGGCCGGACCTACGGCGAGGGCTTTTCGACCGTCCCCTTGGAAGAGGAGATCGCGCGGGTCGTCCCGGTGATCGAGGTCTTGGCGGAGGCACATCGGGCGCGCATCTCGGTCGACACCGTCAAGCCGGAGGTCGCCTCGGCGGCCATGGAGGCCGGCGCACGGATCCTCAACGACGTGCGGTGCGCGGAAAACCCACGTCTGGCCGAAGTCGCAGCCGCCACGGGGGCTGAGTACGTCATCATGCACAATCGGGGCCGGGGCGAGGTCCGCGCGCCGAACACCGACTACCGCGACTTGGTCGGTGAGGTCCTCGAAGAGCTCCTGGCCGCGGCCGCGCGAGTCGAGCGAGCCGGGGTTCCGAGGACGGCCATTTGGCTCGACCCTGGGCTCGGCTTCGCGAAGACGGCCCGCCAGTCGGCCGAGTTGCTAAGTTCTCTTGGGGCTTTCACAAAGTCGGGATACCGTGTACTCGTGGGGCCGTCGCGTAAATCGTTCATCGCAGAGCTTGCACCGGACTTCGGCGGCGATCGCCCGGCTACCGAAGAACGGGTTGGTGGGAGCGCTGCAGCCGTCGTGAGATGCGTCGTGGCCGGCGTCGATGCGGTTCGCGTGCACGACGTGCGCACGATGAGGCAGGCGGCTTCGATCGCTCGAGCGCTCTGGACGCCAGCTGAGGTCGCGCGATGATCGACGTCCTGACCACCGTGCTCACCGAGCTGAGCGAGGGCATTCTCGGGTTCTTCCAGCGCGAGCCATGGGAAGTGCTGCACGACTCGCTCGACATCGGTCTGGTAGCAGTCCTCATCTATTGGGCTCTCGTGATCTTGCGAGGCACCCGCGCCATGCAGGTGGCCATCGGGTTGTGCCTGGTGTTCGTCGGTTACCTGTTGGCGCGCCGCATCGGGCTGGTCACCGTCACGACGATTCTCGACTCGGTGTTGGCCTACCTGGCGGTCATCGTCGTGATCATCTTCCAATCCGACATTCGTCGTGCGCTCGCACGAATGGGCAGACGTCCGCTTCTTCGTGGGCAACGCACCGCGAAAGAAACGCAAACCATCGAAGAGGTCATCAAGGCGGCTGGAACGCTCGCGCAAAAGCGCATCGGGGCGTTGATTGCATTCGAACGCAGTGCGGCGCTGGACGAATTCATCGAGCGAGGAACGGAGATCGACGCTTCGGTGAGCAAGGAGCTGCTCCACAGCATTTTCGTTCCGAGCTTCGAGAACCCCATGCACGATGGCGCGCTCGTGATTCGTGAGGGTCGGATTTGGCAGGCCGGCGTGTTCCTTCCCATGGCAGGCTCGGCCGGTGGCGATCCTTCGCTCGGCGCGCGCCACCGGGCCGGATTGGGCATCACCGAAGAAACGGACGCCGTCGTGGTGGTGGTGAGCGAAGAGCGCGGGTCGATCTCGCTCTGCTTCGACGGCAACATCGTGCGCAATCTCGACGTGGCCTCCCTTCGCGATGCGCTTTACGGGCTGTTCTACGCGCCCAAGCCGAGCCGGAAGAAGGGCTCGGAGCGTAGAACGACCAAAGCGCCTCCCGAGCCGAGTCGCTCGCAGGCCTCGGATGCCGTCATCACCGTGAAGAAGGCGGAGGAAACGTAGCGGTGGCGGGGTTCATCGACGCACTCACCTCGATCCGGTTGTTCTTCACCTCGAATCTCGGTCTCAAGGCGAGCGCCGTGGGGCTCGCGATTCTGATGTTTTCCTTGGTGCACGGGGCCGAGGACATGGAGCGAAACGTCTACGTCGGCGTGGTGGTGCAGCCGCCGCCGGACGCCGAGGACATGATCCTGGTGACGGAAATCCCGGACCGGATTCGCGTGAGGCTGAAGGGCAGCCGCGCGCGTTTGAACGCGATTCGACAGGAGAATCTCCCGCCGGTGGACGTGGAGCTCAAGACCACCGACGAGCCTCGTTTCTACTTCGAAAAAGAGATGTTCGACCTGCCGACGGGCGTCACCGTGGTGGGCGTCGTGCCTCCGTCGCTGACGTTCAAGTGGGCGCCTCGCGCCACGCGTGAGCTCCCCGTCGAGGTGGTCCTGGATGGCAAGCTGCCCAAAGGGCTCGAGTGGGTCGGCAAACCGGAGGTTTTCCCGGAGACCGTCGAGGTGGAGGGCCCCCGCGACGTCGTCAATTCCATGCGCTCGGTACGTTCGATGGAGATCGACGTGTCGGAGCTGGGCGAGGGGGTGGTTCAACGGGAGCTTCCGCTGGTCGGTCCTCCCGCCAACACGAGCTTCGCGACCCAGACGGTGCTCGTGACGCTTCGAATCCAGTCGAAAATTGCCGAGCGCGTCTTCTCGTCGGTTCGCGTGAATGCCGAAGGAGGCGTTGCGCGCGCGATTCGGCCCCGGGCCGTGGCCCTGCGAATCCGCGGTCCCGAGCCCACGTTGGACGCGCTCGATGCTGCCTCGGTGTGGGCGGCCGTCGACCTGAGCGAGGCCCCCGAGGCGCGAACGTCCATGTCGGCGCCGGTCGAGATACGAGGTCTGCCGGACGGGGTCGAGGCGCTGGACGTGGACCCGCCCGTGGTCACGGTGCTCCTCGCGAATGATCCCCAGGTTCCCTGAGGCTCAGCGCGTCGCTTGGATCTCTTTTTGGGCGGCGGCCGCGATTTCGTCCGCCATGGTCTGAATTTTGTCCAGCCGGGGGCCTTCGATCATCACGCGAAGCTTGGGCTCGGTGCCGCTCCATCGAACCAGCACGCGGCCTTGCTTGCCGAGCGCCTTTTCGGCGACCGAGATGGCTCGCCGGGTTTTCGGTAGCTCTTCGAGCGGCCGGCGCTCGGTGAGCGACACGTTGACCAGGACTTGCGGCACCCGCTCCATCGCTCGTGCGGCCAGCTCGGACAACGGGCGCTGCTCTCGGCAAAGAATCGCCAGCACCTGCATGGCAGCGACCAATCCATCCCCCGTCGTCGCATGGTCGAGAAAGATGAGATGCCCCGACTGCTCGCCGCCGAAATTGAGCCCCCGTCGTCGCATCGCCTCGACGACGTAGCGGTCGCCGACCGCGCACCGCAAGAGCTTCCCGTGGTCGTTCTCGATCGCGCGTTCCAGGCCGAGGTTGCTCATCACGGTCGCGACCAAGGTGCGTTGCCGCAAACGCTTGGCGCGGAGCATGCGAGTCGCACACAGCGCCATGATGACGTCTCCATCGACCTGCTGGCCCTTTTCGTCGATCATGATCACGCGGTCGGCATCTCCGTCCAACGCGATTCCGAGGTCTGCGTGGCGCTTGCGAACCTCGCGGGCACACGCTTCGGGGTGGAGCGCGCCGACTTTGTGATTGATGTTTCTGCCGTTGGGTCGAACGCCGATCGAGTGAGTGATGGCACCGAGCTCCGAGAACACCAGGGGCGCCGTGCGGTATGCCGCCCCGTGGGCCGCGTCGACGACGATCTTGACGCCCTCGAGCGTCAGGTCGCTCGGGAAGGACGCTTTGACGAAGGCCACGTACCGGCCTGGCGCGTCGTCCTGTCGCTCGGCCCGTCCGACTCGAGTTCCGGTCGGACGCTGCCGATCCAGCTCCGAGCCGAAAATGAGCTTCTCGATTTCCGCCTCCATCTCGTCGGGGAGCTTGAAGCCGTCAGGACCGAAAATCTTGATGCCGTTGTCCTGATAGGGGTTGTGGGAGGCGCTGATCACCACGCCCGCGTCCGCGCGCATGCTCGTGGTCAGATGGGCGATCGCCGGCGTGGGAAGAGGCCCTGACAACAGCACCTCGCCGCCCAATGCACAGATCCCCGAGGCCACTGCAGTCTCGAAGAGATAGCCCGAGAGCCGCGTGTCTTTGCCGACGACGATGCGAGGGACGTGCTTGACTCGCTGCCGGGCCTGGTACGTGATGGCGGCGCCGATGCGGAATGCGATCTCGGGGCTCATCTCGCCGCGATTGGCGAGGCCGCGAATGCCGTCCGTTCCGAATAACTTTCGAGTCATGTGAAGTTCAGGGCTCCCAGGTGACGTCGATACTCCAGTTGGAAGGAGGCGCAAACGTTCCCGTCGTCACGAAGCTTAGCGGCCACAGCACCTCGATCAAAAACCCGGGCCGTTGCGCCTGCGCGGTGGTGTTCGGTCCTCCCTCGTTGCGGCGTGCCACGAACTGCCCTTCGACGTACAGGCCCCGAATCGGCACGTCTTCGGGAAGGACGCTGTCCACGTTGAACCCGACCTGGACCGCCGTGTCGCCTTCGCCTGCGTCGGACATCGCTTCGGCACGGCGAATTCCGATGGTCGGCGCGAAACCGCCGAACTGCTGTTGGAGCCCGGCAGAAAAGAGCCCTGCCGCGACGCCCGACAAGAAATTGGTCGTTTCTTGCGATGCCTGCGCGGTCGAGGTGTTGACCCCGCGCTCTTGCCGCGTCGTGCCTGTGACCAAAAGTGCGATGACCTGGGCTTCGCTGGTGGTTGGCACGCTCGAAGAGAACTCGATCTTCGGGTTGCTGAGGCGGCCGGACGCCGTGACGGTGACCGTGTCGTTGCTTCCACGAAGCGAGTGACGGGCCACCAGGTCGATCTTCGCATCCATGTCCGGATCGCCGTCGAAGATCATGCTGCCCGAGCGGATTTCGAAACGCTTGCCGAACACCTTGAAGTTGCCTCGGTGCAGCCTCACGGTGCCCTCGACGAGAAACTCGTCCGCCATCTCCGTATCCAGATCCGCGCTTGCTTCCACGAAGAAGCCTTGATCCCGGCTTCGGATGACGATGCGGTTCTCCGACTCCACGTGGAGGTCGACCTTGTATGGCTCGGCGCGTGGCCTCGGCTCGCTGGTTTCGCCGACGAAGTAAACGTCGGGGTGGGGCGCCAAGTCGATGGGGGTGGCGCTGCTTTCCGGGATGTCGAGCTCGAGATCCTTGAGCCGCACTTCGCCTTTCAGCTCCTCCTCCTCGAAGGTGGCGATCAGCCGGGCGTTGCCCGTCATTCTGGTGATGATGGAGCCTTCCTCGCGCAGAGGAAACCGCTGAGCTTTCACCCCGAAGTCGGCCTTTTCGACGTCGAGCTCGCGGAATGCGAGGCGGCCGTCGATCTGTGCCGAGCCGCCCTGGTCGGACGCCTTCAGGTCGGTGATCGTCAGGCCGTCCTCGTCGAAAATCGCCCGCCCGCTCACGTCTTCGAGGGTCTGACCGATCGTGCGCAGATCGACGCGTCCGTCGGTGAGGTCGACGCTTCCGACCAGAACGGGGCTTCGGGCCGGACCCTGGGCCGACACGCTTCCTTGGAGAATCCCTTCGACGTTGACCGCGCCGGTCACCCACGCGAGCAAGGCTTGAAGGGGCATGCGGTCGAAATCGGCCCGGCCGTCGACCTCTCCTTGTTTGGCCAAAGCGGGAATCGGGTGCTCGCTGTCCCATTGCAACGGGACCTTCGCGTAGACGGTGGTCGAGCCACCGTTCCACCATGTCGTGTCTACATCCAACGCGCCGACACCCTCCTCGTAGGTTGCCGAGATGCGGCTTTGCGCAGGCGGCGTCTCGACGATCGTGTTGATCAGCCCTGCGCGGCGGGCTGGCTCCAAACGCCGCGCGCGCAGATCCTCCGATTGCAAGCTGAGCGCGAGCTTCGGGTCGTCGCCGAAGAGTCCCGTGGCCCGCAACTGGGCGGTCAGAATCCCGGCCGCATAGCGGCAAATGTAGGGGAGGTTTTCGGTCGGGGCCTCGTAGAAGTCGGCGCTGATGTCGGTCACCGGCCACGTGGGCACCTCGGCGGCTCGCAACCACTCGTCGAGAGGCGTTTGGGCGGTGGCGCGGACGTCCACGACCTCGGATTCGCCCACGACACCGTCGAGCCTGACCTTGGTGACGCCGTCCTCGAGACGCGCTCGGAGCGTGGCGCGTGGGTTGGCTTCGGTTCCGCAGAGTGCTTCGGATTCTCCGGACATCCAGTCGACGCTGGCATACAGATCGCCGCGGGTTCGGAATGCACCGCCTGCGACCGTCAGGCTTCCGGCCAGTTGGAGCCTGTCCGCCTCCACGAAGAACCGCCTCTGGAGCCGTTTCGGAAATGCGCTCAGCCGTCGAGGCGGCACGCGCATCGACACCCGCCAGGGAGAGGTCTCCAGTGCGGGAACGGCCTCGTTCGGGCTCTTTACCAAACGGACCAGGTCGACGAGCAAGCTCCCCTCGGTCTCGAAGAGAGGGCCTTTGTCGTCGCCGAGGCCCAGTCGCGCGACGAGGGCACCGTATTCGTAGCGAAACTCGGAATCGAGCGAAACGGGGCCCCAATCTTGCACCACGAGCCCCGGAATTTGGACTTGGCCTTTGAACGAGGGTGTGTCGATCTGCCCCGAAAACCGAATCTGCGCATCGGCGAAGCCCTCGATGTCGGGCCATTCCTCCTCGAAGATCGGTTTGAGCAGGGTCAGGTCCATCGCATGCGTGCTCAAGGTCGTCTCGTAGACGCCCTCTCGCAAAGACTCTTCGACCCCTCCGGGGGCCGCTTCGACGAAGCCCGACGTGCTGAGCGTGAAGTTGCCACGACCGCCGAGGTCCACCTGCGCGTCCGCGTCGAGGATTCCCGCATCGTAGCGGATGAGGTACGCGGCATTCACGGGAGCAATGTCCCAGAGCGTCGCATCGGTCAGCGTGCCCTCGGCGATGATGGTAGGCCTCTTGTCGAGGTCGCCGCGAAACTCGAAGTGCAGGTCGACCCCGCCCTCGAAGTCGGGAGCCTGCTCGGGGTAGAGGATCTTCAGCACGCCCAGATCGAAGTTCTGAAGGTCGGCCCGTATGTCGTCCGGGCCGTCGAAGAGCCATTCGCCGCGCGCTTCGAGACGCTGCAAACCTTTGCCCATCAAGATGCGATCGAACGAAATGCCACGATCGACGTCGAGTCTCGCGTTGCGGACCGAGCCCTTCCACGACAGGTCGCCCACCGCGAGCTCCACGGTGTCGACATCGAGCCGATAGACGTCGCCGTTCGCCTCGACGCGCGCTTGGAACTCCGCGCGGCGGTCGCCTTGCGCCGTGAACGCCCCGGTGGCGGTGTACTCTTGGGGCCCGCCGGTCAGGACCGCCTGGCCGTCTCCGATCGGATAGCCAGCGACGCGCACCGCGTCGCCGTCGAGCTCGAGGTCGACCTTGGGCTTGGCTGGATCCCCCCAAACCCGCCCCTCGAGCACGAGGAAATTGGCGCTCAAGGCTCCGTAGTCGAACCGATCGAACCGAACCGAACCGCGCGTCTCGAAATCTCCTTTGACCGTCGTTCGGACGTTCACGTCGAACCGAGCGCTTCCTTCGATGCCTTCGGCGTATCTCTGGAAGTTCGGATCGGCGCTGACCTCCGGAATGTTGCCCCGCGCGTGAATCTCGCTGAGACCGCGATACTCCACGTGTCCGTCGACCTGCAGATCGCCCCCCGCGTACTGGGTTCGCAGAGACAAGATGTCGATGCCGTCTTCACGAACCCGCGTCTTGGCTCGAAATGCAGGGATGTAGAGCTCGTCGTAGTCGAATCCCTCCGTCTCGAGATCCACCCCCAACACGTCACCTCGAGCCGGGTCGCTGGTGATCTCGACTCGGCCCGTCACCTCGATGTCCGGAGCGCCGCCGATCAGCTCGCCGATCTTTGCTCGTGTCGTCGCGATCTCGATCCGAGTGACGCCTTCGCTCGGCAAGTCACCCTTGATGCGTACGCGGCCGCCTGCGGTGTCGACGTCGGCTCGAAGACGGTAATCCTCTTCGGGACCCCAGATCCGGACCCATCCGGTCACGTCGCCCTTGAGCGATTCGGCCCAGTCGAATCCGACCTCGTGAAGCGTGCGCGTGCCGACCGGCTCGACACGCACGAAGAGGTCCAAGTCGTAGGGGTCGTCCGGGGCGCCGCCCTCGTGGGGCCGGTAGACCAGCTCCGCGCTGAGGCGCTCGTCGTCCCGGCTCGCTTCGGCCGTGACCTGCGTACCTCGCTCGTCGGTATGAACGCTTCCCACGATGTTTTCGATCGTCGCCTCGAACGGGAACGGGCGAACGATTCGCCCCGTGGCCGACCAGATTTCGATGTCCGTGATCTCGTAGAACTCCATGCGTCCTTTCGCGCTGAGACCACGGACACGAAGGTCTTTCAAACCGAGGAGCTCCCCGCTCACGTCCACGTTCCGAATGTCGATGTCGTCGACGATGGCGTGGAACGGCTCGCCTTCCGATGGCGTCTGGTCGGCTGCATCGAAGGCCGTCAGGAAAGTCGGCGCTCCTTCGCCGTCGTCGACCAGGTCCACCCATCCGTTGGTCAGGTCGGCGTAGTAGAACCGAAGGCGTCCGCGGAGCGCGGCGATCGGATCGATGCCGAGCTCGACGGTTTCGGCATAGATGATCGCGTTGCCTTCGGTGTCGTAGACGAACGTGTCCTTCACGATGGAATGCCAGAGTCGAAGTTGCACGATGTAACCGGCATGCAGCGTGCCGACCATCTCGCCCGAGACGAAGTCGTTGAGGATGTCCCGTCCGAGGCGTCGTCCGAGATCGGTGTCGAGGTGAAAGAGCACGCTCGTCACGAGAGAGACGACTGCGAGCAACGGCCAGCCCAAGAACCAACTGACGAGGCGGTAGAGCCACCGCATCAGAATGCCTCTCCGATCGTGAAATGAATGGCGCCCGGGACTCCCCCGCGGATGAACTGGAAGATGTTGAAGGCGTTGGGCGGCGCCTCGCCTCCGATGACCTGCCACCCCGGGATCAAGAACCCGAAGTCGAGGCGGACTGGGCCGATGGGGGTCTGGTAGCGGAAGCCGAAGCCGGCGGCGGCATGGATGTTCCGGAATCGCCACGCCGTGCCTCGATTGACGTCGCCGAAATCCATGAAGACGACCGTCCCGAAAGCCTGCGTGACGGGAACGCGCCATTCGACGCCCGCTTCCCAGCGGCGCAAACCGCCGTCGTTTCGAGCGTCGGTACCTTCTCGGGTCAGCGAATCGACGCTGCCTGGGTCACCGAGAAAGCCGCCGAAGAACCCCCGGTGCGTCGTGGGACCACCGGAGCGCAGCCTGTAGTTCTGCGGTCCGAGGTCTTGGCTGATGATGTCGAGGCGCCCCTGATCGCGGGAGAACACGAACATGGCGCCCATGCCGAAGCGGAATGCCAGCGTCGATGACAACGGGAGCGGGGCGTACCCGCGAACTTCGGGGGTCACGCGTACATATTGCCAGGAACGCTTGAGCGGGGCCGGCGACTCGTGACTTTCGATCTGAAAGAAGAAGCCTTTGCGCGGGCTTCGAGAATCGTCTCGAAGGTCCACGATGAGCCGTTGATCGAAGAAGACCACCTGGTAGCTGGTGGGGTATCTCGGATCTTGGTCGACGGTGAGATAGGTGTCGTAGTTGACGCCGCCTTCGAGCAAGAGCCGGCCTTCGAAGAACGGCCGCGAGAGGCTCCCCCGGAGCTGGAGGTCGTGCCGGCGAAAGAGCTCGAAGGGGTCGGGGCCCCAGTCGTGCCGGAATCGAATCGATGCCGTCGTGCGAGGCTCGATGAATGCGGGCCGCCGGTATTCGATGCGAACTTCGTTGCCGAACAAGAAACCGCGACCGAAGCGAAAGAACGGATCGCGCGCGACGATTTTGGGTCGGTCCTCGATGCGTAGCCGCCTGAAGCCGTCGATGAAATTTCGGTGCTCGAAAAGGCCGAACAGATGAACATCCGAGATTCGGGTGTCCTGCTGCAGCGTCAGCGTGGTGAGGGTGCCGCTTTGTACGCCGGCGCCGATGCCCCAGCGGATCTCGCGCCCCGGCTCGACCTGGATGTTCACATCGACCACCCCGGTGCACTGCTCCTCTTCGTCGAGACGGGCGATCGAAGTGACGTCGACCGAGGCCAGGGCCCCCAGCGCGTACACGGCACGTTGGGCGTCGGCGAGGCGGCTCGAGCTGAACCTCTGCCCCGTTCGAAGATTCGCGACGTCGAGAATGGTGTCGCCGGGGAGGTCGCCTTGGCCGGTCACCGTGATGTCGCCGAGGACGCAAGATGGCCCCGTGTCGACTTGCAGCTCGACGAACGCCTCACGAGCCTCCCGATCGATCGCCACGCGTCCTGCGACCTTGCCACAGGCGTAGCTCGCCTCCTGGAGCTGCCGGCGGATCTCGCGCTTGGTTCGATCGTAGATCGCTTCGTCGAACCTCTTGCCGACCTCGAGCTCGATGGCTTTTTGAATCTTCGAGCGCCGGTCCGAGCTCAAGCCTTCGAGCCCCTGCACCTCGATCGACTTGACCAGGACAGGCTCTCCCTCCTCGACCTCGATCCCGATGGCCAGCTCGCATCCTTCGTCTTCATCGACTCGCTCGCACGGCACCTCGCCGTCGGGGCCGGGGATGAGCCGGTCATTGCCCGCAGCCGACGCGGGATCGAACTCCGTGCTGACCACCGCGGCGTCGTAGTAACCGCGCGCTCGATACCAGCGCTCGATCCGCTCGAGGTCTCGTTCGAACACCGCCGAGTCGAGCGTGGGCCACCCCTTGCGCAGCTTCTTCCACAAGTCGAAGGACACCCGGTTCCCGTCGAAGGGAGGGACCCCGCATTCCGGGTCCGCCGAGGTGCCGAACGAGATGGTGACCCGATCGCGCTCTTGCGTGGCCAGGCACGCCCGAAGCGCCTCGGGGTCGAGCTCTTCCATTCCGCTGAAACGGATCCGGTCGATGCCGTATGCATCCTCGGGAATCTCCTTGCAGCCGCTCGCCAGAACGAGCAGCAGGCAGATGCATCGCCGGCGCCCCATCTACCTACGGCTTGTAGCGCGAGGTACCCCAATTCCGCCAGCGAGCTGCGTGATTTCGGCCGTTTGGCGAGGGCCTCCCGAGGCTGCTAAAGCTAGCGCCACCCACGATGAAGCGTTTCTACGTCCAGACGCTGGGCTGCCAGATGAACGTCCACGATTCCCGTCGGATCGAGGAGGTTCTGCGCTCGATCGGCTACCGGGAGGCACCGGAGCCTGCCCTGGCGGATCTTCTGCTGGTCAACACGTGCAGCGTGCGCGAGAAGGCGGAGCACAAGCTGATGAGCCTGCTGGGGACGTTGCGGCCCTTCAAGGAGGGCCGTCCGGGTACCCTGGTGGCCGTGGCGGGCTGCGTCGCACAACAGGAAGGGGAGCGTCTCCAGCGGAAGGCTCCTTTCGTCGACATCGTGCTCGGGCCCGACAACATCCCCGAGCTTCCGGCCCTCATCCGTGGGGTCGAGCAGGGCGGTCCGCCGGTCACACGGACCGTGTTCGACATGGACGATCCGCAGTTCCTTCGGGCCCGGCCCCATCCGACCCGGCGCGAGGTGACCGCGTACGTGACGGTCATGAAGGGATGCGACGAGCGCTGCACGTTTTGTATCGTTCCACACACCCGGGGCGCTGAGAGATATCGTTCGGCCGATGAGATCCTGGGGGAGTGTCGCGATTTGGTCGCCGGCGGCGTGCGCGAGATCACGCTCCTCGGGCAGACGGTGAACTCCTGGCACGAGCCCGACCAAGTCGCAGAGCTTGCCAAGCCGTCGTCGAAGATGGCTCCGTCGACCTCCCAGTTTCCCGAGCTACTACGGCGGATTTCGGAGGAGGTGCCCGACCTCGCACGTCTCCGCTACACGTCCCCGCATCCACGCCACATCACGCCGTCGCTCATCCAGGCCCACGCGGAGCTCGGGGTGTTGCCTGCGCACGTGCACCTGCCCGTTCAGTCGGGCTCGGACCGGGTGCTTCGGCGCATGGCCCGCCGCTACACCGCAGCCGAATACGTCGCCCGGACGGACGCGCTCAAACGGGCCCGGCCGGGCCTCACCTTGTCCGCAGACTTCATCGTAGGGTTCCCCGGGGAGACCGAAGAGGACTTTCAGCGAACTCTCGATCTCGTGCAACGGGTGGGATACGTGGCGGCATTCGGCTTCAAGTACTCCCCGCGGCCGCACACTCCGGCCCTGCAGCTCGGGGACGACGTGCCCGAGGAAGTCAAAGACGAGCGTCTTTCTCGTCTGTTCGCGCAGGTCGAGACGCAGCAGCGAGCGCACCTGCAGTACTTGGTCGGTCAGGAGCTCGAGGTGCTCGTCGAAGGACGGTCGCCCGGCAACCATCTGCGATTTGCGGGGCGCAGCGAACGCAACGAGATCGTTCACCTGGTTGCGCCCGAAGGTCACGACCCGACCGGAGAGCTGGTGCGGGTCACGATCGACGAAGCTTTTCGTCACAGCCTCGGGGGCAGGATGCTCGGAGCCGAAGGAGCCCGTGGGCACGGCGGCCGCACGCGCTTGGCGGTCCTCGATGTGGGAGGCACGGCCTGACTGGGGCGCACTGGCGGCAGCGTCTCCGGCCCTGGCGCTTCGTGCTGCTTTACATGGCCGTGATCTTCGTCGTGTCGTCTTTGGAGATTCAGGTCCCCGTGGTGCGGCACGTGCCGTTCCGCGACAAAGGCGTGCACTTCGTCGAGTATGGAATTCTCGGTTGGCTGTGCGCGGCCGCGTCCGCGCGGACCTGGCTGTCGGTTCCCGCGTGGCGCACCGCGAGCTTTGCCGTGTTCATTTCCGTTCTTTGGGGGCTCTCCGACGAGATTCACCAAGCAATGGTTCCCGGCCGTTCTCCCGAGCTCGCAGACCTCGGCGCCGATCTCCTCGGCGCGATCGCGGGTGCCGTCGGCTGGCACTTCTTTTCGAACAAATCTGTGAGCTAATCCACGACAAAAACGACGCGTGCCGTTGACGCGCTGGTGCGTGGTATTTACGTTTTATTCATGAGGGCCGACGCGGTCCTCACTCTCTGAAAATCAAAAGCTTCACCGGCGGAACCCCCCCACATGTCCGTCGGTTGTACCCCGCCCGGTCGTGTCTCCCCCCCTCCAAAACGACCGGGCGACCCTTTTTAAGGCCTCATCATCTGCGCGACGCTGGACGGGCTCCGCACTCACACCTACAGTTCGCGCCATGCATCTTCCCGCAACCCACGCGCGGCGAGTTTTGCTCGCGGCGATGACGGCGCTGTGCTTGAGCTGTGCGGGCTCGCAGACGCCCGAAGCACAGGAGCCGCCGACAGGTGTCGCCGACGTCGAGGCCGCTCCCGACCCACTTCCCTCGTGGAACGACACGGCCACCAAAGCGAGAATCATCGACTTCGTACGGGCCGTGACCGATCCGGACGATCCCGCATTCGTCGAGCCGGCGCTTCGAATTGCGACGTTCGACAATGACGGGACCTTGTGGGTCGAGCAGCCGCTCTACGCCGAGATGGCGTTTGCGTTGCACCGGGTCAAGGACCTCGCCCAGGTCCACCCCGAGTGGAAGACTCAGGAGCCCTTTCGAGCCGTCATCGAGGGCGACCGCAAAGCCCTCGTCGAGTCTGGCCGCGCCGGTCTCGTGGAGATCGTCGTCGCCTCGCACACCGGCATGAGCACCACGTTGTTCGAAACCATCGTGCAGGAATGGATTCGCGATGCGCTCCATCCGGACTTCGAGCGGCCGTATACGGAGCTCGTCTATCAGCCGCAGCTCGAGCTTCTCCGCTATCTCGAGGCCAACGGCTTCAAGACGTTCATCGTCTCGGGAGGCAGCTCGGAGTTCATTCGGGCTTTCGCCCAGAACACGTACGGCATTCCTCCGGATCGGGTCGTCGGCTCGTCCATCGAGACTCGGTACGAGGTGCAGGGAGGGAGGCCGACGCTCCTGCGTCTTCAGCAGATCGATTTCGTCAACGACAAGGCAGGCAAGCCGGTGGGCATCTACGAGCACGTCGGCCTTCGGCCGATTCTCGCGTTCGGCAACTCCGACGGTGACTTCGAGATGTTGCAGTGGACGACTCTCGGAAGCGGAGGCGCTCGTTTGGGCCTCCTTCTTCGTCATGACGACGCCGATCGGGAGTATGCCTACGACCGGGCCAGCCGCATCGGTACCCTCGATCGGGCGCTCGACGCCGCAGGGCAGGCAGGGTGGGTCGTCGTTTCGATGAAGCGGGATTGGAAAGCGGTATTTGCGGAAGAATGAGGGGTTGCATGACGAATCGCCATTTCATTTGGGCGCTGGTCTGGTGGTCTGCGGCGGTCGCGATCACGGGCTGCAAGGGCTCGAGCACTGCGGACGACGCACGAGCCGATGCTGACGACGGCGTTCGAGTCCTGGAAAAGGGCGATCGACCCCGCACCGAGCTTCGCTACAACATCCGGGTCGGAACGACCACGACGTCGACGACGACCTTTCGCGCCGCCACGCTGGCAGCCACCCCGGACGAGACGGCCTTGTCTGTTTTACCCGGCCTTCGATTCGACGTGGTGTCGGGCCCTGCCGGCATCACGGAGCGGGGGGTTCGCTTCCAGATCGACGTGGTCCGTTCGGAGGCGATCGTGCCCAAGGGGTTCGATCCGGAAATGGCTGCCCAGCTTCGAAAGACCGCATCGGTCGTCGACGAGATCGGCGGATGGATCGAGATGGACGATCGCGGCAGAATGCTCGCCGGACAGTTCAACGAGCAAACCAAACGATCCGACCTGCCGCTCCGCTTGCTTCGTGCGATCGTGAATGCGCGGCAGACGCTGACGCGGGTCCGTCTTCCGAGGGAAAAGGTGGGTCTCGGGGCGCGCTGGGAAACACATCGGGTCATCGACGCCTATGGCTTCCACGTCGAGCAGGTCAACACGTACACCCTCGTCGATCGTGCCGGTGACGAAATCATGCTCAACGTGCACGTCGAGCAAATGGCCGCCCCGCAGACGATCGAGTTCCCGGATGAGGGTCTCGTCATTTCGGTGGAGTCCCTGAGCGGTTCCGAGGACGGTCAGATCATCCTCGATCTCGACGCGCTCGAGTCCGACGCGTCCGCGACCGGCCAGCTCCAGGATCACCTCGTCGTCAAGAGCGACGAAGGCACCCAGACCGTGCAGGTGGTCGAAGAGTACGAGATTCAGGTCGCCAACACGACGGCGCTGATCGCGGAGTGATCTCCGGCCGGCCCCACCGCTTCAGCTATCGACCTTGAGGATCGCGTGGAACGCGTCCTGCGGGATCTCCACGCTGCCCACCGCCTTCATCCGCTTCTTGCCCTCTTTTTGTTTCTCGAGGAGCTTGCGCTTGCGGGAGATGTCGCCGCCGTAGCACTTGGCGGTGACGTCTTTTCGAAGGGCGCGCACGGTTTCGCGCGCGACCACCTTCGATCCGATCGCGGCCTGGATGATCACCTCGTACTGTTGGCGCGGCACGATGTTCTTGAGCTTGGCAGCCAGCGCGCGGCCGAGGTAATAGGCTTTGTCTTTGTGGACGACGGCGCTGAGGGCGTCGACCTTCTGTCCATTGACCAGCATGTCGAGCCGGACCAAGGGGTTCTCGCGATATCCCGCGAGCTCGTAGTCCATCGAAGCGTACCCTTTGGTGGCGCTCTTGAGCTTGTCGAAGAAATCGAACAATACCTCGGCCAGCGGCATCAAGTAGGTGATGATCACCCGCTCGGTCGATGCGTATTGGATGCCTTGTTGCTCGCCCCGGCGCTCTTGGCAGAGCTTGATGACGGCGCCGACGTATTCGGCCGGGACGTGAATCGACATCTTGAAGTAGGGCTCTTCGATCCGCACGCGTCCGCTCGGGATCTGCGACGGATTTCCGATTTCGAGAGTCTCTTGCTCGGTATGGACGCGGTAGACGACGCTCGGCGCCGTCGT
>CAZBWQ010000050.1:0-27702 GCA_964495565.1 uncultured Sandaracinaceae bacterium | reverse complement strand
GGTTGATGAACGACATCTCGATGTCGATCTGGGTGAACTCGGGCTGCCGATCGATCCGAAGGTCCTCGTCCCGAAAGCAGCGTACGATCTGGTAGTACTTGTCGTAGCCCGCGCACATCAAGAGCTGCTTGTAGAGCTGCGGGCTTTCGGCGAGCGCATAGAAATGACCGCCGTAAAGCCGAGAAGGCACCAAGAAATTCCTCGCGCCTCCGGGCGTGTACCGCACGAGAAACGGCGTCTCGATCTCGAGGAAGCCCTGCTCGCTCAGGTAGTTGCGCGTCTCGTGATTGAGCTTGCTCCGCATGCGCAGATTCTGCAGGAGCGACGGTCGCCGCAGATCGAGATAGCGGTACTCGAGTCGCTTGTCCTCGCCGGTGCCGATCTGATCCTCGATCTCGAAGGGCGGGGTCGCGGCCTTGTTGAAGACCGTGGCTTCGGAGGCGATGACCTCGATCGCGCCCGTGGCGAGCCTCGGGTTGCGTAGGCTGGTGCCGTCGTCCTTGGTGCCCCGGTCGCGCACCTTCCCCCGCACGCCCAGGACCCACTCCGATCTCGCCTTGTCTGCGGTCTCGAAGGCGGCTTTGTCCGTCGTCTCGGGATCGAACACCACCTGGGTGAGCCCATCGCGGTCGCGAAGATCGATGAAGATGCATCCGCCGTGGTCACGGCGGTTCTGCACCCAACCGAAGAGCACCGTCTCTTGGTCGATGTTCTCTTCTCTCAGTTCACCACAAGAATGCGTACGCTTGAGCTCGTCGATGAAACGGGCCACGTCAGGCCTCCTTCCGGCCGGTTTTCGGGCGGTGCGGGAAGGTAGCCGCCAGGCCTGGCACGTCAAGCCCGCCCAGGGACAAGGCCCGGGCAGTTGCGTGATTTCATCGTCCCGTGGACAATGCCCGCGGGGATACTCGACCGAACGAGTGAGGGTGACATGGCTTCCGAAGAGATCGAATGCCACGTTTGCGGCGCGGCCAATCCGAAGGGCGAGCAGCGATGCCACGCTTGCGGAGCCCGCTTGTCGGAGATCGCATTCGAGCCGAGCGACGACGAGCTGCGTGCGCGCCGCAACCAACCCGACGAGCTCGAGCTTCGGTGGGTCCTGATTTCCTTCGGTCTGTTTCTGCTCTTGGCCGCGCTGGCGTTCGGGCTCTTGCCGCTGATCATTTCGGTCTACGACCCCCAAGGCTTCGCGGGGATCGCCATCACGATCGTGCTGTGGTTCGTCGGTGCGGCGGCCGTCAACTACGTATCTCCGGGCAAGAACTTTCTCGAGCCCCCGGTGGGTGGGCTGCTCGCCGCGATTCCGACGATGTTCTTCCTGTCGAGCATCGCGGACGTGTATCAGCTTTCGACGGGCGCATACGTCCTCGGGACGCTCATGGCGACGATGATGGCTCTCATGGGTGCGTTCGTGGGCAACCTGATTCGCGGCGAGCAGGGGCCGGCGCGACTGCCGGGACCGAGAGCCAACCGAAGATCCGGGCGGCCCTCTTCGTGACCCTCAGAACCGCAGCCGTACCCCGAAGCCTGGAATCAGCACGAAGCCGCCCCGGTCGAGCGACGTGCCCGCATGGTCGATGAACCAGCGCTCGTAGGCGGCGCTGAGCTCGATCAAGACGTGAATGCGGGGAATGCCGAGCGCCATGCCGATCAGCGGCCCTGCG
This sequence comes from uncultured Sandaracinaceae bacterium, assembly GCA_964495565.1. Lineage (GTDB taxonomy): Bacteria > Myxococcota_A > Polyangia > Polyangiales > Houyiibacteriaceae > SG8-38. The sequence continues at coordinate 26,038 of CAZBWQ010000050.1, read as the reverse complement.
CGGACGCCTCCTCCGCTTGCGCGTTGCTCCGATCCCACGATCTGGAAGTCTCCGAACACGTATTCTCCGCTCGCGCGGATGCCGGCCCAGATCTCGTAAATCCCTCCGATGTCCACACCGTAGACGAAAGGCACTTCGAAGCCTGCGCGCCCACCCTGCCCCGAGTCGTCGCGCTCCGGGATCCAGCCGCCATACGGGGCCAGCCCCACGATCAAGCTGGAGCGCGTGGTTCCGTCTCGAAGAAGACGCTGGTAGCGAGCCTCGACCCGCACGGTCGTGCCCGAGACCATCAGGCCGAGATCCCAAGCCCGTGCAATCCCGTAGCGGCCGTAGACCATGGGCACCACACCGCCCGCGTCCGCCGCGTAGCGATACTCGGACTGACCGGGATCGAGCATGGCGGGGTCCTTCAGATCGCCCAGCGGAATCCGGGCCGCTCCGCCGAACGCAAAGTCCGTACGGTGCTCCGGGGTCGTCGTGCCCCCACTCATGGCGGGCATCGCCGTCGCACAGCCTTGGAGAGCCGCGAGCGGCGCGATCACCAAAGCGAGCTCCGACCACCTCACGTGAGCGTTCGTAGCTTAACTTTTGCCGATCTGGGATCTTTTGCTCCCGGGGGCGCATCTCGGCCGCCCGGAGCGTCGATGAAATCGGCGACGAGGTCGTAATCGGCCGCGTCGGTGACCAGCACGCGGCGAATTTCGCCAGGACGAGCCGTTCCGTTGGCCAGATAGACGCTTCCGTCCACCTCGGGGGCCTGGCCCCACCAGCGGCCCTGGAGAAGCCAATCGCTTTCGTCGCTCACTCCTTCGACCAACACGTCGAGCTCGGTGCCGACGCGAAGCTGCAGGCGCTCCCGACTGATCGGACGTTGGATGCGCATCAGCTCGTCACGCCGCGCCTCGGCGGTCGACGGATCGACGGCGCCCTCCATGTCGGCGCTGCGGGTCCCTTCCTCGAACGAATAGAGAAACACGCCCACGTGATCGAACTCGGCCCACTCGACGAATCGGCGGAGCTCCTCGAAATCCGCGTCGGTCTCGCCGGGGTGGCCGACGATGAACGTGGTCCGAAACACCATGTCGGGGATCGCGCGGCGCAGTCGCTCCACGATCTTGTACATCCGGTCGCCGCCGTGCCCGCGCCGCATCGCCCGGAGCATCGAATCGGATGCGTGCTGCAGGGGCATGTCGATGTAGGGCAACACCTTGTCGTTTTGCGAGAATACCTCGACGAGCTCGTCGGTCAGCGTTTCGGGGTAGAGATAGTGGCTCCGAATCCACCGGATGCCGTCGACTTCACCGAGCGCGGTCAGCAGCCGGGCGAGGGACGGACGATCGTCCAAATCGCGGCCGTAGGCGATCGTGTCCTGGCTGATCAAATTGAGCTCGACCACGCCGGACGCCGCCAGGATCTCGGCCTCCCGCACCAGGTCGGCCACGGGGCGGGATCGCTGCTTACCTCGGAACGAGGGGATCGCACAGAAGCTGCATTCGCGATTGCAGCCTTCCGCGATCTTCACGTAGGCCCGATGCCGGTGATCGGAAAGAACCCGCGGATCGGTGGACCGCATCGTGTACTGGGCGGGGTGGCCGACGAGCATCCGCTCTTCCGAGCCACGCAACACGAGCTGGAGCTTCAGCATGTCGCTCGAGCCGAGGAAATGGTCGACCTCGGGAAGCTCCGTCGCGAGCTCGTCCGGGTAGCGCTGGGAGAGGCACCCGGCCACCACCAGCTTCTTGCAGGATCCCGCTTCTTTGAGGGCGCCCATCTCCAGGATCGTCTGGATCGACTCCTCTTTGGCCGGGCCGATGAACCCGCAGGTGTTCACCACGATCACGTCGGCTTCGGCCGGGTCCTCCACCGTCCGGATCCCCGCCTGGTCGCTCACTCCGAGCATGACCTCGGTATCCACGCGATTCTTCGCGCAGCCGAGCGACACGAAATGAATCGTTCGGGGTTCCGCCATCGCGCCTGATTATAGGGAAATTGGTGCTTTCGCCAGCCGGCGCCCCCCGCAGGGGGCCCTGGCTCGGTATCGATTTGCCTCGTCGGCAGATTGCCGTATAAGGGGCGCCTTGCGCGAACCGGGGAAAAGCCCAGGGATTTCGCGCCAGGAGCCTAGCAACCATGTCTCGATACACAGGACCACGAGTGAAGCGCATGCGAGCTCTGGGCATCGATCTGCCCGGCCTCTCGCGCAAGAGCATGTGGGATCGCCCTTATCCGCCCGGCGTCCACGGGCCCAAGTCGGCACGGCGCCGCAAGATGAGCGACTTCAAGAAGCAGCTTCTCGAAAAGCAGAAGCTGCGGTTCAACTACGGCCTGAACGAGGGTCAGTTCATGCGGCTCTACCGTGAGGCGGTGCACAGCAAGGAGCCTTCCGGTGACAAGCTGCTCGAGCTTCTCGAGCGACGGCTCGACAACGCGGTATTCCGCGCCGGGTTCGCACCGACCATCCCGGCCGCGCGCCAGTTGGTGTGCCACGGTCATTTCTTGGTCAACGGGAAGCGCCTCGACATCCCCTCGTACCGCGTTCAGGAGGGCGACGTGATCACCTTGCGCGAGCGCAGCCGCAACCTGTCCGCCGTCGAAGCTTCGCTCGAGGACGTGCGTCTCGCCCGGCCCGACTGGATCGAGTTCGACGAGGAAAAGCGGACGGCCACCGTCAAGAGCCTTCCGAAAGTGGACTCGGTCCCCTTCCCGCTCGAGATCGACCTGGTCATCGAGTACTACTCGAAGCGCCTGTAGGCGTCTTCGTCTTTGGGGCTCGTCCCCCGGCGCGACCCGCATGCCGACCATCGATGTCGTGATCCCCGCACTGAACGAGGAGCAGGCGCTTCCGTTCGTGCTCCGCGACATTCCGAGGCCGCCGGTGCGACGAGTCGTCGTGGCCGACAACGGCTCGACCGACCGGACTGCCGAGGTGGCCCGCGAGCACGGTGCCGAGGTCGTATTCGAGCCCGAGCGCGGCTATGGCGCTGCGTGTTTGCGGGCGCTTTCGCACCTCGCGGTCGACGCGCCCGACGTCGTGGTCTTCGTCGACGGCGACTACAGCGATCATCCGACGGAGCTCCCTCTGCTGGTCGATCCAATCGCGCGCGGGCGCGCGGACCTGGTCATCGGCTCCCGGGCTTTGGGCCGCCGTGAGCGAGGGGCGCTGACTTTGCAGCAGCGTGTGGGAAACGCGATCGCCTGTCGCGCGCTCGAGACGCTCTACGGGGTGCGATACACCGACCTCGGCCCGTTTCGAGCGATACGTTGGGAGGTCTTGCAATCGTTGCAGATGCAGGACCGCAACTTCGGATGGACCGTCGAGATGCAGATCAAGGCCGCACGAAAGCGGGCGCGCGCGGTCGAGATACCCGTCTCGTACCGTCCTCGCATCGGGGTCTCCAAGGTCAGTGGCACCTTGCGCGGATCGGTCAATGCGGGCGTCAAGATTCTCTGGCTGCTAGGCCGCTACGCATGGACCTAGCGCAGCTCGTGGTGTTCGTGCGTCCTCCGGTCGTTGGAGGCACCAAGACGCGCCTCGCTCAGGCGATCGGAGAAGACGGCGCCGCCGCCCTCTACGAAGCGTTTGTCGAAGACACCTTGGCGCTTTGTGAGCGTCTGCGGGAGATCGGACGAGTCGACGTCGCACTTTGGTCCACGGACGCGCCGAGCGAGAGGATCGAAAGGTGGGCTCGGGAGCACGGAGCGCGCACGCACGTTCAGCCCGAGGGCGATCTCGGCGTGAGAATGGCGGCGGCTTTCGAGGAAGGCCTCCGGAGCTACGAGCGCGTCGTGTTGATCGGGAGCGACGTTCCGACACTGCCTCTGAGCCTCGTGGTCGCCGCGTTCGATGCGCTCGAAGGAAGCTCGTTGATGGTCGGGCCCGCCAACGACGGGGGCTACTACGCGATCGGTGCCTCGCAGGGGGTGCGCCCGCGGTTCGACGGCGTTCGGTGGTCGACCCCCCACGCCCTGTCGGACACCTTGCGTGCCAACGCCGACCGGAGTCCGGTGCTGATCGGCCCATGGTACGACGTCGATGACCCCGGCGACCTGGCGATTCTCCGCGCGCACCTCTCCGCCAATCCGGCGGCAGCCCCGGCGACCGCGCGTCAGCTCGCCGCGCTCTTCCCGGCTCACAAGTAGGGCTGCAGGAGCCTCGCCGTTCCGTCGCGCAACCGTTGGAAGGGAGCTCGCTGATCGAGCTCTTCCATCGTCAGAAGCCGCGCCTTCTGCATTCGACCCTGCGCAAAGGTCCTCAGCTCGGCGCCGAGCGTCTGGTCGTAGCACTCGAGGTTGAACTCGAAGTTCAATCGAAGGCTCCGCGGGTCCCAGTTCGCCGAGCCGATCGACGCCCAATATCCGTCGACGACGAAAAGCTTCGAGTGATCGAAGGGCGGCGGGGTGAGCCAGACCCGGACGCCCTCTTGGAGGACCTGGCGGTAGTGGCCCCACATCGCCCAACCCACCACGGGAAGGTTTCCCTTCTCGGGGACGATGATGTCGACGTCGACGCCGCGATGAGCCGCCAGATGAAGCGCTTTGACCAGCACGATGTCCGGCAAGAAATAGGGCGTCATGATGTGAATCGAGCGGCGCGCTGCTTCGATCGCCGCGAGAAAAGCCCAATGCAGCTTGTCGAGGTTTTGGTCGGGCCCGTCGGTGATGCCCCGGGCCAAGACGACGCCCTCCGGCTCGAGATCGGGAAACCAGCGGGTGCCCGCGAGCTTTTCTCCGGTGGTGAACGTCCAGTCGGACGCAAAGGTTTCTTGAAGCTGAGCGACGACCGGTCCCAGCACCCGAAAATGCAGATCCAACGTCGGGTAGCGCGGGTTCGAGGCGAGCCACGATCCCTGCCGGACGTTCATGCCGCCCGTGAATCCGATGCGCCCGTCGACGACCATGATCTTGCAGTGGTTGCGCAAGTTGAAATGCGTGAAGGATTTCGGGAGGAGCGCGGGCAGAAAATTGGCCACCGGGACCCCGCGTCTTCGGAGGACACGGTGTATCCGCGGTCGGGCATACCGAGTTCCGACGTCGTCGATCAAGACCCGGACTTCCACGCCGCGCTGGCATGCGTCCGCCAACGCATCGACCAGCTCTTCTCCAATGCCGGTCGGCTCGAAGATGTAGCTGACGAAGGAGACCGACTCCTTCGCTCCCCGAATCGCCTCGAGCATCGCGGGGTATGCCTCGTCGCCGTTGACGAGCATCTCGACCGAATTGCCGACGAGCAGCGGACGTTGCGTCACCGCACCGACCACACGCGCAAGCTCGATGAGTCGTGCGCGATCGCTTCCGAGCTCGCGGTCGAGGTCGGCGGGGGCACGCGGTGCTTCGTGCAACGGGACGCTGTAGCTGGTACCTCCGGCTCGAAGCACTTTGGCCCGACGCTGAATCCGGTTGATTCCGAGCAACAGGTACAGGGCCGCGCCGACGAAGGGAACCAACCAAATCACCCCGACCCATGCCGTCGCCGAGCGGGTATCGTTCTTGTTCAGCACCACGTGCCAGGAGGCGATCGCGGCGATCAGCAAGTCGAGCGCGACGCCCAGCTCGGGCGCCATGCCTTGCAGTTGCTGCCAGTCGACGGACATCGGGGCCCTGAACGACCTTACGGTGTAACACTCTGGCGGTCGACTTCGCAGCGGGCTACATTGATCCGAGCGGGGCATGGCAGCTCAGTCTTTGGCTGACAGATTCGGGGTACGTATCCCGGCAGGTACGACCGTGTTTCGGCAGGGCGAGCCGGGCGGCTCCATCTACGTGATCCGCAGCGGCAAGGTCCGGGTGCTCAAGGAGTCGCACGGCCGACGCCGTATCGTGTCCACGCTTGGACCGGGCGACTTCTTCGGAGAGATGGCGGCGGTGACGGGCAGGCCGCGCTCGGCCACGGTCGAGGTGATCGAGGACGCGGAGTTGCTCAAGGTGCCGGCCGCAAAGCTCCAAGAGATGGTGATCGGGGCCGGCGAGATCGCGATTCGGTTGATTCGCCATCTCGCCGAACGGCTCGACCGCGCCAATCGGTTCATCGACGTGCTGCTGGAAGACGACTTGACGGCGCGTGTGATTTTGGAGCTGCAGGAGCTGCTCCAAGACGCCTCCGTCCCTGGTACCCCGGAGATCGAGGTGGCCGACTTGGCGCTCGACCTCGGCGCGACCGAAAAAGAGGTACGCCCTGCGCTCCGGCGGCTCACACGGGTCGGGCTCGTCGATCTGCGTGACGGGACCGTGCGGGTCGAGGATCCTCGGAGACTCGACGAGTTTCTCGATTTCATCCGCAGCTCGGGGAAGAGCTGATGCAGCTGCGCGTGCTCGGCTGCCACGGCGGTGAAACGCCCAAGCATCGAACCTCGAGCTTCTTGGTCGGGGACTCGGTGGCGATCGATGCGGGCGCCATCACGAGCGGGTTGTCCCTGAGAGAGCAGGCTTGCATTCGATCGGTGTTGGTCAGCCATCCGCACATGGACCACATCCGCGATTTGGCCACCTTGGCCGACAACCGCTGCCAGCAAGGTGGCACCACGCTCGACATCGTCGGCATCCCCGCGACGATCGACGCGCTTCGACGTCATTTCTTCAACGACGTGATTTGGCCGGACTTCACCCGGATCGATTCCAAAGACGGACCCACCGTGCGCTTCGTCGAGATCTCGCCCGACCAGACGGCCCACGTCGACGGCTACGAGGTCACCCCGGTCTTGGTAAACCACACGGTCGACACGTCCGCGTTCATCGTTCGTCACGGCGGGTCGAGCATCGTCTACGGGGGCGATACCGGGCCGACCGAGGAGCTGTGGCATCGGGTCAATGCGCTGCGAGACCTTCAAGCGCTGATGATGGAGGTTTCGTTTCCCAACGCCGAAGCCGAGCTCGCTCGCAAGTCCAAGCACTTGACCCCGGAAACGCTCGCCGCCGAGCTCGACAAGCTCGAGCACGACCGGGAGCTTCCGATCATGCTCTATCACATCAAGCCGACTTTCGAGGGCGAAGTGCTCAAAGAGCTGGCACAGATACGCGACCGAAACCTCCAGATTTTGCGGCTGGGCGACGAATTTCTTCTCTGACGGACGCCTCCAGACTTGGCGACCGAGGCCGTTGGGAGTATGTTCGGGGTGTGAGTGGCGTTGCCTGGAAAAGGGACCTCCCTTTCGCAATGCGACTTGCCGCGAGCGGCAGTTGGGTAGATTGCCCCGCACTGGTGCGAACTCCGAAAGGAGACTTGCTGCCGTGAACCGGCCCTCGAGAATCGTGGGTCCAACCACCAAGGAACGCTTTACGAGGTCTGGGCATGGTGCTCAGAGACCCGAGAGCGCCGGCATCGCCGGGGGAGGAATGTACGTATGGACATCAGTTGTAGAATCGGACTCTCACCGGAGGTGTGGGCGAGTTAGCCCCTGAGGCAACTCCCCCCTTTGGTGGGAGTCCTGATCCACGAGGGCCGGCGCCGTAGGTGCCGGCTTTCGTCTTTTCAGAGGGCGCCCGTCTCGTCGAGCTCGATCACCCGTGCCTTGAAGAAACGCACCACGACGTACGCGAGGAGGCCGAGCGGGCCGGCCATCATCGTCAGAAGCAAGCAGGGCACCAGCCACAGGTGCGGGATGCCGCGCCGCCTCGCGTCGCGTGCTTCCCAGGCCCCCACGAAGAGATCGAAGATCAAATAGTGGATCCAACCGGCGAGCACGAGATGAGGCGCGCTGAACCCGATCATCACGCCATACAAGCTCCACAGGTTCGTGCCCTCGGGCGCGGGCGCGTAGCCGAGCAGCATGTAGCCGTAGATCGGCGCGAGCAGCAGAAGCACGATCGGGGAGTGCACCAATCGCTGCGTCCAGGTCCAACGCGGTGCGGCAATCAGCAAGAGCCAAAACGGGAGCACCGCGAAATTCGCGACGCGGAACAGGAATTCGAGCGCCATGCCAGCTTCTTTTCGCGGGCGCGCAGGCTTGCGTCAACCCTCCTGCCCCTTCAAACGAGCCGTTGACACGTGCGTTTGGCGTCTTAGCTCCCAGAAAGGCAATTGAGCTCCATGTCGAAGCTTCTTTCTTTTTTCCCCTGTTTTCTCGTCATCTCGTGGATCGTGGCCGGATGCGGCACCGATGCCGGCTCGGATGGGGACACCGAACCCAAAGCGTGCGACTTCAGCAGCACCTACGAGGCCATCCAGCAGACGGTGTTCGAAGCGGAGGGCTGCACGACGCGAGCCTGTCACGGCGAAGGGGCGAGCGGCGGTCTCGATCTTCGGGCCGACGTGTCTTTCGGGGCGCTCGTTCGACAGCCGAGCGCGATCGATCCCAGCATCGAGCGCGTCTTTCCGGGCGACCAAGAACGAAGCCTGCTCTATCGCAAGCTCGCGGCCGCCACCGAAGCGACCGCTCTGGGGCCTCTCGGACAACCCATGCCGATCGGGCTGGACCCTTTGAGCCCCGATCAGCTCGAAGGGATCGCGCTCTGGATTCGCGGCGGCGCCCCCTCCGACACCATCGTCGAGGGCACGCTCGAAGCCTTGGGCTGCGAGGGAAGCTTCGATGCGGATCCCAACAAGATCGAGCCGCTGCCGCCGCCGCCGCCGGGTGAGGGAGTGCAGCTCTACGCGGGCGGCTGGGCGCTCGGTGCGGAGTCCGAGGACGAGGTTTGCTTCGCGACCTATTACGACGTGAGTGATCAGGTACCCGAGGAGTACCAAGTCGACTGCGAGGAATTCGGCCCCGGTCGCAAGTGCTTCGCGTTCGGTCGCAACGAGCTCGCACAGGACGGTCAGTCGCACCACAGCATCATCGACGTCTACGTCCCATCGTCCGATCCAAACGGCGGTGACTGGGGCCCCTGGCAATGCCTTGGCGGCGACCGCGAAGGGCAGAGCTGCGACCCGACCGCTCCCGACGACTGCGGCCCGCGGAGCCAATGCGCGACGCCGCCCGCCACGTCGGTCGCCTGCGTGGGGTACCCGTTTGCGCCCATCGACTTCGGGCTCGGCGGAGGCATCGGCGGAGGCGGCAACACGCTCGTGCAGCTATCCGGAGCACAGGAGTCGACATTCATCGACGAGCCGCCGCCCGGGGTCTATTCCCGGCTTCCGCTCCGCGGCTTCGTCTCCTGGAACAGCCACGGCTTCAACCTGACCAAGAAGGGCACCACCATCGAGCAGTGGGTGAACTTGAGCTTCGTGCCTGCGGACGAGCGGCAATGGTTGAGGCGGCAGATCTTCGAGGCCGACAACATCTTCGCGATGACTCCGGTCGCACCGTTCACGAAGCGCGAGATCTGCATGACTTGGACGCTTCCGCAGTACGCGCAGCTGATGTCCCTGAGCTCCCACATGCACATGCGGGGCGAGCTCTTTCGAATTTGGCTTCCGCCCCACGAGCCGTGCCGGGGCACGGCGGGGTGCTTGCCTCCAGAGACACCGGCCGACTACGAGAGCCGGCTCTACGACGACCCCGTCTACCAGTACTACGATCCGCCTCTGGATCTGTCCGCGGCATCCGAAGCCGATCGCACCCTCAAAGCATGCGCGGTGTACGACAACGGGGCGGACGACCCCCTCGAGGTCAAGCGGGAGTCCACGAAGCCCAACACGCCGGTGTGCGCCTCGGGGCTCGCCGGTTGCGGGTGCGCACCCGACCGACGGGTATGCCTCGGCGGACCCGACCAAGGAACGCCCTGCAATGGAGACGATGCGCTTTGCGGCGAGGGTGGCCTGTGCGATGCGTGCCCGCTGCTCGGCGGCGTGACCACCGACGACGAGATGTTCATCCCGCTCGGCTCGTACTACGTCGCCAGTCCGTGACCCGGAAGGATCAAAAAGAGTCCGAGTCTGTTATCATTCTGAGCACAGCTCACATTTTTTCCTTGCACCGATAGCTTCATCAGAAACAATCCCGCCCTAGCTTAAAGCAAACGCCCGTTGGAGTAATTCATGAAACCCGTTTCATTCACGCTGGCAGCGCTGGCTGCCGTGGTGCTGGCTGCTTGCGGCACCGAGAGCTCGAGCGACACCGAGCAGAAATGCGAGGCGGAGAGCACCTTCGCCCAGGTCCAGCAGCAGATCTTCGAAGGCTATGGATGCACCGCTTCGGCGTGCCACGGAGACTCCGCGCAGGGCGGTCTCGACCTTCGGCCGCAGAGCGCGTACGACAACCTGATCAACATCCCCGCGGAGTCGAACAGATTCTACATGCGGGTATTCCCCGGCGAGCAGGACCTGAGCGTGCTCTATCAAAAGGTCGCAGCCAAGACGGAGGGCTTTTCGCTCGCCTCGCTCGACAACCCGATCGGAGGCAGCCCGATGCCCACCAGCAACGAGGCGTTGAGCGAAAGCGATCTCGCGCTTCTGCGTGCCTGGATCCGCGGCGGGGCACCCGAGACCGGCGTCGTCGAGGGCTCGCAACAGTACGCGAGCTGCAGCCTCGACGGCGACGTGGCACCGAACAAGATCCAGCCCCTGCCCGCGCCCGCGCAAGACGAGGGCGTGCAGTTCTATTCAGGCGCCTGGCCCGTGCCCGCCGAGCAGGAGGGCGAGGTCTGCTTCGTGAGCTACTACGACTACTCGGAGCGCATCCCCGAGGAGTTCGTGGTGCCCTGCGGCGAAGCGCAGGGCGGCCCCGAGCGGGACTGCTTCGTCTACAACCAGGCCCTGCTCGCCCAGGACCCGCAGTCTCACCACAGCATCATCGAGTTCTACGTGCCGCCCGAGGACAAGCCCGAGCAGTGGGACCCGATGAACGAATCGTGGAAGAACTGGCAGTGCCTCGGCGGCGACAACGACGGCATGGCCTGCACCCCGGGCGGCGACGAGTGCGGCGACCGAAGCCAGTGCACGACGGCACCGCTCACCACCGTGGGCTGCATCGGATACCAAAACGCGCCGCAAGAGCTCGGGACGATCTTCGGTTTCTTCGGCCGCGCTTCGTCCCGTCAGAACATCGCCACCGCGCAGGAGTCGAGCTTTCGGGAATCGTATCCCGACAACGTGTACGCCATCGCGCCGGTCGAGGGCTTCATCATTTGGGACAGCCACGCCTTCAACCTCACCAAGAGCGACACCACCATCGAGCAGTGGCTGAATCTCGACTTTGCGCCGCCCGATCAGCTTCTCTACCAGCGTCGTCAGATCTTCGACGCCGACGACATCTTCGGCATGGGGCGCATCGAAGCGTACGAATCGAAGGAAGCGTGCGGCAGCTTCGAGATTCCACAAGGCGGGCGATTGCTCAACTTGAGCTCGCACACGCATCGATTCGGCACGAACTTCCGGGTTTGGTACCCGCCCAACCCACCCTGTGACAACGACGAGCCGGGGATGGAATGCCAGCGACCCGACCGCGAGCCCGATTACGTGAGCTTCGATTACTCGGACCCGCTCTACCAGCGTTTTTCGGGAGACGCGATTCCATCCTTCGACAGCCCCGACAAAGCAGATCGAACCTTTGCGTTTTGCGCGGTCTGGGACAACGGCGAGAGCAACCCCGAAGAGGTGCGTCGCAATTCGATCAAGCCCAATGCCGAAACCTGCGAGTTCGTCGCCACCTTTGCACCGATTGCGAGCAGCGCGGGCGTCGACATCTTCACCTGCGGCTGCGAGCCTGATCAGCGCTCTTGCTACGGCGGTCCGAACGAGGGCATGCCGTGCAACGGCGACGACGCCGTCTGCGGCGAAGGCGGCACCTGCGATGCGTGTCCGCTCGGCGGAGGTGTGACCACCGAAGAGGAGATGTTCATTCTCCTCGGCGCTTACTACGTCGCGACGCCCTGACTGTAATACTACTGTAAACGAGCTGGCCCGGTCGGTCGGCCTGAGCTACATGCCCGATCGATGGCTCGCTTCGACGCCTACAATTCCGAATGCTTGGTGTTCTCGTTCAAAGACGGTCTTCTTGCCCGGCTGGCGCACGATTTAAAGATGCGCGTGGAGCGTTTTTCGATCGAGGTCGACGACACGACGCACGAGATCAAGGCGACCTTCGATCCGAGCAGCATTCAAGTCGTCTGCGCCCAGGTGGACGGCCGCGATGCCCCTTCGGAGCTGAGCCAAGGCGACAAGAAGAAGATCCTCGACAACATCGCCAAGGACGTCCTTCACATTCGCAAGCACCCGGAGATTCGTTTCGATTCGACCCGTGTGGTTCCGCGCGGCGAAGGCTTCGCGGTGGAGGGCACCCTTCAGCTGCACGGCCGATCGCGCAGCCTTCAAACCAGCGTCCGGGCCGAGGGCGACCGGTGGGTGTCCGAGGTCCGGCTGCACCAACCCGATTTCGGGATCAAGCCGTACACGGCCGCGCTTGGCGCTCTGAAGGTGAAGCCCGACGTCCTGGTGCGGGTCAGCGCGCCACGGCAGCCCTAGGCAGACAGTCGCTTGGGACGTATGGTGGGAGGCTCCATGCGTAACCCCTTTCGGATCGCGGTCTTCCTCGTCTTGGCCGCATGGCAGGCCTCGGCCTGCGGCAGCGATGGAGACGGCACCGCCCCCGACCCCGGGCCGCTGGTCGACAACACCCGATGGGTTCCGTCCGACGCGGGGGAAGAGCATTTCGGAGCGCCCCCCGAGGATTCCGAGTGCCTGCTGACCCCCGAGGATTGCCCCGAGTATCCTTGGCCCGAGGGCGAGTGCGTGACCTTTGCCGCCGACTCCACCTGTGTCGTGTCGTTCGTGCCGGAGTGCTTCGACTCCTTCACCGTGCTCGCCGTCTACACGCGCCGGCCTGACGATCGGATCCCGCTCTGCAACTGGCTCACCCTCGAGCAGCCGTCCCTCCGCGCGATTCGGGCGGGCGACGAGATCGAGGTCCGGACCTATCATTTCGACCTGACGGCTCCCCTTTCGGCCGAAGCGCGGATGAGCTTGGTCATCGGCGAGGACCTCGCGTTCGACGAGACGGTCCTCATCCCCCGCCCGGGTCAGTTCCTGAGCAGGACCTGGACGGCGACCCGCAGCTATCCGGCTGGAACGCCGGTCCTTTGGCACGTCGACAACCACGGAACCAACGAATATCTGCTCATCGAGGTGCACATCCTCGAATGATGCCTCTTTTTTCTTGCAAACCCCCCTCACCCAAGGAAATTAGCCCCATGCGTCTGATAGCTCTATCAACCATTCTTGCTTTGGCTCTCGCCGGCTGCGGCGATGATTCGTCGGCCACCGAAGGTCCTGGCGGCAGCGGGGGTACGGCCGGCACGGGCGGATCCGGAGGCAGTGGCGGCAACGACTTCACGACGAAGATGACCCACACGTTCGACGCACTCTATCTGGGCACCGATCCCGAGGAACGCGAGATCTCGAACGTCTGCCAGACCTGGATCCTCGACAACGACGAGCCGCTCTACGTCACCAAGGTGCGTCAGACGAACGATGGTGGCTGGCACCACTCCAATTGGTTCTTCGTGCCCGAATGGGCTTACGAGCCCGACCCCGAGGTCGAAGGCCCGGACGCCACCGTAGACGGGACCTGGAAGTGCAGCGATCGAGGCTTCCGCGAGTACCTCGCGGCCGCCGCCGGTGGGGTGTTTTTCGCGCAGTCGACGCAAGCGCTCGAAGAGTCGCAGGAGTTCCCCGAGGGGGCCGTGCTCGAGATCCCGCCGCGGAGCGCGATCGTCGGCAGCGTTCATCTCTTGAACGTCGCAGCTGGGTCGCTGGATAGCGCGCTCACGATGGAAGTGGAGACCGTGCCCGAAGAGCAGGTGGAAATCCGGCTCACGCCCTACAGCTTCAGCAACACCGCGCTCGACATTCCTCCCGGTCCGGATCCGGAGAACGGGCAGTACCAGGAATCGCGTTTCTCGATGACCTGCGACCTCACCGAGACGTTCCAGAACAACCTCGGGAAAGACCCCGAATACCACGTGTACTACGTGCTCGCGCACTACCACGAGTGGGGCAACTACTTCAATTTGAGCTTCACCCACGAGGACGGGAGCCGCGAGACGATTCTCGAGCTCGTCAATCGCGTGGGAGAGCCGATCGGCCGCACCATCGATCCGCCCATGAGCAACGACGGCGCGCCCGCTCTCACGGTCGACTGCGGCTACATCAACACCACCGACCGCACCCTGAAGTACGGCCTCGGCGGTCAGGAGATGTGCGTCTTTTTGGCCTACACCGATTCGGGCTTGAAGGTCGGCAGCAGCGCCGCGGAGAACCACCCGCTCGGCGAGGATGAAAACGGCGTCTTGCAGAACGAGACCGACTGCGGGCCGATCACGGCCTTCAAAGCGGATTTCGCGGAGTGAGCGCCGTCACACGTTGAAGCGGAAGTGCATGATGTCGCCATCCTGCACGACGTAGTCCTTGCCCTCGATCGCGAGCTTGCCGGCGGCCTTGACCGCCTGCTCGGAGCCGAGCTCGAACAGGTCCTCGCACTTCATGACCTCGGCCCGAATGAAGCCCCGCTCGAAGTCCGAGTGGATCTTGCCGGCGGCCTGCGGGGCCCGGGTGCCTCGGTGGATCGTCCACGCGTGGACCTCGGGCTCTCCGGCGGTGAAGTAGGTGATGAGATCGAGCGTTTGGTAGCCGGTCCGGATCACTTTGTGCAGGCCCGGCTCGTCGAGACCGAGCGACTCGATGAACTCGGCGCGCTCGGCCTGGGGCAGGCGCATGATCTCGGCTTCGATGGCCGCGCTGATCACCACCAGCGGCACGCCACGCTCGCGCGCGAGCCGACGGACCGGCTCGAGGAGGGGATCGCTTTCGACGTCGGCGAGCTGATCTTCTTTGACGTTGGCCACGAAGAACGACGGTTTGCGGGTCAGCAGAAACATGTCTCGCAAGATCTTGGCCTCGTCCTCGTCGCCAGGCTCGATCGCCGTGGCCGGCTTGCCCTCGTCGAGCGACGCGGCGAGCCGATTGCATAGCGAGACCGCCTTCTTTTCGAAGGCGTCCTGCCCCTTGGCGGCGCGTTCGGCTTTGTCGAGCCGCTTTTGCACGGTTTCGAGATCCTTCAGGATCAGCTCGGTCTCGATCGTTTCGATGTCGGCCAGCGGATCGACCCGGTTGTCGACGTGCAGGATGTTCTCGTCCTCGAAGCAACGAACGACGTGGGCTACCGCGTCGGCATCACGGATGTTGCTCAAAAACGCATTGCCTTTGCCCTCGCCCTTCGAGGCTCCGCGCACCAGCCCGGCGATGTCGACGAACTCGACCGTCGCCGGGACGACCTTTTTCGGCTGGTAGAGCGCCACCAGCTTGTCGAAACGGGTGTCGGGAACCGGCACGATGCCGACGTTCGGGTCGATGGTACAAAAAGCGTAATTCGCCGCCTCCGCTTCCTTTTCGGAAAGGGCGTTGAAGAGCGTCGACTTGCCCACGTTGGGCAAGCCGACGATGCCGACCGACAAAGCCATGGGCCGTGGCTTAGCGCGAGGTGCACGCGGGGGCCACTCAGAGAAGCGCGAGCCGCGCCACGAAGAACAACACCGCCGCCAGCAATGCCGTGAACGGCACCGTGATGAACCAGCTCGCGAAGATGCCGCGAAGAACGCGCATGTTGATCGCGCCAATGCTCCGTCCGAAGCCGACGCCGACCACCGCGCCCACCAGCGTGTGGGTCGTGCTCACGGGAAGCCCGAGCTTGCTCGCCACGACGATCGTGGTCGCCGCCGCAAACTCGGCCGAAAAGCCACGGGACGGCGTCAGCTCGGTGATTCGGCGTCCGATCGTCGCCATGATCTTGTAGCCGTACGTCGCCAATCCGACCACGATGCCGACCCCGCCGATGAGCAATACGCGGTAGGGGACCTGGACCGTCTGGGTGACTCCCTGCTGAATCGAGCCGAAGACGGCGGCGAGCGGGCCCACCGCATTGGCGACGTCGTTGCTGCCATGCGCGAACGCCACGAAACACGCGGTCATGACCTGGAGCACCATGAATACTTTTTCGGTGCGCTTGAGGTTGGCCTGCTTGCCCTCTCCATTGCTTGCGGCGAAGCGCCGGAAGATCGGAATCGCGAGGACGCTGGCGCTCAATCCGAGCGCCGCTGCGAGCACCAGGGCGGGGCCGAACGCGAGATCCAGGCGCAGCGGCTTCAGGCCCTTGAACATCGCGCTCAAGGTCAGGATGCCAATGATCGGGAAGACCAAGATCGGTCCCCACTTTCGAATCGCCGCGAGGGGATCCGGCGTGGTCAACACGACCCGCTTGATGAAGACGAAAAGCGCGTACCCGAGAATTCCGCCCATGAGCGGGGAGATGATCCAGCTCGCGACGATGCTTCCCACCATGCCCCAATCCACGGCGTGCATGCCCCCGGCCGTGATCCCGAAGCCCACGACCGCGCCCACGATGCTGTGCGTCGTCGACACCGGCCAGCCCGCATACGTCGCCAGATTGAGCCACAGCGCCGCGGCCAGGAGGCAACAGGTCATGCCGACGGCCATCACCATCGAATCGCTTCCGACGGTATCCAGATCGACGATGCCTTGGCGAATCGTCTCGGTCACCGAGCCTCCGACCAACATGGCCCCGCCGAACTCGAAGATCGCCGCCACGATGATCGCGTTTCGGAGCGTCAGGGCGCCCGAGCCGACCGACGTGCCCATCGCATTGGCCACGTCGTTGGCGCCGATCGTCCAAGCCATGTAGAGGCCGCCGAGCGACGCGACCGTGAGGATGAGGGTCGTGAGGTCCATTCAGGTCAGGAGGCGGCTACGAAAAGTCGAAATTGGTCGCCGACGTTTTCGGCGTGGTTCGCGATGTCCCCGATCTTGTTCAGCAGCTTGGTCCACATGAAAATTGCCACGGGAGAGAGCTCGCCTTCGGCGCGAAACAACGTCTTGGCGCAGCGGTCCTGCAGCTTGTCGGCTTTGTGCTCGAGCTGGCCGATTTCGTCCGCTTTGGCCAACGCAGCTTCCGCGGCGCTTCCGGCGAATCCCGCGTCCATCAGGTCGTCCATCATGCCGACCAGCTCCGTGGAGGCTTTCACCGTGATCATGACGCGTTCCACGAATTCACGAAGGGGCGCCTTCATCGCGTCGGGGACCCGATATGGCCGCAGCGTGAGCAGGACGCCGACGTCTTCGGCGCAATCCGCAATCGCGTCGATCTCGCTGATCAAACGAAGCACGTCTCTCCGATCGACCGGCAAGAAGAGCCGGACGGGCATTTTTGCGCGAAACGCATTCTTGGCCGCATCCGCCTGACCTTCGAGAATGCTGACTTCCCGTGCGACCCGTTCCACACCCGCGGCGTCCTCGGCGATGACCAGCTCGATCAGCTGAGGGACACAGGTCACGCACTGCTCCACTCGGCTCATGAGTGTTTCCACCCGCGGCAGCGGGCTTCGTACCAGCAAGTTGGCGAGAGGGATTCGCATGTCGGCGTACCGGCTCCAGGTGACCTCCGCTGCCTAGCACAGGCAGGGGAGCGCAGCCTACCCCTCGCGCGACTTCGGTCGAAAAGGCCCCTGCTTCGCGCCTGCGCAGGCGCCGCCGGAGTCTCGGCGCATCCGAGGCGCGATGGCCGATCGCCGTGCTATACGTTGCTTGGACGCAACCGGCGGGTCACAGGGCTGTCACACGGTTCTGCGAGGCTCGCCGCCGAGGGGAGATGGGCGCTCACATTCTGGTCGTCGAAGATGAGTCGGATCTGGCGGACCTGGTCGCGTTCAACCTACGCGAGCAGGGCCACGAGGTGACCGTCGCGCACACCGGAGCCAACGCCTTGGCCGAGGTGTCGCGCCAACGCCCGGATCTGGTGCTTCTCGACGTGATGCTTCCCGACATCAGTGGTTTCGAGGTCTGCCGGCGGCTTCGACGAAGCGGCGACACGACGCGCGTGCCGGTGATCATGCTCACCGCCAAAGCCGAGGAAATCGATCGCATCGTCGGCTTCGAGGTCGGCGCAGACGACTACGTGGTGAAACCCTTCAGCCCCCGCGAGCTCACCTTGCGCGTCGAGGCGATTCTTCGGCGCGTGGGACCGCAGGCCCAAACCGAAGGCCCGCAGGTGCTTTCCATCGGGGCGCTCAAGATCGACGTGCCTGCGCACCGCGTGGAAGTCGACGGGGAAGAGATCACGTTGACCGCCCTCGAGTTTCGTCTCTTGTTGGACCTGGCGACGCGTGCGGGTCGGGTGCAGCCTCGCGATGCATTGCTCGAGCGTGTCTGGGGTTACGCCCCCGGCGTCGAGACTCGAACGGTCGACACCCACATCAAGCGCTTGCGGGAAAAGCTGGGCTCCGGGGCCCGCTACCTCGAGACGGTCCGCGGCGTCGGCTATCGCATACAAAAGCCCTCGTAACTTGATATGATCCCCAGGTGGAGCGTTGGGGACTGCGATGGAATCTAATTGCGGCGACGATGACGGCGACGGCAGCCATCGTCCTCACGATCCTGCTGCTCGAAGATCCACTCACGGACTACCGGTTGTCGAGAACCCAGCAGCTCGGCCTACGGGAAGCGGCCGACGAGGCCGCGCGAGAGCTTGGCCAAGGTATCGACCCTGATTCCGTGGCCGAAGGCGTAGGCGCGCGCTTCGGAGCCTGGATCCTGATCGGGCGGGAGGGGCAAGTGATCGGCTCCACGAGGCACGACGCAGATCAGTTTCAGCAAAGCGCGTCGTACGCGGTCTCGCCGCCCGCGCTCGGAAAGGACACGTTCGTACGGACCGAAACCGGAGATCCGCCCGAGGAGCTCTACGTCTATGCCCGTCGTCTGGAAGACGGCACGGTGATTCAGGCGATGCGTCCGACCCAGCAGGCCGACGTCATGCGATCGAGCGTGCGCGAGCTCATGCTCGTCGCGGGCGCGCTGGCGCTGATCATCGGCGTCGTGCTCACCTGGGCGCTTTCGCGGACGATCGTGGCCCCGGCGCGGCAGCTCACCGAAGTCGCCGACGCGCTCTCGCGCGGAGACCTCTCCGTACGGACGTTCAGCCAGCGCGACGACGAGCTCGGTGACATCGGTCGCTCACTCGATCGGCTCGCCGACCAGCTCAACGAGCGAATCACCTCGCTGCACGCCCAAGAGACGCGCCTCAAGACGATGCTCGATGCGATGGTGGAGGCGGTCTTCGTCACCGATTCGCTCGGTCGGATCGTCCTCACCAACACGGCGCTCGACCAAATCGCCGGCGGTTCCGCTCTGGGCCGCTCACCCTCGGAGGTCCTGCGGAACCAGGCCTTGCACGATGCGGTGCGCTCCGCGCGGCACGGGGAGGCGGTTTCCGCGGATCTCACGCTCGAATCGGGTGGGGAGCTTCGAATTTACACGGCCGTCGTGGCGCCGCTGCCGGGGCGGGGCGGCGTCGTCGGCGTGCTGCACGATGTCACCCAACAAAAGCTCGTCGATCGGGTCCGGCGCGACTTCGTGGCGAACGCGAGTCACGAGCTTCGAACGCCACTCACGGCAATACGCGGCTTTGCCGAGACCCTCAAAGCCGGCGCGCTTCGAGATCCCGAATCCGCGGAACGCTTCGTCGACGTGATCTTGCGTCATACCCTGAGGCTCCAAGCGTTGGTCAACGACTTGGTCGCCCTGAGCCGCGCCGAGTCTCCGGAGCACGAATACGAGCTCGCGCCCGTCGACCTCGCCGCTGCGGTTCGCGACGTGGTACAGGGGCTCTCGGCGCAGGCGGAGCAGCGCGGTCTCGAGGTTCGCATCGATTCGCTCGCCGGGCTGCCCGAAGTCGTCGCCAACCCCCGCGCCCTCGATCAGGTGTTGATCAACTTGGTCGACAACGCGATCAAGTACACCCCGGAAGGAGGCCGGATCCGCATGCACGCCGAGGTGCATCCAGAGTCGGTCACGATCGAGATCGAAAACACCGGACCGGGGATTCCTTCGGACCAGCTCGCCCGCATCTTCGAGCGCTTCTACCGCGTCGATGCAGGCCGTTCTCGCGAAATGGGCGGCACCGGCCTCGGTCTTTCGATCGTGCGCCACCTCGTTGCGAGAATGGGGGGCCAAATCGAAGCCCAAAGCAAGCCCGGCGAGTGGACGCGCTTCCGGCTCACGCTTGGACGTGCTGGCGTCTCGAGCACCCGGACGTTGCCGCCCCTGCCGGCCTAGTGTCGGTACTCGGTCCGGACCGGGCGTGTCGCGGCGACTCGTCCGACGTTGCAGCTCGGGGCCCCGCAGGTTCCAAACATTCTCTTGCGGGTCCGCTCGTCGAGCTCATCGACGTCGAGGACGATCAAAAAGTCCACGACACCAAACTCCCGGTCGAGGGCAGGCTCACTGCAGACCTTGGCGCCCATGTCGAGATACACCTTGAAAAGCGGAGGTAAGGACACCTCCTCGTCGACCATCGAGCCAGCCGCACACGAGCACGCCCGAGTCGCCCGCGAGATGAAACCTTCCATCAGCCGCCCCTCGCGTGCCAGCTGGAGGTGAAGCTTGAGCCCGACGCCGGGGTCGGTCGCCGGCACCGAGCAGCAGCCGAAGAGATACCGGAGGCGATTGTGCGCCATGTACTGCGCAATCCCTCGCCACAGCAGGAAGATCACGCGACCAGAACGGTGCGCCGCGTCGACACAGGCGCGGCCGAGCTCCACTCCTTCGGCGAGGATCCACGGCGGCAGTGCTTCCAAGTGGAATTCGCTTTTCGAGTAGAATCCCGTCGGTCCGGCCATGTCCTGCGTCATCAACCGGTAGGTGCCGACGATCTGGCCCGTCTCTTCGTGCTCCACCAAGAGGTGGTGGCAGCGGTCGTCATACGGATCCTCGTCGCGCCCCGTGCTGTACGAGGCTTGGAGCCCTTCGCCGAGCTCGAGGTTGAACACCTGAAAACGGAGCCTTTGCGCGGCCTGCACGTCGCCACGGTGCCGGGCGAAGCGAGCACGGTAAGGGCCACTTTTGAGATCCAGATCGGGAACCGCCCAAGGCTTCGATGGGTATCGACCCGCGGTGGGGCCCATCCGCCCCGCGATTGTTGGTTGTAGAGACACGTTTCACCCCCACGCAGAAGATCGCGCAGCCAGATCACCGCGCTGCGAAGGGAAGGTGACGATTTGACGATCTCGGTGACCGCTAGGTGAACCAGAGGTCAAGGGCTCGCGACAAGCATTGCTCTCGACGGGTTTCGTCGAGCGAAGCCCAAGCGTGATGGCCGACGGCCGCGCGATGCAAGAAGTCGATCAGGAGCAAATGTCGGCGCAGCGTGCGTCGCAATCGATGACGCTTGATCGGATTGAAAGGCCCCGGAAGCGTGAGCGCCTGCCGCGGGTTCTTGCGCACCCAGGTCCACGACCCCATTTCGAGGGTCAAGGGAAGGAACAGCCCTCGCCCCTGCTCGAGCGCTCGATCGTAGAGATGGTCCCACAGGTCGCCGTCGATCGTGTAGGCGCGGGACTGGGGCTCGGTTTGGTAGACGTGATTCGGGAGCGTTTGGTTCAGCAGCTCGTAGAGCGCGTACACTTCGGCAGTGTGAGGAAAAGGCCGGCGCGTTCGGGCATACGGGAACCACAATCGATCCTGAAATCCAAAGCCCGAGTGCACGTCGAGGGCGATCGCCCCCTCGGAGCCGATCACGGTTCGCCGGACGAACTCGATCAGGGCTTCGGCTTCGGGCTCGAGCCGGCCCGCGCGACCCATGTACCAGGGCAGCAAATGCGAGACGCGCTGCCCGCCCACCAAGAACGAGCCCTGCCCGACGCCGCGCGTGGGCCCATTTCGCATCAGGTCGACGCCGTTGCCATTGGCCCGTGTTCCGGCACGCATCCCGACGGGATTGAGCAGTGGGATGGCCGCGATTCGGCTCCGCTCCAAGGCGGTTCGCGTGAGCTCGTCCCACCCAAGCCGCTCGGCCAAGGTGACGAGATAGGAGAGCACCACTTGCGTCCCGATTCGCTCGAGCCCGTGCACTCCGCCGACCAAGAGCAGGCAAGGAGCTTCGACGCGCGTGTTTCCCAAGACGATGCCGTAGATCGGATAGCCTCCGACCCGGGAGAGCGTTTCGACCCGCGCCCGGTCTCCGAGGCGGCTGATCAGGGTTTCCAGTTGGTCGAGCTCGGGAAGGCTCACGGGACGAGCAGACTTCGAATGCACTGCCGCGTGGCCTCGGCCAGCGTCGATGCGTCGGAAAAGGCCATGGGCTGCAAGGCCGGACCGAAGATCACCTCGGCCCGCAGCTCTTCGTGTCGATGGATGTTCAGCAAGTGGGGCAGCAGCGATGCGTCGCCAACCCAGCAGGCGTCTTCGAGCTCGTAGCGGAGCAGGGTCGGGACGACCGGGACACGCAAAATCCGGGCCGCCCCAAATGCGCCACGCGAGAAAGGCAGCACGTCGGTTCCCCAGGTCGTCGTGCCTTCGGGAAAGATCAAGACCGGCACGCCGGCCGCCAAGGTCCGCATCACCTTCCGCAGCGTCGCGGCGCCGCTCCGAGGGTTTCCCCGTTCGACGAACACGACTCCAAGCTGCTCCATGGTTTGTCCGATCGCCGGCCAACCCGTGATCTCGGATTTGGCGACGGCGCTGCACGGCACGATCTGCCCGATCGCCAGCGGATCCAGGTAACTCATGTGATTGGAGGCGATGATGCAAGCTTCGCTCGGGACCGGACCGCGAACCGCCACCGAGAGGCCCATCCGGCGGCCTACTCGCGCGCTCACGTCGCGAAGCCACGAGGCGCGACCCAAGGGCCTCGGGGTCCGCCGCCGGCTTTCGCGCAGCACTGCACGCCGGCAGGCCAAGGCTTCGCCCCCGGTGTTGGCGGTCTTTCGCAAGGCCTTGGGCCATGACGTCCATGACGCCGGCGACTCGGCCATGCCGGCGGGCAATACCCCAAAGGCCCCCGTGTGCTGCACGCACGCATCTTCTTGCCGTCAGGTGTCGGTCTTGCGTGGTGAATGCAACGAACGCGAAAACAGTCGTGTCTGGCGGGCTATTTTAACCAGGGTGGCACGCTTCAGACACGCCGCTGTCACTTCGGGCGCGACAATCCGGGGTTCATGATCACCGAGGTCTGTGTCGTGTCCGCCTCGCCGGATCTGACCGAGCAGCTCCACCGCGCGCTTGGTGACGAGCGCGTTTGCGTCGAGCCGGTCCTGACCGCAGAAGAAGCGATCAAGCGCGCGTCTTGCGGATGCTCGGCTGCAATCCTGATCGACGAGGAGCCCTCGGACATGGCAACCGCCGAGGTTCTTCGGCGGTTGGCGATCGGAAGCTGCGGGAACGAGACGCTCGTCGTCTTGCTGTCCTCTCGCGCGAGCGAGATGGATCGCGTGATCGCCTTCGAGCTCGGCGCAGACGACTTCATTCCGAAGCCGATCGGATCCCGGGAGCTGGCGCTTCGCTTGAAGGCCGTGCTCCGTCGCCACCGCGACCTGCGGTCACGGCCCCGGCGGCTTTGCGCGGGCCCCTTCGTCATCGACACGCAGATGGAAACCGTGACCTGCGACGGCCAGACGCTGCGGCTCACTTCGGTCGAGTTTCGGCTGCTCGAGCATCTCGTGCGCAACCTCGGCCAGGTCCAGGAGCGCCGGGAGCTCTTGGCCCGGGTCTGGCGCTGGTGCGAGGCCACCGATGGGCGGGCCGGCGCCTCCCGGACGGTCGATACCCACGTGAAGAGACTGCGGGAAAAGCTCGGGCCGGCCTCCGATTTTATCGAAACAATTCGAGGGGTTGGCTACCGGTTTCGCCTGGCTTCCTAGGGAGCCTCGCCAGCCCAAGGCGTACCTTCGCCCAGTCGCCACCCCGCTGTCACGTAGCTGTCACACCACGGGCTTACCGATGGGCGGATCCCGGCATCAGGGGAAGCAAATTCGAGCGCAAGACATGTTCAAGGATTTCCAGAACGGCAACAAGCAGGAGGAAGAAGGCAGGGGACGCATGGGCGTCTCGCTGGCCGTTTCTGCCGTCGTCTATGTGCTTGCGGGCCTCGGGGTAGTCGCCGCCGTCGCGACGGCGAAGGTCTACGTCGACAAACGGGAACGCGACATCGCCGTCGAGTTCGCGGCGGCGCCGACACCGGTCGAAAAGGAAAAGCCCAAAGAGAAGCCCAAAGAAAAGCCCAAGCCCAAAGAAGCCAAGGAAGAAGTCAAAGCGAGTGAAGGGCAGCAGCGGGGCTTGTCCGCGCCCACCGAAATTCCCGACGAGGAGCTGCAGGAGGCCGAAGGCGGGCGGTTGGCCGAGGTCGAGGAGATCAACATCGACGAGATGATCGGAGGCGGCGGGACGGACGAAAAAAAGAAGGGGCCGCGTCAAAAGCGCGAGACGGTGTCACGTCCGAAGTACCTCGGAGGCTGCGCCGCGCCCGACATCCCTCCCGCCGTGCGGGCGAGCGCGGAGACGATCCGAGTGCGTGTTCGCATTTTGATCATGCCCAACGGGGTCCCGATCAAGGCCGAGCTCGAGCAGGCCCATCCTCTGATTCCCGAGGAATCGATCATCAATTGTGCGCTGGCGCAACGTTTCGAGCCGGCGCGTTTGCCCGATGGTACGGCGGTTCCCTATCCGTACCGAAGACAATTCACGTTCAAGCCGTCCGCGATTTGAACGAGGAGCGAAAGGAAAACCCATGGAACTGGATCTCATGGAGATGTGGCACAAGATGAACCCGATCGTGAAGAGCGCCGTCGTGGTGCTCACGATTCAGGGGCTCTGGTGCATCACCGTGACCGTAGACCGGCTCTTGATGCTGTTCATGTCCAAGCGTCGATCGAAGAAGTTCGCCGCAGACGTGTCCGAGCCGATGGAGCGAGGCGACGCGGAAGCTTCGATGAAGATCGCCGAAGAGGCCAAGAAGCGAAGCCATTTGGCGCGATTCATCTACGAGGGTATCAAGACCTTCGAGGACAATCTCGCGCTCGGGATGGGGCGCGACCGCGCGGCCGAGTTCACCAAGCGGAGCCTCGAGCGCACCGGCGAGAACCTCAGCATGAGCTTGAACAAGGGCCTTGCCGTGCTCGCGACCACCGGTTCGACCGCGCCGTTCGTCGGTCTGCTCGGAACCGTGTTCGGCATTCTCGGTGCTTTCAAGGTCATCGGCCAAGAAGGTGGCGGCGGCCTCAGCACGATCGGTCCGCTCATCGGTGAGGCGCTCTACGTCACCGGGTACGGCCTCATGGTGGCCATTCCGGCGGTGATGCTCTTCAACTGGCTGAGCGGCAAGATTCAGAAGTACGAAGCAGGACTCGCCAATGCAGGCAGCGAGCTCGTCGACCAGCTGGAAGCGGGCGCCATCGGTGGCGGCGTGACCGGAGAGGTCGAGCCGTTGCCGACCGAGCGGGCCGCGCCGGTGCCGGCCGAATAGTCGGGCGAGGCCGAATCACCTAGGAAGCACGCATGGGTCTCTCACGAAAGAAGAAGGGCAGCGTCAAGCCCGAGATGAACGTCACCCCGTTGGTCGACGTCGTCTTGGTGCTGCTGATCATCTTCATGGTGATCCTCCCCGCGGCCGTGAGCGACCTGAATCTCGAGCTCGTGAAGATCGAGAACCCGGACGAGGAAAACGACAAAGAGCCCGAGCCCTACGTGCTGTCCATCGACGTCGATGGTCGGCTCTACCTGGATGACTACATCGTGGAACGGGAAAACCTGGTGGATCACCTGCGCGCGGCGGCGGCCAACGACCCGGCCAAGAAGCTCGTCTTGGTCGGCGACCACCGCCTCACCTACGACAAGGTGCGAGACGTCATGGCGGCGATTCAAGACGTCGGCTTTCCAGGCGTGAAGCTGCGGGCGACGAAGACCGCGCTCGACGACGCGGCGGCGTTTGCGAAGAGCATCCGTGGGGGCGAGTCGTGAGGCGGGCAGAGACCGAGAGGAGATGATCGCATGGCCATGAACGTCGAAGCGCCGGGCGCGGGAAAGAAGAGCAAGGCGCGCCCCGAGATGAACGTCACCCCCTTGGTCGACGTCGTCTTGGTGCTTTTGATCATCTTCATGGTGATCATGCCGCTCATGCCCGCGCACTTCTGGGTCCACGTGCCGGACAAGCCCGACGAGCAGGAAGAGACGCCGCCTCCCGATCCGAATGAGCAGCAACCGATCGTGATCAGCGTGAACCCGGACGGCGAGTTTCAGATCAATCGGGAGATCGTTCCCGACGCGGAATTTGCGGGCAAGCTCAAACGGGTGTTGATCGCACGTCAAGAGCGCAAAGTGTTTTTCGAC
>CAZBWQ010000049.1:9158-27714 GCA_964495565.1 uncultured Sandaracinaceae bacterium | reverse complement strand
GCGAGACTCTCGAATCCGACTTGCTCGAGCTCGACGTGTCGAATTCCGTCGACGAAAACCGCACGGTCGCCATCATCTCGACGCGTCCGCTTTCGGGCGAGCCTTGGTCGCGGCTGACTCCCGGGGAAATGCACGTGATCAGCCGCGGCCGCTCGATCGACCTCGGCCCGATCGCCACGGCGCCCACGCTCGTCACCGGCCAGACCAGCAGCTCCTCGTGGCTCCAGGCGAAGTCCGATGCCCCACGCCAGGGAGCGCGGGTGCGTTCGCGTCCGGTGCGTTCGGTCGAGGGGCCCGCTTTGCCGCCGCTCGACTCGCGCCAGGGAAACTCGCGCACCTACGACATCACCCACGAGACGATTTATCGCTACCAGACCCCGGTCGAGACCTCGACCCACACGGTCCGGCTCCAGCCGGTGCGCGACCTGACCCAAGACGTCACCGAGTATCTTCTCGAGATCTCGCCGCCCGGCCAGTCGTTCTCCTACGAAGACGTGTTCGGCAATCACGTGCTCAGCTTCCAGATCAACCAGCCCTACACGGAGCTTTGGGTGCGCGTTCAGGCAAAGGTCACGACCTACCACGTCGAGACGCACTCCTCGCTTCGAAGCACGAACATCCCGCTCGTCTGGATGCCCTGGCAGCGGCAGATGATGAATCCCTATCTGCTTCCGCCGGAGCTTCCCGAGTCGGAGCTTCGGGAGCTCTCGGGATTCGCGATGAGCTTTGCGGCGCGCCGGGAATACGACCTGCTCGAAACCTTGATCGACCTCAACGAGACGCTGCACCGCGACTTCAAATACATCCCAGGCGCGACCTGCCTCGAGACCTCGCCGTTCGAGATCTACACGGAGCGGCGGGGCGTCTGCCAAGACTTCGCGAACTTGTTCATCTGTTTGGCGCGTCTGCTCGGCGTTCCGGCGCGCTACCGCGTCGGCTACATTCACACCGGCTCGGACTACCACAATCAGATCCAGTCCGAGGCCTCGCACGCGTGGGCGGAAGTCTACCTTCCGTCGGTGGGGTGGAGAGGATTCGATCCGACCAACGGGTCCCTCGCCGACCTCGATCACATTCGGGTGGCGTCCGGCCGGAACTACCGCGACGCCACGCCGACGGCGGGCACCTTGTACGCGGGCGGGCAGGGCGAGCGCCTCGAGGTGTCGGTCCGCGTCAACCGGGTCGACCAGGCCACAACGGTTGCAGCACAGGCCCAGCAGCACGCCCAGCAATAGGCCCTCGCCGCAGCAAGGCGCGCCACTTCGCCGCATCGTGCGAGCTCGGGCGGGTGCTGCGGTAGAAGTCCTCGAAGATCTCGAGGAAACGACGCGGGTGATGCTGATGCGGGAAGTGACCCGCGTCGGGGAACACCTCGAGCCGGCTTTGTGGCATCGCCGCGTGCGCCCGGTGCGCATGGGCCACCGGGATGACGGCGTCCCTCGCGCCCCACACCAACATCGTCGGCATCCCCTGGGTCAAGTAGCACCGGTCCAGCATGGTGATCGCCTGCCCTCGCCAGTCGACGACGGCCCGAAGCGTCCGCACGAACGCGCGGCGGGAGGCGGCGTCGGGCAGGGCGTCGAACACGCGCGAGAGCGGCTCCGCGTCGCGACCGAGATCGGTGTCGAGCGCTTGGAGCACGCCGAACGCGGCTTTGCCGAGCAACCGAGCGCCAGGCGCGCCGAGCAGGGGAAGCACGAAATCGGCGTTCGGCGCCGAGGTGAACCGGAGCAAGGGGTGCACCTCGTGGCTGACGCCGCCGGTGCTGACCAACACCAAGCGTTCGCAGCGTTCGGGGAACTGGTATGCGAACTGCATTGCGACCCCGCCGCCCAGCGAGTGGCCGACCACCGTGACGCGCTCGACGTCGAGCACGGTGAGCAGATCGCGCATGGCGTTCGCGTACGCCGCCAAGGAGTAGTCCGCCCGTGGCTTGTCCGAGTCGCCATGCCCGAGCAGGTCCGGCGCGATGACGGTGTAGCGCCGCGCCAGCGACGGAATGACCTCGCGCCAACTTTCCGCGCTGTCGCCGATGCCGTGAATCAGGAGCAAGGCCGGACCCCGGCCGGCCAACACGAAGGCGCGCCGGTAGCCGTGAATGACCCGATGATGTTTGGCGCCCGGTGCGATTGGGCGCGTCGGACGGATTCGCGTCGGGAAGCGGATGACGTTCTTCGCCACGGGAGGACGATACCGACGGGCCGGGGCATTCGCACGCGTGAGCACGCCCCGACGAGCCGATGTTGCGCCGCCGATACCGATCGGAAATCGGCCGGAAATGACAACCCGGAACAAAACCTGCTAACTCTCCCGAAATGAGGATCTCGGTCGACCACTTGACCGAATACCAATACGAGCACCCGGTCGGCTTCGGCGAGCACTCGCTCTACCTGCGGCCGCGAGAAAGCCAGACGGTGCACGTGCAAAGCTTTTCGTTGCAGTGCCGCCCCGAAGGGCGCGTGCGTTGGATGCGCGACTGCTTCAACAACGTGGTGGCCGTGGTCAGCTTCGGCCTGGTCGAGTCGTCGGTGCTTTCGTTTCACTGCAAGATGAGCTTCGACGTGGCCGAGGAGAATCCGTTCGACTTCATCCTCGAGAGCCGCGCGAGCCAGTTTCCGTTCAGCTACGACGAGCGGGAAAAGAGCGCGCTCAGCCCCTACCTCGAAGCCGAGGAATCGGAACGCTGGCGGGTGCTCGACTGGGTGCGCGGCGTGCTCGGTGAATCGACGCAGAGCCGTGAGACGATCGCGTTTTTGACCGATCTCAACCTTGCCATCCATCGCCACATCGCCTACGAGCGGCGCGACGACGAGGGCGTGCAGACCGCCAACGAGACGCTCGCGCGCGAACGGGGGTCTTGCCGCGACCTCGCCGAGCTCTTCGTGGCGACCAGCCGCCAGCTCGGAATGGCAGCGCGTTTCGTGAGCGGCTATCTCTACGAGCCGACGCCGCCCGAGGGCGAGCATGCTTTCAATCGCGCCGCCGGGTCGATGCACGCTTGGGCGGAGGTGTACTTGCCCGGCGCCGGATGGCTCGGGTTCGATCCCACCAACGGGCTTCTGACCGACCATCACTTTCTTCCGGCCGCGGTCGCCAGCCGGCCGCAATGGGTGAGCCCGATTCAGGGCCGTTACTTCCATTCGGGCCACGTCGGCTCTCAGATGCACGTGGAGCTCCGCATCACGGAGTCGGACGGGTGACGACCAGCGTCGACGAGCTGGCAGACGCCGTCGAGGCCCGGTTGGACAGGTGTGGCTTGAAGTTGACCATGGGCGGCGAGCCCACGTTCATTCCGCACGATCCCGGAGCTCCCGAATGGAACCACGAAGCGGTCGGCCCCGAGAAGCTCGGGTACGCTCGCCGCTTGGCCGCACGGCTTCTTCGCGAGCTCTACCCGGGCGGGGTCGTGATGCAGGTGTTCGGAAAACAATACCCGGGCGAGCCCTTGCCGAGGTGGGTGGTGAGGATCCTCGATCGCGACGACGGAGCGCCGCTTTGGACGCGTCCCGATCTGCTGCATTTGCGCGACGGGCCGGGCCGCCACGGCGAGTCCGAGGCGCGCAAGCTCATCGGGGCGATCGCGGCCGAGCTCGGTCTCGGGCGGTACGTGCTCCCGTGCGTGGAACCCGGGGAAGCCAGCGACCGTCCGTCGGGCTGGGTCTTGCCGCTCGATCGCACCGACGACGGTTGGACATCGGATGCCTGGCCGTTCTCGCCTCACGACCCCGTCGTGCTCGTTCCGGGCAAAGAGCCGCTGGGGCTCCGGCTGCCGCTTTCCGATCTCGACGAGCGCCATCTTCGTCGCGCGCTCACGACCGAGGCCCACGGCGGCGCGCTTCACCTCTTCGTGCCGCCACTCGACTTCGAGGCGTTTTGCACCTTGCTGCGCGTGGTGGAGCGGGTGGCCGCCAGAGGGGGCCTGGGTGACTTGGTCCTATGCGGCTACGAGCCCACCGCCGCACCCGCCGTGAGCGGCTTGGGGCTGGCGGCCGATCCCGGCGTGCTCGAGGTGAACTTGCCGGCGTGCCGGCGTTGGCGTGACTACGATCGCCTGCTCGATCGGATCGGACGGGCGGCCCGATCCGAGGGCCTTTGCACCACGCGCCATCATTTCAACGGCCAAATCCAAGGGACCGGCGGCGGGGCCCACGTGCTCTTCGGGGGGCCGACGATCGACGAAAATCCGTTCTTCGCGCGGCCGTCGTTGCTTGCCAGCATCATCCGCTACTGGCAGCGCCACCCCTCGCTCTCGTATTTGTTCGCGAGTCAATACGTCGGACCCTCTTCCCAGCATCCTCGTGCCGACGAGACCCAGATCGACCGGCTTTACGAGCTCGAGCTCGCTTGTCGCGGGGTCGACGCGCTCGAGGCGCCGGTCGATCGCGAGCTTCTCGATCGACTGCTCGGCCAGCTCATGACCGACGGTGGCGGCAACACGCACCGTGCCGAAATTTGCCTCGACAAGCTCTGGCGTCGCAACGCGCCCGGTGGGCTCCAAGGATTGATCGAGCTTCGTGCCTTCGAGACGTTGCCCGAGATCGGTGTGCAGTCGTTGGTGGCGCTCTTGCTGCGTACGATCGTCGCAATGCTGGTAGACAAGCCGTGCGTCACCGATCTCGCGCGCCACGGCGCCGCGCTTCACGACCGATACATGCTTCCCTCGGTGCTCTGGGAGGATTTGGAGGACATCTGCCAAGAGCTCCACGCCGAGGGCTTGCCCTTCGAGCGCCGGTGGCTTCGGAAGGCTTTCGAGACGCGATTCCCGATCCTCGGACGGCTGCCGCTACGCGATGGCGAGCTGATCGTCCGACAGGCGCTCGAGCCGTGGCCGTTGTTGACCGTGGAGGGTGCGGCGAGCGCCACGTCGCGCATGGTCGACAACTCCACCGACCGAGTCGAGATTTCGGTCGCGGATCCGCATTGGGTGGAACGGGGCGCGGTGTTGGTCAACGGCGTGGCCGTCGAGCTCCGCGAGGCGGGTGGGGCGTGTGTTGCGGGGGTGCGATACAAGGCGGCCGACGGTTGGCCGGCTCTGCACCCGCACGTCCCGGTTCAGTCTCCGCTCCTCATCGAGGTCCTCGACGAGGTCGGCGAGGTCATCGCGGCTGCGCACTATCACTACTGGAATCCGGACGGAGAACGCTACGAGAGCCGTCCGCGCAGCTTGGCCGAAGCGCAGGAGCGGCAACGAGCGCGATGGCGCGTTTTGGAGGTGCGCGCAGGCACCGAGCGCAGACCGGTCGAGCCGCTCTACACGGACGAAAGCCACTTCACGCTCGATTTGCGGCGGCAGCGTGTGGCCGCCGCGGCGAGCTAGGGGCTGCTAGGGGCTAGCCCTCGCCGTCGACCAGTCGGACCGAGGGAGCCGGCAACGGAAGCTTCGGGAGCTTGAGGAAGGATGCCTTCAAGCTGTCCTGCCAGGCTCGGCGCAGCTCTCGAAGGTAGTCGTCGTCTTCGCCGAAGGTGACATGACTGCCCGGCCGCTGGGTTCCGGACCGATACATGAGCAAGTCGATCGGCGCGCCGACGGTGGCGTTGCTGCGCATGGTGGAGTCCATCGACACCAAGCAGCACCGTGCGGCCACTTCCAGGCTCAGGCCGGGCTCGATGATGCGATCGAGGATCGGCTTGCCGTACTTTTCTTCGCCGATCTGCAAGAACGGCGCGTGCCGCGAGACCGGGATGTGGTTGCCTTCCGGATAGATGAGCATGATCGAATGCTCTTCGCCTTCGATCTGCCCGCCCAGAATGAAGCTGGCGCCCGGGCTGAACTTGCGGTCCTTCGAGCCCTTGGTGTGCTTGCGTTGCTCTTGCTGGCTGATGCGACCTACGTAGTCCGCGGCGTCGGTCAGCCGCTTGGCCGTCTTCAGGCTCACCTTGGCCTTTTCTTCGATGTCGCGTTCGATGCGGGAGACCACGGCCCGGCTCGTGGCTAGGTTGCCCGCGCTCAGCAGGACGAAAAAGCGCTCTCCATCCCCGCAAAACGTGTGCATTTTGCCGTATGTGCGAATTTGATCGACACCGGCGTTCGTCCGGGAATCGGAGACGAACACGAGCCCCTCGTCGATCTTCGCGGCTACGCCGTAGGTCATTCGGTAGAAAATACGAGAGCGTACACACCTGGTCAACGCGATCCATGTCGAGACTTCATAATTGCGACGAGAGCGTTCGTCGGTGTTGCGCGATCCGCCGGAATACCCGAGAGTACCGGCCGGAGTGATACGCATGATTTTGGATCGTTTTCGGGTTGACGGAAGAGTGGCGGTCGTGACGGGCGCCGGACGGGGTATCGGGCGAGGGATTTCGATCGCGCTCGCAGAGGCTGGAGCCGACGTGGTTCTCGCGGCGCGGCGCGAGCACACGCTACAAGAAGTGGCCGAGATCGTCGAAAGCCACGGCCGGCGCGCGTTGATCGTTCCGACGGATGTCCTCGTCTCGGAGCAGCTCGACCGCCTGGCGGAGCGAGCGCTCGAAGAATTCGGGGGCGTCGACCTGTTGGTCAACAACGTCGGCGGCACGCTGCCCGGCCCTGCGTTGCAGTGCACCGACAAGGAATTCGATCACGCGTTCCACTTCAACGTGACGACGGCATTGCACCTCTCACGCGCGCTCGCGCCGTCGATGGCCAAGCGCGGCCACGGCGCGATCGTCAACATCGCGTCCGCCATCGCGCATCTCGTCGATCACGGGTTCGTGGCCTACGGAACCGCCAAAGCCGCCATGGCACACATGACCCGGCTCTTGGGTCACGAGTGGGCGCCACACGTTCGGGTCAACGCGATTGCCGTCGGCGCGACGGAGACCGACGCGCTCGCGATGGTGACGGCGGACCGAAACCTCGCCAAGCAGATGGAAGACCTCACTCCCATGAAACGGCTGGGAACGGTGGAAGACATTGCGGCCGCCGCTCTTTACCTTCTTTCCGATGCCGGAAGCTGGGTGACCGGAAAGGTGCTCGAGGTCGACGGGGGCACCGTGGACTCGAACTGGCCGTTCCAAATGCCGAGCGGGCTCAGCGGACCCGCGGACGGCTGAAGGCCGGCAAGAGGATGAAGTCGGCGTACATCGACCTCTTTTCGGACGACGCCAGCAGCGTCGAGATCCGCGACGTGGCGACGCCCGAGCCTGGGCCGGGGCAGGTGCGCGTCCGAATGCGAATGGCGCCGATCAATCCGTCGGACTTCAACTACATCGAGGGCACGTACGAGCGCGCATTCGCGCGCATGATTTGGAATCGCGGCGCGAATCAGCCGGCGCCGAGCCCCGGCGCCGAGCCCTTCGTCACCCCGCCGTATTCGATCGGGTTGGAAGGCGTGGGGGTGGTGGATCGAGCCGGCGGCGGCTTCCTCGCCAAGCGACTGGTCGGCAAGCGCGTGGCCGTCGTGAGCGGTCCGCCGCATGGAACGTGGCAGGAGCAGACGCTCGTCGATGCGCGTCGGGCGTTTCCCGTGCCGAAGAGCCTGAGCGATGCCGAAGCCTGCTCGTTCTTCGTCAATCCGTTGACCGCGCTCGCCATGGTGCACGAGGTGCTGCGGGTTCCACGTGGCGCCGTGCTCCTGCAGACTGCGGCGGGCTCGGCCCTCGCCCAGATGGTGCGCAACCTCGCTCGGGAGGACGGCTTTCGAGTCATCGACGTCGTTCGCAGTCGCGAAGGGGCCGAGCGCTTGCGGCAGCAGGGAAGCCGCCACGTCGTCGCGCTCGAAGACCAAGACCTGCTCGAAGCCGTCCACGGGATCACGCCGACGGGGGTCGATTTCGTGCTCGATTGCGTGGGGGGCCGGACCGGGTCGGATGCATTGCGGGCCATGAAGCCCGGCGGCCGCATGCTGTGTTACGGGACGCTCAGCCAAGAGCCCATTTCCCTGCCGCCTCGCGACATCATGATGCCGATGACGTCGATCGAGGGCTTCTACCTCTCGGCGTATCTCACGAATCGGTCGCTCCTGCAGCGCCTGCGCCTGGTTCGAAAAACCGCGCGGCTGATCCAACGCGGAGTGCTCGCCACCGAGGTGGAGGCAACCTACCGGCTGGATGACCTTCCTCGCGCCCTCGAGCACGCGCGCCGCCGGGGCCGCAAGGGCAAGATCCTACTCGACATGACATGAGTCTTGGGCACAATCTGCTGACATGAAGCCGCTGATCGTCGTTTGTACCGATTTCTCTCCATGCTCCGACATCGCATTGGAGCGCGCGGCCGACATCGCGAGGCGCGACGAGACGCGGGTGTTTCTGATGCACGTGTTCGACCCCCGGAAGGTGCGGGCCGCGGCCACGCGAGGGCCTGCCGAAGGAGACCGGCAAGCCTGGGACGAAGACTCGATGCAGAAGCTTCGTGAAGCGCGGCATCGCTACTTTGGTCACCTGGTGGACACGGACGTGCAGTACGACGCCCTTCCGAGCACCCATCCGGCCGCGGAGATCTGCAAAGTGGCCAAAGAGACCCGCGCCAGCCTCATCGTGGTCGGCTCGCACGGCCGCACGGGCATGCTTCGACGGCTGCTCGGCAGCGTCGCCGAGGCCACGGTTCGTCACGCGCCCTGCAGCGTCTACGTCGTCCGGGAAGAACCGGCCGGCGTTTCGTGAGTCTTCGAGTGCCCGGCGGACGCAGCCGCCGCTACTCCGAGATCTTGCCTTTGATGGCCTGCAGCCGCTTCTTGATGTCGCCGCCAAGCGCTTTGAGCTCTTGGCCCACCTCACCGGCCTTTTCGTCGAACAGTCGTTCGAACTCGGCGAGACGCGGCTGAAGATCGTCCCACGCGTCCTTGGCGTCCATGCCGGCGAGATGCAGCTTCACCCGAATCTCGTCCGCAGCGCGCCGAAGGTCGTTCCGGGTTTCCTCCAGCTCTCGCTTCAGGTTCTTCTGTGCTTCTTCCGCGCTCATGGTTTCCTCCTCGAGGGACTGAGGTGATACCAGCGATGCATCGAGCGTGCCAAACGGAACCCCTGGATTTATTGGAGGGTTCGTTCCGAGCAGGCGCAGTTTCTTCGCCCGAGGCCCGAGGATGCGCAGGTTTGGCGCGACGTCGCGCACCGCAGATCGGGTTTTACGCTGCGTATGGGCACCTCGCGACTTGGCGCGCCCCGTGCATGTAATTCGTCATCATGGCGAGTGACCAGCTCGTTCGCGATTTCCAGACGCTGCGTCGCGGCGATACGCCGATCGCCGGGGGGAAGGGTGCCAACCTCGGAGAGCTGACCGCCGCGGGATTGCCGGTGCCGCCGGGCTTCGTCGTGACCGGCCAGGCCTATTTGCATGCGCTCGACGTGGCTGGCATCCGGCAGCGGCTTCTCGAGATCGTGTCGGGCGCCGATCTCGACGACTCGAGCGCGCTGAAGGTCGCATCGGACGAGCTGCGAACCCTGGTGCGCAAGGCAGGCGTCCCCGACGACGTGCGCGAAGCGGTGCTGGAGGCTTTCGGCGCCCTCGGTGACGGTGCGCGCGTCGCTGTCCGTTCCTCTGCCACGGCGGAGGATACGGCCGAGGCCTCTTTTGCGGGCATGAACGAGACCTTCACCAACGTGACGAAAGACACTTTGATTCCACGCCTGCTCGATTGCTGGGCATCGCTTTGGGGTCCGCGCGTGGTCGCCTATCGCCACAGCTTGGGGTTGACCGGCGAGCCCACGATCGCCGTCGTGGTGCAGCGCATGGTCGACTCGGAGGCGTCCGGGGTGATGTTCACGGTCGACCCGATGTCGCAGGACCGGCGCCGCATGCTCATCGAGGCAGCGTACGGGCTCGGCGAGGTCGTGGTGGGCGGCCAGGTGGAGCCCGACACCTATTTCGTATCGCGGCCCGTGGACCCGTCCGCGGCCGAGGCGAGCAAGCTCGCGGTGCAGAGCGCGCGAATCGGCTCCAAGGCGCACAAGATCGTTCGCCAGGACGACGGCTCCGAGGTGCGTGTCGAGGTAGACGAGGCCCAACGCGAAGCCCGCGTGCTCGAGGATGCGCAGGTGCTCGACCTCGCGGCGCTCGGGCTGCGTATCGAGAATCACTACGGCAGCCCACAGGACGTGGAGTGGGCGCTTTCGGAAGGCGACTTGTACATCGTGCAGTCGCGGCCGATCACCACGCTGCAAATCGAGGCCGGAACGCCGCTGCTCGAGGGCCTCGGGGCTTCTCCCGGACGAGTCGCGGGCAAGGTGCGGGTGATGCGCGAGCTCCATGCCGACGCCACGATCGGCAAGGACGAGATCTTGGTCGCGACGATGACCAGCCCCGACTGGGTGCCGGTGATGCGGCACGCTGGCGCGCTCGTCACCGACGAAGGAGGCATGACCTGCCACGCAGCCATCGTGAGCCGGGAGCTTCGCATTCCGTGTGTGGTGGGCACTGGCAACGCCACCCGGGTGCTGAAGAGCGCGCAGTTGGTGACCGTCGACGGCTCACGAGGGGAGATTTTGTCCGGAGACGTCGTGTCGACGGGCGAGCAGGGCGTGTCGGGCGGTGTTGCCGCGCCGGCTCCGCCTTCCGCCGAGACCTCGCTCGAGCCTTTGGCCACACGGCTCTACGTGAACTTGGCGATGGCCGATGCGGCCGAAGCCGCGGCGGCGCTGCCGGTCGACGGGGTGGGGTTGCTCCGCGCCGAGTTCATGATCACCGACGCGCTCGATGGAGCGCACCCCAAGGCCTTGCTCGCGGAGGGCGGCGGCGAGGACTTCGTTCGCAAGATGGCCGAGTCGATCTTGCGGATTGCGCGGCCATTTCACCCGAGGCCGGTGATCTACCGGACTTACGATTTTCGCACCAACGAGTTCCGCGGGTTGCGGGGAGGGAGCGAGCACGAGCCCCACGAGGAAAACCCCATGATCGGCTACCGGGGCTGTTTTCGTTACGTGAAGGAGCCCGAGCTCTTCGAGCTCGAGCTCGAAGCCCTCGCGCGGGTTCGCGAAGCGTCGAGCAACGTGCACCTCATGATCCCCTTCGTGCGCACCAAGTGGGAGCTCGAAGCGTGCCTCGAGCAGATCGACAAGCACCGCTTGGGCCGTGACCCGGGCCTTCTTCGATGGGTGATGGCCGAGGTACCGTCGATCGTGTACCGCATTCCCGACTACGCGAAGCTCGGCATCCACGGCGTTTCGATCGGGTCGAACGACCTGACGCAGCTCATGCTGGGCGTCGACCGCGACTCTTCGATCTGCGCGGAGCTTTTCGACGAGTCGGATGCCGCGGTGCTTTGGGCGATTGAAAGCATCGTGCGGAGCGCCGAGGAATGCGGGCTCACGTCGTCGCTCTGCGGACAGGCCCCCTCGAATCGACCCGAGTTTGCCGAACAGCTCGTTCGCTTCGGCATCACCTCGATCTCGGTCAACCCGGATGCCGTGGGGCGAACGCGGCAAGTCATCGCGTCGGCGGAACGGCGCATGCTGATCGATGCCGTGCGTCACGGGGAAGCACAGGCCCATGCGAATCGAAAAACCACACCGCGCTGACCAGGCTCCACCGAATCTGGTCGATTACGACGAAGCCTACGCGTCGTTTTCGTGGGACGCGGTGCGGGACGAGCTCGACGGGCTTCCGGACGGCGGCGGGCTCAACCTCGCCTACGAGGCGGTGGGTCGGCACGTCGCTTGCGGTCACGGGTCGCAGACGGCCATCATCTGGCTCGGGAAGAAGGGCGACCGGATCGCGCTGACGTATGCGGAGCTCGATGCGCTCAGCAACCGATTCGCCAACGTGCTGGCGACGCTCGGCGTCGAACCAGGCGACCGTGTGTACTCGCTCGCAGGTCGCATTCCCGAGCTCTACGCGTGCGCGCTCGGCAGCCTCAAGCATCGCGCCGTGTTCTGCCCCCTGTTCTCCGCGTTCGGCCCGGAGCCGATCGCCCAGCGGCTCGAGCTCGGAGAGGCGAGGGTGCTGTTCACGACGGCGCGTCTCTACCAGCGGCGGGTGGCCGCGATTCGCGATCGCATTCCCACGCTCGAGCACGTGATCGTGCTCGATGACTCGAAGGGCAGGCACGAGCCGGGACAGACCCTCGACTACGGCGAAGCCATGGCCCAGGCGTCCACCGACTACACGATCGAAAAGACCGACCCGGAAGCTCCCGCGCTCTTGCACTTCACCAGCGGCACGACCGGGACTCCAAAGGGCGCCTATCACGTGCACCAGGCCGTGCTCACGCACTACGTGACAGGCAAGCTCTGTCTCGATCTTCACCCGGGCGACGTCTATTGGTGCACGGCCGATCCGGGGTGGGTGACGGGGACGTCGTACGGGATCAGCGCACCGCTCACCAACCGCGTGACGATGATCGTCGACGAGGCCGAATTCGAGCCTACTCGCTGGTACGAGATTCTCGAGAAGGAACGAGTGCAGGTTTGGTACACGGCACCGACGGCGATTCGCATGCTGATGAAGGCGGGGCGAGAGCTCCCGCAGAGCAAGGACCTCTCCGCGCTTCGATTCATGGCGAGCGTGGGCGAGCCACTCAATCCGCAGGCGGTGGTTTGGGGGCAAGAGGTGTTCGGCAAGCCGTTTCACGACAACTGGTGGCAGACCGAGACCGGCGGCATCATGATCGCCAACTACGCGTCGATGGACGTGAAGCCGGGCTCGATGGGCCGGCCGATTCCCGGCGTGATCGCGGGCATCGTCCGTGAAGGCGACGACGGCGGCATCCACGAGGTGAACGACCCCACGAAGGACGGCGAGCTCGCGCTTCGGCCGGGATGGCCGTCGATGTTTCGTGGATACTGGAACAACCAGAAGCGTTATGACGCTTGCTTTCGGGACGGCTGGTACTTGTCCGGCGACCTCGCGCGTCGAGACGAGGAGGGGTACTACTGGTTCGTCGGCCGCGCCGATGACGTGATCAAGTCGGCCGGTCATCTCATCGGCCCGTTCGAGGTCGAAAGCGTCATGATGAAGCACCCCGCGGTCGCCGAGGCGGGGGTCATCGGCAAACCCGATCCGGTGGCCGGGACGATCATCAAAGCCTTCGTGAGCCTGCATCCCGACTACGAGTGGAGCGACGAGCTGCGCAAGGAGCTGCTCGGCTTCGGGCGCAAGAACCTCGGCACCGCGGCGCCCAGGGAGATCGATTGGGTCGAGTCGCTTCCCAAGACGCGGAGCGGGAAGATCATGCGCAGGCTGCTCAAAGCCCGTGAGCTCGGGCTTCCAGAGGGAGATACTTCGACGCTGGAAGGAGGAGAGAGTTGAGCTTGAACATCTCACGCGACCACGCGCTCGAGCTCCTGAGGGACATGATTCGCATCCGCAGGCTCGAAGAAAAAAGCGCCGAGCTCTACGCGAAGCAGAAGATCCGGGGCTTCTTGCACTTGTACATCGGGGAAGAGGCCGTCGCGGTGGGGGCGATGCGTGCGCTTCGCGAGGAGGACAACATCGTCGCCACGTATCGTGAGCACGGGCACGCGTTGATGCGCGGCGTGTCGGCCGGCGCGATCATGGCGGAGATGTACGGGAAGATGAATGGCTGCTCCCGTGGGCGCGGTGGGTCGATGCATTTGTTTTGTGCCGAGCGTCGATTCTACGGGGGGCATGCCATCGTCGGTGGCGGGTTTCCGATCGCGGTCGGGCTGGCGCTCGCCGACCAGATGCGGGGTGATGCGCGCGTGACGGCGTGCTTTTTCGGAGACGGAGCAACCGACGAGGGCGAGTTTCACGAATCGCTGAACCTGGCCGCTTTGTGGAAGTTGCCGGTGCTGTTTTTGTGCGAGAACAACCGGTATGCGATGGGAACGGCGCTCGAACGGCACGTGTCGGACCGCGACATCGTCAACAACCCACCCGCGTACGGGATTCCTTCGGACTCGGTCGACGGGATGGACGTGGTGGCGGTAGAGCGCGCCGTGCACAACGCAGCCGAAACCGTGCGCGAAACGGGCGAGCCGCGGTTTCTGGAGCTGCGCACCTATCGGTTCCGGGCGCATTCGATGTACGACGCGGAGCTCTATCGGACGAAGGAAGAGGTCGAGGAGCACAAGAAGGAAGATCCGATCGCGACCTTCCAAGCGCGAGCCATGGAGGATGGCTTGGTCACGGCCGAGGATGTCGAGCGGATCGAGGAAGAGGCGGCCCAAGAGATCGCCGAGGCCGTGGACTTTGCCGAGGCGGGAGAGTGGGAGCCCATCGAAGAGATTGCCCGTGACACCTATGCGAGGGAGCTGACGTGACGACGTATCGAGATGCCGTGCGTGCTGCGCTTCAAAAGTTGCTCCGCGAGGACTCGCGCGTGTTTTTGATGGGCGAGGATGTCGGGCGGTACGGAGGCGCTTACGCGGTGAGCAAGGGATTGCTCGAAGAGTTCGGAGAGGCCCGCATCCGCGACACGCCGCTTTGCGAGTCGACTTTCCTCGGCGCAGGCATCGGCGCGGCCCTCGGCGGGATGCGTCCGATCGTCGAGGTCATGACGGTCAACTTCAGCCTCTTGGCCA
Source organism: uncultured Sandaracinaceae bacterium (assembly GCA_964495565.1). Lineage (GTDB taxonomy): Bacteria > Myxococcota_A > Polyangia > Polyangiales > Houyiibacteriaceae > SG8-38. The sequence goes on along the minus strand of CAZBWQ010000049.1, from coordinate 13,317 downwards.
TCGACCAGGTGGTCAACAACGCCGCGATTCTCCGGCACATGTCGGGGGGGCAGTTCGAGGTGCCGTTGGTCGTCCGGATGGCGACCGGAGGCGGAAAGCAGATCGCGGCACAACATTCGCACAGCCTCGAAAACTGGTACGCGCACGTTCCGGGCATCAAGGTCCTGGCGCCGGCGACGGTGCAAGACGCTTACGACATGCTGCTTGCTGCGGTCGAGGACCCGGACCCGGTGTTCATCTTCGAGCATCAGATGTTGTATGGCGTGGAAGGTCCCTTCGACGCGGAGGCACCCGCACCCTCTCCGTGGAAAGCGGCGGTCCGGCGCGAAGGGACGGACGTGAGCCTGATCGCGTACGGCGGTTCGTTGCACAAAGCGATGGGCGCCGCCGACGAGCTCGAAAAGGAAGGCATCGGGGCCGAGGTGGTCGACCTTCGGAGCTTGCGGCCGCTCGATCGAGACGCCGTGATCGAGAGCGTCTCGCGCACGCACCGGGCCGTCGTGATCGACGAGGCGTGGAAGACGGGCAGTCTCGCCTCCGAGATCAGCGCCATCTTGGCCGAGCACGCGTTCTACGAGCTCGATGCGCCGATCGAGCGGGTTTGCACGCTCGAGGTGCCGATCCCCTATGCCAAGCATCTCGAAGACGCGGCTCTTCCCCAGGTGGATCGCATCGTCGAGGCGGCGAAAAGGAGCGTGGGCGGTGTCTGAGTTCGTGATGCCGTCGCTCGGTGCCGACATGACGGAGGGCACGCTGACCAAGTGGCGCGTCGGCGTTGGCGACCGCGTTTCGCACGGAGACATCATCGCCGAGGTCGAGACGGACAAGGGGATCATCGAGGTGGAGGTCTACGAGAGCGGCGTGGTGCACGAGCTGATGGTCGAGGAAGGACAAAAGGTGCCGGTGGGTACGCCCATGGCGCACATCGAGTCGGCTCCCGTGCCGGCCCAAACGGCTGCGTCGGAGCAAACGGCTGGGTCCGCGGCTGGGTCCGAGTCGGCGGCTGCGTCGGAGCAAACGGCTGCATCCGAGTCGGCGGCTGCGTCGGAGCAAACGGCTGCATCCGAGCAAGCACCATCCTCCCGGATGGCTCGGCGCGAGACCCATGCGGCGCCGCTCGCGTCTCCCGCCGTGCGTCGACGCGCGCACGAGCTCGACGTGCGTCTCGAGGCCGTGGAGGGCAGTGGGGAGCATGGACGCATCACGATCGAAGACGTGCAACGGGCCGGCGAGCCGGCGTCCAGCCTCCCCTCCGGACCCGTCTCCGGGCCTCCGGTTGAGCCGCGCGCCCAACCGCGTGCCCAACCGCGTGTCCGGGGCCGGGGGGCGGGGAGCCGAGTACGCATCTCTCCGTATGCCCGACGCATTGCGGTCGAGCGGGGCGTGGATGTCAGCGGCTTGAGGGGAACCGGGCCGCGTGGGGCGATTCGCGCGGCCGATGTCCTCGACGCCGAGCCGTCGAAGCCCCGCGACGTGGAGCCACTTTCGCCGGCAGAGCGGATGCAGCGCGCGATCGCTGCGGCAATGACGAGGGCCAACCGGGAGATCCCCCATTACTACGTCACGCACACGATCGACATGAGCAAGGCGCTCGACTGGCTGCGAGAGACCAATGCTTCGCGCGGTGTCGAAGAGCGATTGGTGCCTGGCGTCTTGGTGCTTCGTGCGGTAGCCCTCGCGCTTCGCAAGCACCGGACGCTGAACGCGACGTGGCAGGGCGATGCGGCGGTGCCGAGCGACGAGATCCACGTGGGCCTCGCCGTTTCGCTGCGGGATGGGGGGCTCGTGGCGCCGGCGCTCAGGAACACCGACTCGGGCAGTCTTTCGGAGCTCATGGCGCGGATGACCGATGTCGTGGGCCGTGCGCGTTCGGGGATTCTACGGAGCTCGGAGCTGACGTCTGGTACGATCACCCTGACTGCGCTTGGTGAGCGAGGGGTGGAAAGCGTCACGCCGATCATCTTTCCGCCGCAGGTTGCGATCGTGGGGTGCGGGGCGACGCTGGAGCGCCCGTGGGCGGTCGAAGGCCGGGTGGTGGTCCGGCCGTTGATGCGGGTCACGTTGGCGGCCGATCACCGGGTGAGCAACGGACACCAGGGTGCGCGGTTTCTCGGTACGCTCGAGAGTCTCTTGCAGGAGCCAGAAAAGCTATGAATCGCGAAGAAATACGATCGACCTTGCTCGCTTGTCTGTCCGATGTGGCCCCCGAGATCGCCGGGGAGCAGATCGAGGACGACACCGATCTTCGGGACGAGCTCGACTTGGATTCGATGGACGTCCTGCGGTGGGTGCAGGGGATTCACAAGGCGCTGGGCGTCGAGGTCCCGGAGGAGGATTATGGTCGGATTGCGACCCTGGGGAGCGCCGTCGAGTACGTGTCCGAGCGCGTTTGACCATGGCGGAACCGAGCGACTGTGGTAGAGGGAACTACATGGACAAGAACGCCTCCATTTCCGACGTGATGACGCCGATGCCCCACACGGTGGGGAGCGAGCAGACGATTACGTTTGCGCAGAAGGTGATGGAGAAGCACGGGATTCGTCACCTGCCCGTGCTGCATGGCGGGGAGCTCCATGGGGTGGTCAGCGATCGCGATCTCGGGATGATCGCCGGGCTGAACGAGGTCGACCCGGACCAGACGACGGTGGAGGAGGCGATGACGCAGGACGCGTACACGGTGCCCAAAGATGCTCCGTTGTTGAAGGTGTTGGAGGAGATGTTGGAGCACAAGTACGGCTCGGCGATCGTGGTGGAGGGAACGAAGATCATCGGCATCTTCACGACCCACGACGCACTGAAGCTGCTGGTAGAAAACTACCCCCACCCCTAGCCCCCGAGATCTGACCGACATTGCGACATCTGCGATGATCGGTTCGCAAATTGCTCCGTGATTTCGAGCCCGGGCGAATGTCGGCGGCCCCCTTCGCGCCGCCACATCCAGTCGACCTAAAGGCTCGAACACACTCGCGCACAGGTCTGGCACCATTCTCGCTGGGAGCCTCGGCGATGACTCGACCTCGTATCGTCGATCCCGGGACCACGCTCGCGCTTTCACGGCGCACCACGATGCGCCACTACCTTCTCAACCCCGATGAGACACGCCAAATGGAGCAGTGCTACTGGTATTGCCTCGCACATGCAGCGCAGCTTTATGGGGTACTTGTTCATGCAGCTTGCCTCATGTCGACGCATACCCACGAGGTCATTACCGATGTGCGAGGCGAGCTGCCGAGATTCCTTCAGGAATTTCATCGCAATCTGGCGTTGTGCACGAAGGCGTATCGGGGCTGGCCCGAAGAGGTCTTCAACAAGAAAAGCACGAGCGCCCATGCTCTCCTGACTGCCGATGCGATAGTCGAGTCCATCGCTTATCTGATTGCCAATCCGGTTGAGGCCCTCGCAGTGCGGTACGCCAAGGACTGGCCGGGCGCGCACACGCTCCCGGCTGACATTGGCACCCGGGTGATTCGAGTGCGAAGGCCCGATCACTACTTCGACCCGACGAACCCAGAGTGGCCGGAGTTCATCGAGCTTCCGCTAGAGATGCCGGCAGTGCTCGAGCTCGACTATGGCTCGGAGCTCGCACGCGAACGCATCGCCGCACGGGTTCGGCAACGACAACATCAGGCATGGAACGAGTCGAGGCGCACCGGGATTGGCTTCGTAGGTCCGAGGCGGATCGTGCGCTTCTCTCATACAAAGCGAGCAAGAAGTTACGAGGTCTTTGGCGGCCTCAATCCTCGCTTTGCTGCCGCGGGTAATCGCGCTGCCGCCACACAAGCGATCAAGCGTTTGCGTGCCTTTCACGCGCAGTATCAGCGTGCGTTTGCGAAATGGACCGCTGGAGACCGCGATGTCTGCTTCCCCGAGGGCACTTGGTGGATGCGGGTCTGTCACGGGGCTCGGTGCGGTCCGGGCCCGTAGCGCGCGAGGCCATCTGGTGGAGCGTCGCACGACCTCGAGTCAGAGGACGGGGCGTCGAGATCCGTCTGGTCAACTACACGCGCTCCATTTGGGGGTCGAGCTCTCAAATAGAGTTCGAATCCGCCTGCACTTAATCGGTCTAAGAGGAACACGGAAACGGCGCCGAGGACGATCCACGTCGTTCCGAAGCCACTCTGCCAGCTAGGCAGAGCGCCAACGTGGGCCAGATCTGGCG
>CAZBWQ010000049.1:5670-9058 GCA_964495565.1 uncultured Sandaracinaceae bacterium | reverse complement strand
TTAGGTCTTCGATGACGCTGGTGAGGAGCGGGGGGTCATCGGTAATGATGCCGTCCACGTCCTGCATCTCGATCAAATCCCGCATCACCTGCTCGTCATTGATCGTCCACACGTGCACGAACATCTCCAGCTCGTGGGCTCGCGGCACGAAGCCCTCATGGAGCACCTCCACCTCGACACCCTCCAGATTGTAGAACCTCGGCACCTGCAGGAACTCCGCGGGCGGGTCGTACTCCGGATCGATTACGTCGAACGAGCGCAAGTAGAAGATCGTGGTCTCGTCCGTGCCCATGCTCGTCGCGATCTCGGGGGCCGCCGCCCGAAGGTCCAGCAACACCGCGTCGTCGAACGCCGCCCCAATCATCTTGTCTTCCACCCCATACTCGCGAACCAAGGCGACGAACCCATCGACGATCGACGGCTCCTCTTGCTTGATCTCGATGACGAAGGGCGCATCCGAATAGCGCTCGAACACCTCCTCGAGTGAAGGCACCACCAAACCCTGGCCCCGATACGGATAGGTTTCGCCGCCATCCCTCGTGAAGTCATACCCCGCGTCGCACTGACGCAGCTCGTCGAACGTCATCTCTTTGACGAGGCCGGTGCAGTCCGTCGTGCGGTCCACCGTATCGTCGTGCATCACCACCAGCACCCCATCGCTGGTTTCGTGCACGTCGAGCTCGAGCACGTCCGCGCCGTCGAGCAGTGCCTGGTCATACGCCACGATCGTGTGCTCGGGCCGAATGTTGCGCCCGCCACGGTGTGCGATGTTGAGAACCTTGTCACACCGAAGCAACGCCTCGGGCGTGTCGCACTGCGCCGCCGAACCGCCAACGCCACCTGTCCCTCCGGCGCCGCCCGCTCCGCCAGCGCCACCGACCCCAGCCGTTCCGCCCGCGCCACCGGTGCCACCGTCCCCATCGCTGCTCGAGTCGCACCCGAGGCCCACCGCGCAAAGGATCGTCAGAATCAAGGATAGCTTCTTCATCTCTCGGTTCTCCTCGCCTGCGCCCCTTCTAGCAGGACTCCGCGGTTTTTGGCCATCCCCGAGCATCCCCCGGGCATCCCCGAGCCTCGCGCCGCGGCCGCACTCCACTCTTGTCGCGCCTCGCACGCCCTGGCAGGGTTCGGTCGATGCCCCCGCGCTCCCAATACACCTTCTGCCGCATCTGCGAGGCGACCTGCGGCCTGCAGGCCACGATCGAAGGTGACCGCATCGTCGCCCTCGAGCCGGATCACGATCACCTCGTCACCCGAGGCTATTCCTGCATCAAGGGACTTCGCTATCACGACATCCATCACTCGCCCGACCGACTTCGCACCCCGCTCAAGCGCGTCGGCGATGGCTTCGAACCGATCTCCTGGAAGCAAGCCCTCGACGAGATCGGCGCGAAAGTCCGCCAGCTCGTCGGTGAGCACGGCGGCGACTCGGTGTCCGCGTACCTCGGCAATCCGATCTCCTTCAGCTTGCTCCCGCCGATCCTCACGTCCGCGTTCTTGCAGGGGCTCGGCTCGCGAAACCTCTTCCAGACCGGCTCGCAAGATTGCAACAACAAGTTCGCCGCCGCCCAGCGCCTTTACGGTTTCCCGTTCATTCAACCGTTCCCCGACGTCGATCGCACTCGATGCCTCGTCATGATCGGCTCGAATCCAGCGGTCTCACGCGCGAGCTTCATGCAGCTCCCCGACCCGATTCGACGTCTTCGAGCGATCGAAGACCGTGGGGGGAAAGTCTTTTTGGTCAATCCCCGACGCACCGAAACCGCCAAGCAGCTCGGGGCACAGGTATTCATCCGGCCCGACACCGACGTCTATTTCTTGCTCAGCTTCTTGCACGAGGTCATCGCGCGCGGCGCCATCGACGAGCAACGAGTCGCCCGCTACATGAAGGGGCTCGACGTGTTGCGCGACGTCGCCGCACCCTGGACGCCCGAGCGCACCGCCGAGGTCACGGGGATTTCCGCCGACACGCTTCGGTCGATGGTCGATGCCTATCTGCAAGCCGACGGCGCGGCGCTCTTTTCGTCGACGGGCGTCAATCAAGGGAGTCACGGGACGCTCGCTTTCTGGATTCAAGAGACGATCAACGCGATCACCGGCAACCTCGATCGTCTCGGCGGCACGCTGGTCGGTCACGGCTACGTCAAAGACTTCCCAAAGCACGCGCGAAAAGGCGGCCACACCATGCGGCTCGACCGCTCACGCGTCGGGCAGCTCCCATCCGTAGCCGACACCTTTCCGGCTGGTCTGATGGCCGACGAGATCCTCACGCCGGGCGAGGGGCAGGTGAGGGCGCTCTTTTGCGTGGCCGGCAATCCGTTGCTCACGGTTCCGAACAGCGACGGGAAGCTCGCGCGCGCCCTCGATGCGCTCGAGCTCTTGGTCGTCATCGACATCTTTCAAAACGAAACCGCCAATCACGCCGATTACATCCTCCCTGGCGCCAGCGCGTTCCAGCGTGCGGATTTGCCGTTCGTCTTTCAGTCCCTCATGGGCGTGCAGCCGATTCCCTATGCGCAGTACACCGATGCGCTGGTGCCGCTCGAGGGTGAGCAGCGTGACGAGACGATGATCTTGCTGCAGCTCGCCCGGGCATGCGGCTCGCGGCTCTTCGGCTCGCGGCTGGTCGGTGGCTTGCTCGGCACGTGGCTGAGTCTCGGCAGCCTGCCGTGGGTCGGTCGCCGCATCGGTCTCACGCCCGAGCGGTTGCTTTCTTTGATGGCGCGTGGATTCGGTCTGGGATCGCTGCGAGGCCTTCGAAAAGAGCCTCACGGGCGCCTGTTGCCCGAACACCGGGGAGGCGACTTTCTCGGCAAGCGGGTGGTGACCGACGACGGCCTCGTCGATCTCGCACCTGCCGATCTGGTCGAGGCCGCGCGCGCGCTCGACGCCGACTTCGAAGCGGAGCTCCGAGACCGCGGCTCTCTCAAGTTGATCAGCAAGCGGGAGCCCCTCAGTCACAACAGCTGGCTTCACAATCACCCACGATTCGTCGCAGGACGAAGGTCGACCAACTACCTCTACATGCATCCGGACGATGCCCGTCGAGCCGGAGTCGGCTCGGGGACCCTCGTCGAGGTGAGGAGCGAGGCCGGTGCGGTGCGGCTTCCGGTGCATGTCACGACCGACATGATGCCGGGCGCGGTTGCCTTGCCGCACGGTTGGGGGCATCAGGATGCGGAGGGCCTCACGGTCGCCCGCGAAACGACGGGCGCGAACGTCAATCTGCTGGCTGCCGATGGGCCAGAATCCCTCGAATACTTCTCCGGAATGGCCCAGCTCAACGGAATTCGCGTCCGCGTCACGCCCGTCGACTGAGCTGGCTTATGTAAAAGTTTGGTCACCGACGGCCAAGCGCTCGGCGTTTTCGCGTCGATTCTGTCATAAG
>CAZBWQ010000049.1:0-5570 GCA_964495565.1 uncultured Sandaracinaceae bacterium | reverse complement strand
GCAGATGGTCGAGCACTTCGAGAACAACGAGTCGCTGGTTCTCATGGTGCCTGCCGAAGGGACCCGCTCGCACGTGGAGTACTGGAAGTCCGGCTTCTATCACATCGCGCGTGCCGCGGACGTGCCGGTCGTTCTTTCGTATCTCGATTTCGGCAAGAAGGTGGGCGGCCTCGGGCCCGCTTTGAAGCTCACCGGCGACGTGGCGGTCGACATGGATCGGATTCGCGCGTTTTACGCCGGCATGAAGGGGCTTCGCCCGGAAAACGTCGGCGTGATTCGCCTGCGCGAAGAAGACGTAGCCGCCATCGTCGACGAAGACGGCGCCGATGCCGCCGCGCTCGAGCGCCTGGCGAGCGACCTGTAACGTCCGAGCCCCTCGCGCATCCTTTACATCGACGAGCCGATCGAAGATGGTTCGGCCAAGCCGCGCATGGTCGCGCTTGCAGGTGACAGGATGAAAGGAAGGCGATGAGCGACGAAGCGCCGAGATGGCTCAAGGTGTTGGATCTCGACGAGCTTCCCGAGGGGCGCGTCAAACCGGTCACCTGCGAGCGACATACCGTGTGCCTCACGCATTTCGAGGGGAAGTTTGCAGCGCTCGACAACAAGTGCCCGCACCAAGGCGGTCCGCTCGGGGAGGGCTCGATCGAGGGCGGGTGGCTGCGCTGCCCTTGGCACGGCTGGGACTTTCACCCGCTCACGGGAAAGCCACCGGGCGGCTTCGACGACGGCGTGGAGACGCTTCCGGTCGAGGTTCGCGCCGACGGGGTCTACGTGGCCTTTCCGCCCCCGAAGGAGCACGTGCGCACGTCGAGCGACGTGATGGTGGAAACCCTCGTCAACTGGGGCGTGAAATGGGTGTGGGGCATGGTGGGCCACTCCAACCTCGGTTTCGCCGAGGCCATGCGCCGCCACGAAGAGCGTGGCGTGCTCGGATACTTCGGCATCCGTCACGAGGGCGCCGCTTCGTTTGCTGCGTCCGCCTATGGAAAGCTCACCGGCCGGCCGGCGGCGTGTTTTTCGATCGCGGGACCGGGCGCGACGAACCTTTTGACCGGCCTTTGGGACGCACACGTCGATCGGGCACCCGTGCTCGCGCTGACGGGGCAGGTGCCGACGCGCCTCATCGGACGAGGCGCTTTTCAAGAGGTGGACCTCGGGGCGGCGTTTGGAGGCGTCGCCACGTACACGGCCGTCGCGTCCAAGGACTCGGACTTCGCCGAGATCGCGACCCTGGCTTGCAAGCACGCCATCGTGGAGCGCGGCGTCTCGCACATGGTCTTTCCCGATGACGTGCAGATCGTGCAAACGCCCGATACCAAGGCGGGGTCGCCCACCGGTCGCGTCACCGCGCCGGAAATCGCGCCGCCCGAGTCGGCCCTTCGAGACGCGGTCGACCGCATCGCCCAAGCCAAACGGCCCGTGATCATCGTCGGTCACGGCGCTCGATTCGTGATGGACCCGGTGATCGCGCTCGCCGAGCGCCTGAACGCCCCGGTCATGACGACCTTCAAGGGCAAGGGCCTCATCGCCGACGATCATCCGCTCGGGTGCGGCGTGCTCGGGCGAAGCGGCACGCCGGTTGCGAGCTGGTTCATGAACGAGGCGGACCTACTCGTCGTGTTTGGCGCGAGCTTCAGCAACCACACCGGCATCACGAGCTACAAACCGATCGTGCAAGTGGATTACGACCCGATGACGCTCGGGCGTTTTCATTCGGTGACGGTTCCGGTGTGGGGCGAGATCGGCGTCACCGCGCGGCTCCTCGAAGAGCGGCTCGGAAACACGGCCGCCGTCGACCAGCGGCCCGATGTCGTCGAGCGCTGGCGGATCTGGCGCGAGGAAAAGAGACGTCGCCTGGGCGAGGTAGGCGAGCATGGCGTGCACTCGGCGGCGATCTTCGCGGCGCTCACCGCCACCGCCCCCGACGACGCAATTCTCGCGGTCGACGTCGGAAACAACACGTACTCGTTCGGCCGCTACTTCGAATGCAGGCGCCAGGCGATCCTGATGAGCGGCTATCTCGGCTCGATCGGCTTTGGATACCCTGCCGCGATCGGCGCCTGGGCAGCGACGCAAGAAGACGACCCTCGCTTCGCCGGCCGCAAAGTGATCGCGGTGACGGGCGACGGTGGCTTTGCGCAATACATGGCCGAATACACGACGGCCGTGAAGTACGGGATGGACATCACCCACGTGCTCTTGAACAACCAAGAGCTCGGCAAGATCAGCAAAGAGCAACGGAGCGCGGACTACGAGGTCTGGCAGACGTCGCTTCGCAACCCGAGCTTTGCCGAATACGCCGAGCTTTGCGGCGCAAAGGGCATTCGCGTCACCGATGCGAGCCAGCTCGAGAGCGCCCTCCAAGAGGCGCTCGGCCACGAGGGCCCGGCCACCGTGGAGGTCCTCGCCGATCCGGCATTGGTCTGACGGTGCTCAGCGTCCGAGCAGGAGCACGCTCACCCCGAGCGCGATCGCAATCACCTGGGGCCAGCCTGGAAGGGAGGGTTGATCGTGCTCGTGTGCCCAGTCGTGGGTGACGACGTGGAGCAACAGACCGCCCACCAGCGCTTCGATCCAGGCCTCGCCTCGGACCCAACCGCCCGGGGTCAACCACTGCGCGACCAGCACGCCGACGATGGCGGCCAGCGCGAGCCCGCCCGCGCGCCGAATGCCGCTTCGGGGTCCGTGGGCGGCGGCAAATGCAAGGGTCATGAGCGCGGTCACCGGAACGGAGTGCACGGCGACCGCCGTCAGCACGTCTGCGTGATGATGATCTTGATGGGCCGCCCCGGTGAATGCGCCGATGGCAAACCCATCGCCGAGCTTGTGCAGCATCAGGCCCCAGTAGCTCAGCTCGAGGCCCATGGTGGAGCTGTGATCGTGCTCGGGGTCTTCGTTCCCCAAGCGTTCGATCAGCCAGGGTGCCAAAAATGCCGCAGCCGCTGCAAGCAACACCTGCGGCCCGGCTTGACTGATCGCGTGCGGGATCAGATTCCCGATGACGACTGCGATCGACGAAACGATGGCAAACGTCCGGACGGCATCGAACAGACGGCCTCGGCCACGGGCGACCAGCCCGAGCGCGGCGCCCATCGCCACGGACACGACGACGATTGCGATCGGCCACGCCACGGAGCGGGCTTACCACACTCCGGGACGGTGTGGATCCCTTCAGCCGTTCAGAACCCGGCCGACTCGGCTTCGAGGTCAGCGGCCTCTTTGGCGAGCTGCTCCTGGGCGCAGGCCGCGCACGCGATCACCTCTTTGGCGATTTCGTACCCGGCGCCGCCCGGATCGTCCTGATACTTGGAGCGGCGGCCCGAACGTGCGCGTTGGGCTTTGCTGCGACTCGGGTACTCGGCCGGCCGGCGTTCGATCACCACTTTCATGGCGCGATCACCAGGGCGCGACACTCGATTGCAAAGCTCACATCGGTACATTCAAGGGCTCCTTTTTCCCAAAGTTTCCCGTTTGGCACATCGCTGGCGGGGGGGCAACCCAAGGGTCCGATTCGCGAGTCGCGCATGCCGCGCGGCTCATGCTCCGAGGAGCTTCGCGATCTGCGGCGCGGCGTAGGTCAGCACGCCATCCGCTCCCGCTCGCTTGAAGCAGAGAAGGCTCTCGAGAATCACCTTGTCCCAGTCGAGCCAGCCCTGGTCGGCGGCGCCGCGCAGCATCGCGTATTCGCCGCTGACCTGATAGGCGAAGGTCGGAACCCCGAACTCGTCCTTCACGCGCCGCACGATGTCGAGGTAGGGCATGCCGGGCTTGACCATCACCATGTCGGCGCCTTCGGCGATGTCGAGCGCCACCTCGCGCAGTGCTTCGTCGGTGTTGGCCGGGTCCATTTGATACGTGCGTTTGTCGCCGGTGCCGAGGCTCTTGGCGGACCCGACCGCATCGCGGAACGGCCCGTAATACGCCGACGCGTACTTCGCCGAGTACGCGAGCAGGCTCACGCGCTGCAACCCCTCGCCGTCGAGCGCTTCGCGGATGGCGCCGATGCGGCCGTCCATCATGTCGCTCGGCGCGATCACGTCGCAGCCCGCCTGCGCTTGCACGTAGGCTTGCTGGCAGAGCACCTCGACGGTTTCGTCGTTGACGATTTCGCCGTCGCGCACGATGCCGTCTTGGCCGTGGGTGGTGTAGGGGTCGAGCGCGACATCGCAGATCACGCCGATCTCGTCGTGCTTTTCCTTGATGGCGCGCACGGTGCGGCACACCAAGTTGTCGGGGTTGGTGGCCTCGGCGCCGTCGGCGCTCTTTTTCTCCTGTGGCGTGACGGGAAAGATCGCCACGGCGGGGATGCCGAGCGCCTTGGCCTCACCGACCGCATCGACGACCAAATCGATGCTCAAGCGCTCGACGCCTGGCATCGAAGGCACCGGAGTCGGCGTCGCCGAGCCTTCCTGGACGAAGATCGGCCAAATCAAATCGTCGGGCGAGACGTTCGACTCGCGCGTCAGTCGCCGCACCCAATCGCGGCTGCGGTTGCGGCGAAGGCGCGTGCTCGGAAACTCGGAATGACCGTGCATGGTGCGGGGAAGGTAGCACGGGCGCCTCCATGCGTGGGAGGGAGCCGTGGTGGCTTCGTCGAGCCCCTATCCATCAGGGCTCACAGACAGGTCACGCTGATGCTGAAATCGTCGGTGCAGGAGCCGCTCGCGTTCGAGGCGGTGACCGTCAAGACGTGCTGCCCGGCCTGGTCGCACGGATACGTCGTCGCTGCGGAGGTCGGATCGAGAAAGCTCCCCGTGGTGGCCGTCCAAAGGAAGTCGATCGGGCCCCCATCCTGACTGGAAGCCTCGGCGGATACGTCAATCGAGTCGCCGACATTCGCTTGCAAGGGGGTCACGACGACCTTCGTGAGCTGCGGACAGCTCGCATCGCAGACGCCGCCGTTGCAGACACCGGTGGAGCAGGGCGTTCCGTCGGGAAGCGGGTCGTCTTTGCCGAAGCAGCGCTCGCAGAGTCCATTGGCAGCATCGAGTGGGTCGCATAAGTTGTCGCAGGTACCATCCGTCAGACATTCCCCGGAGGCGCTGCAATCGATCGGGTCGGAGATGCAAAAATCGCAGGTGCCGCACGTGACGGTGACCTGCTTGTGTTGGTCACAATCGAGATCCCCGTCGGAGCACTGGAGGTCGATGACGACTGGACCGGGCAGGCTGAAGTCACACTGATAGAGCAACGGCGGAAGCGAGCCGTTCACGTTCGGAAGACCGGGGTACGCCGGGCTGTCCTCGGCGCCGGTTCCGGCCGGGCCGCCGAGGCCGGGAAGGATGACGCCGGGCACGCCTGACGCGGTGTTGAGGTTGACCGGAAGCACTGGGCCGACCGGTGTCGTGCCATCGGCCGGGCTGATGAACGTGCCGCCAGGGACACCGGGGGTCGCGCTCGGAAAGGCCGCGACGGTGCATACGAGACCGGCGTGATCGCCCGCGAGGCAGCTCGGGTCGTTCGGGTTTCCGCCAAAGGACGCGTTGCATACCGGGTCGTTGATGTTGGAGGGATACGGCGTGCAGACCGGGGGATTGTCGGTCGTGCAGCTCTGCGGGTCGCAGTTG
>CAZBWQ010000048.1:0-28610 GCA_964495565.1 uncultured Sandaracinaceae bacterium | reverse complement strand
CTCGATCCTCGATCCTCGATCCTCGATCCTCGATCCTCGATCCTCGATCCTCGATCCTCGATCCTCGATACCCGCCGCGATCGCCTGGTAGCCGAGGTCGGACTCGAACCGACACGTCCTTGCGGACACCGGATTTTGAGTCCGGCGCGTCTGCCAATTCCGCCACTCGGCCGTGAGCGCCGGTTTATAGCAGGGTCCGGCGGGGATGCAGCCCTGCCTGCATATCCTTGTCGCCGATCGAGGGGTTCGCTAGGCTCGCCCCAACCGGGAAGGGGCTCGATTCATGACAAGAACCGCATTTTTGGGGCTGGGACACCACGTGCCCGCCAAGGTCGTCACCAACGACGATCTGGCCAAGATGTTCGATACCAGCGACGAATGGATTCAACAGCGCACGGGCATCAAGGAGCGGCGGTACATCGAGAAGAACGGCACCGGTCCGAGTGATTTGGCGGTTCCCGCGGTCCAGATGGCTTGCAAGAACGCCGGAATTGAAGTCTCGGAGATCGACGCGATCATCTTCGCGACCCTGTCCCCCGACTTCACCTTCCCGGGAAGCGGCGTGTTTCTCGGCGACAAGCTCGGGCTCGCCGGCGTACCGGCGTTGGACATCCGAAACCAGTGCAGCGGCTTCTTGTACGGGCTGCGGATTGCCGATGCCTGGATCCGATGCGGGATGTACCGGCGCATCGCGCTCGTAGGAGCTGAGGTGCACTCGACAGGTATCGACTTCAGCGACGAAGGCCGGGACGTGACGGTCCTGTTCGGAGATGGTGCGGCCTGCGCGATTGTCGGACCCACGGACGACGACTCCGCAGGCGTGATCGACGTCGAGATTCACGCAGATGGCAGCGGCGCCAAGGAGCTTTGGCTCGAGGCCCCTGCGAGCGCTTACATCCCTCGCATCACGCACGAGATGATCGAGAATCGCAGCGTGTGGCCTTCGATGAACGGACGGCAGGTGTTTCGCTGGGCAACCGCCAAGATGCCGGAGGTGAGCCAAGCGGTGCTGCAACGCAACGGCGTGTCGGTCGAAGAGCTCGACCTCGTGGTCCCGCATCAAGCCAACAAACGGATCAACGAGCTCGTCGGACAGAAGCTCGGCGTGCCTCCGGACAAAGTGGTTCACAACATCGAAAAGTACGGAAACACGACGGCAGCCTCGATTCCCCTGGCGTTGAGTGAGGCCATTCAAGAGGGCCGCGCCAAGAAGGGCGACTTGATCCTGATGCCCGCATTCGGCTCTGGATTCACCTGGGGCGCGGCGCTCGTGCGGTTGTAAGCCGTGTCGCCAAGAGCAGATCGCATTGCGGTCGTGCTGAACGGCAATGCGCGGCAAGTGACCGATCAGTTGGTCGAGAGCTTCGACCGCGTGGTCGGCAGAGGCGACCTCTTTCTATCGAGTAACCTCGACGAAGCCCATGGAATTGCCCTCCGTATCGTCGAGCAAGGTTACCCGATCGTTCTGACGGGGGGAGGCGACGGCACCTTCGTCCAGATGGTCACGTCGATCACCAAAGAAGCAAAGAGCAGAAACCAAGAGCCTCCCCGCTTCGGTCTGCTCAAGCTCGGCACGGGCAACTCCTTGGCTTGGGCGCTTGGCGCGGGCACGTCTCGGAGAGGCGTCTTGGCGGATTTGGCGCGGCTGCGCGACGACGCAGACTACCGGGAGTTCCGCCTGATCGAAGTGCAGGATCTGCTCACGCCGTTCGCAGGAGCCGGGATCGACGCAGTGGGTCTCAAGCACTTTCATCAAGTCCGCTCCGTGGTTCGTCGTCTCCCATGGATCGGCCAGCATGCGACGGGAGCCGTCTCCTACGCACTTTCCATTCCGCTCCTGACATTTCCCGAAGTCGCTCTTCGCCCTCGGATGAAAGTGCGGATCATCAACCTCGGCGCCGACGCCGAGCGATTGAGCTCCGAGGGCAACCTCACCGGCGAGTCCATCGGTCGTGGGGACACGATCTTCGAAGGCCCCTGCATCGCCGCTTTGGTTTCTACCATTCCGTATTGGGGCTTTGGTGCGCGGGTCTTTCCCTTCGCGGAAGGCCGCCCCGACGATCGCTTCTGCCTACGCATCATCGGAACGCCGCCGTTGCAGATCGCTATACACATGCGCAGCGCTTGGAAGGGCACCTTCCGGCACGAGGGCCTGCTCGACTTCTATGCCGAGGACGTCAAGCTCGAGTTCGACGAGCCGAGCGCAGTCGAAATCGGAGGCGATCCAGCGGGGATGACCGACTCGATGCGAGCCAGGCTGCATCCCGACCCGGTCAAGCTGATCGAGTATCCCGACGCCTGAGCGTCCTCCGCCGACCCCGCTCCGGCTGCATCCCCACAGGGCTCGAAAATGCCTGCCGAGGCACGTTTTTGTTACCTGCCTCTCAGTGTAGCTGTAATACTACATAAATAACGATGCAAATACGGAACATCTCGATCATGTGGGGAGCCGGGTGCGTCGGCGCGATCTTGATTGCGTGGAGCGGCGTGTCCGCGGACACGATCCAAGGATCGGTGCGCGACAGTGGCGGCGATCATGCGCGTTCGGACGACGCGAACCGGGACTTCTATTGGAAAGTCTGGAACGGGGCGCTTCCCGAGCAGCCCGAGGTCTACGACTACAGCGACACGCTCGCGGTGTTGACGGGAAAGTTCACGGGACCACCCATCGGGTGTGACTTCGCTTTCCTCGGTGGCGGCTTGGAGCCATCGACCCTCGCGGCACGCTCCGGGACGACGATTCGAGTGCAGAACCGAGACGGGTTCACGCACGAGCTGACCGTCGAGGGCTTGCCGGGATTCACGCCACTCGAGTCCGGACCGGACACCGTTCGTACGATCGCAGTGCCCGCAGGTGGCCCCTGGCGAGTCGGCGATCGCATGTACGGACACGTCGAGGGGCACCTTCACTCGCTCCGGGAGCTCGTCGCCTGCACCAGCGTTTCTGCGGATGGCCAATTTCGGTTCGAGAACGTACCGCCAGGACCCTATTCGCTTCGCATTCTTCGTGGACCCGAGCAGGTTGCCACCCAGCGCGTGGTCATTTCGCCGGGTAAGCCCCTGCAAGTCGGTCCGCTCACGCTGAAAAACGGTGGGAGGGATTAGCCGATGTTGTCGCGACTGTGGTATTTGGTTCTCGCGCTCGCCGTCGGAGGCGCGCTCGCTGGCGCCTTTCTAAACAAGTCCGCGGCCAGTCGAGAGGCCGACTTCCACCTCGAGGAGCAGCTGCGGCGCGATCGGGTGGAGGCAGAGCTTTGGATGCGACTGGATGCACGTCTTCGCCTGGATGCGCTGGCCTCCATCGCGGTCGAGCCGGAGGTTCGACAGACACTCCGTAGCGCGTCCGGTCATCAGGGGACCACGAGCAACGGGGCGAGGCGTCGATTGAGCCAGACTCTCGACGAGTTGAACGCGAAGCTCGAAGAAGGCAAAGGGGACCTCTTGTTCGCGATCGACACCGAAGGCGAGGTCGTCGCGACCCTGGACAAGAGCGCGCGCGACTACGAGCGATTGGATCGGATGCCGCTCGTCCGGGATGCCCTCCGCGGATTCATGCGCGACGACGTGTGGGTCTTCAACGGCGAAGTCTTCCGCATGGCTGCGCGTCCGGTATTCGACGGCGGGCGGTACGTGGGCGCGGTGGTTCACGGCATGCGCGTCGGAGATGACCTCGCGAGCCGTCTCGGCGCCAAGCTACCGAACGCCTCCGTGGTGTTCTTCTACCGCGATCGCGTGATCGGAACGCATACGGGTGGAGCGACGGCTCCGACCAGCACCGACCTCAAGAACGCCCTTTCCGCCGGGGCAGAGCCCGAGGACGACTCGATCGAGATCGGAGAGCGAATGCGCGCGGTCCTCTCGCCCATTCGCGGTGAGGCAGCCCACGCCGGAGTCGGATACGCGATCGGGCGCACGGGCAGCCCGGTGGGACTCGGGGGACTGTTCGACAACACCTTCCAAGAAGACGTCGCTTCGCTGCCGTGGGCCATAGTGCTCGGCATTCCCGTGGCCCTTCTCCTGTTCGGCTTGTTCCTCCTGTACATGGAGCACGACAAAGCGGTTTCGATTCTTCGAAAGAGCAGTGCAAGCCTGTCGAAGAACGAGCTCAACAGCCTTCCGGCGGGCCAGCTCCGTCGCCACTACCGCAAGATCGCCGAGAATCTGAATGCCGCCTTACGCGCCGGAGTCGGGTTCAAGGAAGACGCGGAACGGCGCGCCTCGGTCGATCTGGATCAGATACTCAGCTCGACGCGCGACAACGCAAACGCGGGGTACTTCGGGTTTCCGGCCGAAGCTCCTACCACCAAGCAAAGCGCGGTCGTCCCCGAGCCGGAGCCCAAGCCATCGGCGGCCGGGCAGGAGATAGCGCCGCCGCCCGAGCCGGCCGCGAAGCCTCGGGAAGTGCCGACGCCAACTCCTTCACCCGCCGACACGTCCACGGCACGCCCCCAGCACCCACAGGCTTCGCGGGCCAACAGGACGCCTTCCTCGTGGCCTAGCCGCCCGCCTTCGTCGCGTCAGCCCGTCGCGGGGACCGTCCGACATGGACAGGAGATGCTGACGCCCGTGCCCGAAGGTCCGCCGACGCGGCCCCAAGAAACGATCGACGAGTACGACGGGTTCGACGATGCCGAAGAATCGACGCAAATCAAGCACGTGCCACAAGAGCTGCTCGAAGCCATCGGCGCCGAAGAGAGCGAGGATACTCATTTCCGCGAGGTGTTCGAGCAGTTCCTCGCCAAGCAGCGAGAATGCGGCGTTTCGGTGAGCGGGCTCACTTTCGACAAGTTCGTACGCAAGCTCCATGCCGCGCGCGAACAGGTCATCAAACGGCACAATGCTTCGGCGGTCCGTTTCACCGTATACGTGAAAGAAGGCCGCGCGGCGCTAAAGGCGAGCCCGGTCAAGCAATGAGTTGACCACCGGCAACCGCCGCCCTAGATTCTCCGGCGGTCCCTCTGTCGTCACAGGTGAGGAAGGAGTAGAGAATCCCTGACTAGGTCGAATCGGGAGCTTCAACGTGCGTGGTGTGCGGACCCGGCTAGCATCATCGGGGGGCCTGAAGCGCACGACACCGGCTCCCACCTACTAGCAAGTAGGGATTCGACTCGATTATGATCCCACGGTGACGACGGTCAGGACTGTTTGGGGGGCCGGCTCGAAAGAGTCGGCTCTTCTGTTTTGCGGGCTATTGAATGGGCGCGGTGAGGTCCGCGAGACGAACTGCGAGTCGGAACCACCAGGGCTTCCGATCGTACTCTCCGGGGTCCATCCGCCGCGAGCGCGCGAAGTCCGCCTCGAACATCTCCTGCACCTGCGCAGCAAACGCGTCGTCGGCCACGGCCACGGTGATCTCGAAATTGAGTCGAAACGAACGGTTGTCGAAGTTCGCCGTGCCAATGGTCGCCACCCGGTCGTCGATCAGCATGGCCTTCTCGTGCAGGAACCCGTCGGTGTAGCGATAAAATTGGGCACCGGTCTGCCCTGCCCGGTCGAAATAAGCGTACGCAGCCAGATAGACCAAGAGGTGATCGGGTTCGTCGGGAATCAGAATGCGTACGTCGACACCGCGAAGCCCAGCAAGCTGGAGAGCGACGACGACCGAAGGGTCGGGGACGAAATAGGGGCTCGCAATCCAGATTCGCTTCTGCGCCGAATTGATCGCGTGCACGAACATCAAATTCGCGCTTTCGAGCTGATCGGCGGGGCCCGTGGGAATGATCAGCACGGGTAAGTTGCTCCCGTCGGATGCCGGAGTCGGGCTCCAATTGAGCTCGGGAAGCTCCCCGGTCGCCCAAAGCCAGTCCTCGAGAAACGAGACTTGCGCCTTGAGGACGGCCGGCCCCTCGATTCGAACGTGCGTGTCCCGCCAATGGCCGAACTTCGGGCTCTTTCCGACGTACTCGTCGCCGACGTTGTGTCCACCGATCCAGGCTGCGAGGCCATCGACGACGACGATCTTGCGGTGATTGCGGAAATTCAATTGAAAGCGGTTGGTGCGCCCTTTGCGCGTGTTGAACTCGAAGATCTGCACACCGGCTTCGCGAAGCTCCCGAACGTAGCTCTTGGGTAGGTCGTGGCATCCGATTTCGTCATAGACGAAGTAAACCCGAACGCCTCGTTCGGCACGCTCGATCAAGCGTCGCTTCAGAGCACGGCCGAGATCGTCGTCATGGACGATGAAGAACTGGACCAGCACGTAGTGCTCGGCTTTCTCGATGCCTTCGAAGATGCTTTGGAACGTCGCATCTCCGTCGATCAACAGCTCGACCCGATTTCCTCGGAGAATGGGCATCGCAGCCAGCGCCTCGGCGGCACTCATCGATTCGGAGTCATCCAAAGCCGACAGGCGATAGGGGGCGATCCCCGCCTCGATACGACTCGCCAGGCTTCCACTCCGTCGGTCGATCGCACGCCGCGCGGTCACGTATCCACGGAACCGGCTTCGACCGAGAATCCAATACGCCGGCACCGCCAAGTACGGAAACGTGTTGAGGCTCACCAGCCAAGCGATCGCCCCCTGCGAAGTGCGGGTTCCCATGACGGCGTGCACCGAGGAAAGTAGACCCAAGCCATGAAACAGCAGGACGAGCGCGGCTAGCATTCTTCAGCTCCTTTCGTCGGGGGCCGTCCCTCGTCGGTAGGGGACGAACATTCGTGCTCGTCAGCGGGCAGCGTCGAGCTCTTCGAGAAGTCGAGCATACCGCGCCGCAGCGTCATCGTGACCGATCTGGCGATGATAGGCGACCAGCACACGCAAGACGTCACGATTCGCCGGATACCGTCGCTGAAGTTGCTCCAAGGTTCGGATCGCAGCCTGCGGCCGTCCCGTATCGTACTGTGCAATGGCGTAGACGTAACCGAAACGGACGACGTCGGGACGGAGGCGATGCGCGCGACGCAAATGGCTCACGGCTTCGCCGTGTCGGTCGAGCCTGACCAGCGTGAGCCCCAAAGCGAACTCCATGCTCGCTCTGTCCGCGGCGACGGGAAGACCGCGGCGCAGCAACGCCTCGGCGTCCTGGTCACGCCCTCGTCCTCGGTAGAGATCGGCGAGATTCACGTAGGCCGCCGTGAACGTCGGATCGACGAGCAGGGCTTCGCGCAGAGTCTCCTCCGCGTGCCGGACGTCGCCGGCCAGGGCCGCTACGTAGGCCAGATCGACCAGCCCTTCGCCCCGGTCGGCGTTGTAGGTGCGAGTCTCGAGGTACTCCGCGGTCGCCTGCTTCAGCGCCTCGCGATCTCGGGGTGACCAGCCGCGCGCGTCCACTCCAAGCAGGACGGCCACGGCCTCGATTCGAACGCTTCGGGACGGATCGCGGAGCAAGGGACGCACGATCTCGACGCGCTGCTCGGTCGGGAGCTCCCGTGCGGCCGACGCCGCCGCGCGACGCACCAGCGGGCTCGAATCATGCACGCTGCGCATCAAGGTCGCGGGAAGGGACGGAGATGCCAGATTCCGAAGCTCCTCCAGGGCCGTGGCACGCACGATCGCGGGGGCGCTGGCCGCGGCGACGAGATCGACCAGAGCGGAGTCGGCGCCTGGCTCTTGCCCCCTCGCGGCATGAAAGGCCTCGGCGAAAGGATGCGCGGCCCGGGCTTCGAAGCGCTTCGCGATCTGTTCGTCGGCCCATCGAGACGTCCGATCGTCGTGGCAGCCGGTACAAACGTCGGGAGCACCGATGCGCGCCGAAAGCGCCGGATTCGGGACACCGAACCGATGGTCGCCGCGGAAGTCGACGACCATGTATGCTCGGGACGGCATGTGACAGTCGGTACAGAGGCTTCCGGGCTTTCCAGCCTGGTGAAAGTGGTGATCGGGCGTGTCGAACACGTCGGCACGATGGCAGCGCCCGCAAAGGGCATTGCCCGCGGCCCGTACGTCGGCGCGATGAGGGTCGTGACAGTCGCTGCAAAGAACGCCTGCGGCGTGCATTTTGCTCTGCAAGAACGAGCCATACACGTACACTTCGTCTCGGATCTGCCCGTCGTCGAAGTACAAGGAATCCTCGAGAAAAGACAACCGATAGCGGTCGTGATACGCCGCATGCTCCCCGCCGAGATCCGCGCGCCGCGAGTGGCAGGGAGCGCACGTCGAGAGCTCGTCGCTCGCCACCTCGCGGGTCGGCATGGCGATGGCGCGGCCCTGCGCAAAAGACCAAGGGCGCTCCTCGGGTGCGGGCAGCCGCCGGACGAACCCGCCGTCTTCGGGCAATGGCGATTCTTCCGCCTCCACGAGCGCCACGTGCCTCGACCCGGGGCCGTGGCAGGCCTCGCATCCCACGTCGATCTCGAAGTGTGTGGTCGCGTAGCGCTTGGCATCGCGGTCGTAGCCCTTCTTCACCGCGGTCGAGTGGCAGTCCGCGCATGCCCAGTTCCAGTTGTAGCTGGGGCCGGTCCAGTGCAGCGGATCCCCCGGCGGCACGTGCTCGTTCGGCAGGAGGTGAAACCAGCGCTGACCACCGCGCGTCTTCGGCCTGGTGTCCCAGGCGAAGGGAAACGCCTGCAGCCGCCCGGGCTCCGTCTCGACCAAGTACTGCTGCAGTGGCTCCACGCCGAAGGTGTAAACGACCCGAAAGCGTCTCCGCGCGCCTTTGCCGTCGAGTGCCTCGACGAAGAAGGCATCTCCTTCGCGAAGGAAACGCACGCGCTCGCCATCGCGACGGAGCTCGACATCCTCGAAGCTCCCGAGCACCGTCTCCGCGCTGGCGTGCTGCATGGCCAGGTCATGGTTGGAGCCACGCCACTTTTCGTGCTCGTCCTCGTGACAAGGGGCGCAGGTCGCCGTCCCGACATACTTGGCGGGCGCGGGCGCGGCGACCGGGCTCGCGGCGCCGCGCGGCTCGGAGGTCGTTTCCTCGGCCTTCTTCGTACAGG
Organism: uncultured Sandaracinaceae bacterium; assembly: GCA_964495565.1. GTDB lineage: Bacteria > Myxococcota_A > Polyangia > Polyangiales > Houyiibacteriaceae > SG8-38. Next base: position 19,733 of record CAZBWQ010000048.1, on the reverse strand, counting down.
CGCTCGAAAGAAGGCAAGCTACCACGACGGACGGCAGGCGCGGATCGAGAGGCATCGAGCCACACCGTCTAGCGCGGATCCCAATCGAGGAACAGGCCCTCCGCGATGCGGCCGACCTCCCCGATCGGGTCCCCTCAGCGATTCCGGCCTTTCCAGGGCGTGTCGCCGACGCCGGAAGCCTGGTTGCTGTGGCGGGCGAGCACGAAAAGCAGGTCGCTGAGCCGATTCAGATAGCGAAAGAGCTCCCCTCGCAGAGGCTCCTCGGTAGCGAGCGCCACCAGCGAGCGCTCCGCGCGGCGACAAGTGCAGCGCGCGAGATGAAATCGCGCTGCACCCTCGCTCCCCCCAGGAAGCACGAAGTTGGTGAGCGGCGCCAATCCTTGCTCGAACGTATCGATGGCGGTCTCGAGAGCCTGCACTTGATCTTCGCCGATGCGCGGGACCCCGCTCTTTTCGGTCTTCTCCGCGACCGAGCCGAGCTCCGCTCCCACCTCGAAGAGCTCGTTCTGAATGCGGTTCAGGAGCGTATCGACGGAGTGGTCCGACACCTCGACACGAACCCACCCGAGCACGCTGTTGAGCTCGTCGACCTGCCCGTATGCATCGACACGCAGTGATGCCTTGGAGACTCGCGCTCCACCAAAGAGTCCGGTCTCACCCGCATCACCCGTCTTCGTATAGATCTTCATGCCTCGATCCCTTTGCTCGAAAATCGATCTCCAACCGCGATTCCACGACCCCGGATGAATGATTGTGCCTCCACGCGCTTGCGACCGCTCTCTTGAAGCTCTTCGATCAAGAGCGCACCCTCCCCGCACGCCACCTCGATGCCGTCGGCACCGAGCGACACGACCGTGCCTGGCCGCTGATCCCTCGGGACGAGGGCGAGGCTCGCGGGCCGCGTGCGGTGAATCTTGATCCCGCGTGTCCCGAGCATCGTCTGCGCGCCTGGCCAAGGATGCATGCCCCGCACGAGATTGTGAACGGCGATCGCGGGCCGGCCCCAATCGATCCATCCGTCCGCTTTGGTCAGCATCGGAGCCTTGGTCGCCTCGCGTTCGTTCTGGGGTCGCGGCACGAGCTCGCCCGCGACGTACCTGGGAAGCTGGGACCGCAAGAGCGAGGCTCCCATTTGCGAGAGTCGCGCCGACAAGGCGGCGGCATCCTCGTTGGCGTCAATCGGCGTCGACGCCTGAGCCAAGATCGGCCCCGTATCCATGCCCTCGTCCATTTGCATGAGGGTGACGCCGGTTTGCTGGTCACCGTGCACGATCGACCACTGAATCGGCGCGGCACCGCGCCATCGAGGCAGCAGCGAGGCGTGCACGTTGACGCAGCCGGCGCGCGGCGCTTCGAGGACTTGGCGAGGCAGAATTCGACCGTACGCCACGACGACGCCGACCTCCGCGTCGAGCTCCCGGAGCCGTTCCGCGAAATCGGCGGTCCGGACCTTCTCGGGCTGCCAGACGGGGAGCCCGAGCTCGAGCGCACGGACTTTGACCGCCGGCGCCTGCACGGTTAGCCCGCGCCCGGCCGGTCGGTCCGGTTGGGAAATCACGGCGGTGATCTCGCTCAGGGCGTCAAGCGCATCGAGGCAGGGCACCGCGAACTCGGGGCTGCCGAAGAAAATCGTACGCACTGCACCGTCACTGCGCGGCGTCGGCCGCGGCACGCTTCGTCATGGCGCGATGCACCATGCGGCGTCGCAACACGCTCAAGTGGTCGATCATCAACTTGCCGTTCAAGTGGTCGTTCTCGTGCTGGATCGCGATGGCCAAAAGACCCTCGGCCTCCAGCTCGAACGGCTTGCCTTCTCGGTCGAGCGCGCGCACGCGCACCCGCGCTGCACGATCGATGTCCTCGCGGAGCCCCGGAAACGACAAACACCCTTCGTTGAAGGTCGTCTCCCCCTCGGTGGCGATGATCTCGGGATTGATGAAGACCCGCAGGTCGCTCGGCTCGTCTTCCTCGGTCGCCACGTCGACGATGAAGAGCCGCTGCGAGATGCCGACCTGGGGCGCGGCAAGGCCGACTCCAGGGGCTGCGTACATGGTTTCGGCCATGTCGTCGATGAGCTGCTGCAGCTCGTCGTCGAACCGTTCGACCTTGCGGCCGGGCTCGCGGAGACGTTTGTCGGGGTACGAAAGAATGGGCAGAATCACGGGACGACCTCCGAGCGGCTAACCGCTCAAGACCTCGAAACGATTTCCTTTTCCTAGCGCCCGCCCTCTCGTGCCGCAAGATCTGGGAGCGTTTGACAGCGACGGGCTACTAGAACATGTTCTATTTTCGAGAACCGACGCGCAGCAAAGGAGCGCCGCCATGGCGGAGTGGGATCGGACAGTCGACTTACTGGTGATGGGAAGCGGCGCCGCGGGCATGGCCGCCGCCGTACGAGCGCACGATCTCGGCCTCGACGTCTTGCTGGTCGAAAAAACCGAGCTGTACGGGGGCAACACGGCGATGTCGGGAGGGGTGTGTTGGGTCGCGAACAATCCGGGCATGGCGAAAGCAGGCATCGAAGACTCCGACGAAGAGGGCTTCACCTATTTGAAGCACATCACCAAGGGCGAAGTCCCCGACGACAAGTTGTGGCTCTATATCCGGGAGAGCAAGAGGGTCCTCGCGTATCTTCATGAAAACACACACGTTCGGTACGTCCCCCTCGCCAAATACACCGATTATTATCCCGAAGCCCCCGGCGGCCGCCCTGGGGGCCGGTCGATGGACCCGGTCCCCTTCGACGGTGCCAAGCTCCGCGAAGATTTGATTCGGCTGCGGCGTCCCCATCCCCAGTCTCAAATCCTGGGCAAGTTCGGGATCACGGCGAGAGAGGCCCAAGCAGCCATCGGGGTCGGCCTCAAGACGATGCTGTTCATGGCCTGGCAGATGCTCCTGTACGGCCTCCGCCATTTCAAACGAAGGCGTTGGGGCCGAGACACCAAGCTATGCGCGGGCAACTCCTTGATGGGTCGATTGTTGCTGTCGCTCAAGGAGCGCGGAGTGCCGATGTGGCTGCGTACCAGCGTGACCGAGCTCGTCTTCGAAGACGGGCGCGTGGTCGGAGCGGTCCTCGATCGCGAGGGCGAGCGCATCCGCGTCGAGGCACGGCACGGCGTCGTATTGGCAGCCGGGGGATTTTCTCGGAATCTCGAAATGCGCCAGCACTACCAAAGGCATCCCATCACCACGGAATGGACCGCGGGGAGCCCCTCCAACACGGGCGACGCGATCCGGTTGGGCCAAGCGGCGGGCGCGGGGGTCGATCTGATGGACGAAGCCTGGTGGACGCCCGTCTCGCTCGTCCCGAAATCTCCCTTCTCGTGGGTGTTGGTCGTCGAAAAGAGCCTGCCGCACGGGGTGTTCGTGAATCAGGACGGACGACGGTTCACGAACGAGGCGGCGCCCTACATCGACGTCGTCCACGGCATGTACGCCGACGCTCAGAAAACGGGTGCGGCCGCGCCTCGATGGTTTCACGTTTTCGATGCGACCTACCGGCGGTCTTCGATCGCGGGCCCCATCGCGCCGGGCAAGGTCATGCCGGACGGGAAGCTTCCGCGTCGGTACCGTGATGGGAGGTATCTCTTCAAGGCCGACACATTGGATGAGCTTTGCCAAAAACTGGAGATACCGGCAGAAAACCTCGAAGCCACCTTGAAACGCTTCAACGACAATGCCGTGCAGGGTCTCGATCCCGATTTCAACCGCGGTTGGAGCGCGCAAGATCGCTACTATGGCGATCCTCGGGTCAAGCCGAACTGCGCGCTCGGTCCGGTCGAAACGCCGCCTTTTTACGCGGTGCAGATCTACCCGGGAGACCTCGGCACCAAGGGTGGCCTGGTGACCGACAATCAGGGGCGCGTCCTCAAAGACGGGCGTCCCATCCCGGGGCTCTACGCCGCCGGAAACTCCGCCGCGTCGGTGATGGGCCGCACCTACCCCGGCGCAGGCGGTACGATCGGACCCGCGCTCACCTTCGGCTTCCTCGCAGCGGAATGCGCCTCCACGGAGACGGGCGGTGAGCGTAGCCGGGAAGCAGCCGAATGAGCGGGCGTGATTGGCGGCGCTTCGGCCGGCTCCACGCAAAGCTGTACCAGTGGTTGGGCGGGCGTTTGGTCGGAAGCGTCGGGCTCGGTCGCAAGGTGTTGCTGCTGACGACGACCGGACGCAAGAGTGGGCTCGAGCGCACGACTCCGCTGGTCTACATGCCCCACGGGGATTGCTGGATCGTCTATCCCTCCAATGGGGGGAAAGAAACGCCTCCGGCATGGTGGCTCAATCTGCAAACAAACCCGCTGGCGACCATTCAAATCGGGAAAGACCAGCGACGCGTCTGCGCTCGCAAGGCGACGGAAGCCGAATACGAGCGGTTGTGGCCCGAAGCGGAGCGGTACAATCCCCATTGGCGCGACTATGCGCGCACGGTCGACCGCCCCATCCCGCTCGTCATCCTCGAGCCCGCGGCCTCGTCTTCACAGGGGGTCGATGTCGAGCGTGGCGTGAGCGGGTGACAGCCCCTGGTCGATGCGGGCTGCAAGCAAGGCGGTCACCTGCCGCAAGAGCTTGCGATCGGGAGACTTCAACAAGAGCCGGTAGTGGTAGCGGCCTCGAAGACGGACGAGCGGCGCGGGCGCTGGCCCGAGCACTTGGACGGCTCCCTCGCGGACCGCGTGGTGACGGCGTGCGGTCTCTGCGAGCGTTTCCGTGGCACCGCGCGCATCTCGTTCGGCGCCCGCATGGATTCGGACCGAAACCAAGCGAGCGAACGGTGGATACCCCACCTCACGCCGCGCCCGAATCTCTTCCGCGAAGAATCCCTCGTAGTCGTGTTGGGCCGCGAGTCGCACGGCGGGGTGCTCCGGCTGAAAGGTCTGCAGGACGACTCTGCCCGGACGATCGGCACGCCCCGCCCGTCCTGCGACTTGAGCGAGAAGCTGGAAGGTCCGCTCGGAAGCGCGAAAATCCGGAAACCCCAGGCTTTGATCGGCCAGCACGACACCGACCAGTGTGACGTTCGGGACGTCGTGACCCTTCGTGACCATCTGCGTGCCCACCAAGACGTCGATCTCCCCGCTGCGCAGTCGATCGAGCACGGCCTCCACCCCCTCGGACGAAGCCGTGTCCCGATCGAGCCGCGCGATCCGGGCTTGGGGGAAGCACTCGACGAGGGCCTGCGCCAACTGCTCGGTACCCACGCCGAGAGCTTGGTACGCGCGGCCGCCGCAAGCGTTGCACGGCGCGCCAGCGGGCCGACGGAAATCGCAATAGTGGCAGCGGAGCGCACCCTCGCCGCGATGCTCCGTGAGCGCCACGCTGCAGGCCGGACAGGCCGCGATGGAGCCGCACGCCGTGCATCGGACACTCGGTGAAAAGCCGCGCCTGTTCAAAAAGAGAATCGCCTGATGCCCTCCCTCGAGACACGCGCCGAGCGCCTGATGCAAGGGCCCCGAAAGGAGCGGGTGCCCGGTGGGCCCCCGCCGATGACGTCTCAGGTCGACGACGTCGACGCTCGGCAAGGTGGCCCCGGTCGCGCGGGTAGGCAGAGAAAGCAACCGCACCGAATCGGTAGTTGCACGGTGGTAACTCTCGATCGAGGGCGTCGCGCTTCCGAGCACGCAGGCCGCCCCGGCATACTTGGCGCGCAAAAGCGCCATGTCGCGCGCGTGATAACGGAAGCCCTCGTCCTGCTTGAACGATGGATCGTGCTCTTCGTCGACGACGATGAGCCCGAGATCGGCTACGGGTGAAAACAAGGCCGAGCGTGCCCCGAGGGCCACGCGCATTCGTCCTCGGCGTAGAGACTGCCAGGCGTCGTCTCGTCGCCGCGCCGTGAGGCCACTGTGCAAGACGGCGATCTCGTCTCCGAAGCGTGCGCGGAAGCGGGCCACCAGCTGTGGTGTCAACGCGATCTCGGGCACCAGCAGCAACGCACCTCGCCCTGCTCTTCGAACCTCGTCGATGGCTCGCAGATACACCTCGGTCTTTCCCGAGCCCGTCACGCCGTGGAGCAAAAAGGATTGCCCCGCCCTCGCCTCGAGCGCTTCGACGATCGCGTCGAGCGCAAACTGCTGGGCTGCGCTTGGCGCTGGGGGCACGTCTCGTTCGACCGGTGTCGCGAAAAAGGGATCTCGGACTGCCTCTACTTCCTCGAACGTCACCAGACCCTTGCTCGCGAGGGAACGGACGACGGAACGCGGATCCCTCAGCTTCAGCCGAAGCTCGTCGAGCATGACGGGACCTTGCTCGAGTCGCTTCATGACCCTTCGTTGTTTCGCGCCGAGCCGCATCGTCGACGGATCCCGGTCGGTTGCGCTGACCTTCCAAGTGGTCTGGTGCGCGACTTTCTGCCCTGGCAGATTCTCGGTCACCTCGAGAAAGCCATCCGCACGGAGCCGGCGCATCGCTCCGGTCGGAAGCGCAGGCGCTGCAGCGCGGAGCACCTCTCCGAGCGGATGCATGTAGTACTTCGCCGCCTGCTCCAAGAAGCCGAGCAACTCGGGTGTGAAGACAGGCTCGGGCTCGAGGAGCCCGGCCACCGGCAGCGCTCGCTTCACTCCCTCGGGAAGATCGTCTCGTCCCGCGACGACGAAGCCGGCGAGCTTGCGCCGGCTGAACGAAACGGCGATCCGGCTTCCCGGTCGTAACATGCCCCGCAGCGGCGGCGGCACGTCGTAGGTGAAGACCTTGCGCAGGGGGACGGGAAGCGCGACCTCGACGTAGGGAGCAACAATCGAGTCCGATGATTCGAGCGGCATCGGCTTAGGTGCGCTCGATCAGGGTCCCGTCGCTTCGGAATCGCCCACGGCGTCGCTCTGGGTCGCGCGAATAGACGGCGAACGAAAGATCGTCCCGTTCTCCGGCTGCCAAGCGGCGCGCGCCGGCCATGGCGATCATCGCGGCGTTGTCGGTGCAAGAAACCGGCGGAGGCACGAACAGCGCGATGGAAGCCTCGTCGCAAGCCCGTTGTGCACGGGCACGCAGCCCGCGATTCGCGGCGACGCCACCCGTGATGACGAGTTGGGCGATCTCTTCTCGCTGGCAGGCCAAGATCGACTTGCGTACCAAGCTCTCGACGATGACCGCCTGGAACGACGCGCACAAGTCCGCGAGCCCTTGCTCGTCTTCGGGCACGCCTTCCTGTTGCACGTGCCGCGCCAGAGCCGTCTTCAACCCCGAGAAGCTGAAGTCGAGCGTGTTCTTCGACGCCATCGGCAACGGAAACGGAATGGCGTCGGGGTTTCCACGGGCTGCCAGCTTGTCGATGATGGGGCCTCCAGGGTATCCGAGCCCCAACAGCTTGGCCGCCTTGTCGAAGGCCTCCCCCGCGGCGTCATCCCGGGTCTGCGCCAACAGAGCGATGTCGTCGAACCCCTCGACTCGATAGAGCGCCGTGTGGCCACCGCTGACCAACAATCCCACGAAGGGCAAGGCGGGAACCTCGGGCTCGTCCTTGCCCGGCCGCCTGAGATAGATCGCGAAGAGGTGCCCATCGAGGTGATTGACCCCCACGAGAGGTTTGTCGAGGCTCCACGCCAGAGCCTTGGCGACCTGCACGCCCACCAAGAGCGACCCGACCAAGCCGGGCCCGCGCGTGACGGCAATGGCGTCGATGCTCTTCAAGCCCCCGGGCAAGTCGGCGACGGCGCGTCGGAGAACTGGGATGATCGCTTGCATGTGCGCACGTGATGCGAGCTCCGGCACGATGCCCCCGTACGGGCTGTGCACTGCAACCTGGCTCGCGATCACGTCGGCCAGCACCTCGCCGGTGTCCGTCACCAGAGCTGCCGCCGTCTCGTCGCAGGAGCTTTCGATGCCGAGCACACGCATCAGATCGACTCCCGCTCCAACGCGAAGACGCCAAAGTAGTCGCACTGACCCGTGCTCAGCTCGGCACAGTCCGACGGGTCGCAAAGGATCGTTCCCGGACCTGCAATCACGCGAACCTCGATGCTCCCGCCTCGGAGGAGCGAGACGAACACCATCGCATCGCGGCCCGCCAAGGGGCCTCCCTCGGGCCGCGCGACGAACATGAAATTGCGAATTCTTCCTCCACCAGGGAAGTCGTAGAGGCCGAGCTGGTCGTGGGCAAGTGGTGCGATGGACAGCAAGGGGGTATCGTCGAACGTCGATCCGCAATTCTCACCGCTCGTCGAAATGGTGCCCGGAACGTCATATTGGCGATCCGGATCGAAAGTCAGGTCCAGGGTCACCCCCGACGGAAACCCGCGACGAATGAACGAGCAGTCGATGCCTTCAGGGCAGCTCTCCGGATCGTTGACGCCGGCGATTTCGCCCCGGTACACCTCGCCTTCTCCGGTCTGGAATTCACCCAGGTTGTCGCAACTCGCCACGCATAAGACGAGGCACACCGACCACCAGCGCCGCATGCCGCAAGCATAGCAGACGGCTACAGACTGGCTTGCAGAGTCTTGCTCGCAGAGAGCCAACGCCGATGACCGGGGGCATCGCCGGCCTGGGCGGCCAGTGCTGCAGCTTCTTCGTACCGACGTTTCGCGTCGCGTGGGCGGCCTGCGAGCTCCTCGAGTGAGCCCAACATGCCGAGCGCACGCGCCACGAGGCTGATCATCCCGTTCGACCGCCCGAGCTCCTCCACGCGCCGCAGCTCCTCGGCCGCGCCCTCGTGATCTCGAGCCGCGGTCAGGGCATCGGCCAGCTCCAACCGCGTTCGCGCCACGACGTCCGCAGGTGCGCCGATCCCGGCGTAGAGCTCGAGAGCCCGCCGGTACGCGTTGGCCGCATGGTGCGGGTCCCCATCGACACGGCGAATGCGACCGATGGCGACCTGCAAGTGCGACTCGACCGAAGGCTCGATGCCCGCCACGAGCTCGAGCGCTTGCCCGAAATGTCGCATCGCATCCCGAGGCCGATCTCTGCGCGCCGCCACACGCCCGAGTGAGAGCAGCAACTTCGCACGCTCGGGGCTATTCGGAGCCGTCAGGTCGAGAGCCTCGCGGAGCACGCCATCGGCACCTGCCGAGTCGCCCGATCGCGCCAAGGCTTCCCCGAGCTTCCGGCTGAACGTCGCGATCGCCGAATCGTACACGCTGTCTCCGCTTTCGAGGGTCTCGCGTCGAGCGAGCTCCAGCGCGCGCTGGTACTGAAGGACGGCGCCGAGGTGGTCGCCACGATGCGACGCCGCATCGCCAGCCCTCTCGAGGACGACCAAGCTGGTGACCGGATCGACGCCCCGGAAGGCATGCGCAGCGCGCACTTCCTGGGGAGCGCGTTGCTCGGAGGCGACTTCGAATGCACGGCGGTGGAGCGCACGGCGAGCCTCTGCCGGAATCGACGCAGCGACCAGCTCCGAAATGAACGGGTGCGTGACGCTGATGCGAGAGCCATCGAGCTGAACGAGTGAATTGCCGGCGAGCTCGTCGAGACCCGAGAGATCGTCGGTGCCGGAAACGGCGCGCAGCGTGTCCAAATCGCAGCTGCGACCCAGCACCGCGACCGCCTGAAGCAGGCGTTGGGCGTCCACTTCGAGGCGTTCGATCCGCTGCAAGATGGCATCGGCCAGGCGCGGGGGCGTCCCGTCGTCCGGAGTGACGCCCAGCGCCTCCAATTGCTCCAGGTGCAGGGGCATGACGTCGCCACCGAGCAACTGGGTCAGCTTGTCGAGGCCCGAAACCAAGCGAAGGTGATAGGAGCCGGCCAGGAATCGCTCCGCTTCCTCGGCGCTGAGCCCCTGCAGCGAGACGATCGCATCCGCGTGGATCCCTCGGTCGTGCTCGCCAGCCGTCACCAAGAGCACGGGCTCGGTGCCCAATGCACGCGCGAGCTCCGCGATCGCACGCTGGGTCAGCCCATCGCAGTGCATCAGGTCGTCGATGATCAACATCACCCTGCCGCTGGAGGCTCGGCTCCTCGCACGCCGAACGGCGCATGCCAAGGCTTCCGCGACAGCACCCGTTCGTGAGCGGCCGTCCCCGCCCGCGAGGCCGGCGGGATTCATCGCCTCGTCGATGCCTGCCCCGGCAAGCTCGGATCCGAGCGCATCGGACCGATTGGCCATGCGGGCAAGCTCCGATTCGTCGGCTTCGAGCAGCTCCGCCAAGATCGTCTGGATCGCCGAATACGGGACGGGTGCGCCAGTCGGATGGGCACCCGCGCCGACGACCAGGTCGCCTTCTGCCGCTGCGATCTCGGCCACTTCGGTGAGCAGCCGCGTCTTTCCGATGCCTGGCTCGCCGAGGACGTGCACCCAGTGCATGCCCTGTGCGGCAGCGTGACGATGCTCGCGGATCACGCGCAGCGCGTCCTCACGACCCACGAACTCGCGTTGTGACCCGAGCGCCGGATAGAACGAAGGCCGCAGCGATCGATTGCTCCCGAGCGCGGGCCGCGCGGAGCCCAGGCGCGCCCCACATTCACCGCAGAAATTCTGAGCCGGCGATGCGGGCGATCCGCAATTGGGACAGGGCGTCACCGACACACGCCGCGTGCGGAGGTCCTCGAGAACCGACCGAAGCGCCTCTTGCATCTCGCGAGCGACCTGAAACCGCTCCCTCCGATCCTTGGCGAGCGCCCGCATGGTGACCTCGGCAAGCTTGTCCGGGATGCTCAGGCGCGGATTCTCCTTGCGGGGGTCGGGAATTGGATCGTTGAGGTGCCTCAGCACCACCCGCGTCGGCGTGTCGTCGATGTACGGAAGCCGGCCCACGAGCAGCTCGAACAGCACCACGCCGAGCGCGTAGATGTCGCCTCGACCGTCGACACCGTCTCCACGGCCCTGCTCGGGCGACATGTAGTCGGGCGTGCCGCAGACCAAACCCGGCTTGGTGATCGAGCTCTCCTTGCCGACGATGGTAGCGAGACCGAAGTCGACGACTTTGACGAGGTCCTCGCCCGAACGGAGCGGGCGCAAGATGATGTTCTCGGGCTTGAGATCGCGGTGCACGATCCCGAGCTCGTGCGCCTCGCCCAGCGCATCCAGCGTGTGGATCAAGATCTTGCAGATGCGCTCGATCGGCAGCTGGCCCTCCTCGTGCATCACCAGCGCGAGGTCCTTGCCGTTCAAGAACTCCATCGCGAGATACAGCACACCGTCGTCCGTGCGTCCGAAATCGATGATGCTGACGCTATTGGGATGGTTCAGCCGACTCGAGGCCCGCGCCTCTTGATAGAAGCGCGCTACGGTCTGCTCGTCTCCGAGAAGGTGCGGGTGGATGACCTTGACCGCGACCGTGCGTCCGAGCGTCGACTGTTCGGCCTTGTAGACCCGTCCCATGCCGCCGACACCCACCACCTCCTGCAACAAGTAGCTTCCGCCGACGACCCGGCCCACGAGCGGGTCTGCCGATCCTCGGCCTCCGACCTCGTCCGACGGCGCACCGCAAGCCGAGCAGAAACGTGCCCCATCCTCGACTGACGCACCGCATTGAACGCACAAACGCACGTATTCAGGATATCGCAGCCGTTGGCCGGCACAAACTTGCCCGCGCCGGACTGAACACCTGCCCGCCCGGAAGTCCATATTGGGCCCCCGCCCGGCCGAAAGGCACAGGCGGTCGCCGGCGGATGTCGAAATCGACAACAAAGCCCGGCCTGCTAGAGTCGGCCCCGTGAAGCGGCGGCTGGCAATCTGGCTCTCGATGAGCCTGAGCACGGTCGGTTGTGCGACCACGGGCACGCTCGACGACGGCATCTATCGGGGCCCGCACGTCTCTTATCGAATCGGCGCGATCGGCTCCGGCTGGGAACGCGTCACGGTCGACCGCCAAAACGATCTCGCCTGGCACAACCCGACCAAGGGCGCGGTGATGCACGTAGACTCGACCTGCGACCCCGCCTTCGACATTCCGCTCAAAGCGTTGCGCAACCACCTGCTGATCGGATTCACCGACCGCGAGATCCTCGAGGAGAACCTGGTGCCCATGGACGGCCGCGAAGCGCTTCGCACCCGCCTGGAGGCCAAGCTCGACGGCGTTCCGCGTGACATCCTGCTGCAGATCTTGAAGAAAGACGGCTGCGTCTACGATTTCGGCCTGGTGGGTCCACCGGGCCCTGGATTCGAGGGGGCCTTGGGCGATTTCGACCAAATGCTGGCTGGCTTCACGACGGACACGAGGGCAAGCCGTGACTAGCGCTGCACCCTCGACGCGGCCGCGAAGCTTCACGACCTGGGCAGATTACCAGATCAAAAGGCTTCGTTTCTTCGTGGAGGAGGTCGGGGAGTCCACCCTGCTCGCAACTCGGACCTTCCGCACGATGTTCACGTCGCGCTTCGATCTGTCCGAGTTCATCTACCAGCTCGAGCAGCTCGGGGTGCGAAGCATCGCCATTGCCGCCGCAACGGCGATCTTCGTCGGCATCGTGATGACCATTCAATTCGCGGTCTCCATGGAAGCATTCGGCGCCAAGGAAACCTTGGGTCGCGTCGTGGCCGTCTCCGAGGCCCGCGAGCTCGCGCCGTCGCTCACCGCCTTGGTCGTAGGAAGCCGGATCGCGGCGGGCATCGCCGCGGAGCTCGGCTCGATGACGGTCACCGAGCAAGTCGATGCGATTCGGGCTCTCGGCGCGGATCCGATCCGCAAGCTGGTCGTGCCACGGATGACGGCTTGCATCGTGATCATGCCGCTGATCACCTTCATTGCGTTCATCCTGGGCATGATCAGCTCGATGTTGGTCGCCGCGCTGTCGTACGGGATCCCGATGACCTTCTTCTACTCGACCGCGCTCGACACGCTCGGGCTCAACGACTTTTCGAGCGGCGTCTTCAAGACGCCGTTTTTCGGCTTTTTGATCGCGATCCTCGGTTGTCATTTCGGGCTCCAGACCCGCGGAGGCACCGAGGGGGTGGGACGATCGACCACACGCGCCGTGGTCGTCGTTTCCATCAGCATTCTGATGGCCGACGCGTTGTTGACGCAGATTTTCGTGAGCGTCGGGACGCTTTGACGATCGGCCAGATCGAAATCCGCCCTCGTACGTCCTAGCCACCATGACGCGCTGGTTGGTGCTCGGAGCAATTCTGGCGGCGGCGGGCTGCCGCGAGGAGCCGCCCGAGCGCCCGATGCCCCCTTGGCTTCCGTCCCTCCTCCAGGCTCCGGAACTCGACGCGAGCAAGCTCGCCAACACGGAGGATTGCGCGCAATGCCATCCGGACGTCGCGTCCCACTGGATGCACAGCGCACACGCCTACGCCTCGTTCGACAACCCCTGGTATCGTGCGAGCGTCGATTCGTTTCGGGAGGCGCGCGGCCGCGCCGAAAGCCGTTTTTGCGCGGGCTGCCACGACCCCTTGTTGCTCTCGTCGGGCGGCATCGACGACGAGGTCAGCCCCGATGACGACCTCGCCTATGCCGGGATTACGTGCCTGGTTTGCCACAGCGTCGAGTCGTCTCGGCCCGACGGGAACGCAAGCTTCACCTTGACGAGTGACCCCGTCTTGATGCCCGATCCGGCGAGCCTCGAAGAGATCCGAGCCCATCGCGAGAGGCTCGCGCTCGACCCGCTTCGCACGGTCGCGCTTTGCGGATCCTGCCACCGGTCGTTTTCGGGTCCGTCCATCGGCAATCCGGTCCACCTCGGCGGAATCGACGACCTGGGCGACTGGGCCTCTTCCGCGTTCGGCGGTGGCACTCCGGAGCATTTGGTGTCCGTGGACGCCAAGCGCTGTCAGGACTGCCACATGCCGCGGGAGCCGGCGTCCGAATCCGAGATGGCTGCCTACGCGGACGGCGAAATCCGCGCACACCGCTGGGCCGCCTCCCATACGGCGATGGCCGCGCAGTTACCCGATCCGCCGATGCTCGAAGGAGCCGCGTCGGCATTGCGAGAGGCTGCCGTGCTCGATTTCGGAAGCATCAGTGCAGATGGGCGTCGGTATCTGTTGCCCGAGCGATCCGAGCTTCACGGCGGTGAGCACTTGGTGTTCGACGTCTTGGTGGAAAACCAGGGAACGGGTCACCGTTTTCCGGGCGGGGTTCGCGACCTCCAGGACACGTGGATCGAGGTCGAGCTCAGGGACGCGGACGGCGAGCTGCTCGCGGCCTCTCGCCCGACTGGAGACGGCGAGCAGGAGGTCTTCGTCTTCCGGGCGACGATGCTCGACCAAGAGGGGAATCCGGAGCTCATGCATCGAGTCGACCGTTTCTTCGCGCCGGCGTTCGATCGAACGCTCGACGCACACGATGCCCAGGCCATTCGGTACTCCATTCGGCTTCCACGACGGCTGCGTCTTCCACTCCGCCTCGAAGCCCGACTGATGCACCGCAAGCACAACCTGCGCTTTCAAGCATTCGCCTGCGAGGCGAGCCGAACCGAACGAGGCGTGGAGTTCGCCAAGGGCGCCGCTCGCCGTGGCAAAGTCCCCCTAGACCCTTGTCAGCCCCAACCCGTCACCGAGATGGCGCGGGCCGTCGCCTGGGTGGGCGGCGACGCGGCAGCCCGCCCGCGTGTCGGCGGCCCTGCACGGCCCGTCATCGAAAGGCTGCTCGCGCAGGGGCTCGCGCTCCTGCATGGCACGCAGGAGCACGTCGGAGCGGCGCTTCCGGCCATCGACGAGGCGCTCGCGGTTGCGCGCCGTGAAGGTCCGAAGGAGGCGCAAGCGCGGGCGCTGATCCTCCGCGCACGCGTCGCGGCCATCGAGGGGAAGGTGGAGCAAGCACGCTTGCTCACCAGCCGCGCCGAAGCCTCGATCGGGCCGCATCCGGTGCTCGATCGCCTTCGAGGAGACGCCTATGCGCGCACGTGGCGCTGGACCGCCGCAGCCGAAGCGTATCGAAGGGTGACCGTGGCATCGCCGCTCGACTGGCGGGCTTGGCGCGATCTGGCGCGTGCGCTCGGCAGCCTCTCCGAGAACGACGAAGCGCTCGAGGCCGCCGACCGGGGGCTCGCGCTTGCGCCGCGCGAGGAGAGCTTGCTGCGCAGTCGATTCCTCGCGCTCGAGGCGCTCGGCAGCCCGCAGGCGGCGAAAGCCAAAGCCCAGTGGCTCGCGCATCGACTCACCGACCGCCAGCCCGCCATCCTCGGGACTTGTGAGCAAACACACGACAGGTGCCGCCGGGACCGGCAACCTATACCGCACTACACGCTCACACCCTTCACGAAATCGGTTCACGCGAGCGTGGATCCCAGATAGGATCGGGGTGCGATGTCCAAGCAGTACCAAAAGAAGAGCTCCACCAAGAAGAAGCGAGAGAAGAAAGGCCGCGGACCGTCCCGCAACACGGTCGGAGGCGGACAAACCACCGGCGTGATGGGCAACATGGTGCACGGGTTCCGGAAAGCCGTGGGCTCCGAGTCGTCGAAGGATGGCAAGGGCGCGAGCCTCCTCTGGACGGCCGTCCTCGTGACGGCCGCGATCGCCATCGTCGCCTGGAACTTCGCTCGCTAGTCGCGAATCGCTTTCCAGCGAAGCCAGTGATCGGCCAGAACGAGCGCCACCATGGCCTCGCCCATCGGAATGAACCGGGGAAGAAGGCAAGGATCGTGACGCCCGGTCGTGCGAACGGTCGTCGGCTCTCCGCTCGCAGTCACCGTGTCCTGCGCCCTCGGAAGGCTGCTCGTCGGCTTGATCGCTGCACGCAAGACGATCGGCATCCCGCTCGAGATGCCCCCCAACATTCCACCGTGGCGATTGGAGCGCGTGCGAATCTCGCCCTTCGCATCCGCTTCGAAGGGGTCGTTGCTCTGACTTCCCCGAAGTGATGCGACCGCGAAGCCTGCGCCGTATTCGACGCCCATGACCGCGGGGAGGCTGAACAAGGCCTTGCCGAGGTCGGCCTTCAGCTTGTCGAACACGGGCTCCCCGAGCCCGGCTGGAACGTCGTAAGCCACGATCTCGGCGATGCCGCCGACCGAGTCCTGATCTTTGCGCACTTTGGCGATCAACTCGACCATCCGCGCGGCGGCGTCTGCATCGGGACAGCGCACGATGTTGGGTTCCCCGTCGGGGAGCCGCTCGACCATGTCGAGGGTGACGCGGCCCACGATCGAAGCTTCGATGTCGCCGACTCGCGTCACGTAGCCGACGACCTCGCCGCCGAACGCGTGCGCGAGCAGCTTCTTGGCGACTGCGCCCGCCGCAACCCGGGCGACGGTCTCACGCGCGCTGCTCCGCCCTCCGCCGCGATAATCTCGGCGGCCAAACTTGGCGTCGAAGGTGTAATCCGCGTGCCCTGGCCGATACACGTCCTTGATGTTTCCGTAGTCACGCGAACGCTGGTCCTGATTGCGCACGACGATCGCGATCGGAGTGCCCGTGGTTTCACCTTCGAACACGCCGGACAGAATCTCGGGAGCATCGGGCTCTTTTCTTTGGGTGACGATCTTGCTCTGACCGGGGCGTCGCCTGTCGAGATCGCGCACCAGATCCTCTTCCGACAACGGGAGACCCGGAGGGCACCCGTCGATGATGACGACGTTGGCCGGCCCGTGACTCTCCCCTGCGGTGGTCACGCGAAAAAGCTGGCCGAACGTGCTCCCGGGCATCCGCGCCTACTTCTGCGGGCCTTCGTTTCGGCCGATCACACGACCCACGAAGAAAGGACCCATGTGTTGGATGTACTGGGAGGTCTGGACCGTCCCGCGCATCGCCTGGACGACGTGAGAGAGGGGGTGGAGATCCGCTCCGATCAGCCCGATGAGGAACTCGTTGTCGTTGACGTCGAGACCGTGACAGGCGAGCCGGACGTCGTGCGCGAGGTTCTGGTCGCCGTAGGCGCGTCCGATCGTCGCATGCTCTCGCAGGATGCCGCCTTTTTCCTTCGGCTCGAGCTGCTCGAACGCTCCCGTGCGTCGAAGCGGATACCACACGGCCCAGTTCCACTCGGGATTCAACACCGTCTGCCGGGGCCGCTCCAAGAGCCAAAACGCGAGATCGTTTTCGTAGCCGCTGCTATACGTGCGGCCGATCATCGTGAGCTCCGGCCGCAGCGTCCAGCTTCGCATCGGCTCCGCCTCGAACAGGGGACGCACCGCATCCACGAAGATCGCGGGATCTTCACCGAAGGTGAGCAGGGCAATTCCCCGCGGGTCGTTGACGTCGGCATACACGACCGACGAAACGCCCTTTTCCTCGAGAGCCGACATCAACGCGTCTTGATTGGAGGAAATGGACGTGCCGACCGGCACCTGAAAAACCAAGAGCTGCATGAACAGCCGTCGATCCATGAGCTGTGGCTCCCCATCCCTCGGGGCGCCGCGCTCCCTGGTGTCGATCCGAGGCAAGTCGGGACCGCCTCCATGAGGTCGTGCAGAATGCGCCATGGGACGACTCATAGCGCTTTTGTGGTCCTTCTGCACAGTGTAGGCTCGGGTTTCCGTGATGCGCGCATTCAAGATTCTCGCCGCCGTTCTAATTTTGGGGCTCCTGGCTCTCGTGGTGGTCGCATACTCGTTTCACGAGCCCCGGCCCGAGGGCCGCCCCGGTCCCGAAGCCGATGCGCTGGCCAGGTCGATGGAAAGCGCAGTCCACAAAGAGGCATGGGAACAGACCCGGTTCGTGCGTTGGTCGTTCTTCGACCGGCATCACTACGTCTGGGACAAGGAAGAGGGCCACGTGGAGCTCGAGTGGGGCGAGTCGCGCGCGTTGTTCCGAACGAGCGATCAAAGCGGCCGCGCATGGCGAAATGGGACCGAGCAGCAAGGCGCCGATCTCGACGAAGCCTTGCAGACCGCGTACCGCTATTGGATCAACGACTCGTTTTGGCTGAATCCGATCGTGAAGTTTTTCGACCCTGGCGTCGAACGCGGATTGGTGAAGCTCGAGGATGGCACCGAGGGGCTCTTGGTGACCTACACCTCCGGCGGCGTGACTCCTGGCGATGCCTACCTGTGGATTCCGGGACCCGACGGTCTCCCGCAGGCTTGGCGCATGTGGGTGCAGATCATTCCCATCGGGGGCGTCGAAACCACGTGGGAGGGCTGGGTCACACTGAGCACCGGCGCGAAAATCTCCACGCAGCACGAGAGCGCAGGCAAGCTGATGACCTTCATCACGAATCTAGGCGGCGCCAATCGGCTGGAAGATCTCGATGTCGACCCGGCGCTCTTCGAGCCGCTGTCGGACGGGTGAGCGGGTCATGAGGTGACCGGCGGCCTGGTGACCGTCAGAACGCCGACGACCACGAGAATGGCGCCGAGCACGCTCAGGGCATTGGGATACTCCCCGAACAAGAGAATGCCCCAGGTGTAAGCGAGCACGATCTGCAAGTAGGTGACCGCGGACGCCCTCCCGGCGGTCTCCAGGCGAAGCCCCTTGGTGATCTCGATTTGGCCGAGCTGGGCAGCCACCCCGATACCCAGCAACAGCAACCACTCGACGCCGCGGGGGACCACGATGCCTTCGAGCGCCAACACGGGCAACGCCGCAGGCCCAGTGACCAACGGGAAGTAGAACACCACGACCATGTGGTGCTCGGTCGCGCCCAAACGCCGGATCACGACGTAGGCGATCGCCGAAAAGACGGCACCGGTGAAACCAACGGCGACGGCGAACGGATCGAGGGCCACGCCGCGCACGAACAGGAAGGTGGGCTGGGCGACCAGCACGACTCCCACCATGGTGCAGACGGTAGCCACGACCTCGATCCAGCGCAGCGGCTCCTTCAACGCGAACACCGCGATCAGGGCGGCAATCATCGGATTGCAGAATTGAATCACCGTGGCATCGGCGAGCGGCAAATGGGTGATCGCGTAGAAGTAACAACTGAGGCCCATGAAGCCGGCGAAGCCACGGGCCAGCAGGAGCTTCCTGTTGTTCCCCCACGGGTCGATCCCGAGACTCCGAATCACCCACCAGCTCATCACCAGAGTCACGACCACGCGTCCGAGGACGAGCTCCATGGTCGGTAGACGCTGTCCGGCGATCTTGGCACAGACGCTCATCGCGCTGAAGAACAGGGTCCCCATCAGCATGTGACGAATCCCGACGGACAATCGGGGCAGCAGCGGGAAACGCGGATGCACGGGGCGCGTTCTGTCTGCTAATGCGCGGGGCGCAACCTGATGATAGGAGAGGCGGATGAGAACGCTCACTCGAAGCTTCGCGCAGGGGCTCTTGGTCCTCGCGCCGGTCGCCATCACCATCTGGATCGTGTGGCTCGCGGTGACCACGCTGGACCGATGGCTCGCCACCCCGATACCGGGCCTGGGTCTGGTGATCGCCGCCGCGGCAATCACGCTGATCGGCTATCTGACCGGCAACGTCGTCGGAACTCGAATCGTTTCCTGGCTCGAGTCCGGCATGCAGCGCGTGCCGATCGTTCGAATCCTCTACAATTCGCTCCGCGATCTCTTCGGCGCATTCGTCGGATCCAAGCGCAAGTTCGACAAGCCGGTGGCGGTCGAGATCAACCCTCACGGCCTGAAGGTCTTGGGCTTTTTGACGAGTGAGCGGTTCGACGACCCGCATCTGGCCGAGCACGTCTCGGTCTATCTCCCCGAGTCTTACAACTTCGCAGGCAACTTGATCGTCGTCCCGAAGAACCATGTCCATCCCCTCGACGCCGAGGGCGCGGAGTTCATGGCCTTCATCATGTCGGGCGGGATCACCGACATGAGCGCCGCCAAGACGCTCGCCGACGGCAAACCCACGATCGACTGACCCCCTCTTCGCGCCACCTCGAACGAGCCGAGTCTCGAAAAGACACCACACGGGGCTTCACGGAACGGAACGGACAAGCCCGGGTCTCGAAAAAACACGACACGAGGTCGTGCCGGACGGCTCGGCTTGCATCGTTGGCCGGAAGCACTGACGAGGTCGG
>CAZBWQ010000047.1:0-29455 GCA_964495565.1 uncultured Sandaracinaceae bacterium | reverse complement strand
GATCGAGCTGCGAAATGCCCGCGTTGTTGATCAACAGCCCGACCTCGTAGTCTTCGCACCACCGCTGCGCCTGCTCCGGCAGGTCGGGTCGGGTCAGGTCGTAGACCAGGGATCGGGCGTCGATGCCCCGGTCGTTGCGGAGGGCTTCTGCCAGCGCCTCGTTCTCCGCTTCCTCGCAGTCGACCAAGAGAAGGTCGAATCCTTCTTCCGCCAAGAGGAGCGCGAAGGCCTCTCCAATCCCGCGGGCCGCCCCCGTGACCAAGGCGCGGCCGCCGTATCGCTTCTTCAACCCCAGGCTCGAAGTCATGTCACACCGTTTCCCCGTTGCCGGTCAGTCGCGTGCGCTGCCTCCGATCGTGGGCCCAGAAACCGAGCCAGACGACCGAGAGCGCCACGATTCCGGAGACTCCGTAGAAGGGGCTGAGCCACGCAGGCGCCCCGAACGTGATGTCGCCCGCTGCGCGCGTCAGCGCCAGCATGGTGCCCCTCGCGATGGCGGTCGCGATGACCGAGCCGCTCCGAGCGCGAAGGTAGACGAGCACCCACGACGCGACGACGCACCACGGGAGTGCCAGGGCGACCCCCCACCATCCGGGCTCTCCATACAGGTTTCCCATGGCAATCGACGGCGCGAGCCAAAGCCACCAGAGGAGACCGATTCGAGTCGAGCGTGCCCAAAACCCCCCTGCGACCTCGCGGAAGTAGTAGCCGCGAAAGGCGACCTCCTCGCACATTGCCGGGATGAGATTCAACGTGAGTCCGGCGGGCAAGCCCATCACGATCAGCATCCAAGGGGCAGGTGGCGGGTTCTCGGCGACGTATCGATCGAACTCGGCGATCTGATCGGGTGGCACGCCTGCGCGCTTGTTGGCGATGAGCTGATCGACCGTGAGCACCGGCTCGAAACCCGCGAGCCAGCTCACCAGCGCGCCGATGAGCAAGAGCACGACGGGAACCATCCAGGCGACGCCCCACCAAGGGCTCACCCGAAAGCGTATGCCGAGCGGGGCGAGGACCGGCTGTTTGAGCCAAGGCCCCTGCACGAAGAGAACCGCCACCAGCGCAGGCACCGCGTACCAGATGCCGATTGCTCGACCGGCGGCGCCCGCCCACTCGATTCCCCAGAGCCACATGGCCAGGACCGGGCCCCAGCTGCCAATCGCCATGAGCGAAAATGGCACCCAGATCAATCGAGCCTTGGTGATTTTCGGTGTCACCGAAAGCGTTTCCACGCGGCGAGCTCGGCGTCCTGGAACGCCGCGTAGCGCTTCTGCAGACGAACGAGCTCACCGTACACGCGCGGCATCTGGGGAGCGAGCGCGAGCAGTACCCGTCCCGTCGCTTCGGCGTCGCCTGCCGCACGGTGCGCTTGCTCCAAGGGAACACCGAGGTGCTGGGCGACCTCGCCAAGCCGTCGGCTCTGGAGCTCTTTGAGAATTTCTCGTGCCCACACCAAAGGATCGATCCAGACCACGTCATCGCGCACCGCGGGGGGAAGGTCCCCGGGTGTCATCGCTGGCGGTGCGGCTCGGCCCATCTCGGCCAGCAGGAAGCCCCGGTCGAAGGCCGCGTTGTACGCGACGGGAATCTTTCCATGCAGTCTCTCGAGGATGCTCGGAAGCACGGCGTCGAACGCGGGTGCACCGGCGAGCTCCTCGTCGGTGATCCCGTGGACTGCACGTGATTCCTCGGGCACCGGCACGCCCGGGTTGACGAGCAAGCTCTCACGGCTCGCGACTCTTCCCTTCTCGAAGGTCACCAGCCCCACTTCGATCACGCGATCCGCGGCCGAATCACGGCCCGTCGTTTCGAAATCGATGACGACGAACGGAATGTCCTGCCACGAGGAGCCCGGATCGAATTCGTGACACAGGCCTTCGACGCTTTGAATCGCCTCGGCGATCAGATCGGCAATGCCCGGATAGTGCCTTCCCGTCGGAAAACATCCGCATACGTCAGTCCGTCCCCGCACGGCCCGAAGATGCACTGCATGGCCGCCCCGGCGCAAGTCGTATAGATCGAGATCGTGACTTCGACCTACCGCACCCGGTTCGCGCCTTCGCCGACCGGAAAGATGCATCTCGGGCATGCGCGGACGGCGTTGGTCACGTGGCTGCGGGCCCGCAAGCTCGGCGGCCGCGTGGTCATGCGAATCGAGGACATCGACCGCCCGAGGGTCGTGCCGGGCGCGGCGGAGGAGATCTGCCGGGATCACGAGTGGCTGGGCCTCGAGTGGGACGAGGGGCCGGTCTTCCAGTCGGGGCGCTCGGAGGCATACGAACGCGCTCTCGAACGGCTCCGGGCGTCCGGGCGGCTGTATCCCTGCACTTGCTCTCGCAAAGAGATCGCCGAAGTCGCGAGCGCGCCCCATGGTGACGAGGGGCCCCGCTACCCAGGCACCTGCCGTGGTGGTCCCACGCGTCCGGAACGGGACCCCGCGATGCGTTTCGCGTTCGACGACCCATCTCCCGGATTCGAAGACCTGTTGCAGGGAGCGTTTCCTGCGGGTCGCGTGGCAGGGGACTTCGTGCTTCGGCGCGCCGACGGGATCTGGGCCTACCAGCTCGCGGTGGTCGTCGACGACGCGGAAATGGGCATCACGGAGGTGATCCGCGGCGACGACTTGCTCTCTTCGACTCCTCGGCAGATCGCGCTCTACCGGGCGTTGGGTCATCGGCCGCCACGCTTTGCCCATCTGGGCCTGGTGGTCGATGCCGAGGGCACACGCCTGTCCAAGCGCCACGGCTCGACGGCTATTCGATCGCTTCGAGAGTCCGGCCGGACCGCCGAGGAAGTCTTGGGGGAGCTCGCTCATTCGTTGGGGCTGACGCCGACGGATGCTCCGATCCCCGCCCGCGAGCTCGTCGAGCGCTTCGAGCTGAGCAGGATCTCGCGTTCGTCCTTTACGTGGAATTCCAAGGGTTGACATTCCGTCGGTTTTCGCTCCTGATGGACGAAGACTTCGCCCCTGACGGACGAACAGCCCATTTCGAGGAACCGGGTTTGAATGCGAGCGAAAGGCTGATGGACATCGCCGAGCGTCTCACGGAGCTCGACCCGGTCCGTACCTATGCCGCGCGCGGGGCGAGCCTCATCGCGGGTCTGGTTGGAGCCCACGCGTTTCGATTGGAACGCCCCGGCGTCGAGTCGGTCAGCAGCGATTCGGCCCTGACCGCGAGCGAGCCGACCATCTCGCTTCCATTGCGCCAGGGGAGGGCCGCCCTGGGGACCCTTCACCTCGAAATCGTGGGGAATGCTCCGACGGGCAGCCAGCTGGAGCTCCTCAAATGGGCGAGCCGACTCTATGCCCGAAGCCTCCACTACAGCGAGAGATTGGCCGACGAAGGCAGCCGCCGGCCGGGCGAGGCCGTCGAGCAGACCCTCCGGCGCGCACCGCTCACGCCGCGCGAGCGGGAAGTCGTGTCGCTGTTGGTGGCCGGCTTCAGCACGCGCGAGATCGCGACCGAGACGGGGCTCACCGTCTCGACCGTCAACACGTATCTCAAGCGCATCTTTTCGAAGCTCGGGGTGCATTCGCGGGTAGAGCTCATTGCTCGCATGGCTGGGACCGCTACGATTCCCCCGCGGGCAGAATCCGAAGCCGCGCCTCCCGACTGATGAGCGACGAAAACGAGCTGACCCACCTCGACGCGCAGGGCAATGCCCGGATGGTGGACGTGGGCCACAAGGCCAAGACCGATCGCGAAGCCCGAGCCCGGGCCGTCCTGCGGATGGATCCCCAGACCCGTCGCGCTCTCATGTCCGGGCAGACGCCCAAAGGTGACGCGTTGGCCACCGCCCGTATCGCGGGAATCCAAGCCGCCAAGCGAACCAGCGATCTGATCCCGCTCTGCCATCCTCTCGCGATCACGGGTTGCGACGTGACCATCGAGGCGTCCGATGAGCCGGACTGCGTGGTGGTCGAAGCTTCCGTTCGATGCGCCGACCGCACCGGGGTCGAGATGGAAGCGCTCACGGCCGTGAGCATCGCCGCGCTCACCCTTTACGACATGCTGAAGGCGTTGGACCGGGCCATGACGATTCAAGAGGTGGCGCTGCTCGAAAAGAGCGGCGGCCGCAGCGGCCACTATCGGAGACGGCCTTAGTCGCGTCGAGCGATCCGCCGCAGCGCGCTCCAGTCCTCCGAGGAGAGCTCGCGCGTGAGGATCAACACCGCGACGGCCACCGAGAAGCCTGCGACCAGCGCGACGACCGCGAAAAACGGCGAATCGTCCGGAAAGGCATGGGCGGTCGCGTACCCGGCCCATGCGCCGAGGCCGCCGCGCACCCAGGTCCGAATCGGCACGAAAACCCCGAACATTCCGTAAAGGACGGCGGCAGAGAGAACGAGCGCCACCAGCATTCCGAGGGTCGTTCCGGTGGCTGCAGCCTCGAGGGTCTCGACACCCAGCCCAGCTCTGAGGATGAGCAGACGGTTGGCGGCGATCACCGTCCCGAGGGAGACCGCTGCGACCAGCGCTGCCACCGTGGGTTTGCCTGCCCCACTGATCGCCGTGGCCGCGACCGCGAAGAGAGCGAACGCGGCCACGCCGAAGACGAGAATCGAAAGCGCCGGTGCGCCCGCGAGGTAGTCGTCGGGATAGGCGAGGCGCATCACGCCATTCGCAGCTCCCGAAATGGGGGCTGCAAACAGCAAGAGAAGGAGGAGCGACAACCTCATCGCATGCTGGATGGTCGATCGGGCCGCCTCACGGCCCCCGATGCTCGTCGCTTTGCTGATCATGGGAAACACGACGAACGTCATCGAGATGATCAGCTGGTAGGGGACGAAGGCGAAGGTTTGCGCTGCTCGGTAATGACCCACGTACTGGTTCGCGACGTCCGCCGCAGCTTGTGCGACCCCTGCCGCGAACGCGATCTCGGTCGCCGTCCGCTTCAGCACTTGCAAGTCGATCAACAAGATGCCGTTGAGGCAGATCTGATAGGTCCAGATCGGGGCCATGAAACCGAGCCACCTTCGGCGGGGGATTCGATCGCCTGGCTCGGCTGGCTCGCCGAGTCCGATCCAGAGCAGGCTGAGCGTGACGATCGACGCTGCGGCCGTCGCAAACCCCGCGACGGCTCCGAGGGAACCAAAGCCGAGCAAGGCGCCGGTCAAGATGCCGGCCGTTCGAAGCGTAGAGAAGGTAGCGTCGAGCTTCGCCTGCTTTCCGAACAGGTGCCTGCCGTTGAGGCTTCCGACCAGGGCCGCATAAATCGCATAGGCGAACACCACGACCGAGGCGATTCGGAGCAACGGAGTGAGCTGTCCATCGAGCAGGAAACCGGCGATGGCCGGGGCGAATGCGAAGAGGCCGAGCGCGAGGATCCCACCGACCATCGCCTGAACCCGGATCGCCTGGCGCAGGGTCGTTTGCGCACGGCTCTCGTCTTCGCTCACGAACTTCGACACCGACTGCATGGTGGCGACGATCAGGACGTTGGTGAGGATCGCCACGCCGCTCATCGTTGCCGAATACAAGCCGAACTCCTTGGCCTCGCCGAAAATCCTCGGCAGCAAGAGCTGCACTGCGTAGCTGGTGAGAATGAAGTAGGCCTTGGCGCCGGCAATCGACACCATTCCGCGCCCGGCCCGTCGCGCGTCTCGTGAGGAGCTCACCGCGGCCGGTTGTGCCGCCCTCGGAACGCCCGGTCAAGGGTTGACTTGGATCGAGCCATGACGCCAACTACGCCCCAGTGAGAGTCTTGTTTTTGAACCTGCGGCGCGGGGCCTACGGTCGCTTGATCTCGGCGGCCGGCGTGTTGGCTGCGGTGGTCGTCGTGGGGGCGAGCTCGTATTACGCCGTTGGGGACGGGCGCTGGTCTTGGTTCGACTGCTTTTACATGACGATCATCACGCTCTCGACCGTCGGTTTCGCCGAGACCCTCGAGGGCATGAACGAGGTGCGGGAAGCCCGCATCGTGACGGTTTCGCTGATCGTTCTCGGCAGCGGCACGCTGCTCTATTTCATTTCAAGTCTCACCGCATTGATTGTAGAAGGTGACCTACGGGGAATTCTGAGGCGCAGGAGCATGCAGCGAGCAATCGGCACACTGAGTGATCACGTCATCGTCTGCGGAATCGGCACGACCGGGCGCCACATCGCCGCAGAGCTCCGCGCCGTTCAGGTCCCATTCGTGGTGGTCGATTCCGACGGTGCACGTCTCGAGGAGCTCAGCTCGGAGTTCGAGGACACTTTGCTCTACGTGCACGGCGACGCCACGGACGACCACGTCCTGGAGCTGGCTGGCATCGAGCGTGCCCGCGGCGTCATTTCCGCGCTCAACGACGACAAAGCCAATCTTTTCGTGACGATCAGCGCTCGTGCCCTCAATCCCGAAATTCGAATCGTGGCCAAGTCGATCGAGGCATCCACCGAGGCCAAGCTCAAGCGGGCTGGCGCCGATGCGGTCGTCGCTCCGAACTACATCGGGGGGGTTCGGCTCTTCAGCGAGATGGTCAGCCCCAAGACCACGGCCTTTTTGGATCGAATCGTTCGTTTCGGCAGCGGCATAAGCGTCGGCATCGAATCGATCGACATTCCCGTCTCGAGCCCCCTGGTGGGCAAGCGGCTCGCAGAAACCAACATCCGAGAAGACGGCGCGTTGGTCGTCGCCGTCCATCGCCCGGACGGCGACTACATCTACAATCCCGGCAGCGAGCATTTGCTCGAGGCCGGCGACTCTCTCATCGTGCTCGCCGACAGCCGCGACGTCGCCGCGCTCAGGCAGCGAATCGCGGGTTGAAGCCGGGCTCGGGGTCCTGCGGTTTCGGCCAATTCCGTCGAAAAAAGCGCCTCTCGGCGGGTCTTGACGGGTCACGGCGCGTGGTTAGGTTGGACACACTCCGACGGTAGCTCGGGGACGAGAAGGAGACATCGAGACATGGGAAAGATTATCGGCATCGACCTCGGAACGACCAACTCCGTCGTCGCGGTGATGGAGGGCAAAGAGCCCAAGGTCATCGTCAACGAGGAGGGTGACCGGATCACGCCGTCCGTCGTGGCGTGGGACGATCAGGGCGAGATCCTGGTCGGCCAGATTGCCAAGCGGCAAGCCATCACGAACCCCGAGGGCACGATCTACTCGGCCAAGCGCTTCATCGGACGGCGCTTCGACGAGCTTGGCGACGACTCGACGCGCATGCCGTTCGAAGTCATTGAGCTCAAGAACGGCGATGCCGGCTTCGAGGTCCGGGGAAAGAAGCTGACGCCACCCGAGGTGTCCGCGCAGGTGCTGCGCAAGCTCAAGAAGGCCGCCGAGAACTACCTAGGCGAGACGGTCAGCGAAGCGGTCATCACGGTTCCCGCCTATTTCAACGACTCGCAGCGACAGGCGACCAAGGACGCCGGCAAGATCGCGGGGCTCGAGGTGAAGCGAATCGTGAACGAGCCCACGGCAGCCGCTCTCGCGTACGGCTTGGACAAGACCCAAGACCATCTCATCGCGGTGTACGACTTCGGTGGTGGTACGTTCGACATTTCCATCCTGGAGGTCGGCGACAAAGTCGTGGACGTCGTCAGCACGAACGGGGACACGCACCTCGGTGGTGACGACATCGACCAGCGTATCATCGAGTACCTCGAGGCCGAGTTCAAGAAGGACACCGGCATCGACGTGACTGGGGACAAGATGGTGGTGCAGCGTCTCAAGGACGCGGCCGAAAAAGCCAAGATCGAGCTCAGCACGAAGCTCGAAACGACCGTGAATCTGCCGTTCCTCACGGCGGATGCCGCGGGTCCGAAGCATCTGAACATCCGGCTCACGCGGGCCAAGCTCGAATCGATGATCGACGATCTCGTTCAGCGCACCCTCGAGCCGTGCAAGAAGGCGCTGTCCGACGCCGGCAAGACCGCCGCGGACATCTCCGAGGTGGTGTTGGTCGGTGGATCGACGCGAATTCCGCTCGTTCAGCAGGCGGTCACCAAGTTCTTCGGCAAGGAACCTCACAAGGGCGTCAACCCCGACGAGGTCGTCGCGCTCGGAGCAGCCGTTCAGGCGGGTGTCCTTTCGGGCGACGTCGAGGACATGGTGCTCCTGGACGTGACTCCGCTCAGTCTCGGTGTCGAGACGCTGGGCGGCGTCATGACGACGCTGATCCCGCGCAACACCACGATTCCGACGCGAAAGGAAGAAACGTTCTCGACCGCGGAGGACAGCCAGACCAAAGTCGAGATTCACGTCCTGCAAGGCGAGCGCGCCGAGGCGAGAAACAATCGCACCTTGGGCCGCTTCCACCTCGAGGGTATCATGCCCGCGCCGCGAGGGATCCCGAAGATCAAGGTGACCTTCGACATCGACGCCAACGGCATCCTGTCGGTGACCGCCAAAGACGAGGCCACCGGCAAGGACCAGAAGGTGACGATCACGGCCAACAGCGGTCTGTCCGACGACGAGATCAACAAGATGGTCGAGGACGCAGCCGCCCACGAGGAAGAGGACCGCAAGCGGCGCGAGCAGGTCGAAGCCCGGAACAAGGCGGACCAACTCGCCTACGGCGTCGAAAAGGCGCTCGCGGAGGTCAAGGACAAGCTTCCGGCCGACAAGGTCGCCGAGGTCGAAGGCAAGGTTCAGTCGCTTCGGGAGGCCATCGAGGCCAATGATGCCGCCGCCATTGCGAGCCACAGCGAGGCTCTGGAAGCCGCGATGAAGGAAATCGCGGAGGTGGCCTACAAGGCGGCCGGGGGTCCGGCTGAAGGCGGCCCGGGCGCGGCCGGCGCCGAGACTGGAGAGGCGGCGAAAGGTGACGATGACGTCATCGACGCCGAGTTCGAGGAAGGCGACTGAGGCCGGTTCTTCCCGACCCACGAGAGCCCCGCCTGGCTTGGAGCCACGCGGGGCTTTTCAATGCGCTTGCCCGAGGCCGCTTAGCCTCTACATAGAGGGGACAGACCCGCTCGATGCGGGGGTGGAACATACATGCCGGCACTCGACATTCCTTTTTTCGGCACCCTGGTCCTCGGTCTCATTCTGATCAGCGCTTCGTACACGATGGCTGTCGCGATGGGGGCAGGCCGAGGACGACCGCAACTGCTTCCAGCGGCCCGCTGGGGCACTTACGCCACCTGTGCCTTGGTTCTGGTCGCAGTCTGCGTACTGGCGTACGCGTTTCAGGTTCACGATTTCAGAATCCGGTACGTCGCCCGGTACAGCGATCGATCGATGCCCTGGTGGTATCTCATCGCTTCGTTGTGGGGTGGCCAGGACGGGTCTCTGCTGTGGTGGGCGTTCCTACTTGCCGGATATACGTTCTTCGCCACGCGCTGGCTGCGAGGTCGCTACACCGAGCTTCAGCCGTGGATCCTCGCCACGTTGATGAGCATCTTGATTTTCTTCGTGGTCTTGATGCTGTTCGCGGCCAATCCGTTTGCGACGTACATCCGCACGACGCCCGGTGACGGCGAGGGGCTCAATCCGCTGCTTCAGAACTACTGGATGGCGATCCACCCGCCCTCCCTCTACATGGGCTTCGTCGGTTGGTCGGTCCCGTTTGCGATTCTAGTCGCCGCCCTGATCACCGGACGCCTGGGGAACGAGTGGGTCCGCGCGGCGCGTCTCTGGTCGATGATCGCATGGACTTTCCTGTCCCTCGGGCTTCTGCTCGGGTGTTTGTGGTCGTACGAGGAGCTCGGCTGGGGCGGTTACTGGGCCTGGGACCCGGTGGAGAACGCGTCGTTCATGCCGTGGTTGGTGGGGACCGCCTATCTGCACTCCGTCCTGATTCAGGAGCGGCGGCACATGATGAAGGTGTGGAACGTCTTCTTGCTGTCGCTGACGTTCATCCTGACCATTTTCGGCACGTTTTTGACACGCTCGGGGTTGATCGCGAGCGTTCACTCGTTTGCGCGCTCCGACATCGGCCAGTATTTCGTCTGGTACCTCGCGTTTCTGATCATCGGGGTCGCCCTTCTGATGGTTTGGCGGCTGCCCAAGCTCAAGGCCGACAACGAGATCGAGTCGCTCGTGAGCAGGGAGTTCGCTTTCCTCCTCAACAACTGGGTCTTGCTCGGGATGATGGTCTTCGTCCTCATCGCCACCACGTTTCCGCTGCTCAGCCAGTGGATACGCGGCGAAGAGGTCACGGTCGGTCCGGGCTTCTACAACAAGTGGATGGTTCCGTTGGGCATCATCCTGTTGTTCCTTGCCGGTCTCGGGCCGCTCGTCGCATGGCGTAAGGCCACCGGCTCGAAGCTGCTTCGCGCGTTGGCGTTTCCGATCGGCGTCGGGGTCGCGGTCGCCATCTTTCAACTGCTTTTCGGGGAGCGGCTCGGTTATCCCGCGGTCGTCGAGCCCACCGAGATCTACGACACCGCCACGGGGACCGTGTTGGCGTGGATCAGCGCCGTGGCCCCCGTGGTTTCGTTCGCCACCTGTGGTTTCGTGCTGGCCAGCGTGGCGCAAGAATTCTGGCGCGGCATGCGCGTGCGCATGAAGCGGGGTGAAGGGCCGGGCACGGCGATGGTGCGCCTCGTTTCGAAGGGTCGGCGCCGATACGGCGGCTACATCGTGCACGTCGGGATCGTGTTCATGTTCATCGGGTTTACCGGTGCGGCCTACGACGTGGAGCAGGAAAAGGCGCTTCGACCCGGAGAGACGATGTCGGTGGGCGGTCATACCGTCCGATACGATCAGCCCCGGATGGAAGCCGATCCGAACAAGCGGATGATCTTCACCGACATGACGCTCCTCGATCCGTCGGGCGAGGCCAAAGGCCAGGTGGCGCCCGCGAAGTTCATCTACCGGACTCACCCGCAGATGCCGACGACGGAGGTCGCGATTCGCAGCCGCCCCTCCGAGGACGTCTACGTCATCATGAGCACCGTCGACCCGTCTACGCAACGCGGGACCTTCCGGATCATCATTCGTCCGCTGGTCGCGTGGATTTGGCTCGGCGGCATCGTCCTCTTGCTGGGAGCCATTCTCGGCATGTGGCCCACGTCGCGAGAGCTCGTGCGGGAAGAGGAAGTCGCGAGACCTCAGCGGCTCCGCTTTTCTCCGGCTGCCGCCGTGGTCGCGTTGGCCATTGCCTTGGCCACGGTGATGGCGTGGGCTGGCATTGCGTCGGCGCAGGACGATAGCAGCAGCTCCCTGCACGCGGGCACCGTCGTCATCAACAATCCGGTCGAGCGCCAGCTCTTCGGCAGGCTGCTGTGCCAATGTGGCGATTGCGCCCGCTTGCCGCTCGATACATGTGCCTGCGGTTGGGCCGATGAGAAGCGTGCCGAGGTTCGCGATTTGCTCGCCGCCGGGATGGAGCCGACCGACATTCAGGAATCGTTTCGAGCGCAGTACGGAGCGAAGGCACTGGCGATCCCTTCGGACGAAGGCTTGGATCGCGCCTTGTGGGCCGTCCCCGTGGCGGCCATGGTGCTCGCGGTCGGTGTCATCGTGATGATTGGGCGACGCTGGCAGCAGCGAGGCGCCCGAGCAGGCGACGCGGCGGCCGCGGCGGCCCCGCCAGACGGCGAGTATGACTCTCGGCTCGACGAGGAGCTCGAGCGGTTGGAGCAGCGAGGATGAGCGAGCTCTTGCCGTGGTTGTTCGTCGTGGGTGCCGTCGTCGGGATGATGGGTGGGCTTTTCAGCCTGTGGCAGAGCCTGAGCCTCGCCTTGGCAGGCGACGTACCGAGTGACGCGCAGGCGCAGTTGACTCTCGACGCTCGCCAGGCGCTTCTCAACGAAAAGGAAGCGCTTCTTCAAGAGATCCGCGACGTGACGTTCGAGCACGACGCGGGCAAGCTGTCCGACGCAGACTACGAAGAGCTCAACGCCAAGCTCCGCGCGCAGGCGCGTCACGTCCTGCACGAGCTCGACGCAGGCACCGAAGCATTTCGAGCCGAGGCCGAAGCGCTCATTGCCGAGCGGCTCAGAAAAGAGGATTGATGCGAAGGGCATGCTTGGCGGGCTTCTTGCTGTGCCTTCCCGCGATGGCCACGGCGCAACAAGACCAACAGCTGGTCAACCGAGTCTTGGGGAACGTGCCCGAGCCAGTCACGTCCTCCGTGGATCCCTCGCTGCCGATCGGCACGATTGCGATCGAGGTGACCGACGGATCAGGCGCACCGATTTCCCAGCAAGCCGTGCGTCTCGGAATCATGGAACAGTCTGGAGGCCGCGACATGCAGGCCTGTGTGACCGACGAGCGCGGTGCTTGCGTTTTCGAGGATCTCTCCACCGAGTCGTCCTATTCGTACCGCGTGAACGTGCCGTACGAGGGCGCGCTCTACAGCTCGACGCCGTTTCGCCTCGACCCGAGCGCGGGACAGCGAGTGCGCGTGGTGCGCCTTCCGGTCACTTCGGATGATCGGCTCGTCTTTCAGGTTCTCGGACGCACCATGATCGAATTTCGCGAGGACCGGGCCCACGTCACCCAGGAGGCACGGCTGACGAACTTGGGTGATGTGACCTACGTGTTTCCGGATGGCGGATTGCCCATTCGGCTTCCGGAGGGTTTCAAGGCATTCGAAACGTCGACGGTCATCACGGATCAGCGCGTGACCGCGACGGACGAAGGACTCGAGATCAGCGGGTCCATTCCACCGGGGCGGACCGACCTCATGTGGGCCTTCGACGTCCCGATCAGTGGCACTTCGATCACGATTCAGCAGTCCATGCCGTTCGCGACCATGGAATACCAAGTCATCAGCGACCACGTGGACGGCATGAGCCTCGAGGTCGAAGGCTTCCAGGTCGCGCGCATGCACGAGGGGACCGACCGTCGATTCTTGGTTGCCAGCTTGCTGCGACGTCCCGGCGATCCGCCCCTGGATCCACTCCGCATTCACGTCCGAGGGATTCCGGGCAGCGGTCCGATCCCCTACCTCGCCGTGGTGATGGCCACCATCCTGTTGATTTTCGGTGTCGTCTTGCTCTTGCGGCCTTCGGACCAGACCGCGGCGGTCGCGCAGGCCCAGCGTGAGCGTCAGCAGGAGTTGCTCGACGCCATCGCCGCCCTCGAAGGCCAGCGAGAGTCCGAGGCCATTGGGCCCGGCTACTACGAGCGCCGGCGCCGGGAGCTGACCGACGAGCTCGCCATCGTGCTCCGCCTGCAACGCGAAGCGATGGGTCATTGATCCGCGGCGCAAGGCCGCGTATGTTCGCCGCCCACCACGGCGAGGAGAAGGGGAGCCATGGCAGAAGGCCTGAATCGCGTCACGCTCATCGGGAATCTGGGTGCCGATCCGGAGCTTAAATACACCCAGAACGGACAGGCCGTGTTGCGCTTGCGCCTCGCGACGAGCGAGTCCTACGTCAATCGGGCCGGAGAGCGCCAACAGCGCACCGACTGGCACACGATCACGGTTTGGGGCAAGCGGGGCGAAGCGCTGAACAACATCCTTTCTAAAGGACGCAGTATCTGCGTCGAGGGCCGCATTCAGTATCGCCAATGGGACGACAAGGACGGCAACAAGCGAACGTCGACCGAGATCGTGGCGAACAACATCGTCCTGCTGGGCGGGGGTCGCGGTCGCGACTCGGGTCCGCCATCTGATTTTGGAAGCGACAGCGGGCCGCCGGGCGACGAGTTCGGAGACGACGACATTCCCTTTTGAGCGGTAGCCTTTGGCTACGGCTGCTGGACCGGAGAGGGCGATGGCGGGTGCTCGTGCTCGGCGTGCTCGGCAGCGAGCGCTTTTTCGAGCGCGGCTTTCTCCGCTCGCTTGAGCTCTTTTGCTTCCCGCGCCAGGCGTCGTTTCTCCGAGACGTACGCGGCGGAGGCCGCGACCACGATGGCTACTTCGAGCGCGAGGACAATTCCGGTGTAGACGCCCGGTTGCGCCCCCTGCACCAGGGCGAGCACACGCCCAGCCGCGATGCCCGCCGCCGCGACCATGAGCGCGAGGGAAGCGGCCAGACGCAGCCGCTGAAAAAGGCCACCGAAGATCGCGAAAATACCCAAGGCCGACCACAGGCCGACGTTCAATCCGAGTGACTCGATGTAGAGCTCGCCGTGCTGCGGCCCCGAAAGGTACAGCTCGCCGTGCTGGGGCCCCGAAAGCCCCATCCAATCGGGCAGCAAAGTCCCCGCGAACAAACAAAGCGCTCCCCAACCGATCGCGCCGATGCCCAGGATGAAAAGCACGCTGCGAGCCATGTTGCCAACATACCGCCGTTCGCCCTCCAACGGAAGTTAGTCCACGTTTGGGGCCGTGGCGAAGGTCCGAGCGGACATTTTGTTGACCGACCGCGGGCTCGCACCCTCGAGGTCGCGAGCACAGGCGTTGATTCTCGCAGGCAAGGTCTTCACGGAGGACCGGCGCATCGAAAAGAGCGGCGAGCTGTTGCCTCCCGAGGCTCCGCTCGAAGTGCGCGAGCCCGACCACCCCTTCGTCTCCCGGGGCGGGGTCAAGCTCGCCGGTGCGCTCGATGCTTTTCGCTACGATGCCTCCGCGCGGGTCGCTGCCGACTTCGGAGCCTCGACTGGCGGTTTCACCGACTGCTTGCTGCAAAGGGGTGCCCGCCAGGTGTTCGCCATCGACGTCGGATACGGACAGTTGCACGACCGGTTGCGCAAGGACCCGCGGGTCGTCGTCATGGAGCGCACCAACGCACGCCACTTGAAAGAAGGCGACTTGCCGGCGGTGATCGACTTGGTCGTCATCGATGCCTCCTTCATCGGACTCGAGAAGCTTCTCCCCGCGGCTCGAGCGATCCTGAGGCCCGGAGGCGACGTGTTGGCCTTGGTCAAGCCCCAGTTTCAGGTCGGACAGAGCCACGTCGGAAAAGGGGGCGTCGTTCGCGACCCCGCTCTTCGAGAGCGGGCGGTGCAGATGATCGTCGATCGGGCGAGCGAGATCGGATTCGAGCTCGTCGATCGCGCCGACAGCGTGATCGCCGGTCCGAAGGGGAACGTGGAGATCTTCATTTGGCTGCGTCGGCTTCCGGCAGACGCTCCATGAGCGCTGGGTCGACGCGTAGCCAGCCACGCTCGAGCTTGCTCTTCTTCAGCTCGATCCACCAGGTTTGCTCGCAAGCGAAGGGGCTCTCGGCGCTCAACCCCTCGAACGAATCGTCGAGGGTGCAAGGGACCCACCCGGTGCCTCGATCGGTATCGAGCAGACACATGCCTCGTGAGTTGTAGAACAAGAAGCTTCCGAGCTCGCCTTTTGCCGCCGCGAGCTCCCGTCGTTCCACCTGAAACCCCTGGTCCCACACCTTGCGCGTCACGTAGAGGTCGCGCTTGGCGACGAGACGACGAGGCTTCGTGACGTGGACGAAGCTGTCCTCGGGCTCGATCCGGTCGTCCTTCCGAACCACCAAAGTCGCGGTGTGAAAAGCCGCGTGGGTGGGCTTCAGCTTGAGGTGGACCTTCTTGTACCGGCCAACCCAGCGCAGGTTCCGCATGTCGGCGGGGTAGGGCCAGCTGTGCTCGACCGTGGCATCGGATTCGAGGTCGTGATCGCACCCGGTCGCGACGGCCCGCGGCTCCAAATCTCTGCTGGATGCGGCGTCGGCGGCACCCGGACCTCCCTTGCACGCCCCAAGGCAAACACACAGCAAACCGAGAACGATTGAGGAGTTGCGGCTCATCGACGGGGTTCCCGGGGGTGGATTCGAACCACCATTCACAGGTCCAAAGCCTGTTGTCCTGCCCTTAGACGACCCGGGAGCGTCTCTCCTCATAACACGCATGCGAGCATGCTCAAGCGTCGACCTCGAGGTCTTGCAGTTTGGCCTCGAAAGGTGCGATACACGGTGGGGTATCTGCCTTGAACGACGAACGTAAACATCCCGATTGGTTGCTTTGGTTGAGCGACAACGCCGTTCGGATCCTCATCCTCGCAGCGCTCGCGTTTCTGGTTTTGGTGTACGTGCGAAGTCGGAGCGACACCGAGCAGAGGCTTCACGCGATCGAAGACAAGGTTCGATACGAAGCGCCAAGGGCGTACACCCCGCCCGATCTCGCTGATCACGCCGCTCCGGACATCGACGTGGAGTCGCTCCCGGTGCACCGGGCTGCTTACGTCCCCGTCTACTCGCACATCTATCACGACGGCGGTCGTCCCTACATGTTGGAGACCACGTTGAGCATTCGGAACGTCGATCCACATCACCCGGTGTACGTTCGGACCGTCGACTACTACGACACCCGCGGAAAGCTCGCCAAGAGGTACCTCGACCGGTTGATCCAGCTCGGGCCGCTGCAAACGATCGAGTTTCTCGTCGAGCGAAAGGATTCGTCCGGAGGCTCTGGCGCAAATTTCATCGTCGAATGGTTCGGCGGGACGACCCAGGCGCACGCCCCGTTGATCGAAGCCGTGATGGTCGGGCGCTCCGGGACCAATGCAATCGCCTTCGTCAGCAAGAGCGAGCCCCTGCCTCAGTGGTTGTCCGATTGAGCACTCTCGCTCAGCGCGCCGTTTGGATCGGCGGAGGTAGATAGAGGGGCTCGGCTGCTTCCGGCTTGGGCACGTACATCCGGAGCTGCAGAGAAAAGGGTCCCTCTGGCGCCGGCAACCAGTTGCTCTCGGCGCGGGCTCCCGGCGAATCGTGCTGGATCGCGATCGTGAGCGACCCGTCGGGGCCATGGCGCAGCTGGCTTCGGTCGCCGATCGAGTAGCGACCGATCGGATTGGCTACCATGAGCTGCTCGGGCAGACTGTACATCGTGATCGACCAAAACGCGTCGACTGGTGGAAGCTCGTCGGGCCCGAACCGGACGACGTAGTCGTGCTTGGAACCGTCGAGCGGGTTGCCGGATGCGTCTTCGTTGGCCATCGGATAGTACGCTTCTTCGAAGTCATTTCCGAAAAGCCCGACCATCGCGGCCACTGCGCGGGTGAGGTACCGCCCACGCATGCTCTCTCCATCGCCAAACAGCCCGTCCAGGCCGACCCAGCCCCCTGCGGCGCGCGCGCGGACCCCTTCGAGCGAGCCCGGATCTCGGGCGCCTCGCGCAATGGCGACGATGCCTTGCCCCACGCCCGCGTCGATGGCCTCGCGCATCTCCGCCGTGAGCCCGAGCGATGCGGACAAGGCCCCCGGCCGAACTCCGATTCTGGCGAAGCGTTCCATCAGAGCCCGTTCCCCGGGCGTCACCATGACGTGCTCGAGCAAGAAGTTGAACAGGTCGATGAAGCCTGACGACCTCATCTTGTTGGGCTGAGGAAGAGGAAAGGTGACACCCGAGGCCGCTGGTGCGCGGGGATGTCCCGCAAAGACGTTCCACGGTGTGAGCCGATACTTTTGCTGCAAGGCCGAGACGGCGTCGACGTCCTCGGGCCCGCGTGCCTCGATTCGGATGATGCAATAGGCGAAGTCGGTTTGGCTCTGAAACGCCTCATCGACGTCGTCGGGCAGGACTCCATCCCATCTTGGACCGGCGATCAGGTAGGTTCCGGGCTTGGTTCCGGTCGTTCGAGTCCCGACGTATGCGAAATTGTGCGTGAACGCGTCGATGAGCTGAACCGAGTAATAGCGGTGCGTCACTTCGGGCACGCTCAGAACCATCGGTTGGGCTCGCAGGTCCAGCCACGCCATCGAGTACATGGTGTCGTTGTTCGGTCGAACGATGTCCTCGAACTCCGGCCCGAGGAGCGTCGTCTGGTGCGAGAGCGCGTTGAAAGGCCCCAGGTAGCCGGGGGCGGTGCGGTCGATCGCCTGCACGTACATCGTTCGGTAGCTCTCCATCATGGGGTACGCATAGACGTACGCCTCTTCCGCGATCAACGTCGCTTCCGTGGGATCGATCGTGAGGACTTCCTCCGCTCCGCTCTTTGGAGCAGGAGTGGCGTCGTCCTTGGTGCATGCGCCCAACCCTCCGAGCGCAACACACACGATCACGGCCGTTTCGAGGCGCATTCGCATCGGGCGCATTTTCCTCCACGCGCACGCACTTCGCCAGCCGAGGATTCGGCGCGAGAGGGCGACCATCGCGACGAAGTTGACGCTCCCCGTGGGGCTCGACAACCTCGGCCGGGTGAACGAACGCCGCTTGGAGCCATTGGGCTGGGAGGATCGCCTCTTGCTGAGCCTGGCGCTCGTCGCCCACACCGGAGCGTGGCTCGCCGGGACGCGGCCGGTGGCTCTGGATCCGGACGCCATGAATCTCGCCTATGGGATGGAGCGATTCGACATCACGCATTTCAATCCCCATGCGCCCGGCTACCTCGTGTACGTGTGGACGCTGCGCGGCGTGCATCTGGCGCTCGGTCGCGGTCCCCTGTTGTCGGAACGCTTTGCCACCGTCCAACTCGTGTCCCTTCTCTTCGCGCTTGCAGCCATCGTCGTCGTCTTCGTGACCGCGCGCCGTCTCGCATCGGTGTCGGGTGCCGCGGGTTGGGCGGCGCTACTCGTGGCCTTGCACCCGATTTTGCTCTTTCATGCAGTCGACGGACAGACCCACACGTCCGAAGCGTTTGCGTCGAGCCTACTGCTGCTCGGCTGCGTGGCCTACCGCCGAAGGCCGAATGTGCGGCTCGCTGCTTGGCTCGGAGCGTCGATCGCCTTCGGCTCGGCCCTTCGGCCGTCATTCGTGCTCTTCGCAGTCCCGGTGACGGTGTGGACCGTGGGTTTGGCTCGATTCGCCCACCTGTTCACGGCCGGAGCGGTCAGCGTGCTCGGCGCCATCGCTTGGATCGTCCCCACGGTGAATGCTTCGGGTGGATGGGCCACGTGGCGCGCCGCCACGCGGGGACTGGTCCACCACGGTTTCGTCCTCACTTCCAGCCCGTTCTCGGATACCGCAGTGCGTTCTTTGGTTTGGGCCAACCAGCTCTCTCTGGCTCTGTGGACCGCCGAAGCGCTCCTTCCCTTGTTCGTGGCCGGGCTCGTGGCCTCCGCAGGGCGCGCCCGCGCACCGAGCGAGCTTCCAGCCGATGTCGATGCGAGATGGCTCGCTGGAGCGCTCTCCATCGGGGGCGCCTGCACCGTCCTCTACTACGCGGCGACATTCATCTCGGAGCCGGGGTACCTCGCGGCCTTGCTGCCGCCAGTGGCTCTCCAGGTTGGAATGCAGACGCGCGGGTCGCGCGGTGTCCGGCCGGCGATGTTCGCCGTGATGGCGGCCCTGGCGCTTTGGCTCGTTCCGGAGCTTCCCAGCGTGCTGAAGGTGCCCTCGATTTCGGAATGGCGCCGTCGCACAGAGCGCGCCTCCGCCTATGCCCATCACGTCGAGGAGAGCCTGCCTCCCTCCGGCCGCCATCTCGCCGTGGTCGGGCAGCCGGACATCACGGTCGGACGGCAGCTTCCCATGATCGCCCCGCGAGTCGACGCGCTCCTGGTGCACGACGGACGACGGCCTTGGATCCGGCGCACCTCGCTGACCTACGTCACGCCTGACGACTCCACACCGATTCCGGAAGCCTTCGGCGCCCCGGGAGAAGGCGCCGTCACGGCGACCTCGAGATCGTACGACGGCATCTATTTCGACGGCTCGTTGCCAGCTCATTTTCAGGAGCAGCTCGCCGCCTCTTCCTCGTGCGCGGTTCCACGAGCCATGGACATCACGCAGGCCGTCGTGATCCCCATTCGCTGCATCCCGAGCCGGAGCATCGTCATCGACGGGCTCGAGCTTCGATTCCAAATCGACGGAGCGCCCAGCCGCTGACCCGAGCCGGGCGACCGAGCTCACGCTTCTCGAAGACGTTTCGCGAGAACGACGCGCGCGATCGGGAATGCCAAGGCGAAGACGACGAACATGCACATCGCGACGCTGATCAGCACCCGTCGATCGTTGCCGAAGTTGGCCGTGGCGATCGTCGCCGCGGCGCCGATGTTGCGGGCCGTGGTGGTCAAGCCGAGAGTCACGCGATCGCGGAGTCGAGGCGCAGCCAACCCGAAGCCGAGCCCGAAGGCAACCGCCGTGAGCAGGACGGCGGACGTGATCACGCCCTTGCCAAACGTCGCGGCGAGCTCGCCGTGGTGCAACGCGACGGCGAGCACGAGGAACGTCACAGCAGACGAATTCACGACTCGGTTCGCGGGCGCGCGCATCTTTTCCGCAACTGCGGGCTTCGCGTGACGGATGGCGATTCCGACCACGAGCGGCACGAGCATTTGGAAGAAGAGGGGAAGGGCGATCTGCCAAATTCCGATTTCGGCGCCTGGAACCAAGAAGGGAAGGACGACCGGCATGTAGGCGATCGTGAGCACGGTCAAGAGGATGGTCAGACCGATCGAGCTCGAGACGTCCCCTTTGGCCACTGCGACCAGCCGAGGGGTATACGGAGCCCCCGCAGCGAATCCGTACAAGAGGATTCCGATCGCGTACGGACGCTCCAGCGGAAACCAGATGCTCATCGTGTACACGAAGAGCGGAGTCAGAGCGACGTTGGTCAGGACGGCACGAGCCACGTTGGAGCGGTCCCGCAGCGGCTCGATCACCTCGGCGAGCGTCACTTCGAGACCGGCCGTCAGCAACGCACCTGCGATGAAAACCGCAATGGCGACGTTCAAGACTATTTCCAAAGACTGCACCATGAACGCTCGCGCCTTGCTACACCTGCGGTCGAGCTAGCGCCAGACCGAATCCGAGCGGCCCTGGATCGATTCCACCGCGTCGAGGAAGACTCGCGCTTTCAGCTCGGTTTCCGCGACCTCCCGGTCGGGATCGCTCGCTTCGACGATTCCACCCCCTGCCCAGTAATGGACCACGTCCCCACGGACGATGGCCGTCCGGATGGCGACTGCCAGCGAGAGACCGCCTTGCCGGTCGATGAACCCCAGCGCACCGCAGTAGATGCCCCGTGGATGCCGTTCGAGCTCCTCGATGATCTCGATCGCGCGAATCTTCGGAGCGCCCGTCACGCTTCCCGGTGGGAAGGTCGCTTCGACGATCTGCCGGAGACCGGCATCGCTTCGGGTGGTGCAGCGTACGGTGCTGACGAGGTGATAGAGC
The DNA here is from genome assembly GCA_964495565.1 of uncultured Sandaracinaceae bacterium. GTDB lineage: Bacteria > Myxococcota_A > Polyangia > Polyangiales > Houyiibacteriaceae > SG8-38. Next base: position 8,617 of record CAZBWQ010000047.1, on the reverse strand, counting down.
CCGGTGAAGGGCTCCACGACGAGCGGCGCTTCGACTTCCACCGTGCCCAACTCGGCGACACGGCCGAAGTCGTTTCGCATCAAGTCGACGATCATCGAGTGCTCGGCTCGCTCCTTCGGGTCGGCCTGCAGTCGACGCGCACCCTTCGGGTCGGTGCGCTCGCGGCGCGAGGTTCCCTTGATGGGATGTGTGACGAGCTGCTTGCTGCGGGCGTCCCATCGCAAAAACCGCTCCATCGTACAACCCAGGACCGCATGGTCGCCGGCGTCCCAGAAGAAGCCGAGAGGTACCCGGCTCGCCTCCCTCATCGCCTCCCAGAGGCTCAGGGGCTCCCCTTCGAAAGCCGCGGACCATCTTCTCGCGAGGTTCACCTCGTACACTTGACCTTCGTCGATGTAGCCAAGTGCCTTTTCGATCGCGCGTCGATGCGAGCTCGCGTCGTCGACCCGGATCGCGCCGATTCGTGGCACCGCTTCGTCGGATGTCGGCATGGCTCGCAGATTGGCGAGGAGCGCATGACAGCCGCGTTGGTCATCGCCTGCCACCCACGTTTGGCCCGTGTCGTGGTCGACGACGATCCACGCGGGGTAGCGCCGAAACAACACGACGGGCTCTCGTCCGCGATCGAAGCGGCCAACACCGCGTGGTGGGGCCGACCAAAACGCGTCGTAGGCGACGTAACCGACCCAAGCGGGCACCTGCCGCGGCGAAAGACGGTCCTCGTCGCCCTCCGCCTCACGTTCTTCGATCTCTTCGAGCACGGCGAAGGGGTCGTCGTTGCCGAGCTCGGCCCGCGCTTCGTCCGTCGGCCACGCCGAAAGATACGAGTAGCGACCGTCGCGGGTACCGGCCCGGTTCGAATCGAGCCAAGCAAAGCCTGGCGCCCGATGGAGCGACCGGGCCAGCGTGCGCTCGTCGATCGGGGAGATGCATTCGGCCCACACGCGAGTTCTCTACTTGCTCGCGATGTGGCGGTAAAGCACCCTCCGCGAGTGCGGCGTTGGATTCCGTGGCTCGCCTTCGTTTTGTCCTCTCTGCCGGGCTGCGACGACGACTTCACTCAGCTCGTCTTCGACGTGCGCTTGGTGGACGGGGACGACGGCAACCCGGCTGCGGGCACGGATGCCACGGCTCTGAGGATCTCCATCCAGGAAGGAGACCTGCCGGTGCGCACGGCCGAGTATCCCGTGAGCGAGGGTGACTTCGACGCCGGGCTCGAGCTCGCCGCTTTGTCTTTCCCGACGCGAATTCGCGTGACCATCGAGGGTCCGACCACGGAGCTCTTGGCCGCTCCGCCCGCTTTCGTCCCTGCCGCGAGCGCGGGGTTCATCCGCATGGTGGCGACGGCACCCCTGTCGTGTGAGCTCGTCACGTTCGACGCCATGGAGGAGCCGCGTGCCTTTTTCGGCATGGTCCCGTCCGGCACGTTCGCGTTGATCGCCGGAGGCGCCGCTTCCGCCGCCGAGACGCAAGTCGAGTTCTTCGACGCGCTCGAGTGGGAGACACGCCCGTTCGCCGAAGATTTGGCGCTCTCCGAGCTCGGGCGAACCCGTGCTGCTTCGATCGAGGAAGGCCGGATCCTGGTGCTTCCCGACGATGCCGCTCCCTTCATCTTCGACATGTTGGACCGGTCGGACCGGATCACGCCCGTCGTTCTGCACGTGGGAGCGGGGGCGCAGTCCGGCTTGGTGTCCGTCCCGGGACTCGGAGCGATGGTCATCGGGGGTGAGTCCGGAGGTCGAGCGCAGTCCGCGGTGTCGCTGGTACGCCCCGGCGGCGTGGTGAGCTCGTTGCAGCTCGGCACACCGAGGTCGGGACCGGCTGCGACGACCCTCGGTACCGATGTCCTGGTGGCGGGAGGCGACTCGCAGGGAACGGCGGAGCTTCTCCTCGAAGGAAACGAGATGGGTGAGCCCCTGACTTCGGTCCTCGATGGCGTGCGCGACGGCGGCTTCTTGCTGAGCGATGGGCAGAGTGAGGCCCTCTGGATGGGAGGCACGGATGCGGGCGGCACGCTGCGCGAGGATACGGTTCATTTCGAAGGCTGCCCCTCGAGCTGCGCGGCCAGCTCGGGGCCCGACTGGACCGCGGTTCGAACGGGATCGCTCCAGCTCGCCGGGAGCTCCTTGATCATCGGGGGAGAAGGCTCCGACTTGGTGGAGGAAGTGCAGTGGACCGAGAGCGGGCCCGAGATTCAGCCCTTGCTGCGTCTCGAGGTGCCTCGCGCGGGGGCAGGAGGCCTCCTGCTCGAAAGCGGGGCTTTCATCGTCGCCGGCGGCGATGACGGTCAGTCGATTCGTGATGATTCCGAGATGTGCATGCCGGGCGAGCTTTCTCCGCTCTAGAAGAGAACGCCGGGCGATGCTCGGTGAACCTGGTATCCTCGAAGCTCCCTTTGCCGATGTTGCGCAAGCTGGAGAAATACGAAGTCCTCGACGAGATCGGCCATGGCGGCATGGCCACCGTCTACCGTGCACGGGACGCCTCGCTCGACCGTCTGGTGGCTCTCAAGGTGCTGCACCCGCACTTGCAGAGAACCACCGAGGCACGCGCGCGCTTCAGCCGTGAAGCGAAGAGCGTCGCCAAGCTGCGCCATCCCCACATCTTGGAGATCTACGACTTCAGCGGCGAATCGTCGGATCAAACCTACATCGCGGCGGAGCTGCTGACTGGGCCCACCGTCAAAGACTTCGTGGTCGAGCACCAGCAAATGCCGCCCGAAATCGCCGCGTGCGTCGCCCTGCAGCTCGCCGAAGCGCTCGAGGAAGCGCACGCCAAGGGCGTCATTCATCGGGACGTCAAACCGGAGAACGTGCTCATCCACCAAGATCGAGGCGTGAAGCTCACCGATTTCGGCATCGCGCACATGGTCGATACGCACAGCTTCACCGCGACGGGGCAGATCTTGGGCTCGCCCGGGCACATGGCGCCCGAGCAGGTGGAAGGAGGCCGCTGCGACGTTCGGAGCGACGTGTTTTCGCTCGGAACGGTGCTCTATTTTTGTGCGACGGGTCGACTGCCATTCGTGGGACGAAACCCGCACCACCTGCTGAAGCTGCTCTTGGACGGAGAGTATCCCGATCCCTTGCGGTTGAGGCCGGAGATCGGAGCCGATCTCGCGGCGATCATGCACAAGGCGCTTCGCCGCGATCCGGCCGACCGGTATCAGAGCGCGGGCGAGATGACCGAGAGCCTTCGGCGTTTTCTTTCGGACATGGGGATCGACGATCCCGATGCCGAGCTCGAGCGGTACCTTCACGATCCCGCGCTGGTGTCGCAAGAGCTTCGCAGCAAGTCGCTCGGACGCCTGCTGGCGATCGGCACGGAGTCCGCGAAGGCTGGTGACGTTCCCCGCGCGCAAGCGGCTCTGAGCCGCGCGCTGGCCATAGACGAGGGAAACGAGCAAGCACTCGAGCTGCTTGGCTCTCTCGGCAAGCGTCGCCATCGGCGAAGTCGGCTCATCGCGGCCACGGTGAGCGTGATGGCCGCGTTGCTCGCCATCGTCGCGTATGCGGCATGGCGCACCGAAACCGACCCGCGTGAAGAGCCAAACGTGAATCCGGTCGCGGTCGATCGTGCGGTCCCTGCCGTGCCCGCGCTCCCGGGCGGAGACGCATTGGCTGACGACGCTCGCGCGGAGCCCGCCCTCGTTCCGCCCGCCCCTACGCACGACGAGGGTGGTGACGCGCCCGCCGAAGCTTTGGAGCAATCCGACGCGGCCTTTGGCTCGCGCGATGATTCGGCGAGGGCGAGCAGCAGCCGTTGGGTCGTGTTCAAGCCAACGCCGTCGAACGTCTCGATCAGCGTCGACGGGAGCCCACTGACGGCTTACGGCCCCGACTTTCAACGGGTGCGCGTCAAGCCAGGGCTGCACACTTTCCGCTTCGTCGGCGCCGAGGGCTGTTGCCAAGACCGCGTGGTGCGTCGACGCATCCCGCCAGGGGCTCGGGATTTCGAGCTGCCCGTCACGCTGCAGTTCAAACCGGCGAGGCTTTATCTCAAGGGGCCCGCGCCTGCCGATGCGCAGGTCGAGATCACGTTGCCCGGCAATCGAACGCTCCCCGGGCGGATTCGTGAGATCCTTCGCATTCCGATGAGCTCGCTCGACGCCTCGGTTCAAGTGAAGGTCAGCGCACCGGGCTATCGAACCCACAAAAGCGTCGTGGAGCTTCGGGCGGGAGCAGAGCTGACCCAGCATTCCTTCGACCTTGTGAGAGAGCAGGAAACCCCGTAGAACACCTGCAAGGTGATGCGCCGCGCCACGCTGACCGGGTTCGTGGTCGCCCTGCTGGTCGTGCTTGCGCGGCCGGCCGCTGCCGACGAGCTTTCGGAGTTCGAGGCCGCCCGAAGGGACTACGAGAATCAGAGCTACGGCAAGGCCGCGCGTCAGCTCGAGTCGCTCGTCGGCGGCGCCGTGCCCCGGGCGCGCAATCAGGTAGTGCGGCTCGAAGCCCGCAAGTATTTGGGTGCGAGCTACATGTTCCTCGACGAAGAGGAGCAGGCTCGTGAGCAGTTTCGCTTGCTCTTGGAGGAGGAGCCGGACTACGACCTCGATCCGGTCGCCTTCCCCGAAGCCGTCGTCGAGGCCTTCGAGGAGGTGCAGGCGCAGGTGAGGGCCGAGCGCGCGCAAAAGGAAGCGCAAGAGGCTGCTCGCAGGGAACGGGAGCGCGCCGAGGAGCTCGAAGCGATGATCGCCGAGCAGCAACGGATCGAGCTGCTCGAGCGGCTCGCCGCCACCGAGACCGTGGAGAAGGTGAACTCCCGATGGATTGCCGCGTTGCCGTTCGGCATCGGCCAGTTCCAGAACGGGGATCGCAGCCTGGGGATCATGTTTGCCACCACGCAATCGGCGTTCCTCGCGGCGTCGATCGCCACGTTCATCGGACACAACTCCTTGCGGGACGAGAATCCCGCCCCGGACGACATCGACCGCGCACAACGCGTGGAGCGAGCCCTTCGAATCGGCAATTGGGCGAGCGTCGGCGCCTTCGTGGGATTCGCGTTGGCCGGCATCATCGAAGCCGAGGTGCGGTTCAAGCCAGTGATCCGGAGCACTCGGAAGCGGGAGATCCCATCGGGCCTCGAAAGCCCGCAAGGTGCGACGAAGCAGCTGCGCTTCGAGCTCGGGGCGACGGGGGGCCGCCTGCAACTGGACTTCTGATCCTCTGTTGCAGCAAAGGCGCAATTTTTCATCAACAGGTCAACACGGGGAGTTTCCCCGTAAGACTCCGCTTGACAGCGGGGCCTGGACGCCTATCCTTCGCTCCCTTCGGCGCATGGGGAACGTGCCCGCGCTCGTAGAATTGCTCGCTTTTTCGGATAGTTATGCCCACGATCAATCAGCTCGTCCGCAAAGGACGGAAACAGATCAAATCGAAAACGGACTCGCCCGCGCTTCAGCGATGCCCGCAAAAGCGGGGTGTGTGCGTTCGCGTGTACACGACCACGCCGAAAAAGCCGAACTCCGCGCTTCGTAAGGTCGCTCGTGTGCGGCTATCGAACGGCATCGAGGCCACGACCTACATCCCCGGGGAAGGCCACAACCTTCAGGAGCACTCCGTCGTGCTCATTCGCGGAGGCCGCGTCAAAGACTTGCCCGGCGTCCGTTATCACGTGGTGCGTGGCACCCTCGACGCGACCGGCGCCGCGGGACCGTCGAACACCAACAAAGCCAACCGCGTCAACAAGCGCTCCAAGTACGGCGTGAAGCGCCCCAAGAGCTAACGAGAGCGAAGCCATGAGTCGTCGAGCCACCGCGCCCAAGAGAGAGATCATTCCCGACGCCAAATACGGCGATCGCCTCGTGGCGAAGTTCGTCAATTCCTTGATGCTCAAGGGCAAGCGCTCGACGGCCGAAAAGTGCCTCTACGGCGCCTTCGACATCATCGAGCAGCGCTACAAGGAAGAGCCGCTCGAGGTCTTCAAAAAGGCACTCGACGCGGTGAAGCCTCGCGTCGAGGTGAAGAGCCGCCGCGTTGGCGGCGCGACGTACCAGGTCCCCGTCGAGGTGCGATCCGATCGGCGCAATGCGCTCGCGATGCGTTGGTTGGTTCAGTACTCCCGGGGGCGCGGCGAGAAGTCGATGCAAGAGCGCCTCGCCGCGGAGCTCATGGAAGCTTCGCAGGGCCGCGGCAACGCCGTGAAGAAGCGCGAGGACACACACAAGATGGCGGACGCCAACAAGGCGTTTGCTCACTATCGTTGGTAGGAACTCGTTGGCGTCTGGGAAGGTCTACGGAAACCACTCGGACAAGGAGCAGCAGCTGAACTCATGACATCGCGCACATAGAGAGAGTCACCGGGAAGATCGCGACGAACCGTCGCAACCGAAGTGCCTCTCGCAACCCTCTCTGAGTTGACGAAGCCCGAGGGCGGCTTCTGGGTCGGAGGGGGTTTCGTGTGTGAAGCGCCATGTCCAAAAGAGACGAGCTCGAGCAATCCCATGGCTAGGCAGTATCCACTCGAAAGAACCCGCAACATCGGCATCATGGCCCACATCGATGCGGGCAAGACCACGACGACGGAGCGCATCCTCTACTACACGGGGGTGAACTACAAGATCGGCGAGGTGCACGACGGCGCCGCCACCATGGACTACATGGAGCAGGAGCAGGAGCGCGGCATCACCATCACGTCCGCCGCCACCACCTGTTTCTGGCGCCCCGAGGCGGGACCCTACGGAGGCGATCAGTTCCGCATCAACATCATCGACACCCCAGGACACGTCGACTTCACCATCGAGGTCGAGCGCTCGCTCCGGGTGTTGGACGGGGCCGTGGCGGTATTCGACGGCAAAGAGGGCGTGGAGCCGCAGTCCGAAACGGTGTGGCGACAAGCCGATCGGTACAAGGTTCCCCGGATTTGCTTCATCAACAAGATGGACAAGGCCGGCGCCGACTTCGCAGCCGCGTTCCAGTCGATCAAGGCGCGATTGGGGGCACCCGCCGTCGCCGTGCAGTTGCCGCTTGGCGAGGAGTCCGATCTGGCTGGTGTGATCGATCTGGTCACCATGAAGGCCAACCGCTTCAAGGACGACACGTTGGGAGCGGAATGGACCGTAGAGGAGATCCCCGAGGAGCTTCGCGAGCGAGCCGAGGAGGCGAGGGCCACGTTGCTCGAAGCCGTGGCCGAGGTCGATGACGTCCTCATGGAACGCTATCTCGAAGGCGACACGGACTTCACGCCCGAAGAGATCGTCAAAGCCCTGCGCAAGGGCTGCCTCGCGCAGAGCATCGTTCCGGTGCTGACCGGCTCGGCCTTCAAGAACAAGGGCGTGCAGCAGTTGCTCGACGCCGTGGTGAATTTCCTGCCGTCGCCGCTCGAAGTGCCTCCGATTCAGGGCGTGGACCCGGACGACCCCGAAAAGAAGCTCGAGCGAAAGGCATCCGACGACGAGCCTTTCAGCGCGCTCGCCTTCAAAATCATCAACGATCCCTTCGTCGGCCAGCTGACTTTCTTCCGCGTGTACTCCGGCGTGCTGCAGGCAGGCACGGGCGTGCTGAACTCGACGAAAGGCAAGAAGGAGCGGATCGGGCGCATCCTGCAGATGCACGCAAACAACCGCGAAGAGCTCAAGGAGATCTACGCGGGCAACATCGCCGCCGCCGTCGGCCTCAAGACGGCCACCACCGGCGATACGCTCTGCGACGAGAAGGCTCCGGTCATCCTCGAGCGGATGGAGTTCCCCGAGCCGGTCATTTCGGTGGCCATCGAGCCGAAGACCAAAGCGGATCAGGACAAGCTCGGCGTTGGGCTGTCCAAGCTAGCCGCCGAGGATCCGAGCTTCCGGGCGCACACCGACGAGGAGTCCGGTCAGACCATCATCAGCGGGATGGGCGAGCTCCATCTGGAGATCATCGTCGATCGCCTCAAGCGCGAGTTCAAAGTCGACTCCAACGTCGGCGCGCCCCAGGTCGCGTATCGAGAGACGATCACCAAGGAGATCGAAGCCGAGGGTCGCTACGTAAAGCAGAGCGGCGGCCGCGGCATGTACGGTCACGTGTGGGTGAAGCTGTCTCCGCTCGAGCCTGGCAGCGGCTTCGAGTTCGAGAACAAGATCGTGGGCGGCGTCGTGCCGAAGGAATACATCCCGGCGGTCGAAAAGGGCATCAAGGATGCGATGAGCCGCGGCGTGATGGCCGGATATCCGGTGATCGATCTGAAGGCCAGCCTCTACGACGGGTCGTACCACGACGTCGACTCGAGCCAGGCGGCGTTCGAGGTCGCCGGTTCGTTGGCTTTCCAAGAGGGCGCCAAGCGGGCGGGCATTCACTTGCTCGAGCCCGTGATGGACGTCGAGGTTCGAGTGCCCGAAGAGTACATGGGCGACGTGATCGGGGACCTCAACTCGCGCCGCGGACAGGTCAGCGGCATGGATTCGGTGGGTGGTCTTCAAGTGATTCGTGCACTTGTGCCGCTCGCAAACATGTTTGGTTACGTAAACGACCTTCGGTCCAAGACTCAGGGGCGGGCGGTCTACACGATGCAGTTCAAGGAGTATCAGGCAGTGCCGCAAAGCATTGCTGATGAAATCGTCGCCAAGGCGAAGGGCGGCTGAGGGAGCGAACGATGGCGAAAGAAAAGTTTGTCCGAGACAAACCACACATCAACGTAGGCA
>CAZBWQ010000046.1:0-29570 GCA_964495565.1 uncultured Sandaracinaceae bacterium | reverse complement strand
CGAGCTCCGAGGCGAGGCTTGCTTGGCCCGACCTCGTCAGTGCTTCCGGCCAACTATGCAAGCCGAGCCGTCCGGCACGACCTCGTGTCGTGTTCCGCCGAGGCCCGGGCTTGTCCGTCCTGTTCCGCAGAACCCCGTGTCGTGTTTTTTCGAGACCCGGCTTTGTTCGGCTGGGGTCATCGGGCTTGGCGCCAGAGCTCGGCGAGGGATGGGCGGGAACCGGTCAAGAGGAAGCCGACGCGGAAGAGGCGCGCGCCGATTCGGATCGAAAGCCAGGTGGAGCCCATCAAGACCGCGATCGCCCCCGCGACCTCCCACCAGGCGATCCCGGAGGCATCGACGGCGAGGCGGATGATGACGGTCAGCGGTGACGTGAAGGGGATCCACGTCAGCGCTTGCCCGAGCGTCCCATGCGGATCCTCGAGCAGCACGACCAGGACCATCAAAGGCACGATCGCGAGCAGCACCCACCCCATGGTGAGCTTTTGGCTTTCGGCGGCGTTCGCCCCGAGCGCCGAGGTTGCGAGCATCAGGCTCCCGAGAAAGAGATAGCCCAACACGAACAAAGAAGGCGCCGCGATCACGGCCGACCACGGAACGGTCACCACGGCGGCCAGCGCGGTCGAGGCCGCGAGCGCGACCACCACCACCATCGACGACCATACCGCGAATTGCACCAGGCCTGCCGCGCCTAGACCGATCAGCTTTCCAGCGAGGATCTCGTCGGGGGTCACCGACGACAACAGGACCTCGACGATCTTGCTCTCTTTGTCGGTCGCGACGGTTTGCACCAAGTAGCCCGACGCGCTGAGCAGCGCGGTGAGCAACAACACGCCCAGGAAGAGCGGGATGGTCGTGCGCATCAAGAGATCGAGCGCCTCGTCGAGACCGGTGACCTCCTGACCATCCGCACCGAGCCGGCCGCGGACGAAGTAGGCGGGTGCGAGAACCCGTTGTTCGACGTCCGCTTCCAGTCGTCCCCGAAGCAGCGATTTTCGCAGCAGCGAGCGCAGCCTGGGTTCGATCGAGGTGCCCCGCATGCTCAGCAATGGCGTCTTTTCGGATTGAATCGCCTGCACCTCGCCCCGTTTCAGATAATCCTCTTGGACCACGTACAAAGCCCGAATCCGGCCCGATTCCAGGTCGTCCGAAGCGGCTTCGCGATCGTCGTAGAGAACGACGTCGCTTCCGTTGGCGCTCCATATCCGGTGCCCTTCGCGGGACTCGAACACCGACGCGTCCACGATGCCGGCCTGGTCGATCAATCCGAACGCGGAAGCCTCCGAAGCCCGTTGGCTCAAAAAGTAGGTCTGCACCCCGAGGACGATCCCCGACACGGCGGCGAGAAACAGGGGCAAGCCGAAGGTGGCGATCAGATACGACCAGCGCTTCACCACCGAAAGAAGCTCGAATCGCGCCACGGCCCCGATGCGTCGGATCCGCATGGCTCAGCGCGCCTCGCTCACGAGATGCACGAAGATTTCGTCCATGCGTGCGAGGCGCGGCTCGTAGCGCTCGATCGGCACGCCGTGTTGAACCAACTCGTGGAGGTAGGCGGCGGGTGTGGCGCTCGGCGGGAGCTCGATCCGCCACCCGCCGGCCTCGTGCTGGGTGGCCCGTACCCCGAGCGCTGCGAGATCGATCGCCGTCCAGACGATGACCTCGTGCGGCGAATACCGCCGACGGATTTCCCCGAGCTGCCCATACACCACGAGCCTGCCGCGGTGCACCAAAGCGACTCGATCGCAAAGCGCCTCGACCTGATGCATCATGTGCGTCGACAGAACCGTCGTTTGGCCCCGCGCGCGGCGCTCTTCGATCAGCTCGGTGACCAGCGCCACGTTGACCGGATCGAGGCCGGAAAACGGCTCGTCCAGAATGCATAGCTCCGGCTCGGTCATCAGACAGCCAGCGATCTGAACCTTCTGCGTCATCCCTTTCGACAGGCTCTCGACCCGCTGGTGCGCCACGTGGGCCAGACCCACGCGTTCGAGCCATCGCGCCGCCGCTGCGCGAGCATCCGCACGCCCCAAGCCCTTGAGGCATCCGAGGTAGACCAGCAGCTCTTTCACCTCGGCGCGCCGATAGACGCCGCGTTCCTCCGGAAGATAGGCCGTTCGGTCGAGCGCCCTGGCGTCGGGTGGGCTGCCGAACAACGACACGCGACCCTCATCGGGGCGCAAGATGTCGAGCCCAATTCGAATGAGGGTGGTCTTGCCGGCACCGTTCGGCCCGAGCAGCCCGAAGACCTCCCCTGGCATCACCTCGAGCGAAACGCCGTCGAGGGCCGTTCGCGACCCAAAGCGCTTCGAAACGCCGTCATAGGCCAAGATCCCCACCCTTCGAAGTGTATCGGCTGGAGGAACCGGCGGCTAACCCGCGTCGAGCGCTGCCGCGAGGACGCGCCGGGTCAGGGTGGAAACGCCGACGCGATCGAGCTCTTCCTCGGTGAAGCGGCGGCGCGCTTCGCTCGGCCGGGCCGAGGCCCCCGTCGCCCGAAAGACGTCGACCAGAAGCCGACGGTGGCTGAGGACGTGCTCGACCCGAGCGGCGGGGCTCTTGCTCAAACGAGCCCGGATCTGGGCCCGAGCCAGCACCGCCCGCGCGTCGCAGCCCTTCGATCCCGCCGGCTCGCCCATCGGCACGCCCCAAAGCCCCCCGAATAGCCCATCGTCGCTTCGGAGCAGCCAAACCGACCGGGCGCGACCGCGGCCGGAGGTCGCGACCACCGCCGTGAGCCTGACCGGGCGCGGCGCCTTGCGGCGGGCCATCACCGGAAGAGCCTCGGTTTGCCCGTCGGCGTACGCCCGACACGCGTAGGCCCAAGGACAGCCGCCGCATCCCGGTCGTTGCGGCGTGCACACGGTCGCGCCGAGCTCCATCAGCGCTTGGTTGAAGTCGCCAGGGCGGTCGGCGGGCACCAAGCGCGCCGCTTCCTCCCAGAGCCTCTTGGTCGTGACCGCGGTGCCGAGGGGCGTGTCGATCCCGAGCAGCCGCGTCAGCACCCGGCTCACGTTTCCGTCCACCACGGGCTCGCGTTCGTCGAAGGCGATGCTTCCGATCGCCCCTGCGGTGTAGCGACCGACACCTGGGAGCGACCGACGGCTTGCCGCATCGCGCGGGACCCGACCTCCGTACTGGGCGACCACCTCGCGAACCCCGGCGTGCAAGAGCCTGGCGCGGCGGTAGTATCCGAGCCCGCTCCAGAAGGAAAGCACGGTGTCCTCGTCGGCGTCGGCCAACACGTGCGGGCTTGGAAACCGTTCCAGGAAGCGCTGGTAGTAGGGAATGACGGTCTCGACCCGCGTTTGCTGGAGCATCACCTCGGAAACCCAGATCGCATACGGATCGCGCGTTCGGCGCCAAGGAAGATCGCGCGCCATTTCGTCGTACCAACGCAGCAAGCTTTGCTGGATCCCGTCCATCACAGAGCTTCGTGGAAGGTCCGCTCGGGATTCTCGAGCGCTTCGATGACGTCGTACGCGAAGGCGGCGCCGACGTGGCCGTCGACGATCCGGTGATCGAGCGACAAAGACAGGAGCATGACCCGGCCCACGACGATTTGCCCCTCCCGGACCACGGGCCGCTCTTTGATCCGGTGGATGCCGAGAATGCCGACCTCCGGATAGTTCAAAATGGGCGTCGCGAACAAGCCGCTTTGCTTGCCGAGCGAGGTCACCGTGAAGGTGGAGCCTCGCAGATCCTCGGGGGAGAGCACGCCTCGTCGGGCCGAGTCGGCGAGTCGATCGACACGCTCCGCGATCTCCAGAATCGAAAGCGAATCGGCGCCGCGAAGCACCGGAACCACCAGGCCGGCCTCCGTCGCCGTGGCGATGCCGATGTCGTAGTAGCGCTTGTACACGATCTCGTTGGTTTGCTCGTCCACCGCGCTGTTGAGCACCGGATGTCTGCGGAGCGCGTCGGTCACGGCTTTGACGACGAAGGGAAGGTAGCTGAGCCGGACGCCTCGCCGCTGCGCTTCGGGTTCGAGGCGCGCCCGAAGAGCGACGAGCTTCGAGACGTCGCACTCTTCGACGAACGTGAAGTGCGCTGCCTTCGTCTTTGCCTCACGCATCCGTTCGGCGATCTTTCGTCGCACGCCCGCAATCGGTCGCCGCTCCTCGCGGAGTCCGCTCGGGCCCGGCTCGCGCGCTCCGGTCGCGGCCCGACGAACGTCGTCCGGGGTCACTCGGCCTCCCGGCCCCGAGGGGGGAACCCGACGAATGTCCACGCCGATTTCTTTGGCCAAGCGGCGGGTCGCCGGGGCGGCGAGCGGCCTCGACTCCGCGAACAAGGCCGCACCGGGGAGCTCGTCTCGAATGACGCCGACCGCGCTCGCCGCCGGGGACGATGGCGGGGCCGGCGTTTCCGCCTCGGCCTCGGAAAGCGCGTCGAGCGTGAGGATCACCTGCCCCACTTTCGCCACGCTTCCCACTTCGAAGTGAAGCGCTTCGACTCGCCCCTCGCAGGGCGCGCCGATGGTGACCGTCGCCTTGTCGGTCATGACCTCCACCATGGGATCGTCTTCCTCGACCCGGTCGCCGGGCCGGACGAACCATTGGACGATCTCGCCTTCGGTGACCCCTTCGCCGATGTCGGGGAGCTTGAACGCCCGCTGCGTCATCGATACCTCGCGGTTTCGAGAAGGGCCGGGGCGATTCGGTGCGCCAAGGGCAGGTACTCCCGCTCGTGCGTGAGCGGAAACGGAGTATCCCAACCCGTCACCCGCAGGGGCGGAGCCTCCAGGTGCAAAAAAGCACGGTCGACGATCAACGAAACGAGCTCGCCGCCGAAACCGCACGTGCGAGGCGCTTCGTGCACGACCACCACGCGGCCGGTTTTTCGAACGCTGGCGATCAGCGTCTCGATGTCGAGAGGCCACAGCGTCCGAAGGTCGACGACCTCGACCTCGACGCCTTCCTCGGCTACTCGCTCCGCAGCCGAAAAGGCTTCGTACAGCATCGCGCCCCACGCGATGCACGTGACGTGGTCGCCGGGCCGTACCACCTTGGCCTGGCCGAGGGGCACCGAATAGGCGTCCTCGGGCACCTCCATTTTGATGGCGCGATAGACGCGTTTGGGCTCGAAGAACACGACCGGATCGTCGTCTCGTATCGATGCGAGCAACAGGCCCTTGGCATCGTAGGGATTCGACGGGCATACGACTTTCAGACCGGGCGTATGAATGAACAGGGCCTCCGGGGACTGCGAGTGGTATTGGCCTCCGCGGATGCCCCCTCCGTAAGGCATGCGCACCACCATCGGCACGTGAAACTCGCCCCCGGTCCGGTACCGGTACTTGGCGGCTTCGTTGACGAGCTGATCGAACCCCGGGTACACGAAGTCGGCGAACTGGATCTCCGACACCGGACGAAGACCATGAAGCGCCATCCCAATGGCGGCGCCGATGATCCCGGTCTCGGACAATGGCGTGTCGAGGACCCGATCGGCTCCGAAGTCTTCCTGCAACCCTTGGGTGACCCGAAAGACACCCCCGAGCCTCCCGATGTCCTCGCCGAGCAGGATCACGTCGGTGTCCTGCTCCATGGCGTTTCGGAGCGCGCTTTGGAGGGCCTGAACGAGATTCATCTGCGTCACGGCTCTTCGCCCTCCGTGTCGGCGCGTGGGCCCTCGACACATTGCAGGCCTTGCTCACGCAGGTGCCACGGCTGCTCGGCGTACACGTCCGTGAAGAGATCCTCGAGAGCAGGCGGCGGCTTTTGCTCGGCGATGCGCACGCATCCTCGTACTTCAGCCTCACAGACGTCCCGCCACTCGGAATCGAGCTCGTCGTTCCATGCCCCCCGTCGATCGAGGTACGTGCGAAGCTTCGAAATTGGATCGGCCTGAGCCCACGCATCGACTTCGTCTTGCGCACGGTAGAGGCGCGGATCGTCGGAGGTCGAGTGACCGCCGAGGCGGTACGTCACGAGCTCGATGAACGAGGGGCCGCCCCCATCGATGGCGCGACGCCCGGCGTCCCGAACGGCGCTCCAAACCGCGAGGACGTCGTTTCCGTCGACACGTGCGGCCGGAATGCCGTAACCGGACGCCTTCTCCGCGAAGGTTCGAACGGCCGTCTGGCGTTCCGCGGGAAGGCTGATCGCATAGCCGTTGTTTCGGCAAAGAAACACGACCGGCGCCCGGTAGACGCCCGCGAAGTTCATGGCGGCATGGAAGTCGTTCGAGCTCGTGGCGCCGTCGCCGAAGAAGACGCCGACGCACTCGTCCAAGCCCCGCGCTTTGGCGGCCATCGCGACGCCGACCGCATGCGGGATCTGCGTCCCGATGGGTGCGCTCACGGCGAGATAGCGATGCTTCCGGCTGAACGTGTGGTCGGGCATCTGACGGCCGTGCACCGGATCGCCCGCGTTGCCGTACATGTGATCGACGTAACGTTGGAGGGGATAGCCACGCCAAAGGAGCGCGCCCACCTCACGATAACAGGGCACGATCCAATCTCGGTCCCGCAGTGCCGCGGCCGCGCCGACGATGGCTGCCTCTTCGCCGACCGAGCCCACGTGAAAGGCGATTCGACCCTGCCGCTGCAGCTTTTCGAGCCGATCGTCGACGATGCGCGTGCGTACCATCGCCTTGTAGAGCGCGAGGAGCTCGTCGATGGACAACCCCGGGTCGAGCTTGGGGTCGAGCGTTCCATCGGCGCGGATGACGTGCATGGGCCTCCTCAGGTCAGCACTTCCAACTTCCGCTTCTTTCCGTAGCGGTCCATGCTGGGAGGCGCAGGGTGGGGTCCGTCGGCCGCCAGCATGTCCGCGAGAAAAGCCTCCGCAGCTCGGTAGCTCGACCGGACGAGCGGCCCCGAAGCCACGAACCGAAAGCCCATGTCCAAGCCCGCTCGCTCGTAGTCGGCAAATTCGTCCGGTTCGACGTACCGCTGCACCGGCGCATGGCGTTTGGTGGGCCGGAGGTACTGACCGATCGTGAGCACGTCGACGTCCGCGTCTCGCAGTCTTCCCATCGCGTCGATCAGCTCGTCGCGCGTCTCCCCGAGCCCGACCATCAGGGACGATTTCGTGACGGCCGCGCCGAAGCCTTTGGCCGCCCGCAACACGTCGACCGAACGGTCCCACGAGCAGCGCGCATCGCGAATCGGCCGTTGCAGTCGCGGCACTACCTCGACGTTGTGTGCGAACACGTCCGGCTGCCCCGCGCGCACCACGGTCTCGACGTCCCGGTGCGCTCCCCGGAAATCGCCCACCAGAGTTTCGACCCGAAGCTCGGGGCTATGGTGCTTGATCCGTCGCACGGTCTCGGCAACGTGCGCGGCGCCTCCATCGGGAAGATCGTCGCGATCGACCATCGTCAACACCACGAACGCGAGGCCCATCTCGGCGAGGGCGAGCGCGGTGTTCTCGGGCTCGTCGGAATCGACCAGGCCGCCCGGCTTGCCCGTTTGGACCGAGCAGAATCGGCAGCCGCGTGTGCAGATTTCCCCGAGGATCATCACGGTGGCGGTGCCTTGCCCCCAGCACTCGAAGATGTTGGGACAGCGCGCTTCCTCGCACACGGTATGCAATCCACGGCTCCGGAAGCGGCTCTTGAGCCCCTGGAACTCCTCGTGCTGGGCTCCCGCGGGAAGCCGTACGCGAAGCCAATCGGGTTTGCGGGCTGGCAGAGTCATCGAGTCTTTCTTCCCCTATCCGGCAAGCGCAGGAGGTCCGCAAGCCCCATGCAGTGCGTCTAACGATTGGAATTGTGGCCACTTCTCCGGGAAGGCGCAATGGAACGACCCAGGCGCAACATTTTCGCGAAACGTCTTTACGTGTGCAGCCCGTGCCCCATATTCGACCCGCAAGCTCGAAATTGCCCGGAGGAGCAACCGTATGGACGAGGAACGACGGCCGAGGCGTGCAGGACCGGTCGAACGACCAGGAGCCGTAGGTGGCAAGCGTGATCTCAATCGTCGGCGACGGGTTCAGGATCTGGTCGAGGCAGGCCTCTCGCTTTTTTTGGCCCGCGGCATCGAGGCGGTGACCATCGACGAAGTCGCTCGCCATGCCGGCATGGCGAAAGGGAATTTCTACCGTTATTTCCGCGACAAAGCCGACCTGGTCGAAGCCGTGGTCGAGCCGGTCGCAGAGACGGCGCGAAGCGCCGTGGACCATTGCCAGCGGCAGCTTCGCACGGCGGTCAGCAAGGAAGACGCGGCGGCGGCCTATGCGCAGCTCGGCAGTCGACTCGGGCACGTGCTTTCGGCCTACCCGGACGCGCTTTGTCTCTATCTGCAGGAACGTCGCGCACCGGCCACGCCCGCGCGGCAGGCGATTTCGGACCTGGCAACCGAGCTCGACCACCGTGCGATCGCACTGAGCGAGGCGGCCCGGGACCGCGGTTTTTTGCCGGTTTCCGATGCCCGCGTGAGCGCCTTGGCGGTGCTCGGCGCGGTCGAGGCCCTCGCGCTCGCGTCGGCGCGTCAGCAGATCGAGGGAGAGCCGGTCGCCACGGCCAAGCGCTTCATCGCCGGTGTGCTGGATGGCCTGCGAGACGAGGGTCGGGCTTCGCGCTAAACACTTGTCCAGCCTGAAACTACCGCTCTGCCGGCTTCTTCTTCACAATTGGCCGGGTATGGCGCGGAGGCTGATGGGGACTGCGTTGCTGGCATCGGCAGCGCTGCCGGGGGTCGCACATGCGGCGAGCACGAAGGGTGCCGGCGGGAACGAGGCCGTAGACCTCGGGACGGTGGTCCTGTTGGTCGTCGTCATCGGCGTGGCCTACGTGCTGGCCCACAACGTCGTGGAGCGTTTGCAGCGGCGATTCCTCGTCGTGAGCGGAGCGGAGTATCTCTTGCTCGGCGTGCTGCTCGGACCGACCTTTCCGGCCATCGGCGCCTTCGACAATCTCACGTGGTTACTTACGAACATCGAGCTCGCCGCAGCTTGGGTGAGCCTTCTCCGTGACACCGACTTCGATTTCGCGAGCCTCCAAAAGCTCGACCCTGCGACTTGGCGGATCGTCTTTCTCCATCATCTATTGCCAGGGGCCGCCGTGGGCTTCGGCTCGTACTATTTCTTCACCGCGACGGGATACGTCGAGACCACGACCCGCACGGCCGCGCTGAGCGCCGCCGCGCTCGCATGCTTCGCCGCCGCCGATTCGGCGGAGCCCTTCGACCTGTTGGCGCGCCGTTACGAGATCAGCGGGCGACTGGCTCCCTTGCTTCGCAACGGCACTCGACTCGGCGACATCGCCGTCATCCTCGCGTTCGGTCTCATCTTCTGCGTGTTCCACGAGAACGATCCGGAGGCGCCGGTCTATTCTCCCGCGCTTTGGGCATGGGTCACCGTCCTGCTCGGAGGCGCGCTTGGTTTTCTATTCTCGCTTTTCTTGGCAGGCGACGAATCGGACAACTCCCGGTTTTTGGCGCTGGTCGGAATCATCGCCTTCGCGTCGGGCGGAGCGTTCTTCCTTCAGCTCTCGCCCCTGGCAGTCAATCTCGCCATGGGCTTCGTTCTGGTGAACTTCGCGCGGGGTGGCCAGCTCCTACACACGACTCTGGAGTCGACCGAGCGGCCGATGGCGATCGTGCTCTTGATCTTCGCGGGCGCGTTGTGGGTCCCCACGCCACTCGTTTCCACGGCCATCGCGCTCGGAGCCTTCCTGGTCATCCGCACTGCCGCCAAGTGGGTGGCGAGCCTCGTTGCCGCGTGGGGAACCACGCTCCGGAAGGACTTGTTCCGGGGGCTGCTGGCACACGGTGACGTCACGTTGGCGATGGCGGTTTCGTTCCGGCTCGTCTACAAGGGCGGCGCGGCAGACATCGCGTATTCGGTCGTCCTGGGCTCGGTGATTTTGAACGATTTGATCGCACCTCGGCTGCTACGAGGCTTGCTCGCGGACGAGGGCGGGATCCAGCGTGAGCTGAAAGAAACCGATTCCCGTACATCGATCGAGGTCAAGGCCCGATGAACATCGTCATCATAGGTTTGGGAGAGGTAGGCCGGCACCTGTTGAGCGTGCTCGACAAGGAAGGGCACGACATCGTTGCCATCGACACCAGCGCGAAGGCCGTCCAATACGCAGAGGAGCATTTCGACGTCGCTTCGATGGTCGGCTATGGCGCGAGCGAGACGTTGCTCAAGGTGGCAGGCGTCGCACGGGCCGATTTGGTGGCGGCGGTGACCAATCACGATGAGATGAACCTCATCGCTGCGCTCGCCTCCAAACAGCTCGGCGCCAAACACGTGGTTGCCAGAGTCCAAGGGACGTCGTGGTCGGAGTGGACCGAGGGGATTCGGTACGGGCTCTTGGGTGTGGACGTGGTGATCAATCCCCGCGTGCTGGTCGCACAAGAGCTCAGCCGAATTGCGCGTTCCTACGGTGCGTCCGACGTGGTGGATCTCGCGCAGGATCGCGTCGAGCTGGTGCAGATCGATCTCGAGGAGTCCCGCGTTCTGAACAAGCCACTCTCCTCGCTGGAGATGCCACCGCATACGCTCGTGAGCGCGGTCGTACGCGACGGGGAGCTCTTCGTCCCCGGTGGCGCCGACGTTCTCGTGAAGGGAGACAGGGTATACCTGATCGGCAGGCCCGAGGGCGTGTTGGCGGCGGAGCGCCTCTTCAGCAAAGAGCGCGAGGCGAGGCGCGTCTGCATCGTCGGCGGCGGCGTGGTCGGCAAGGCACTCGCACGGGAGCTCTTGCAACAGGGGGCGACGGTCCTGTTGATCGAGCGCGATCTCGAAATCGCGGAAGAGATCAGCGCCGAGTTTCATGCAGTCGAGGTCGTACACGGGGACGGTACGGACGGCGCATTGCTCGAAGAGCAGGAAGTGGGCACCTACGACTTGTTCGCGGCCGTCACCCGACAGGACGAGATCAACCTCATGGCCGCGCTCCTCGCCCAGCGCGGCGGATGCAAACGAACCGCCACCATCGTGCAGCGCGCGGATTACGCCTCGATCTATCGGCAGCTCGGCGTCGACATCGTGTTGTCGCCCCGGACGGTCGCGTCGGATCAGATCTTGCGGTTCTCGAGAGGAGGCGGCCTTCACAGCCTCACGGTGCTCGAAGACGGACAGGCCGAGGTGGTCGAGCTCACGGCCAGCGCCAAGTGCAGGGCCGTCAACAAGCCGGTGCACCGAATGAACCTGCCCCGGGGCTCGCTGTTGGCCGCCATCGTGCATGGGGACGACGTCATCATTCCCCGCGGGAAGGACGTGGTGCATCCCGGTGACCGCGTGATCCTCATGACCACCAAGGACGCGCGCGCCACCGTCGAGCGACTCTTTCGACCGAGGGGTGAGTGAGCTCGCAATCCAGAGACTTTCGTGGCGTGGTCCGCCCGGTCGGAGCCGTCGTGCTGGGCATTGGCGTCATGCTCGCGCTGTGTGCGGCCGTCGGGCTGATCTGGGACCGAGTGGATCCCGATCCCACGCGGCCGCAAGGCGGGACTGGAGCGCTGGCGTTGTCCGCCGTCATCGTCTCAGCGATCGGTCTCGGCGCATTCTTGTACGGAAAACGGTTCGTCTCGGAGCGCATCTCACGCCGCGAAGCCTTGCTCGCAGTCAGCTTGATCTGGGTGTCCGCTGGCCTGAGCGGAGCGATCCCGTTCGTCTTGGGCGCCGGGATGCCAATTGCCGACGCATTCTTCGAGTCGGTCAGCGGTCTGACGACGACCGGAGCCACGGTCGTGAGCGACATCGAAGGACGGTTGTCGAGGCCGCTCTTGTTGTGGCGGTCGCTGATCCAGTGGCTCGGAGGCATGGGCATCGTCGTGTTGTTCGTGGCCGTTTTTCCGAACTTGGGCGCAGGTGGAAAACATCTGTTTCGCGGGGAGGTTCCGGGCATTTCGACCGAAGGCTTGCGCCCGCGCATCGCCGAGACGTCGTTCACGCTGTGGAAGCTCTATGGAGCCCTCACGCTGATCGAGGTCGCGCTCTTGAAGCTCCTCGGTCTCGACTTGTTCGATGCCGTCTGCCACGCGTTCACGACCATGTCGACGGGGGGCTTTTCCACCCTCGATTCCTCCATCGGGGGCTTCGACCGCCCGGCCGTGGAGTACGTCGTCGCATGCTTCATGTTGATCGGTAGCGTGAACTACGGGCTCTACTACGGCCTGCTCCGCTCGGGAAGCTGGAAGAGCTTGATGCGCAACATCGAGTTTCGCGCCTACGTAGCGATCGTGCTGGTTTCCGTGGCCTTGTTGACGATCCTCAATCTCGAGGTGCACCGGGAGCTCCTGACCTCGTTCCGCTACTCGTTCTTCATGGTGGCGACGACCATCTCGTCGACCGGGTACGGCACGGACGACTACACCGCCTACGGCTCCGCGGCTCTCACGATCGTCGTGTTGCTGATGTTCGTCGGAGGCTGCTCGGGCTCCACCGCCGGTGGCATCAAGGTCGAACGTGCCGTGCTGATGGGCAAACAAGCGGTCGCTCAGGTGCAGAAGAGCTTTCGGCCAGCCACCGTCCAGCTCGTACGGATGGGCAAAACGACCATCAGCAGCCAGGTGCTCGCGGACGTCGCGTCGTTCTTTCTGATTTACATGGGCTGCCTCGCGTTCGGGCTCCTCTACGTGACGTTGGTCGAAGGGGTTCCGGTACCGACCGCATTCGGCGCGATGCTCACTTGCCTGTCGAACATGGGCCCTGCGCCCTTCCACGTGGGGGCGGACAACTTCGCCGACTACACCGCGGTCAGCAAGTTGTTCTTCTCGTTGGCCATGTTGCTGGGTCGTCTCGAGTTCTTCACGCTCTTCGCTCTCATCCTGCCAGGATTCTGGAGGCGCTGATGACCGGCTCGTACAGCATGCCGCCACCCGGCGAGGAGACCCACGCGCGCCGCCAGATCACGGTCATCGTGATGCTGCTCTTCGGGATGGTGGCGCTCTACCAGTTCGAGCAGTTCACCAAGACGGAGTTCGATCCCACCGGCATGCTCGCGCTCGGGTTCGTCGTCCTCGCGAGCTACACAATAGGCGGCCTGGTCGGCCAAATACGGCTTCCTCACATCACGGGTTACTTGATCGCGGGGCTGGTGTTCGGTCCCTCGCTGGCCAAGGCGCTCGCCGGGCTGAATCTTCCTCCTCCGTTCGACAAGGGCATTCTCAACGACGAGGTGATCGAACAGCTCAGCCTGTTCGACACGCTGGCGGTCGCCTTGATCGCGATCACGGCAGGCGGCGAGCTGAAGATCGAAGGGCTGCGCAAGGGAATGCGGGCGATCAGCTCGATCATGGTGGCTCAGATCATATCCATCGCCGTTCTCATCACCGGCTTCATGTGGCTGATTTCCGGCGTCGTCCCGTTCATCGGTCTCCCCGGCGTCGAAGGGCTGCCGTATGCGGCGGCGTTGGCGGTCGGCGGAATGGTGGCCTCGGTATCGCTCGCCACGTCCCCCGCCGCCACCATCGCGGTGATCATGGAGTCTCGAGCCGCCGGTCCGATGACACGGAACGTCCTTTCGGTGGTGGTTCTCAAAGACGTGGTCGTCGTGATGGCATTTGCGGTCGCACAAGTTTTCGTGGCGCAGCAGATCGGCATGGGTGCCATCGAGGGCGGAATCGGTCCCTACCTGGTGCGTCACATTCTGGTTTCCATCCTGTTCGGCGCGGTCGTCGTGGGTGGCTTGATGGCTCTCTACATCCGATTCGTGGGCCAGGAGCTGCTGATCTTCGTCGTGGGCGTGGTCTACCTGGTGGCATTCATCACGGATCAGCTCGGCTGGGACCCGGTGCTCGTCTTCCTCGCAGCCGGATTCGGCGTCTCCAATTTCTCGAAGACCGGTCATCGGCTGATCGGAACCGTGGAGCGCTTGTCGCTCCCGGTCTACGTCGTCTTCTTCACGCTCGCCGGCGCCAAGCTGCACCTGGACCAGCTTCGTCAGGTCGCGCTGTTCGCCGTGGCGCTGGTCGGGATCCGCGCCTTCGCGATCTATTCCGGAACGACGCTCGGGGCGCGCCTGGGCAAGGCCGACGAGGCCACCCGAACCTTCGGGTGGATGGGTTTCGTGTCACAGGCCGGTGTGTCGATCCTCCTCGCGGCAATCGTCGGAAACACCTTTGGTGAGCTCGGAAGGTCGCTCGAGACGCTGATCATCGGCGGCGTGGCCATCAACGAGCTGGTCGGCCCGGTGATGCTGAAGCTGGGGCTCAGCCTGGCCGGCGAGACGAGCACCAGCCGCAAGTCGGTTTCGCCGACGCGACACCTCTCGGTGAAACCGCCGTCACTCGTACCCGAAGGCGGCGATGGCGCGCCGAAGAAGCTCGAGCCGTGGCCCGAGCACGTCGGCGAAAAGGATTTGTGGGGCGAACCCCTCGAAACCAAGAGCGAAACGCTCAACGCGCGCATGCAGGACCTCGCGGGTGACCTCCAGAGCATCGTGCGCGAGGTGTCGACCGGTCCCCTCCGGGATTTCCAGGTCGACTCGAGCAAGTACCTTCGCGATTTGCGGCGCGAGTTCTTGCGCCAACACCGACGTCTGACCGTGCAGGCTCGAACCGAGGACCCGGCGGAACGCGACGAGCTGATGACGATGCTCCGGTCTGCGCAGTCGGAGCTGGCTGCACATTGGCGTGGCATCGTCCTCGGACGCTCGGTGACGCTGTCGAAGCAGACGTGGACACCGGAAACGATCCTCACCCAAGTCGACAGCGTGGTGGAGGAGCTTCCCGAGGTGGTCGAAGCTCCATATGAAGACGAATCGTACCAGAGCCGAGAGGACGACTCCTTGTGGAGGCGTTTGAGGCGGCAGGTGCTCCGTCTGGAACGGGGCTGGCGAAAAGCGTTCGGTCAGGCGCCCCCGACCCGGGAGGTCCGGCTTCGGGCTCTCGGGCGTTTCCACTTGTCCTTCGACGCACCGGCGAGGCTCGAAGGTCTGGCGGCGCTGTTCGTGGAAGCCGACCGACATCTCGCCGCCCGCACGCGAAGCCTCTTCGATGGCGTGATCGCGGGATACGACGACGTCGTGGACATCTGCTCCGACCCCAACGCGGATCTCGAAAAACAGCTCGTACAACTGCGCCACGACGTCGAAGAGGAGCTGGCGTTGGCGCTCGACGAGGTCGTTCACATCACCAGCGAGGGGACGCAGCGGGCGGCGAGCGCGTTGGCGAGCGGCTTCGTGCGAATGAAGGAGGATCTCCCCGAGTTCGGCACGCTCGACTTGCCGAACGGCGAACGGCGAACGAGTCGACGGTTCGCCAACCGCATGCGCGCCATGGAGACCCTGACCAAGGACGTCGCCAATCTCCGGCGAGCGAGCTCGGCCGAGTATTCCTCGCTGGCGATGGAGCTCGAGCTTCTGGGTCTCGAAGCCCGAGTGAAGGACAACGTCGCCGAGTACGTGCTCCGCTTGACCAATACGGTCAAACGGCGCGCGATCGCCCAAGTCGAGCGCGTGAGCGACACGCTCGACACGGCGCTCACCGAGCTCAACGTGGAGCTCGAAGCCGATTACTCCGGAGACGAGCTGGCGGCCGCGCTTCGCAGGACCACCGAAGCGACGAGCAAGGTGAGCGGTGAAGCAGCCCGCGTCACGAACGAGCTCTATCAAGACCTCAGCGACGACTCGAAGATCGCGCCCTTGCTCGATGCGCTCGTCGATGCTTGTCGTGGTCTGACGCCACGATACCGCGTGACGGTCGGACAACGGCAAACGGGGGAGTGGCGCCTGCCTTCAGCGCTTCCAGAGGTCGAGGTACCGTTTCGGGAGGTCGTCCTCACGTACATCGACAGCCAAGTCGCGCCGAAGCTCTTGGCGAGCCGGAGAGAGCTCGCCGAGCACGTACAACCGCTCGCAAATCTTCTCCAAGAGCTCGAGCGGGTGGTGGCATTCAACGTCGAGCTCGCCACGGCAGAGCTCGAGATCGTGCACGACGAGCCCATCCCCGAAGAAATGCACGGGCTGCTGCGCGAGATGGTCTACGGACAGCTCGAACGAAGCTACAACTCGCTCGAGGAAATTCGGGTCGAATCGCGAAAATGGCCGGAGACCTTCCAGAGCCAGATGCACGAAGCCGCGTTCGGCACGCTGGAAACGCTCCGGGCCGAGCTCGCCGAGGGCGAGTTCAGCAAGTCGCGACTCGATGCGATGCGGCGGGCCGCGAGCGGCCTTCGCATGATCGAGAAGGCGGAGAAACCTCCTCGTCGCGAGCGGTGGAAAACCCAAATCCGAAACGGTCTTCGGGCGCTTTTCGGCGAAGAGCGACTGCAGCGCTGGAGCGATCGGCTCGGGTTGGCCACGCCGCTTCCCACCGAGCAGCTCACCGCGGGCAGCTTCGCCGCCCCCGAAGTGTCCGCCGATCTTCCTTTGGTCTACCGTCGTCTCTTCGCGGCCGACACGATGGAGGCGGGCGACGTGCTGACGGGGCGCGACGAAGAGATCCGGCGCGCGGAGGCGGTCCTGTCGAGCGAGGTCCGGGGGCGATTGCGCTCGGTGGCGCTCGTGGGCGTCGACGGCGTCGGAAAAGCAGCGGTCTCGAGCGCCATCGTGCGGTCACGCCGCTGGAAGAACGTTCGCCGCGTCGTCTTCAGCGGCCCCGTGACCGTCCAGGACGTCGAGGCGATCTTTCAGGACACCCCGGAAGGGCAGTTGGTGGTGGTCGATGGGCTCCATTGGATGCTCTCCATGGCCCCCGGCGGCTTCGAGCCGCTGCGCCGCTTCGTCAAAGGAATCATCGAGGAGGGCGGGCGTCGCCGTTGGTTGGCGCACGGCGCGGTGCTCTTCTGGAACTTCGCCTCGACGGTGGCGCCGCTGCGGGACGCGTTTCCGGAGGTGATCCGGCTCGAGCCACTGACCGAGCAGGAGCTGCAAGCCGCGGTGATCGCACGACACAGGCTGAGCGGCTTCGAGCACTCCTTCGACCGGGGCGATGGATCGCCTATCGAGGGATTGTTCGCGCGCAGCGCCAGCCGCATCCGAAGACCGTACGACCAATACTTCCACGAGCTTCACGAGGCCACCGGCGGCCTCGTGCGCGACGCGCTCCGATTGTGGCTCGCGTCGATTCGTGGAATCCAGGACGACATCGTCCACGTCGGCCCGATTCCGGCCTCGCCCTACTCACGCGTCAAGCGTCTTCCCGACGACGTCCTGGTCAACCTCTATCAAATCGCGCGGGAGGGTTGGATCGACGCGGCAGGCCAGGCGCGGCTGTTTCGTCTCGACGTCAATACGGCGCAGGCCCAGCTGAGCCGGTTGGCGCACTTGGGTCTGCTCGAAGAACGAGAAGGCGCCTTCGTGATCGCGGTGCACTTGCGGGGTGTGCTCGGGCGTATTTTCGCGGAACGGCGATGGGTGCTGTGATGGCGCGGTGTCGCAAGGCATGGTGCTTGGCGTGGGTGGCCCTGGCGTGGGGAGCCGTGGCCCCTTCGTCTGCACAGCTCCTCGATCCTCTGCCCCAGGACACGACGGGCTCGGCCGCGGACCAGGCGCCGCCGCCAGCGACCGAAGAGCCTTCGACCATGCCGAGGCCGAGCGTCCCGCCCAAGCGGGTGCGGCCCGAAGGGCAGGGCGGGCAGATCCCGATCGGCATTCTCAGGCCGGCCGGAAGCGAGAAGCCCGCGGCGCCCGAAGCCCCGAAGCCGGCGCCGAGCAAGAGGGACAGCCAGCCGTTGCTGATCCTCTTTCTCACGCTTCTCGGGGTCGGCTTGGTGCTCTTTGCCGTCGAACGCGTTCGTGCGTGGATCACGACGAACGTCCCAGTCCAGCGGATCCTCGGTGCGCTGGCCTTGCTTCTGCGAGTCGCCGGCTTGGGGGTGGTCCTCGCCATCGTCCTCGAGTTGATTCCCGGAGCACAGGACTGGATCCTCTGGACGCTACTGGTCTTGGTTCTCGTGATCGGCTGGTCCGTCCGGGATCTCTTCGCGGACTTGGTGGCCGGATTGGTCCTCGCCGCCGAGCGGCGCGTGAAGAAGGGCGTGTGGGTCTCGGGCGAAGGGTTTCAGGGTACCGTCGAGGGCCGGTCCCTGCGCGCAACCTGGCTGCGCGACGGGCAAGGACACCGATTGACCGTACCCAATCGATCGATGGTCGGTGCGCCGATGGTCTACGATGCCGGCGCCGACGCCGAGCACGAGGTGGTCGTGCGACTCGAAGGCTACGAAGATGCCGGCCGGGTTCGGCTGGCGCTCACCGATGCGATTCTGAGCTCTCCGTGGGTCTTGGCGGGTGCGACGCCGGTGGTGTTGCGCGATCCCGCGGATCCGGTCGTGTGGCGCGTTCGCACCAAGCTCCTCGAGCCGCGCTTTTCGGTGCACTTCGAAGGCGAGCTGCTCGAACGCGTCGAGGATTTGCTCCGCTACCAGCCGCCCGTGCAAGAGCGCGAGACGGTGCCCGGAGAGGTCGCGGACGACAGCTGATCAGCCGACCCAGTCGCGCAGCTCGCCGGTGACGACGTAGGCGGCTCGCTGCAGCTCTTCGACGGTTCGCGCGCCGCAGAGGATCATGATCGTCCGAAGCTCCCGTTCGACGCCGAGCAAGAAAGCGCGCGCACCATCGACTCCGCCCTCGAGGAGAGCCTGATAGACGTTGCGGGCGATCCCTGCACAGCTCGCACCGAGCGCGATTGCACGTGCCACGTCCATGCCCGTACGGATGCCGCCCGTCGCAAACGTGGTGAGCCCGGCATCGACGCAGTAGCGAACCGATGCTGCGGTCGGAATGCCCCAGTCCCACAACGCTTCTCCGAGGGCTCTCCCGTCTCCGTGTGCACGGAGGGTCTCGACGCCGACCCAGGAAGTGCCGCCCGCGCCCGAGGTGTCGGCATGCTTGATTCCGACGGCTTTCAATTGCTCCGCCACCTGACGGCTGATTCCGTTGCCGGTCTCCTTCGCGATGACCGGCACGTCGAGCTCGCTCCAGAGCCGTCGAAAGGTGGCAATTCCCCCTCGAAAATCGCGATCTCCTTCCGGCTGAATCAGCTCCATGGCGGGATTCATGTGCACGCAGAGAGCATCCGCCCCGACGTCCGCCACCATCGCGGCGATGGTTTCAGTCGGCAGATCGCGCGCCTGTACGACGCCCACGTTGCCGAGTAGAAGCACGTCGGGAGCCTTTTCACGAACCTGGTAGGTCCAGCTCGTTTCGGGGCGCTTGTGCATGGCCCGCTGACTGCCCAAGCCGAACGCATAACCGAGCTCGTTGGCAATCGATGCCAACGATTGGTTGATCTCGGCCGCTCGCTCGTGACCACCCGTCATCGCAGCGATGAGCAGGGGCGCGCGAAGCTCCTTTCCGAGCAAGCGCACCCGGGTGTCGACGGAATCGAAATCGACCTCGGGCAGCGACTGATGGACCAACCGCACGCATTCGAGAAGCGTCGTACGCCCACGAAACGCGACCTCGTCGGTGGCGCACAAGTCGAGATGGTCCGCCTTTCTGTTTTCGATGTCCGTGCTCATGGCGATGCTTGCTCGCTCGCGTTGGGGCGTGTACGTAGCTCGGAATAAGGACACTGACACAGTGGCGCAAGGGCTCTCGAACCTCGACACCTGGATGCAGGGAATCCGACGGCGGATCGACGACGCGTTGGAGGCTTTTTTCCAATCGAAATGCGAAGAGGCCGGTCGTCTTTCACCCCGTGCCATCGAGCTGGTCGTCGAGGTCAGGGACTTGACCATGCGGGGGGGAAAGCGGCTGCGTCCCATCGTCACCGCAGCGGCGCACCGTGCGGCGAGCCGGCGCGACGACCCGCAAGCGACGGTCGAGGTCGGGGCGGCGTTGGAGCTCCTCCAGAGCTACTTGCTGATCCACGACGACTGGATGGACCAAGACCGGGAACGCCGTGGTGGGCTCGCGGTTCACTATGCGTTCGAGCGCAAGCACGGACAGCCGCATTTGGGGGCGAGCCTCGGGATCCTCGCCGGCGACCTCGCCTCGACCTTCAGTTGGGAGCTTCTCTTGCGTGCGCCCTTTCCTCCGAGTCGGCGCGACGAAGGTCTCCGATCGTTCGTGGAGATGCAAAAAGAGGTGTTCGCGGGCCAGCAGTTGGATCTCATGGCCGATCCAGACGTCGAGCGAATGCACGACTTGAAGACGGGGAGCTACACGACTCGGGGGCCGGCCGAGCTCGGCGGTCTGATCGCCGACGCGGACTCGTCCGCCCTGACCGCGCTTCGACGTTGGTCCGACCCTTTGGGTGTCGCCTTTCAGCTGCGCGATGACTTGCTGAGCACCTTTGGAAGCGTGCAGGAGATCGGGAAGCCGGGAGACGACCTTCGCCACGGAAAGCGCAACGCCGTGATAGGTGCCTTCGGGCGCCTCGACCCCAGTGCCGATGCGCGCGCCGCCGTGGAGGCCGTCTGGGGACGCGCCGATGCGAGCGAACGCTCCTTGTCCCTGGCCTTGGACGTCCTCTCGGAAGCCAAGGTCGAGGTCGAGTCCCGACTGGCGATCCTCGTCGAGCAGGCGAGGACCGCCATCGACGAGAGCCCCTTCGACGACGGCGCCAAGCAGATGCTCCAAGAGGTCACGCGCCGGCTCACCGAGCGAGGCATCTGATGGGGTTTGGGAGGGGGAAGGTGATCCTGCTCGGGGAGCATGCCGTCGTCCATGGCTTTGGCGCAATCGCCGTCGGTCTCGATCGGGGAGTCACCGCAGTGGCCACCGAAGCGGCCGAGGATCTCTTGCGGCTGGAGCCTTGGGGTCTGAGCCTTCGCCCCGATCCGGCCGGCGACGAGCCTCTCGAGCGTGCCTTCGCGACCGCGCTCGGGAGCTATCCTCAACGTCCGCCTCTGGAGATCCACGCACGGGTGGCGCTGCCGGCAGGCGCCGGCTTGGGGTGCTCGGCGGCGATCGGAGTGGCCGTGCTCGACGCGATCGACGAGCTTCTCGGCTTGGAGCGCTCCCGTGCGGATCTCGGCGAGGCAGCCCTCGGATGGGAGCGGGTGTTCCACGGCAATCCTTCGGGCATCGACAACACCATGTCCGCCGTGGGAGGGGTCGCGCTCTTTCGCAAGGGGCAGCCGCTTCAACCGCTGCATTCCAACAAGCCCCTGCATCTAGTCATCGGCTGCAGCGGCGAGCCTTCCAGCACGAAAGAGATGGTGGCCTCGGTCGCACGCCAGCTCGATCGTGATCCAGACCGCGTCGGAAAGGCGTTCGATGCGATCGAAGCCTTGGTGCAGAACGCGAAGCTCGCGATCGAGTCGGGTGATCACGTCGCGCTCGGTCAGCTTCTCGACCTGAACCACACGATTCTCAGCTCCCTGATGCTGTGCACGACCAAGCTGGACGCCATGTGCCAAGCTGCACGCCGGGCCGGTGCGCTGGGCGCGAAAATGACGGGCGCCGGGGGAGGAGGATGCATGCTCGCATTGGCGCCCAAGACCGAAGAAGCGCAGCGTCTCCGTGAGGTCCTCGGAGAGGACGCATTCGTCGCCGAGGTGAGCCGTTGACTCCGGACTCGATGGAGGCGAGCGCCAAGGCGTGCGCGAACATCGCGCTCGCAAAGTACTGGGGCAAGGCCGATACCAAATGGAACGTACCCGCCGTGCCGAGCATCTCGTTGACGTTGAGCCAGCTCGTGACGGAAACTCGCGTCTCGTTCGATCCCGCGCTCCGAAAGGACGAGGTTCGTCTCGACGGCCGGCGAGCCAGCGTCGCGGAAACCGCTCGTGTGGTCGCCATGCTGGATCGCGTTCGGCGAGAGGCGCGCCTGCGAACGCACGCGAAAGTCACGAGCCACAATCGGTTTCCGACGGCGGCAGGGCTGGCCTCGAGCGCTTCGGGCTTCGCGGCGCTCGCGGCCGCGGCGGCGGCAGCGGCCGGGCTCTCGTATCCCCTTCGCAAGCTGAGTGTGTTGGCGCGGATTTCGAGTGCGTCGGCAGCCCGTTCGGTTTTCGGCGGTTTCGTCGAGCTCCCGGCCGGACGACGAGGGGCGCAGGAGCTCTCCGCGCGGCAACTCGCGCCACCGGATCACTGGAACGTCCGGTTGGTCGTCGCGGTGACCGAGCCCGGAGCGAAGAAGATCGGATCGACCGAGGGCATGGAGCGATCCCGCAAGACGTCGCCATACTACCAGTCGTGGTTGGAAGCTGCGCCGATCTGGGCGCGCAAAGTCAAGCGCGCCATCAAGGAGCGCGATCTCGATGCGCTCGGCGCCGCCATGGAACGAAGCACGCTTGCGTTTCACTGTTGTGCGATCACCTCGGATCCGGCGATTCTCTACTGGGCTCCGGCCACTCTCGCCGCCTGGACGACCGTCCGCGGGCTTCGCGATCGGGGGGTGTCCGCATGGGCCACGATGGACGCGGGCCCACACGTCAAAGCCTTGTGCCTGGCTTCCGATGCGCACCACGTCCGTCAAGCGCTCGATCGCACACCCGGGGTGACCCGGACTTGGATCGCCGAGCCAGGGCCCGGCGTGGAGGTGACGCGGTGAGCTCCGTCGCCGCGAGCGCTCCCGGAAAGGCCCTCTTGTGCGGAGAGTACGCCGTGCTCGAGGGAGCGCCCGCGGTCGTCGCCGCGGTGAGCCGGCGTGTGTCGGTGACTTGGTCCGAAAAAACGCGGCCCATGGCCCCGGAGGTCGCGGCGACGCTCGCCGCTGCGCGCAAGGAGTGCGGTCCCCTGCCGACCTCGCTCGAGATCGACACGAGCGCGCTACGGCACGGGGAGGCCAAGCTGGGTCTGGGGTCCTCGGCGGCCGCGGCGGCCGCCACCGCGGGTGCCGCATTTTCCTGGCACGGCCACGACCTCGACGACCCCGAGTGCCTCGAGCGTGTGTTCGCGACCGCCCTCCGAGGGCACTCCGCCGTCGCGCCGCAGGGAAGTGGTGCCGATGTGGCAGCCTCGACCTTCGGCGGATTCCTTCGGTTCGTTCGATCCGGGTCGGAGATCGAGAAACGTCCGTTGCGGCGCCCGGAGGCGTTGGTGATCCGGCTCGTCTGGACCGGGAGCGCAGCACGCACCAGCGACCTGGTCGACCGCGTTCAACGACTTCGCGATCGCGATCCTCGCGGTTACCGCGGACATGTCGAGCGCGTCTCTGGCCTCGCGACCGCCTTTGCGGACGCATTCGAAAACGGCCGCCGGGACGAGGTGATTCGACACGCGGGCTCCTACGCCGAGGCCATGAGCGCGCTGGGAGACGCGGCGGGCGCGCCCATCGTGGAAGGCCGGCTTCGCCGCATCGGCGCACTGGCAGGGCGGTTCTCAGGCAGCGCAAAGCCCTCGGGGGCCGGGGGCGGCGACGTCGCGGTGGCCTTCTTCGCCGACGAGGACGCGGCGCAAAGCTTCGAAAGGGCTTGCGAGGACGAGGGGCTTCAGCCTATCGACGTCGCATGGGGCGCGGCCGGAGTGCTCGCCCGCTGACGAGAGCCGACACGAAGGAAAGCATTCGATGGTCATCAACTTGTACATCCTCTCGCTCGTCCTCGGAGCCGCCTTGCTGACGGCCTTGCTGTTCCTCGGCGAGCCCGGACCGGATGCCGAGGAGCGGACGACCGAATCGGATGGCAGCCCGAGGCCGAGCCAAATCGGACAGCTCGACGGCGTCGGCAGCGGACATTTCGTTCTACGAAACCTGCGATCCCGGCGCTTTTGGACCTTCTTCGTGTGCTTCTTCGGGATGACCGGTCTGGTGCTCGATGGGTTGGACATCATGAGCGCTTCGGTTTCGTTCCTGGTCGCCTTGGCCGTCGGGAGCGTCGCGGGCGCCGGCTTGGCCGCCGCGATTCGGATCGGGTCGGGCTGAGCCCACGCTAGGCGGGGTACGCTCGGGCTTTCTCTTCGAGCCGGTCGATCACCGTCGCGGCTAGATTCTCGCCCGTGATCCGCGACATCTGTTGAATCAAGGTAGGGCTGGTCACGTTCACCTCGATGAGTCGTCCGCCGATCACGTCGAGACCGACGAAGAAGAGACCGTCGGCGATCAACCGCGGCCGTATCGTCTCGATGATGACCCGATCCGCGGCGTCGACGACGGCTGGAGTCGCCGAGCCTCCGACGTGCACGTTGCTTCGAATGTCTCCCTTGCTCGGCATGCGTCCGACCACGCCCAAGAGCTCTCCGTCCACCAGCAAAATTCGCTTGTCCCCTTGGTCGTAGACTTGGGGGAGCAGCGCTTGGACGATGGCGTTGCGCCTTCCGAGGTGCGTCACCGCTTCGATGAGGCCGTTGAGGTTGGTGTCGCCGGCCGCGAGCACGAAGATTCCCTCGCCCCCGTGCCCGTCGATCGGCTTGATCACCGCCTTGCCGCCGACGTCGCTCAAGAAGCGGACGATCTCGTCCTTGTGGCTGGTCATGATCGTCGGGGGCACGATCTGCGGAAAGTGGTGCGCGTAGAGCTTCTCGTTGGCCTCGCGCAAGCCCCTCGGACTGTTGACGACCAGTGTGTGGCCTTCCAGGTGGTCGAGGACCAAGGTCAGCCACAGGTACGCGTCGGTGAAGGGCGGATCCTTGCGGATGAAGACCGCATCGACCTCCGCCAAGTCCAGGTCTTCCGGCTCGCCGAGGACGATCGGAGCCGCGGGATCGCGCTGCATGGTCGCGCGGCGAACCCGGGCGATGACCTGCTGACCACGCAGGCCCACGTCGCTCGGCATGCAATGATCGACGTGGTGTCCCCTCGACTGCGCTTCGAGCATGAGCGCGAAGCTGGTGTCCTCGTCGACGATGACCGTGGATACCGGATCCATCACGAACACGAAACGCATGGGACTCTCCGGTAGCACTCCGCGAGGATTGGAGGCAAGGTGGCCGCGATGAGGCGCTTCGTTTCGATCGCGATCTGGTGTGTTTGGACGGCCCTGGTGCTCGGCCTCACCACGGGCCCGACGCAGGAGCACGCAGCCGTCTTTTCCCACGATGCCGTGGCGGCGGACCACGCCGAGGCTTCGAAGGCGGGTGCGGAAGTATTGGCAGCCGGCGGAAACGCAGCCGACGCAGCGGCCGCGACGATGCTCGCGCTCGGCGTCGTCAATCCGGCCAGCAGCGGCTTGGGCGGAGGCGGATTCGCGCTGTACTACGCGGCCGCCGATGGCTCGCTGACGTTCCTCGACTTCCGCGAGCGGGCGCCCCGCGCCTCCACGCCCACGATGTTCGACGTCGAAGGGCCGCGCCCCCCGGGGCCCGCGAATGCGCCTTCCCAGCTCGGAGGGCTGGCGGTGGGTGTTCCCGGCGAGCCTGCGGGCATCGAAGCGCTCGTGGAGCGCTTCGGACGGCTCTCCTTGGCCCAAGTGGCGGGCCCAGCGCTCCGCTTGGCCGAGGAAGGGTTCGTAGTGAGCGACGCGCTCGCAGCCATGGGCGAAGCCTTCGAGACCCAGCTTCGTGAAGATCCCGTGATGGCCGAGTGGACCTTGGCAAAGGGCGCCACGCTCAAGCGGCCACATCTGGCACGCGCTCTTCGCGCATTCGCCGAGCAGGGATCCGCCGTCATCTACGGAGGCGAGATCGGTCGCGCGATCGCCGAAGCCGTGCAGAAGCACGGGGGCATCATGACTCTCGACGACTTGCGTGCCTATCGCGTGAGGTCTCGCAAGCCGTTGGAGAGCGTCGCCTTCGGGTACCGCTGGGTCACCGCGCCACCCCCGAGCGCGGGTGGCTTCACGATGATTCAAAGCTTGCGGATCCTCGAAAAGGCGGTCGGCGAAGAGCCCGAATACGGCCCGGCGCTGCTTCACGCCATGGCCGAGTCTTGGAAGGGCCCCTTTCTCGATCGGCAGCGCTATTTCGGCGATCCGGATCAGGTGATTCTGCCGCTCGATCGGATGTTGGAGGAGTCGCGGATCGCCAAGCGGGCGGCGCTCGTGGACGATGGACGAGCGCACCCGAGCGCAGCCTACGAGCAGCCGATCGAATGGTCTCGGGTTCGCCTGCCTCCCTCCGGCGGAAGCGGCACGTCGCACCTGTGCGTCGTCGACGCCGAAGGCAACGTCGCTTCGGTCACGACCACCGTGAATTTGCCATTTGGCGCCCGCTTCACCGGCGGCGGCATCGTGCTCAACGACGAGATGGACGACTTCGCGAGCGACGTAGGAGAGGCGAACGCGTTCGGCCTCGTCGGTGGAGCTCGCAATCTGCCCGGACCCTGGAAGCGACCGGTATCCACCATGTCGCCGACGATCGTCTTGCAGGATGGCAAGCCGGTGCTCTGCGTCGGCGCTTCGGGGGGCAGCCGCATCGTGACGGCGGTCCAGCAAGTCGCGATGAACGTGTTGTTGCACGGCATGCCCGCGGCCGACGCGGTGGCCGCCCCGCGGATCCACCACCAGGGCAACCCCAAGTCTCTACGGGTCGAAAAAATCGCGCCTCTCGACGAGGACCTTCAGCAGGCCCTGCGATCCCGCGGGCACGACATCGAGCCGATTTACAACGTGGCCAACGTCCAGGCCATCGAGATCGACGAGGAGCCTGTGCGTTCGTTGCGAGCCGCAAGCGATCCGAGGAAGGGCGGCCGGCCTGCAGGTCACTGACCGGAGCTCGCCAAGTACTCGTTCACGAGGGCAGCATTCTTGGCGTACTGCTCACGAGTCGCGGCGAGGAAATATGCCTCGATCAGGCGGCCGAGCCCGACCACGTCCGCGCAGATCTCGAGCTGCACGTGCCGCTCGCATTGATCTTCGGACACCTCTTGCACCTCGAGCGTCCCTTTCGCGCGAATGCGTTCGGACAGCGAAGATGGAATCACACGGAACTCGTAGCGACGGATCAACGGATCGAACGTTCCTTCTTCCAGGTAGCTGAACTTGTCGCCGAGAACGCGTGCGACGGCTCTCGGAACCTGTTGCGCGGGGGTTACCTTGGCGAGCCGATAGCCTGTCTTCGGATCCCATTCCTGGAGCTCGTATTCGAAGCCGAGCCCCTCGTACAAATACTGATTGAACTCTTCGCTCGCGAAGATCCGCTCCCAGAATTCCGCTTCGGAGCAGTCCAACAACTGCCGGATCGAGAGACTCTTCGACATGGCTACTCGGTGATGCGGACGAGAACGACCGTCACGTTGTCCTCGCCTCCGTTTCGATTCGCCTCGGAAACCAGCTCTTTGGCCGCGGTTTCCACGTCCTTACCTGCGCGTTGGACGATCTCCGCGATTCGTTCGTCTCGGACCATGCCATTGAGGCCGTCCGAGCAGAGCACGTACACGTCCCCGGGCACGACGTCCTCGGTATGGAGATCCACGGCCACGACGTCGTGCATGCCCAACGCGCGCGTGATGATGTTGCTCGGCAAGCGCTGCTTCTGAGCGTCGGTCAAATCGGGCATGACCAGCAGATAATCGTTGAGCAGGGAATGGTCACGCGTCAGCTGCGTGATGCTTCCCGCACGCACTCGATAGGCTCGGCTGTCGCCCACGTGCACGATTTGAATGCGGCGCTCTTCGCGCTCGAGGAGCGCACCGACGACCGTCGTGCCCATCCCCTGCACCGAGCGGTTGCGGGCCGAGGTGCGAAAAATGCGCTGGTTCGCGATCTTGACCGCCGAGACGAGCCGGTTCTGGACAGGGCTCAGTCGCGCGTCTCCGTCATCGTTCGACGCAAGCGCTTCATCGTCTCCGTTGATCGTCGCGTCGAAAAACGACGTCATCTCCGCGGTGGCCATGCGGCTCGCGATGTCGCCGGCACGATGGCCGCCCATGCCATCCGCGACGATGAATAGCCGGTGCCTCGAAAGGACACGATAGCTGTCTTCGTTGTGCTCTCGTTGAAGTCCGACGTCGGAGAGCCCTGCTGCGATGAAATTCATCTGTCGTTCAAACGCCCAGCGATGGAGACCGCGTGTTGTCTTGGCCTCGCGCCTCGTCGAGGGCAACCCAAATCGTTCGCCGACAGTGTATCGAACCCTCGTTGGGCGGCAAATCAGGGCCTCACCCATCTCGGCAACACGGGCCACGAACCGCTCGGGTCGTCGAGATACGCGTAACGCGCATAGTGGGTGCTCACGCGCCGGACGTAGTTGCGCGTTTCGTTGAAGGGGATGCGCTCGACGAATCGGTCGAGCTCGATCCCCCCAGTCTCGCGGAGCCAGCGTTGCACCCTGCTCTTGCCCGCGTTGTAGGCGGCGATGCTCAAGGGATACGTCCGATCGAAAGCTTCTGCGAGATCGGTCATCTCGCGAAGCCCCAGTGGAATGTTGATCTCCGGAGAGCGCAACATCTGCCGCGTCACCGGTTGCTCGGAGAGCTTCGATGCGAGCGAAGGCATGATCTGCATCAATCCCACGGCGCCCGCGCGACTGACCACGTCCGGCCGGAAGCCGCTCTCTTGTCGCATGGTCGCATAGACGAGAGCACGGGGAAGGTCCTCGCGGTGCTGGTCCACGATCGAACGCCAGGGCATCGGGTAGGCAGCATCCCACCACCATCGGTGCGTGCTCGGATCGCGTCGAACGTAGTGAGCGCGTCTACGCGCGACGCGCAGCGCTTCTCGATACGCACCGATCTCGCCATACATCCGTGCGAGAAGCGGAATTCGCTCCGCCCTCGGAAACGGCTCGACGAGCGCGTTTTCGTGAGCCTCGAGCCAGCGAACGCCATCGTCGTCGAGGCCGAGCCTCTCGTATGCGAGCCACTCGCCAGGGAGCGGCAGTCGATCTTCGGTGAGCTCGGCCGGATCGCGCGGGTCCGCCGGCTCGAAAGGATCGGGAGGCTCGACGCCGAGCTGGTCGAGGCGGTTCGCGGCCAAGATCGCGTACCAGTGCAGCGGCTCGACGGCGATGGCTCGGCGGTAGGCGGCGACCGCTTTGGGCCCCCGGCGGTGGGCGCGTCCCAACCAGTACCAACCCCGGGCTTCATCCATCGCACTGGTCGCGAGGTCGGTATACTCCGACAAATAGCCGACGGCGGCTGCGTAGCGCCGCTTTTCGAACGAGCGAAAACCGAGCTCCCACAGCGCCGCGCGCCGCCATCGCCCGCGGACTCGGCTGCGTCCACGCACGAGCTTGGCCATCTGCGTGATCCCGCTCGGGCGCCCGAGCCGAATCTCGAGCCACGCGGCGAGAAATCGGGCCTGTGCCGCACGCGAGCTTCGCGGATGCCGTTGGGCGAACCTCCTGTATGCGCGGATCGCTTGCGCGTCCCGGTCGGCTCGGGAAAGGGCGCGAGCCGCGTGAAACTCGTCTTCGATGGCGTGTTGGCCGCCGAGCGTGGCCGATCGACGCAAGACGCGAGCCGCATCGAGGTAGCGTGTGCGCATCCGAAACAGGGCCATGCCGTAGACGTGATGCCAGCGCTCGCGAACGGCAGCGCGTTCAGACGGCTCGATCGCCTCGAGCTCCTCGACAGCCTCCGCAAAGCGTCGGGCCCTCATCAGACGCTCGGCGCGTGACAAACGCTCGTCGGCAGTCGGCGACGTCTCGATCTCGAGCTCGCGGACCAGCTCTTGCTGGGAGGGCGAGACCGCGGACATCCATGCCTCGATCGCTGCTTCTCGCGCCTCGTCGTCCCGCCCGAGCTTGCGGTAGACCGTCGAAAGCTGCACCAGAAGCCGGACTCGGTTCGGCAGATCCCCCTTGCGTCGTGTGAGAGCGGCCAGCTCTTGGGCGGCGGTTTCGAGCTCGCCCAGCTGTACGGCGCACTCCGCAGCCACAGCCCTCGTCTTTTTGGTCACGGTCACGTCACTCGACTCGATCCCGAGCAACACGGGTCGCGCCTCGCCGCAATTCCCACAACGGGC
>CAZBWQ010000045.1:0-29884 GCA_964495565.1 uncultured Sandaracinaceae bacterium | reverse complement strand
TTCGTGAGGGCGGCCGCACCATCGGCGCGGGCGTCATCTCCAAGATCATCGAGTAACGTCATGGCAGCAAACAAGATTCGGATTCGGCTCAAGGCTTACGATCACCGGTTGCTCGACCAATCGGCGACCGAGATCGTCGACACGGCGAAGCGAACCGGTGCGCGGGTCGCGGGTCCGATTCCGCTGCCGACGCGTATCAACAAGTACACGGTGCTGCGTGGGCCTCACGTGGACAAGAAGTCGCGAGAGCAGTTCGAGATTCGGACGCACAAGCGGCTCTTGGACATTTTGGATCCGACCCAGCAGACGCTCGACGCCCTGATGAAGCTGGATCTTTCGGCGGGCGTCGACGTCGAAATCAAATCGTGAGGTGGTAGGTCCATGCCAAAGGTGAAGGTCTACAACTTGAGCGGGAAAGACGTCGGAGAGATGGATCTCTCGGATGCCGTCTTCGCGGCGGCGGTCAACGAGGGCCTTCTCTACGACGTCCTCAAAGCCCAGCTGGCCAGCCAACGCGGCGGCACCGCGTCCTCCAAGACGCGGGCCGAGGTGAGCGCGACCGGTCGCAAGATGTACAAGCAGAAGGGCACGGGCAATGCGCGCCACGGCTCGATGAAGGCACCCATCTTCGTCGGCGGTGGAAAGGCGCATGGTCCCAAGCCGCGCGATTTCGGCTATCGGCCCCCGCGAAAGATGCGGCTCGGCGCGCTCAAGGGCGCACTGAGCATGAAGCTTCGCGAAGGCCAGCTCCGCGTGGTCCAGGACTTCGAGCTCTCCGAGATCAAGACCAAGAAGCTCGTCGAGGTCTTGCAGAAGCTCGACGTGACTGGCGGAGCGCTCATCGTCGACGGCAAGGACAACGACAAGTTGCGTCTGAGCGCCCGGAACCTGCAAAAGCACTCCGTTTTGCCGCCCGAAGGCGTGAACCTGTACGACCTGCTGCGGCACCCGCACTTGGTTCTCACGCAGACGGCCGTCGAGGCTCTGGAAGCGAGGTGTCAGTGATGAACGTCGAAGACGTGATCAAGCGGCCCCTCTACCTGACCGAGAAGGGCGCCAAGCTGCGCGAGGAGCAGAACAAGTACGTGTTCGAGGTCGATCTCGGAGCGAACAAGATGCAAATCAAGGACGCCGTCGAGACCTTGTTCAAGGTCACCGTCGACGACGTTCACACCTTGGTGATGCGTGGTCACATGCGCCGAATGGGCCGTGGCTACGCAAAGACCCGCAACTGGAAGAAAGCCATCGTCACGCTTCGCGAGGGCGAGGCGATCGACTTCTTCGAAGGCCTGTAAACCATGCCAATCCGTAAGTTCAAACCCACGTCGCCGTCTCGCCGCTTCTACGAAGCGCCGGATTTCGACATGATCACCAGCGGAACCCCCGAACGGAAGCTTCTCGACGTGAAGCCTCAAACGGGTGGCCGAAACAACCAGGGGCGCATCACCACGCGCTTCCGCGGTGGCGGACACAAGCGCCGATATCGAAAGATCGACTTCAAGCGAAACAAGATCGGCGTTCCGGCAACCGTGAAGGCCATCGAGTACGATCCCAACCGATCGGCTCGCATCGCCTTGTTGCACTACGCGGATGGCGAGAAGGCTTACATCTTGGCGCCGGACGGCCTGGCGGTGGGCAATCAGGTGCTCTCTTCCCGCAAGGCGGACGTCAAGCCGGGCAACGCGATGCCGCTTCGGCACATGCCGCTCGGAACGATGATCCACAACATCGAGCTCAAGATCGGCAAGGGTGCCCAGTTGGTCCGTTCGGCCGGCACGGCAGCTCAGCTGATGGCCAAGGACGGCAACTACGCGCAGGTGCGCCTTCCCTCCGGTGAGGTGCGGATGGTGCATCTCAATTGCCGTGCGACCGTCGGACAGGTCAGCAACGCCCAGCACGCGCGCCTTTCTCTCGGAAAGGCCGGCCGAAAGCGCTGGATGGGGCGTCGTCCGCACAACCGCGGCACCACCATGAACCCGGTCGATCACCCGATGGGTGGCGGCGAGGGCCGCACCTCGGGCGGACGCCATCCGTGCTCGCCTTGGGGTCAGCTCGCCAAAGGCCTCAAGACCAGAAAGAACAAGGCGACCGACAAGTACATCGTTCGCCGTCGGAAGAAGAAGTAATGGCGCGTTCAGTCAAAAAGGGTCCATTCGTCGACGAGCATCTCGAGCAGAAGATCGAGTCGGCAAACAAGTCGGGCGACAAGAAGATGATTCGTACTTGGTCGCGTCGTTCGACGGTGACGCCGGACTTCGTCGGTCATACCTTCGCGGTTCACAACGGCCGGAAGTTCGTCACCGTCTTCGTCACCGAGAACATGGTCGGCCACAAGCTCGGCGAGTTCGCGCCGACCCGCACCTTCGGGGGTCACGCATCGGACAAGAAGGGCGCCCGCAAGGTCAACCCGCAGACGGGCAAGAGGTAGTCATGCAAGCGGTTGCAAAAGCGCGGTTTCAGCGGATTTCGCCTCGCAAGGCGCGCGTCGTCCTGAACATGGTGCGCGGCAAGAACGTCGCCGAGGCGCTGAACGAGCTTCGGTTCACCAGTAAATCGGCGGCTCCGATCGTGGCGAAGGTGATCAGCAGCGCCATCGCCAATGCCAAGCAGAAGAACGAAGAGATCAACCTCGACGCGTTGTTCGTGAAGACTGCCTTCGCGGACATGGCGCCCAATCAGCACATGCGACGCTGGCGCCCTCGCGCACAGGGCCGCGCCACACGTGTCGTCAAGGGAATGAGTCACATCACCGTCGTCGTGAGCGACGGGGAAGAGAGCTAAGTCGTGGGTCAGAAAGTACATCCTTACGGTTTCCGTCTCGGCGTCGTGAAGACGTGGAAGTCCAAGTGGTACGAGGACAAGAACTACGCCAAGTGGCTTCACGAGGACCTGAAGCTCAAGAACGCGATCCGAAAGAAGTTTGCGCATGCCGGGATCGCGGACATCGAGATCGAGCGCGCGGCGAACAAAGCCAAGGTCGTGATCTACACGTCACGTCCGGGGATCATCATCGGAAAGCGTGGCGCCGGAGTCGAGCAGCTCAAGGCCGAGCTCCAGAAGCTCACGGATAACGAGCTGTTCCTCGACATCCAAGAGGTCCGAAAGGCCGAGACGAATGCGCAGCTGGTTGCCGAGAACATCGCGACCCAGCTCGAGCGACGCGTGGCCTTCCGCCGGGCCATGAAAAAGGCGGTGCAGACCGCCATGAAGTTCGGTGTGAAGGGGATCCGGGTCACGGCCTCGGGTCGGCTCGGCGGGGCCGAGATCGCCCGCACCGAGTGGTATCGCGAAGGCCGCGTGCCGTTGCACACCCTTCGTGCCGACATCGAGTACGGCGAGGTGACGGCCCACACCAAGGCGGGGACCGTCGGGATCAAGTGCTGGATCTTCAAGGGCGAGCAGCTCCCGCAGCGTCCAGGCGCCGCCGCCGTCGGAGCCCGAGTCTGAGGACGAGTCATGCTTCAACCCAAGAAAACCAAGTTTCGTAAACAACAGAAGGGGCGCATGCGGGGCAAGGCCTACCGAGGCTCCAAGATCTCCTTCGGCGATTTCGGACTGCAGGCGCTCGAGCCCGGCAGGGTGAGCCAGCGGCAGATCGAAGCCGCCCGTATGGCGATCCAGAGGCACGTCAAGCGCCAAGGCAAGCTCTTCATTCGCATCTTCCCGGACAAGCCCATCACCAAGAAGCCACTCGAAACCCGGATGGGCAAGGGCAAGGGAAGCGTCGAGGGCTGGGTCGCCGTCGTCAAGCCTGGGCGCATGCTCTACGAAATTCAGGGCGTGCCCGAGGCGTTGGCCAAGGAAGCCTTCCAGCTCGCTGCACACAAGCTTCCGGTGAAGACCACGTTCCGATCCAGGGAGGCAGAGCTATGAAGCCCGAAGACATTCGTGGGAACACGCTCGAAGAGCTCGCCGTTCTCGAAGGCGACCTGCGCAGGCAGCTTTGGAAGGCTCGCTTCGACAACCACACCAACCAGCTCGACGACACGAGCTCGATTCAAAAGCTTCGCCGGGATCTCGCCCGCGTGAAAACCATTCTCACCGAGCGTCGCGCAGAAGCGGCGAACAAGGAGTAATCGGCCATGGCTGCTACCGAGTCAGAACAGCAGGCACCTGCCAAGGAGCGCGGACGTCGTCGTCGGCTGGTGGGACGCGTGGTCAACGAGACGCAAACCGAGGGACGAGCAAACAAGACTTTGGTCGTCGAGGTCGTGCGCCACGCACGAGATCCGTTCTACGTAAAATACGTGAAGCACAAGTCCAAGTTCCACGCGCACGACGAGAACAACGAGTACCGCAAGAACGATCTGGTGGAGATTCGCGCTTGCCGCCCGCGCTCCAAGACGAAGCGTTGGGAAGTGGTTCGCCTCATCGAGAGGCCGCCGGAGGTTTAACGATGATCCAGACGGAAACACAGCTCGACGTCGCCGACAACAGCGGCGCAAAACGAGTCGCATGCATCAAGGTATTGGGCGGCTCCCGGCGTCGCTATGCCGGCCTGGGCGACGTCATCGTCGTTTCGATCAAGGAGGCTTTGCCGACCGCCCGAGTGAAGAAGGGCGACGTCGCGAGGGCCGTCGTCGTGCGGACCAAGCGCGAGTACCAGCGCTCGGACGGCACTTACATCAAGTTCGACACCAACAGCGCCGTGCTGATTACCAAGGACAACGAGCCGATTGGAACTCGCATTTTCGGGCCCGTGGCCCGCGAGCTGCGCGCCAAGCGCTTCATGAAGATCGTATCGTTGGCGCCGGAGGTGGTGTGATGCCTGCGAGGATCAAGAAAGGCGACCTGGTGCAGGTCGTTGCGGGCAAAGACAAGGGCGAGAAGGGTCGCGTCCTGCAGATGGTGGGCACCGATCTCGTCCTCGTCGAAGGCGTGAACAGGGTGAAGCGCCACCAGAGCGCACGCCGTTTTCGCGAGGCGGGCATCATCGAGAAGGAGATGCCGATTCATGCGTCCAACGTGATGGTGGTGGATCCGAAGACGGACCAACCCACGCGCGTTCGGATCGAGGCGGACAAGAAAGAGCCTGACAAACGCGTTCGCGTCGCCGTGAAGAGCGGCTCGGTGCTCGATTGAGGTTGTCATGAGTGAGTACGAACCCCGACTCAAGAAGAAATACAAGGAAGAGGTCGTTCCTCAGCTGATGAAAGAGTTCAGCCTGAAGAACATCATGCAGGTGCCCAGGCTCGACCGCATCGTCGTCAACATGGGTCTCGGAGAGGCGGTCCAGAACGCCAAGCTGATCGAGTCGGCGACCGAGGAGCTCACGGCGATCACCGGCCGCAAGCCCGTGGTGACCCGCGCGAAGAAGTCGATTGCGAGCTTCAAGCTTCGGGAAGGAATGCCCATCGGGCTCATGGTCACGCTCCGGCGCGAGCAGATGTACGAGTTTCTCGAGCGCCTGGTTTCGCTCGCGTTGCCACGCACGCGGGACTTCAAGGGCATCAGTCCGAAGGCTTTCGACGGCCGCGGCAACTACACGCTCGGAATCCGCGAGCAGATCATCTTCCCAGAAATCAACTACGACAAAGTCGAACGGATCAAGGGCATGAACGTGACCTTCGTCACGACTGCCGAAACCGATGAACAGGGTCGCGCCTTGCTGAAGTCGCTTGGCATGCCCTTCAGGAGCTAAGAGGACGCAGATGGCGAGTAAGCGAGCATTTGCCAAGATGGAAAAGACACCGAAGTTCTCGGTGCGCCAACGCAATCGATGCAAGGTGTGCGGCCGGCCGCGCGGCTACTATCGGAAATTCGAGATGTGCCGCATTTGTCTCCGTAAATACGGGCTCTCCGGGGACATCCCGGGGCTCACGAAGTCGAGCTGGTGAGGAGGTGCCGTCATGATGACCGACCCAATCGCTGACATGTTGACGCGCATCCGCAACGCCGCTCAAGCGCAACACGAGCAAACCGTATTGCCTTCTTCGAAGCTCAAGGAACGGCTGGCCGAGATCCTCAAGCAAGAGGGTTTCATCGAAGATTACCGTGTCGAGGACGGCATCCAGAAGACCCTGACGATCTTCTTGAAGTACGGACGGGACCGGCAGAGCGCGTTCGTCGGGATGCGGAGAGCCAGTCGGCCCGGCCGAAGGTTCTACGTGGGCCATCGCGACATTCCGCGCGTCCAGAACGGAATGGGCGTGGCGATCCTTTCGACGTCGGCAGGTGTCATGACCGACCGCGATGCTCGCCACAAGCGGGTAGGCGGCGAGGTTTTGTGCGAGGTTTGGTGATGGGCGAAGCAGCGATCACGAAGCAGTCGAGGACGGGCAAGCGACCGGTCGAGGTTGCTCAGGGTGTCCAGGTGACCATCGACGGCCAAACGGTGAAGGTCAAAGGGCCCAAGGGCGAGCTCAGCCATACGATTCGGCCCGAGGTCGTGGTGAGCCAGGACGAGGGCAAGCTCAGCGT
This sequence comes from uncultured Sandaracinaceae bacterium, assembly GCA_964495565.1. Classification (GTDB taxonomy): domain Bacteria; phylum Myxococcota_A; class Polyangia; order Polyangiales; family Houyiibacteriaceae; genus SG8-38. The sequence goes on along the minus strand of CAZBWQ010000045.1, from coordinate 23,464 downwards.
GGAGCCGGCCAAGGGCGCCGGCAAGCTCGGTCTTCAGTACCAGGGTCTTACCCGTGCGATCCTCAGCAACATGGTCGAGGGCGTCGCGAACGGATACAAGCGATCGCTCGACTTTCGCGGCGTCGGCTACCGGGCGGAGTTCAAGGACAATCAGCTGAAGATGACCGTTGGTCTGTCGCATCAGCCGGTTCTCGACATCCCCAAGGAAGTATCGGTCAAGGTCGAGACGATCGACGAGGCGGGCACGAAGTTCCCGCGAGTGCATTTGGAGTCGCCCGACAAGCAGTTGGTAGGCCGAGTTGCCGCACGCATTCGGCAGGTGCGACCCCCGGAGCCATACAACGGCAAAGGCGTTCGATATACGGGCGAGCGAATTCGCGAGAAGGCAGGCAAGGCCGGAAAGGCCGGAGGCTGAACATGCAAAAGAAGACGACAGGACGTACGCGACGCAGGATGCGAATTCGCAAGAAGGTGCAGGGCACCACGGAGCGTCCGAGGCTTTGCGTGTTTCGGAGCGCGAAGCACATCTACGCGCAGGTGGTCGACGACACGCAAGGCAGGACGATTGCTCACGCTTCGAGCGTCACGGGAGCGCCCGGGACGAAGGTCGAAGCCGCGAAGTCCGTCGGCAGCGCCGTGGCCAAAGCATGCATGGAAAAGGGGGTCGAACAGGTCGTGTTCGATCGTGGAGGATACCGATATCACGGACGCGTTCGCGCATTGGCCGAGTCGGCGCGCGAGGCGGGTCTGAAGTTCTGAGGACGAGATGGCATACAGGGACCAAATCATCGATCCGGATTCGCTCGAAGATCTCACCGAGCGTGTAATCCACATCAATCGCGTCGCCAAGGTCGTGAAGGGCGGTCGGCGATTCAGCTTCAGCGCGCTCGTCGTCGTCGGAGACGGCAACGGTCACGTCGGCGTGGGCATGGGCAAGGCCAACGAGGTGCCCGAGTCGATTCGCAAGGGCACGGATGCGGCCAAGAAGAACCTCTTCCGCGTTCCGCTGAGCGGTCGTACGATTCCGCACAAGGTGGTGGGCCATTGGGGCGCCGGCCGAATCGTCCTGCGTCCTGCCTCGGAAGGAACCGGCGTCATCGCCGGTGGGGCGATGCGCCCCGTGCTCGAGGCGGCGGGTGTGAAGGACGTCCTCGCGAAGATCTTGGGCACGACCAACGCGCACAACGTGGTGAACGCCACGGTGGCAGCCCTCAAGGGTCTCGAGTCCCCAACCGAAGTGGCGCGCCGTCGCGGTCTCCGCAAAGGCGACGTCCAGCAATACGAGCACGCACCCAAGCCTCCGACCGCGCCTCAAGACGCCCCCTCGGAGGCCAACGCATCCTGAGAGAGATGATCATGAGCGCGAACAAACTCAAAGTGACGCAAGTGCGAAGCGAGATCGGCCGGATGGAGAAGCAGCGGCGTATCCTGAAGGGTCTCGGCCTGCGCGGGCCTCATTCCGAGGTCGTGGTCGACAACACCCCCTCGTTTCGGGGAATGGTGAAGAAGGTCCTGCACTTGGTCGAAGTCGAGGAAATCCATGAGTGAAGACGAAAAGACGCCGATCCTGTCGAGGCTGCGGCCCGCGTCGGGAGCCGTCCGTGGCAAGAGGCGCAAGGGGCGCGGCCCAGGCTCGGGCCTCGGCAAGACTGCCGGCCATGGGCAGAAGGGCCAGAAAGCCAGACATCCTGGTAACTTCAGCAAGCTCGGCTTCGAGGGCGGGCAGATGCCACTCTATCGCCGCATCCCCAAGCGCGGCTTCACCAACTTGTTCGCCAAGAAGGTCGCGACCATCAACGTGAAGGACCTGGACCGCTTCGAGCAAGGGGCGACGGTGGACGAGGCCGCGCTGCGAAAAGCTGGCCTCATCAAGAGAAAAGTGGACATGATCAAAGTGCTCGGCGATGGCGAGCTCGACAAGGCTCTCACCGTCAAGGTCCACGCAGCCAGCGCAGCCGCTACGCAGAAAATCGAAAAAGCAGGTGGTACCGTCGAGCTGGTCCAAGCAGCCGCCTCCTAATCGAAAGCCCGCACCAACCCATGAGCACCCTCGCGAACATCTTCAGAATCCCCGAGCTGCGTCGTCGCATTCTCTTCACCCTGGGCATGCTGGCGATCTATCGGATCGGTATTTTCGTCACCACGCCCGGCGTCGACCGGGCCGCGATGCGTAAATACGTCGCAGGGCAGTCGGGCGGTTTCTTGAGCCTGTTCAACTTGTTCTCGGGGGGCGCGCTCGAGCAAGCGTCGATCTTCGCGCTCAACATCATGCCCTACGTCTCGGCGAGCATCATCTTGTCGTTGATGACGGTCGTGGTGCCGCAGCTGATGGAGCTGCGCAAAGAGGGTGAGGCGGGGCAACGCAAGATCAATCAGTACACCCGCTACGGCACGGTGGCACTGAGCATCTTCCAGAGCATGGGTCTCGCGATGCTCTGGGAAGGGTGGAACGAAAGCTCGACGGCCGGCGACATCGTCGCGAACCCCGGCTGGAGCTTCCGCCTGATGACCGTCTTGGCGCTCACGACCGGCACCTCGTTTCTGATGTGGCTCGGCGAGCAGATCACCGAGCGCGGCCTGGGGAACGGCATTTCCTTGATCATCTTCGCCGGCATCGTCGCGAATCTGCCGGATGCCCTCTTCATGACCCTCGAGCAGTTCAAGCTGGGTGAGCTCCAACCCATCGACTTGATGCTCTTGATCGTGATCGCGCTCGGCACCACGGCGTTCATCGTGTTTTTCGAGCGTGCGCAACGACGTCTGCCGATCACCTACGCCAAGCGGATGATCGGCCGGAAGATGTATGGCGGGCAGCAGTCTCACTTGCCGCTGCGCGTGAACATGGCGGGCGTCATTCCGCCCATCTTCACGTCTTCGTTGCTGATGTTCCCCGTGACTCTGGCGGGCACCAACATTCCGTACCTCTCCGATGCCATGCGCTGGATCAGCAGCAACCTGGTTCCGGGCGGCTGGGTCTACATCGTGGTCTTTGCGGGCATGACGATTTTCTTCTGCTTCTTCTACACCGCCATCACCTTCCAGCCGGTCGACGTCGCAGAGAACCTCAAGAAGCAGAGCGCATTCATCCCGGGTGTGCGGCCCGGCAAGGCAACCGCGGAGTACATCGACGCGGTTCTCACGCGCATCACCGTCGGAGGCGCGCTCTACGTGGCGGCGGTCGTGACGGTCCCCACCTTGCTTCAGGCGCGTTGGAACGTTCCGTTCTATCTCGGCGGGACGTCCCTGATGATCGTCGTCGGCGTGGCGCTCGATTTCGCGCAGCAGGTCGAGAGCCATCTCATCACGCGGCACTACGAGGGGATCACGGGAGCCAAGGGTTCCCGCATTCGAGCGAGGAGCGCGTGATGGACCTGGTTCTCTTCGGACCCCCGGGCGCCGGCAAGGGCACCCAAGCGAAGTTCCTCGTCGACTTGCTCGGCGTTCCGCAAATCTCGACCGGCGACATGATGCGCGCCGAGCGCAAGTCGGGATCGGAGCTCGGGAAAAAGTTCGACGAGTACATGTCTGCTGGAAAGTTGGTGCCTGACAGTCTCGTCCTGGATCTGATCAAGGAGAGGCTGACCCGGAACGATGCGAAAAATGGAGCGATCTTCGATGGTTACCCTCGGACGGTCGCCCAGGCCAAAGCGCTCGATGAGCTCCTCGACGATCTCGGGCGCCAGATCGACCGCGTGGTCTCGCTCGAGGTGCCCCTCGATGAAATCGTGCAGCGGGTGACTGGCCGGCGCGTCTGCCTCGACTGTGGACAGACCTACCACGTCCGCTATACTCCGCCGCCCCAAAACGGAGAGTGTGTCTCCTGTGGGGGGACCAGGATCGTGCAGCGGTCGGACGACACCGAGGAGGTCGTTCGGAAGCGATACGAGGAATACAAGGCAAAGACCGAGCCGGTGCTCGCCTATTACGAAGGCAAAGGCCTCGTGAAGAGCGTGCTCGGAGTCGGATCGTTGGAAGAGATCACGCAACGAATCAAGGAAGCAATTGGGGTTGAAGAACGAGCGGAATGACTGATGCAAGAACGACCCGGGGCACCATCGAAGAGGTGCTGCCACGGGCGCTTTACCGAGTGAAGCTGGACGACGGCGAACGAGTGACCGCGTCGGTTTCCACGCAGGCCCGGCAGGTCACGGTGAAGCTCTTACCCGGAGACGGGGTGCTGGTCGAGATTTCCCCTTACGACCCGACGAGAGGACGAATCAAAGAGAGGCTGACATGAAGGTTCGACCAAGCGTCAGAAAGATTTGTGAGAAGTGCAAGATCGTGCGCCGCAAGGGTGTCGTGCGCGTCTTGTGCGACAACCCCCGTCACAAGCAACGGCAAGGATAGAAGCGAATGGCACGTATCGCAGGCGTCGACCTTCCAGGTCGCAAACATACGGTGATTGCGCTGCAATACATTTACGGGATTGGTCCGCATCGCGCGAAGCAGATCTGCGAGATGGCCGGCATCCCCGAGAGCAAACGAGCTGACGATCTCGACGAGAACGACGTCAAGCAGATCCGCGAGTGCATCGATCAGAACTTCAAGGTCGAGGGTGACCTTCGCCGCGAAGTGAACATGCACATCAAGCGACTGATGGATCTCGGTTGCTATCGCGGACTCCGTCACCGTCGCGGGTTGCCCACCCGTGGTCAGCGAACTCACACCAACGCCCGCACTCGCAAGGGGCCTAAGCGCGGGGCGATGAGCAGGAAGCGCTAGGAACGTTCATGGCAAAAGCAAAGGCTACCAAAGGCAAGAAGAAGAAGGCCAAGAAGGTCGTGACCAGTGGGATCGCCCACATTCAGTCGACCTTCAACAACACCATCGTCACCATCACCGACTTGGACGGTGACGTGGTGTCGTGGTCGACCGCCGGTGCACGTGGCTTCAAGGGCTCTCGCAAGAGCACGCCATTCGCCGCGCAGTTGGCTGCGGAAGATGCCGCTCGAAAAGCGCAGGACGCCGGTATGAAGACGATCGCGATCTTCGTGAAGGGCCCTGGCGCTGGCCGCGAGTCGGCACTGCGCGCATTTCAAAACGTCGGTATGCGGGTGACCCTGCTTCGCGACGTAACCCCGATTCCCCACAATGGTTGCCGTCCGCCCAAGAGGCGACGGGTTTAAAGGCTGCGGAGGTCGATTGATGACGAGCCCCAATCTGGTCGCACGTAATTGGCGAGAGCTCATTCGCCCGAGGAATGTCCCTGTCGATCAGGAGTCGCTGACCGACACCTACGGCAAATTCGTGGTCGAGCCGCTCGAGCGTGGCTTCGGCATCACCCTCGGCAACTCGCTTCGTCGCGTGCTGCTGTCTTCGCTTCAGGGCGCAGCCATCACCGCGGTGAAGATCGACGGTGCGTTGCACGAGTTCACCTCGGTCCCGGACGTGGTCGAGGACGTCACCGAGATGGTGCTGAACTTCAAGGAAGTCGTCGTCCGGTCCCACACCGCGCGTACCCAAACGGTGCGGATTGAAAAGGAGGGTCCCGGGGTCGTCACGGCCGGGGACATCCAGACCAGCGATCAGGTCGAAATTCTCAATCCGGATCACAAAATCTGCACCCTGTCCAAGGGTGGGCGGTTCGCGGCGGAGCTCACGATCAACGTGGGCCACGGGTACGTTCCAGCCGACCGCAGCAAGACGGCGGGCATCCCGATTGGGACGATCGCCATCGACGCGTTGTTTTCGCCGATTCGGAAGGTGAACTACACCGTGACCAACGCGCGTGTCGGTCAGATCACCGACTACGACAAGCTCACGCTCGAGGTGTGGACCAACGGCGCCGTGAAGCCGGCTGACGCGGTCGCTTACGCTGCGAAGATCCTCAAAGACCAGCTCACGATCTTCATCAACTTCGAAGAGCAAGACGAGCCGGTCGAAGAGCAGAGCTCCGAGGAGCCACTGAACGAGAATCTGTTCCGCTCCGTCGACGAGCTAGAGCTGTCGGTTCGCTCCGCGAACTGCCTCCAAAATGCCAACATCAAGCTGATTGGCGAGCTGGTGCAAAAGAGCGAAGGCGAGATGCTGAAGACCAAGAACTTCGGACGCAAATCGCTTAAAGAGATCAAGGAAATCCTGGCGGACATGGGGCTTTCCCTCGGGATGCAGATCGACAACTGGCCCCAAATGCTCGAGCGCTGGAAGTCGCAACAGTCGGCGCAGTAACGGTTACGTCGCTCACGGATAGGTCGTCATGAGACATCAAAAGGCAGGCAGAAAGTTCGGCCGCAACACCAGTCATCGCCGGGCCATGTTTCGGAACATGGCAGGCAACTTGGTATTGCACGGCCAGATCAAGACGACCGATGCGAAGGCCAAGGAGCTACGTCGCATCGCCGAGCGGCTCGTTACCAAGGCCGTGCGCCTCGGGGACGACCTGACGGTCGACGTCGCGAAGATCAAGGACGAAGAAGAGCGCGACCGAGTGCTCGCCCGGCGGCTGCATGCGCGACGGCAAGTGGCTCGTTTTCTTCCGAAGCAGCTCGCCAAGACCAATCCCGACGGCACGATCGAAGAGGTGGACTTGATCCACAAGCTCTTCACCGACATCGCGCCTCGCTATCTGGCGCGCGCCAAGGAGAACAAGGGCGGCGGCTACACGCGGATCATCAAGGTCAGCCGCCGCCGCGGCGACAACGCCCCCTTGTCCCTCATCGAGTTCCTCGACTAGGGGACACGCTCCCCCTCGAAAACACCCGCACTTTCGGGGCCTTACGCCCCACACCGCGAAAACTCGCTTCCGAGGCTCGTCGGTTGCCTCGGCTCGGCTACCCCGCGATCCCGTACAGACCGATCGCCGCCGCCAAACAGCACGCGGCGATCGCGTCGACGAAGACGACTTTTCGGATGGCCCGGCCGTAGCCACCCACCGCGAGCGCCAAGTACAAGAATGAGCCGACGCTGATGGCTGCAGCGGCGAACCCAAGGGGCTGAAGGGCTGGAACGAAGGCAGAATAGCCGAGGAAGATCCCGAGAATGCCAAACAGGACCGCTCTGTGCCGCATCATGATTTGGAGATCGGGGTTGCCGATCGCGATGCCGTAGAGCCTCTCGAGCTGTCCCGCACCCACGAATCCAGAAACGGGGAGGAGATGAATTCCCGCCACGATGAGCATGAGCGCGGTGATCAGATTCTCGATCACCGACGGATGGTCGCGCCGAACCCTGAAACCGTCAATCGGTTCGAGCTGCGCTCGCGCATCGGCCGCCGATTTTCGCGGTGTGGGGTGCAACCCCTCGAAAGAGCTCGGGTTTTTGGAGGGGTGCGTGTCCCTCAGGCGGCGACGACGGGGAGCTTGGTCGTCTGGGCCTCGCCTTGGGCGGGATAGAACTGCTTGCAGTAGCGACGGTACTCCGCAATTGGGCCGTCGCCCTCGGCGAGGATCGGCTTCTCGACGTAGCGCTTGGCCTCCCAGATCGGGGCATCCTGACCGATTTCGCGCGCGACCCCGATCGAGCTGGCTTCACGGATGAAATAGGTCCAAGCCCGCGGGCCCCAGCTCCGGACGGCGATGGCGGTCCGAAACACGATGTTCTCGGCATCCACTGGGCTCGAAAGAACCAAGAGGTGCATCTTCGCGTCGAAGCGAGGAAGCGTGATCCGCACGAGCGAGTAACCGAGGCCGTGCACCTCGACGTTGAACAGCGCCTTGACGTTCTCGAGGCCGGGAATCCCGTATTCGAGCCCGTAGGCCCCCTTCAGCAAGTGCCCTTCAATCTCGAGGTCGCCCTCGTACCAGGCGTCCTTGAACGTGTGCAGGTGCAGGAAGTGGCCGACGTCGACGCTGTTCTCGCTGGTCTCCTGTGGATGGCTGGCGATTCTTCGCGTCCGGGTGCGGAACCCGGTCCAGCCTTCTTTCGTACCGGGCAGGACGGGAATCTCCCATTCGGGCTCCGTGCGCGCGGGGTGGTACCAGGCGAAGATGAACCCATTGTGCTCGCGAACGGGCCAGGTATCGAGCTTCGCCTTGCGGGGCACCGACTTGCCGTATGCGTGGACGCAACGGCCCTCCTGGTCGAACTGGAAGCCGTGAAACGGACACTGCAGGTTCTCGCCTTCGATCTTGCCCTTGGCCAGGTGCGCTCCCATGTGCGGGCAGTACGCCCCGGTGAGACGCGCCAAGCCCGACTCGGTTCGGTAGAGGACGAGCTCCTCCCCGAAGTACTTCACCGGCATGACCTGCCCAGGCTTGACCTCACGCGAGGTTGCGACGGTGTACCAGCCGACGGGAATCCCCGGGAAGCGGAAGCTCTCGCCCAAATTGCCCTCCTGGCTCGGCGGCGCCGGCCGCCCTTGCCGCATCGGAATGTAGGCCCATCCCGGTCGCAGGTCCGAAAAACCGGCTAAACCGTCGATCGGGTCCCCCGAACGGTCGCCAACGGGCCCCGAACGGTCGCGAGCCACCGGTCACCCGACGAAAAGCATCGCAATTTCGCGGACCCACAGGAGCAGGCACCCTTTGCCGGTCTCTTTACAAGGCGTCCGGACTCGATATTAACCGGGCTGTGATCGCACATCTCTTGGGACTGCCGGACACGCCCGGCGTGATGTTCGTCGTCTTCGCCGTGTTCGGGATGCTCTACTTCTTCTCGATCGCGTCGATCGCCTACTACCTCTATTTCCATCGGTTCAAAGCGCGCTTCCATCCTGGCTACACGCTCGACCGAAGCGAGATGAAGTCGGCGATCCGGTGGTCGATCATCGGGATCGTCGGCAACGCTGCGCTGATGCTTCCGATTCACATGCTGATCGCGCAGGACTACTCCAAGATGTACTACGACGTCTCGGAGCACGGCTGGGGCTGGCTGGTTGGCCAGGTCGTGGTGCTCCTGCTCTTCACCGAGACGCTCATTTATTGGACGCACTACGCCTTCCATCGGGTCCCTTGGCTTTGGAAGTACGTGCATGAGCGACACCACAAATACCAGGTGCCGACACCGTACTCCGCGCTCTCGTTCAATCCGATGGATTCCTTTCTTCAGGCGGTACCCCATCACATCGCCGCGTTCTTCTTCCCCCTGCACGCGGGCGTGTACCTCGTTTCGGTCACGTTCGTCACGCTTTGGGCGGTGTGCATCCACGATCGTGTCAGCTTCGTGCGCTGGCCCTGGCTCAACTACACCGACCACCACACCCTTCACCACTGGTACGGGGACTTCAACCTCGGCCAATACTTCACTTTCTGGGATCGGCTGGTAGGTACCTATCGCAGCCCGGCGGTCGACTACGAAGACGTGCCTGAAGGGGTCATCTACCGGCCATCGCGGCAGACAGCATCGGTGGTGAAGGTCCCGTCGGCGCTCGGCCCGACGCCGAAGACCATCAACCCCGGCGTCAGCGGGTGATCCGAAAGTCGGTGTATTCGCCGGTGTAGCTGCGCCAGCGCACCTCGACGTCGTCGACGCGGGCGGTCGAGGGCCCGGCATGAGCCCAGGACAAGAAGTCCTTGACGTCGTCCTCCTCGCCTTCGGCGACGATCTCGACGGAGCCGTCTGGGCGATTCTTCACCCACCCGCTCAAGCCGTGCTGCCGGGCCTCGCGCTGAGCCGTGGCCCGAAAGTAGACGCCCTGCACCCGGCCGCGAACGATGAGATGGATTCGTTTCTGGCCCATCGCTCAGTTATTGCGCATCGATCGAGACCCGCCAACTGCTCAGCCGTAGCGGAGCTGCAAGACGTGCAAGTAGCCAAACAGCATGAGCTGGCCCGCGTGGTGAGCCACGGTCCCTCCTCGCTCGGTCGCGAGCCCTCTTGCAAACACGGCGGCCTCGGCTACGTGCACGGCCAGCAAGCCGAGAAATACCATCTTTCCGACCGAGGGGGCCGGGACCATCGTGGGCGTCAAGTACGAGAGCAGGCCCCAGGTCATGGCTGCGAGAACCAAGATCTTGCCGAACGCGATTGCGAGCTTCATGGGGCGAAGGATAGTCAATCGGGCAGCCGCATGACACCTGGCAAGGGTCCTTCGGCCGCCTCCCTGGGAGACGGGATTCCGAGAAGAGCCGCCAGCGTGGCGGCGAGCTGCAAGGCGTTCCTCGGATCCTCGCTGACGCGACGCTCGATCGCCGCCCCCCACATCAGTACCGGCACCTGACGGTCGTACTCCCACGGGCTTCCGTGGTTTGTTCCCCCCAGGTCGGAGAGCGAATCGAACCATCCCGGCTCCGCCACCATGTAGAGGTCGCCCGGCGGGTTCGTCGGTAGGCTCTGTCCGACCAACCGCTCGATTTCATCGCGGCTCCTGCGGAGCTCGACGCCGTCGTGAGCATCGTAGACGCTCCGGACGCCAGGCAGGGCGGGCAACGTCCGTTTCAACGTCTCCGTCAGTGTCGAATGGTGGATCTTGCCGGCGGCGGTGTAGGTGAAGAGCGGCGGTACGTATCCCGCGATCCAATCGCCTGGACCGAGCGCTGCATCGGCAGCCTTTTCGGCTTCGGCCACCAGGTGCTTCGGATTCAGCCGGCCGCCGGTGCCATCGCTCTGGCCGGCTTGCTCCGGCATTTCGGCGACGCCGTGGTCGCTCGTCAGGACGAACGCGACCGGACCGCGGGCTTCGAGCAGCTTGCCCAAGTGCGTGATCGCCCGGTCGACGCGAGCCAGGTTGTCGGCGAATTCCCAAGAGCGCGCTCCCCAAAGATGACCGATGATGTCGGTGCCCGACACGCCGATGACCAAGAGGTCCGGAACGTCGTCGAGGCCCATGCGCTCGGCCTTCACGGCGGCGTACGCAGCCGCGAGCAAGTACTCACTCGACTCCGGCGTCGACGCGAAGGCGGACCACGGATCGGGCGCGTCTCGCGGATCGTGCGGAAACTCCGGATAGAGCTCTCCGGGTTGCGCATCCGGACCCAGAACGCGGCTCAGGCTCGCCGGATCCGAGGGCTGCCATGGCTGCAGGAGCCGCTCGACCGGGTTGGCGCGGTTGAAGTCTTGCACCCAGTCTGGGAGTGACCTGCGAGGCACGTAGTACGTCGACGTCGTCATGCCGCGAGCCTTTGCGTCGTAGAAAACGGCCAGCGCTCCTTGCTGCCCCACCGACAGCACGGCAGAACGCGGCTTCATCGAAATCCCGACGATACGGGCCTCGCCGTTCGTCTCGCGATGAAGCACGTCGGCCACGCTTTCGGATCGAAGAAGCCGTGGGCTCGCGAAACGCTCGGGATTGCCCAGGACTGCGTGCTCGCGGTCGTCGATCGTTCGCCGCGTTCCGAGCTCCGAATCGTAGATGGCGTTGGCCACGATTCCATGCACGGCAGGCGTCACTCCGGTGGTCAGCGAAGCATGGCCTGGGGCGGTTTGGGTCGAGGCGTAGGGGTACTCGAGCACGTGAACGGCGCCTTCCCGATGAGCGCGACGGATCGCTCCGCGCTCGGGAAGCAGCTCGAGGTGCTGCTCCAGCACCCACGTTCCGAGCTGGTCGACGACGATGAGCACGACCAACCGCGGCGCGACATCCGCTTGCGACCGCGGCTCCGGGGCCGGTGGCGGAGGTTCCTGAGGTGTCGGTGCCGTGGTCGCGGGCTGCGTGGCGGCGCATCCGGCAAGACCGCAAGAAATCGCGACGAACAAGGCCGGGAAGAGCCGCCGCGCAGCTCTCGTCGAGCTCGTGATCATCGGAGGACCTTAACGTGGGAAAGAGCGCATCGCGAATTTGGTGACGGTCGTCGCTTGAAGTTTGCCTCCGAGCGGCGCAAGAGTGTGTGGATTCATGAGCCGCCCAGCACTTCGACGTGTTCGAGCCCGGGCTCGCGCCGCCCGCGGATGGGCGCTCGGGTTGTACATCGCGGGCATCGGCGCGCTGGGCGTGGGCCTCCTCGTCGGGGGGATCGTGGCCGCAGCCGCCAGCACGCCTGCGGGTTTTGCCGTGGCTGCCGTCATCGCAGCGGCGGGGATCGGCACCGGCGCGCTCGGGTTGTGGGAGAGCCGTCGATTCGGACGCCGCGCGAGCGTTCTGGAGCGGACGTTGTCCGAGCAGCGGCTTTGGGAGCTGGCGAAGGCCCACGGCGGGGCCCTGGGCGTCATCGACGTGGCGCATCGTTTTGGCGTGCCGAGCCCAGAGGCGGAAGCGATGTTGGATGGCTTGGTCGACGAGATCCGCGTCTCGATGGAGGTGACCGACCAGGGGGAGGTCCGCTACGTGTTTCGAGATCCCGGCGAACGGGGACCGCCCCGGGTTCGCGTCGAGGAGCAGGCGCCGGAGGCCGAATCCGAGAGCGACGCCCGCGCGGAGGTAGCCCGAAGACGGAGTAAGTGACTGAGATACCAGAGGGTTTCGCCCATGACGCTTGCGGGCAGGGGCGTTTGGCACGAGGGTTTGCCGTGAAGGCCCTCCTGGGCTACATACCGCGGCCTCGCGGCAGCGACGGAGCAGGACACCCATGAAACCCGACATCCATCCCGAATATCACGCAGTCACCGTGACTTGCGCGTGCGGCGCGTCGTTCGAGACGCGGTCCACCAGGAACATCGATCAGGTGGATATCTGCTCGGAATGCCATCCTTTCTACACCGGCCGGCAGAAGCTGGTGGACACCGCGGGTCGCGTCGAGCGGTTCCGCAAGAAGTATGCGAAGAGCAAGAAGCCCAAGGCGACCGAGACGCCCGAGGCGCCTGCTGAAAACTAAAGCGTCGTGCCGCGCCCGGGCCTGACATTGGCTACGATGGCTCAACCCTACATCGGGGGGCAAGCCGTCATCGAAGGCGTGATGATGCGAGCTCCGACGTGTCTGACGGTCGCCGTCCGGCGCCCGGACGGCAGCATCGCGCTTCGCGAGGGGCCCTACCGATCGCGCTGGTCGAAGAAGCTCTGGAAGCTGCCGGGTTTTCGCGGTGTCGCCATGCTGGTCGAGTCGATGACGATGGGCTTCGCAGCGCTCCAGTTCTCCGCCGAGCAGCAGATGACCGAGGAGGAGCTGGCCAACGATCAGGGGTCTGGCCGGCTCGCAGTCTTCATCTCCACGGTCCTCGCGTTGGCTCTATTCGTGGCATTGCCGCAGGGTCTTGCGAGCTTGGCCACCAAAGGCGCGGGCATGGACCTCGGCCTGACCGATGCTGGATTCCACGCCTTGATCGGGGCTTTCAAGCTGCTGATCTTCGTGGGTTACCTCTTCGTCATCAGCCGCATCCCCGAAGTGCGCCGACTTTTCCAGTACCACGGTGCCGAGCACAAGACGATAAACGCCTACGAGAAGAATCTCCCCCTCACCGTGGAGAACGTGCAGGCGCAGACGACACTGCACCCCCGATGCGGGACGACCTTTCTCGTGGTGGTCATCGTGGTTTCCATCATCGCGGGCTCGCTTGCCGCGCCGCTGTTGATGCCGGACGTCGAGGGGTGGCTGGGTCAGGTCGCGTTGTTGCTCTTGCGGATCGCCCTGCTGCCGATCATTGCGGCGGTGTCGTACGAGCTGCAGCGGCTGAGCGCGCGTTTCTGCACCGAGGGATGGAGACGGTTGGTCCTCTATCCGGGTTTCCTCTTCCAGAAGATCACCACCCGAGAGCCCGACGACGACCAAGTCGAGATCGCCATTGCGGCCATGGAGGCTGCGGCTTGGAGGCAGCAGATCCAAGAGGACGCCCCGCACGGCGAAGACCCGATTGTCTTTGCGAGCTTCGCCCGCTTCAGGGAAGTATTGGGCGGCGCCGGTTCGTTGGGTGCGTCGCGCGCTGCCTAGCCATGCTTCCTACGCAAAAGCTCGAGTCTTTGACGGCTCGTTATCGTGAGATCGAAGAGCTGCTGTGCCAGCCGAACGTCGTGTCGGATGCAAAGCGCTACACGGCGCTGACCCGCGAGCGCGCCGACTTGCAAGACGTGGTCGAAGCCTATGCCCGCTATCAGCAAGTGACGGAGGACTTGGAGGGTCACAAGCAGGCTCTCTCGGATCCCGAGCTCCGCGAGCTCGCCGCCGACGAGATCCCCGCGCTCGAGGCCGAGAAAGAGCGGCTCGAAGGATCGATCAACGTGCTGCTCTTGCCGAAGGATCCAAACGACGAGCGCGACACGATCTTGGAGATTCGGAGCGGAACGGGCGGTGAGGAGGCGGCGCTCTTTGCCGCGGATCTCTTTCGGATGTACTCGCGGTATGCGGAGTCGCAGGGATGGAAAGTCGAGATCATGTCGCTGAGTGAGGCGTCGGCGGGCGGCATCAAAGAGATCATCGCGTCGGTATCGGGCAACAACGTGTATTCGCGACTGCGTTTCGAGGGAGGCGTGCACCGGGTGCAACGCATTCCCGCGACCGAATCACAAGGCCGCATTCATACTTCGACCGCGACCGTCGCCGTGCTCCCGGAAGTCGAAGACGTCGACGAGGTTCACATCGATCCGAACGATCTGGAGATCACGGCGACGGCTGCCGGCGGCCCCGGTGGGCAGCACGTCAATCGAACGATGTCGGCCGTCCAGATCAAGCACGTTCCGACCGGCATCATGGTGCGCTCCGAGCAACAACGGTCGCAACACCAAAATCGAGCGAAGGCAATGCAGATCCTGTCTGCCAAGCTCCTCGAGATCGAACGCGAAGCACAAGCCAGCGCCATCAGCTCGGAGCGTCGTAGCATGGTGGGTACCGGGGAGCGGTCGGAGAAGATCCGGACGTACAATTTCCCGCAGAACCGAATCACCGATCACCGCATTCAGCTCACGCTGCACAGCTTGGATCGAGTGATGGAGGGCGACCTCGCCGAGTTGCTGACCGCGCTGCGCAGCCACCACCAGGCCGACCTGATGGCCGAGCAAGCAAAGCCTTAGCCGCCGTGGCTCACGGGATGAGCTTTTCTTGCTCGAGGCGCTCTGCCACGGCCGAGGTCATCGAGTCGATCACCTCGGCGATGGAGTCGGGATTCACCGTTTCGGACTGACCGGACCACACCAAACCACCGGTCGCCACCGAGTAGAGGTTGGTTTCCAAGCGGAAGGTCGTTTCGGTCTTGAAGTAGCCGGGCTCGTGAACGGTCGCGTAACTGGTTCCGTAATAGCCATAGTACCCGTATCCGTAATGTGTGGTCGGTACGGTGTAGGACTTGGGCGGCACGTATTCTTGCTCGCGCTCGACGCCGAGGAGCCGGGTGATCAAAATGCCGTCGAAGCTCCCCCCGTCCACCGCCGCACCGATTTGCTCTTTGCTCAGTTGCTCGCTCTGTGGCAGTTGCACCCAACTCGGCTGAGCTTCCGCGCCTCGCGTCTGCAGCGCTTGGACGAACCGGTCTTCGAACAACCGCCGCGTGCTTGCGTCCTGCGAGACGCCGATCACGAAGACCTTCCGAAACACGACGTCCTCGAAACCGGGGTTGCGCCAGGTCAATGGAATCGAAGTCTTGCTCTCGGCGCAGCCGGCCGTCGCATACGAGACGAGCACGGCGATCAGAAGCGAGGCGATGTGACGGATCACGGCAGCAACCTAACTCGGGTGGGGGTGGGGCGCCAGCGTCACTCTTCGTCGCCATTCCCCAGATGGCCGAGTCGGTCCTGTTTGGTTCTCAAATACTGCCGATTGTGCTCATGCGCCTCGGCCTCGTGGGGCTCGCGCCGCGACACCACGATGCCGTCGTTCTGCAATCCCTGCACTTTGCGAGGATTGTTGGTCATCAGGGCGATCGAGCGAACTCCCAAGTCCCTCAACATGTCGGCGGCTACGTGATAGCCACGCAAGTCGTCCTCGAAGCCGAGGGCGAGGTTGGCATCGACGGTGTCCAATCCTTCGTCTTGTTTCGCGTAGGCTCGAATCTTGTTTCCGAGACCGATTCCCCGGCCCTCTTGACGCAGATAGAGAAGCACCCCTGCGCCGGCTTCTTGAATTCGTTGGAGCGCGAGGTCCAACTGGTCGCGGCAATCACAACGGAGCGAGTGAAAAACCTCGCCGGTCAGGCACTCACTGTGGACCCGCACCAGCAAGTCCTCGGCGCCCTCCACCTCTCCGACCACCATGGCGAGGTGCTCCTTGTCCCCATCGAGCTCGCGGTACACGATGATCTGAAACGGCCCAAAACGCGACGGAAGGCGCGATTCGGCGTATCGCTCCACCGTAGGCTCGTGCTTCCTGGGCGACTTCATGTGAGAGGCCTCGGTACCACAGGGCGGTCCCGCTTTCCATGCGACGGGGGGCTCATCGTCAGGAAGGCGCATGAGCCTCCGATAGTTGTGCCAACAACGCCGCCACCTGCTCGGTGACGAGCGCGATCCGGTCTTTCACGTTTGCGGCCTCCAAAATCTGCTGGCGCGCCTCTGGGCTGACCACGAGCTGATCGGCGATGACGTCGGCGGCCCGGGCCGGCGAGAGATCGTTCGATACTTGGAGCACGAAGTCGGGTTGGCGCTCGCGTACCTTTGCAGCTACCCGGCTCGCGCATGCCATCATCGCCAGAACGTCCGACGAGCTCGCTTCTCCCTCGTCCCGAACCCGTTCGGCGCGCGCACGACGATAAGGTCGGCCTTCGCTCGGGTGCTCGTGCAGGCGGACCCGGTCGAGACCGTGAAGGATGATGTCGTGTGTCCCGTCGTGTCTCTCTTGATGGGCCACGATGCGGCCAGCACCCGCGATGGTGTAGATCCCCGGATTGCCTTCGTAGTTCTCTTCCCAGCCCGGCGCCAGCAACGCCACAGCCAGCGCGGTGCAACCGCTGTCGAGGCAATCCTCGATCATTCGGGTGTAGCGGGGCTCGAACAGATGCAGAGGGAGCGCGGTGCCAGGAAAAAAGACGACGCGTGGGAGCGGGAAGATGGGGAGCTTCGCCAGCTCTTCAGCCGAAAGCGGCGTGCTCGGTTGCCATTTCATCGTGGCCTCTACCCGCGTCCGTGCCAAAGCACGCGCAGAGCTCGTGGCAACTGCGGGCTTCCCACGACGTCGCATTCCTCGCAGGCGAGCGGAAAGTCCTGCTCCTCGCAAGACTGGCACTCCGTCAGCACGGAGACCATGGCCGTCAGCTCTTCTCGCAGCTTGCGAAGCTTGACGATTTTCATCTGCATGGTGTCGATCTGCTCGTTCAGCACTTGTGACATTCGTTTGCTGGCCTCTTCCGGGCAAGCGCAGTCCGCCTTCAAGCAGAAGAGCTCCTTGATGTCTTGAAGCGACAGCCCTGCCTCGCGGAGGTCTAGGGCCAGTTGCAGTTTCATCAACTCACGGCTGCTGAAGAGGCGATGGCCGCAGGCGCTTCGTCGCTCGGGCTCGATCAGCCCCTCCTGCTCGTAGAAGCGCACGGTGCGGAGCGTGCTGTTGCTGAGCCTCGCCATGTCTCCGGTCGTGAGCAACTCGCCGCACTCCGGAGCTTCGGCCGGTGTTGTCTGTGAATCCGTCACGTTCCAAGCTCGAAAACTCTTGTGTTTCCAGGAGCTTGGGGAAATATGGAGGTGCGCCCCCGAGTGTCAAGGGACCGGATTCATCTTGTCGGGATTATTCAGCAAACTCCGATAGGCCTGCTCGATGGCTTCGTAGCGCACACTGAAGGTGTAATAGTCCCGATCTCGCACATCGCCGAAGACCTCGAGGGCGCGTTCGACGCGGGCCCGGTCTCGTGCATCGGTCTGCAGATGGGCGCCCCAATCGGCCACGTCCTCCCCGAGCAAGACCTCGAGGGCGATGCCGATGGGGTTGAACCTCAGCGAGCACCGCTCGAACCGAAGGCGCCATTGCGTGTAGTCCTCCGGGTCGAGCCACCACGTGCCGTCCTGCAGGTCGCGGCGGATCAGCTCCCCGAAGTAAGCGCCGCACATGGGAGCCAACAGAGACACGAGCTCGTCCCGTGGGGAATCGACGAGAGAGGCATAATGGTCGAGGATGGGCAGCGTCTCGGGCGTGAGATCGAGCTCGAGCCCCGTGGCGTTCTTGGCCGAGGTCACACACGCCACGGTGAGGTCCATCACGGCTCGGTTGGTTTCCATGATGTCGCGGACGATAGCGCGCTTCTCCCTCCTCGCCACGACGTCCCCACGAGGTCCCCGGCGAGAAAACCGTGCCCCCGGCGTCTGCACACGGTTGGCCCCACCGTTGCCGAGCCGACGCCCACGTAGATGCGCATGGCCGTCCTCGGTCGCCCGTCCTTCGACCGTTTCCCGGCTTTCGTGTACCATGGAGCATTCGGGGCAAGCCTCGAACCGATCATGCGGCTCGGCATTTTCAGCGACGTCCACGCGAATCTGGAGGCGATGTCATCCGTGATGGATGCGTACGGCAGCGAGGATATCGATGCCTATTACTGCTTGGGCGACGTCGTCGGTTACGGCGGGAGCCCGAACGAGTGTGCCGACATCATTCGGGACGTGGCGGAGGTGACCATCTTGGGCAACCACGACGCCGCCGTCGCCGGCCGGATGGACTACTCCTATTACTACGAAGCGGCGCGCGAAGCCCTCGACATGCACGCTCGTCAGCTGACCGCCGAGAACATGCGTTGGCTCAAGGAGCTGCCTTACAAGCATTGTCTCGAGGAGATCGGCGTCGATCTCTGTCATGGCTCGCCGGTTCGTCTCGAAGAGTTCGAGTACATCTTCGCGCCCGAACAAGCTGCGGAGTGTCTGCCCATCTGGAACGATCTCGGGCACATCACGTTCATCGGGCACTCGCACCTGTGCAAGGTCTTTGCGCTTCGGCCCGGGGAGGTGGAAGAGCTGCCCCCGGAAGACTTCGTCTTGGAGGAAGGGACGAAGTACATCGTCAGCGTGGGATCGGTCGGGCAGCCTCGAGACTACGACAACCGCGCCAGCTACACCGTCTACGATAGCGACGCGAAGTCATTTCACTTTCGGCGCATCGAGTACGACATCGAAAGCGCGGCTGCCAAGATCTTCAACGCTCGCCTCGAGCGCAATTTCGCGCAGCGCTTGTTCATCGGCGTGTAGGCCGGGCCCATCGGTCTAGGGACGTAATAGGCCTTGCCAGATCGGCCTGCCGTCCGCGGGCGCATCGAGTGTCGGGGTCTGCATGTGCCCGAGGGGACATGCGTAGGCCTCGAACCCGGCTTCTTGCAACCGTGCTTCGGCGACCCGTCTCGACGCGTCGTCCGCGCCCAGGCACTTGAGGCTCGACGCGAACGGCCGCATCAAACCGATCGCCTCTTCGAGGCTTCCTACACACATCACGGTCAGATTCCGATAGCCCGGGCTCCAACGGACGCTCCCCGGTGGGCGGACGCAGATCGCATGGTCTTCGCCGCGAATGAGCCGCCCCTCGACCTCGCCGGCGCCTCGCCACTGGGTCTGTGCGGCCCCTGCCGCCAGGGGCAGGGGTCCCCGTGGCAGGCGCTTGCTCAGCGGTGCGAGCCCTTCGTCGGCCAAACGCTGCGCAAACGCGAGCGTGGAGCATCGCGGGGTGGGCTCGACATAGACGACTTGGGGAGACAGGCAGCCGCGTTGGTCGTACGCACAGACGTCGAGCGCCACCGCCGAGAGCGTGCTTTGCAGCGCGTCCTCCCCGAGAGCCGCCGGGCCGCAAAACGCCGCGCTGACCCCGTGCCCGTGGGCGATGACCGCTTTTTCGCCGTGGCGGGTGCGGATGGCTGCGACGGTCTCGTCACTGCCGTAGACGGACACGGCATCGGCCGCGGCAAGCAGGCTCGACTCGGGATCCACGTCGCCTCCCGGAAACGCGATCACATCCATGGCCGCCGCCAGCCGGTCATCGGCACGGCGAAGCGCATCTTTGAGCATCGCGGGGAACAGCGTCTCTCGGGATGAAGACTTCACGAGCACCGGCACCCCGAGCAAGAGAGGAACCACGATACCCCGGACCGGAGCCGTGAAGACGTTTCCTGCCAAGATGATCGCGAGCATCGAGATGGGCTCGCCGCCCGACTGTCCCGCCTGCGCGGCCAACGACGACAGAGACCGCGCGTCGACCGTATCGAGTGTCGTCTGCGCTGCCCACTCGATCATCGGGATGCTCAGCCCGGTGCTTTCAGACAGCGCTCGTGCGTGCGTTCGCACCTCCCGAAGCAGCAGTCCCGCCGAGGCTGCGAGCCATGCTGCACGGTGCTCGACGCTGGCACGACGAAGCGAGACGCCGGCCTTTTGCACGGCCTCGGCCCGATCCGCAATCGTCGGTGCATCCGAGCTCACCGCCGCTCCATGGCCTGGTCGACGGCGAGCGAGCATCCCCGGGGAGTCGCACCGCCTCGGCGTCCGAGCACGACGATCCCATCGTCCAGTCGGTGGGCGAGATCCGACGTCTGAATGCAGCACACCGAGTCGAGATTGGCGCAATCGTCGATTCGCAAAATCCCGACCGACCCCTCGGGCACCGGTAGGAGCGTGTCGGGATCGACGGGGGTCACGCGCATCCAAGGCGGCGCCCAGAGCCGCCGGGCCCCCGGCGTTCCTTCAATCGCCTCACGCAGGGTCGTCTCGTAGAGCTGGGAGCTGAGCTCGGTCGCACCGAACTCGTTGATGACGTGGGAAACCGGAACGCCGTACCGCGTCGCGATCGCGTGTAGCAACACTTCGGGGTCGACCTCGCGGGAACGTCCTTTGTAACCGCCGGTTTGCATGACACGGCTTCCGGCGGGCAGGACGAAACGTCGGTTGCCGAGCCCATCTTCCGCATGGACGAATGCGAACGAGGTTCCGAGCAAGGCCACCGATTCGCTCGAAGCTTCGGCGTCTCGAAGCTCCCGCGCCATCGACTCCACGTCCAGCTTTCCATCCCGCCACACCCACGTGCTCTTCGTGCCGAACCATTCGGCGAAGCGCGCGAGCATGTAATCGAGGGACGAGTCGGGAGCCTCGGCTTCCGGTGGGGCGAGGATGACGATCCGAATTCGCTCGACGTCGGGGAAAAGCATGTGACGAGCTGCCACGCGGGCCGCCGAGTCGTAGAGGGACAAGTCGCGGAACGAATGAACGCTCCGGTCCGCCGAGGTCGTGCCGGAGCTCCGAAACACCCGCACGTCCTCGGTTGGGGGATGGGCGGCGATGCGCCGAAAACGAAACACGTCGGTCGGCATCGCAGGAGGCCATGGCCCACGACGCTGCAAACGGCCATACTCTGGAACACGGGTCGCCTGCCATGCCGCCAAGTCCTCGATCAGGGCATCGCGCTCCTCGGGCTCGATCCGATCTCCCGCTTCGAAACGCGCGATCATCGTTGCGATTCGGCGCTCGAGCGTTGCGCGTTCCATCATGAGCCACCCGCTACGTTCGCGAGCGCGTCGATGAAGCCCTCGAGCTGGCGAGCGGTCAGCGTGATCGGCGGCGTGAGCTGGAGCACGTTCGCTTCGGGCCCCGCAGGCAAGACGAGATAGCCCTTCTCCAAGAGCGCGCGGCTCAAGGTGAGCGCCTCGAAGCGGTGCTCGAGCTGCAGCCCCAGCATCATGCCTACCTGCCTCACCTCTCGGATTCGGCGCAGGCTCGCGCCACGCACTGCGGAGGCGATTGCGGCGCCGCGCTCCACCGCTTCGGCGATCAACCCCCCAGTCTCGATCGAGTCGAGCGTGGCCAAGGCAGCGGCGCACCCGACCGGGTCCCCATGAAACGTGCCCGTGTGAATCGCTTCGCGGTCGGGGTTTCCCCAGGCAGCCATGACTTCGAGACTTCCTAGGCAGGCGCTCACGGGAAGGCCGCCGCCGAGGGCTTTTCCGGCGCAGATCAAATCCGGGACCACACCCACCTCCGGCGAGCGCCACCAAGCGCCGCAGCGTCCGATGCCCGTGAACACCTCGTCTGC
This sequence comes from uncultured Sandaracinaceae bacterium, assembly GCA_964495565.1. GTDB lineage: Bacteria > Myxococcota_A > Polyangia > Polyangiales > Houyiibacteriaceae > SG8-38. Next base: position 1,811 of record CAZBWQ010000045.1, on the reverse strand, counting down.
GATCAGCAGGGCGCCGTGGGCCCGGGAGAGCTCGGCGAGACGTCGCAGAAAAGATTCGGGGGGGATGCGGACCCCCGCGCGTCCTTGAATCGGCTCGAAGATCACGGCCCCGATCCGGCTCCAATCTCGTGGAAGCGATGCCACCGCGACATCGGCGTCGTCCTCGCTCGAAGGCCATCGCGCGAAGTGAACGTGCGGGTGCAGCTGCTCGCGAAAGGGATCCCGAAAGCGGGCGTCGTAGCCGGACACCGAGAGCGGCCCGTACGACAGTCCGTGATAGCTTCCCTCGAACGCCACGATTCCGGGCTTGCCGGTTGCCAGTAGCGCCGTCTTGAGCGCGGCGGTCACCGCGTCCGCTCCGCTCAGGGACAACATGACCCGCGCCTCGGGCCACGGTGCAATCCCACACAAGCGCTCCAACAGCGCGATTTTGCGGTCCGAGGGATGGAGGTCGCCGAGCGCGTGCAGCAGCCGGCCTGCTTGCTCCTCGACCGCCGCCACGACTGCAGGGTGCCCGTGCCCGACGAACGCGACGCCGAAGCCAGAGGTGAGATCCACGTACCGATTGCCGTCGGCGTCGACGACGTTGGCTCCGCGTGCTTCGACCCAGACGATGGGATCGTGGCTAGCGCCGCTCAGCTCTTGGCGTCGCTTTCGCCTGGTGGTCAGAGCCGGACACTCCGAGGCCGCAAGCCGTTCGACCCAGACGCGGCCTGCCTCCGCCGGGACCGGGCTCCGAACGTCGGGCAGCGCCTTTCCGAGCTCCATTCCGGTGTCTTAGCACGCGGCTCCGGCGAGACCTGCTCAGGCCCCGAAGGGTTTCGGCTTCCACGGATAGAACACGAAGGCGTTTTCGCGGGCCTTCCGGAGCATGTCGTGTCCGTCGATGAGCAAGACTTCGATCTCGGTGTCGTGCTTTCGCCCGACCGCGCAGAGGTCCTTGATGATGGCGGTCACGTTGTCGCGGTAGTCGTCGGTGATGCGCAGCGCCACGGCAGGGCTCGGAGAGCCTGCGGGCCGCGCGACTTGGCAATACGACGCCCACTCGATCTCGAAATAGCCCCGCATGACGCGGCTGAGACCAGCCAAAAGAGCTTCGTCGGGCTCTTCGAGCAGCTCGACCAAGCGGATCCCGTCGCCGATCGACGTGGCCGCGATCCGCGGAGGCTTGTCGGCTTTGCCGGGAGCCGACTTCCCTCGCGGCGGTTCCATCGTCGCGGGCTGGCGGACGGTTTCCGGTCGCTCGGGCTCACTTGGCGGACTCGGTTCGATCGGCCCCTTTCCGATGGGACCGATCGCCGGGAGCTCGAGCTTGCCGGGCTCGACGGACGACGCACCGGGCGCGGTGGGCGCGTCCGAGTTGAGCTGCCTGGGCGCGCTCGACGGAAACGGAGGAATCGAGTCCGACGCCGCGGTTGCCTCGTCGGTCGAGCGGTCGGGCGTCGCGAAGGGGTCGCGCCGTCGTGCGTCGGGGATCATGCTGGCGGCACCGTATGTGCCGGTTTCCGTCGGCTCCGCGTCTTCCCTTCGTATCTCTTCGACCGACGCCGCCGAAGGCTCGTTCTTCGTCTTGCGGACGGGCTGCGAGCTCGCGCGCTTGGACGGAGGCGTCGATGCCTCCGTGACCGAAGCTCGGGGTCGCGTCGGGGGCTCACTTTCCCGCAACGCCTGATGGGGCTTGGTCGGGAGCTCACTGAGACGGTCCAGCCTTTCCTCCTGCCGGGGTGCCATGCTGTAGACCGTCGAAGCCGGTATCCCGCCCGGGATCGGAAGTGTCGAAAAAGCCTTTCAACTCCAGTGGATTGGGGTTC
>CAZBWQ010000044.1:0-30330 GCA_964495565.1 uncultured Sandaracinaceae bacterium | reverse complement strand
ATCACGCCGGGCGAAGGAGCGAAGGTGTCCGGGTCCTCCGCGTTGATGCGGCATTCGATCGCATGCCCGCGCGGCGACATCGGGAGGTCGGCGGACCTCAGCGCCTCTCCCTCTGCGATGCGGATTTGCTCGGCGACGAGATCGATGCCCATGACGAGCTCGGTCACGGGGTGCTCGACTTGAATCCGTGGGTTCATCTCGAGGAAGGTCAGACGACCACGTTCGTCCAGCAAGAACTCGAGCGTCCCTGCCGACAGATAGCCGACCTCGCCGAGGGCTCTCTTGATGGTGGCCGCCATGTCGTTGCGCTGCTCGTCGCTGAGGGCGATGCTCGGAGCCTCTTCGAGTATCTTCTGGTGGCGGCGCTGAATCGAGCACTCGCGCTCGCCGAGGACCTGGACGTTGCCGTGCTTGTCGCCGAGCACCTGAAACTCGATGTGGCGCGGCCGCTCGACGTATTTCTCGAAATAGAGGGCGTCGCTTCCGAACGCGGCCCTCGATTCTGCCCGTGCAGTTTCGAAAACCGCGCGCAGCTCGTCTGCGGAGCGCAAGATCTGCATGCCGCGCCCCCCGCCGCCCCCGGAGGCTTTGAGTAGCACGGGGAAGCCCAGCATCTCCGCCTTGCGTACTCCGTCTTCCAAGTCTTCGACGAGGCCTGTGCCCTCCACGATGGGAAGCCCCAGTGCTTTCGCCAGTGCGCGTGCCTGCACCTTGTCGCCCCACTGCCGCATTTGCTCCGGGCGCGGCCCGATGAACTCGAGGCCGCACTGCGCGCAGGTTTCTGCAAACTCCGGGTTCTCGGACAGGAATCCGTAGCCCGGGTGAACGGCATCGGCGCCCGTGATCTCGGCTGCGGCGATGATGGCCGGAATGTGGAGGTAGCTCCGGAGAGGATCCGCGGGACCGATGCAGACGGCTTCGTCCGCAAGCCGCGTGTGGAGAGCGTCGGCGTCGATGTCGCTATGCACGGCGACCGTCCGCAACCCTCGTTCCCGGCACGAGCGGATGACCCGTAGCGCGATTTCCCCGCGATTGGCGATCAGGACCTTCTCGAACACGGCTCAAGCAATCTCGACTCGGAAGAGCCGATCCCCGTATTCCACGGCTTTGCCGTTCTCCACGAGCACCTCGACGATGGTGCCTTCCACCTCGGCTTCGATTTCGTTCATCAGCTTCATGGCTTCGACGATGCAGAGGACTTGGCCCGGCCGAATCGCGTCGCCGACCTCGACGAATGGATCGCCGTCGGGGGAGGGGGCCCGGTAGAAGGTGCCGACGAACGGAGACGTGACGTAGAGACTTCCCTCGGCCTGCTCTTCTGCGCCCGGTGCCCCTGAGCCCGTGGTTTGGACCTGGGGGGCCGCCGATGAATGGACGGCGCTCATCACGGGCCCAGGCTCGCGACGTATTCGAATCTTGTCGTCGTCGTGCTCGACCTCGATCTCGGTCAAGCCCGATTCATCGAGGAGTCGAATCAGCTCGCGTAGTTGATCGAGGTCCAGCTTCATCACGTCTCCTCGGGCAGTCGTTCCGTCAATCGCTCAGCCTGCCGCGTCGAGATAATCGATCAGCGCGCGAAGTCCAAGGGAGTAGCTATTCTTGCGGAAGCCTGAGACCGAGCCGATGCATGCCGGTGCCGTCAGGGACCGATGCCTAAACGACTCGCGGGCCTGCGTGTTGGACAAATGGACTTCCACGGCGGGCAGCCCAGATGCCGTGATGGCGTCTCTCAAGGAGACGGAGGTATGGGTGAGGCCACCGGGGTTGATCACGACGCCATCGAAGGTGCTTCGCGCATCGTGCAGCCAATCGATGAGCTGTCCCTCCTGATTCGACTGTCGACACTCCACGCTCGCACCGAGGTCCGAGCCCAGCTCCTCGAGCTCTTTTTCGACATCCGCCAACGTCGTGGAGCCATACACGTCGGGCTCGCGAGTGCCGAGCAAGTTCAGGTTCGGGCCGCTGAGAACCAGGATCCGTTTCATGGCCTCGACCGCCGTTTCACAGGTTTTCGATCAGCTTGGGGGCGCTCACCCGGAGAAGGTAGCGCGCTTTGCCCACGTTTCCTCCAGGAGCCACGGCCAGAGCCACGAAGTATTCGTCCGAGAGCATCCGAACGACCGTGGTGAGCCGCTCCGTCCTCACGGAAACCTCCTCGGTCGAGCCCGCATCGAGCATTTCGCCGGCCCGCTGCACGCCTTTGAGGACGACGCTGTATTCCATCCCGACCGACTCGATGTCGAAAGGCCCTTCCACCTTGGAGTACTGATCGATGGCGATCCCATCGGACGCCATCAGAAGCCCCGCTACACCGCCATCGGTTCGATCGACGAGGTCTTGCAGAATCTCTTTGAACATCGCCCCTCCGAGCATTATCACCGCACGGACCGCGCCGTCGGTCAAGTATCCCGTTTCGCGATGTGCTCGGCGGTTCGGATTCCTCCCAAGGCCACGGCGAGTGTGCTTTGCCCGAGCAAGACCGAGTCGCCGACCAAGTAGAGTCCCGGTCGAGCTTGGCGCGGCCAGAGCGCTTTGGGCCGATAGTGGTAGAGCCCCACACGCCTCGGAACGCCGCCGACGTAACCCCGGTGTCTGCCGGTGAACCGCTCGAAGGTGCGCGGGCTGGCGGTCATCTCGAATTGCACTCCCGCAAAGAGCCGTGGAGCGCGCTTTCGCAGCGTCTCCCGCATTCGATGCTGAATTCCCGCGATGTATCGGCCTTGCTCGTCGGCTGGAAGCTCGTTCAACGTCTTCATCGGCACGTGCGTCGAGACGGTCACCGTTCGCTGTCCCGACGGTGCCCGTGCATGCTCTTCGCTCGAGCTGATCGAGCAAAAGAGATGGTTGCCCTCCTGGAACGGTCGTTGGGTGTCGTCGATGAGCTGCAGATGATGCGCGCCCTCGTGCTCGGATGATTCTGCCTCTACGGCGAGATACAGCATGGCGGCGCCCCATCCGTCCTCGACGTTTCGTCGGACGTCGGGTAGCAGATCCTCGGGCTCCGGGTCGATCATCGTCGCGAGCGATTGGGGCAACACGTTCGCCACGATCCGGTCGCACCAAATGTCCCCCTCGCGCGTATGCACGACCCAGCCGCGCTCCGCCCGTCGCAACGACTTGACGCGGTTGGAGAGCATGACGCGGCCGCCCGCCTTTCGAATGGCGTCGACCAAGGCCCAAGCGAGGGCCCCGATGCCGCCGTGGACGTGCCCCGTTCCGCGAAAGAAGTAGTCGACGGCTGCCATGGCGAATGGCGCCTCGGCTTCTCGTGCGTTGGCCTGCACCGTGATCTGGCTCACGGCGTCGAGATAGACTCGTAGAGGCTCGCAGCTCGTGAGGTCGTGACGTGCGACCACGTCGCCAAGCGATCGACCCATCCATCGAAGCGCGGGAGCATACGAGGTCGCATTGCGCACGTGCCGCAGGACGGTGCCCGTGGTGAAGGGTGGCAGAAGGCTCGGATCGTCGAACAGCTTCCAAAGCGACGTCGCGACCGAGCGCTGGGTCCGAAAGAAGCGCGCCAACGCATCGGCTTGTCCGTTCGTGAGCGCGGCGAGGCGCCGCTCGAGCTCGCTCGGGTCTGGTGGAATCGGCAATGCCCACCGATCGGTTCGTAGCTCGACGATCGGATCGAGCGTTTCGAACCGAACGCCGAGCTCCCATTTGCGGTTCCACTCGGCAAACAGCTGACCCGGTCCGAGGCCGGAGAAGAGGGTGGCGCCTGCTTCGAATTGGTAGCCTTTGCGCGTGAACGTGCTCGCGCAGCCGCCGGGATACCGCAGCGTCTCGCACAGAATCACGTCGGCGCCGAGCTCAGCCAGTCGAAGTGCGGCCGCGAGCCCGCCGAACCCGCCTCCCACGACGACCACGTCCGCGTTCTGCATCGCGCCCGTCTCTAGGGTCCTCAAGGCTCTTGTCGAGCGTGCCGCAGGATCACGCCGAGGCTGACTTCTTTCGAGCCTGTGGTCGAAAACGCCGAGGAGCGTGATCTGTGTGCGGTTTTCCGCTAGGTTCGCGCTCGTGACGCGCTCTTTTCTGGTGTTGGACATCGAAACCGTGCCCGATCCAGAGCTGGTTTGGGACGCCGCCGTCGACGGTTTCGCGCCCGCTCCTTTTCATCAGGTGGTTGCATTGGGGGTCTTGTGGCTCGACTCCCATCACGCTCTTCAGAAGCTCGGAGCATTCGGGGGTGAGGAGGACGCACCTCCAGACGAAGCAAGGGTCCTTCGTGAGTTCGCGGATTTCATCGGCAAACGGCACCCGACGATGGTGACCTTCAACGGGCGCCGATTCGACCTGCCTGTTTTGGCCAACCGCATGTTGAAGCACGGCGTTCCCTTTCCCGCTTACTACGCGGGCCGAAGCGGCGGGCCCGATTACCGATACCGCTACAGCGACGACGGGCATCTCGATTTGGCAGAGGTGCTGACCGATCATGGTGCGAGCCGGATGCCGAGTCTCGATGCGTTGGCTCAGCTCGTGGGCATGCCGGGCAAGATGAACGTCGACGGCTCCAAGGTGCAGAGCATGCACGAGCACGGGCGTCATGCCGACATTCGAAATTATTGTTTGCACGACGTCGTGCAGACGACCTTCGTCTTTTTGCGGGTCGAGCTGCTTCGAGGCCGTCTCACGCCGGATGATTACCGCGTGCGGGCTGCGACGCTCTGGGAAGCGCTCGAGCAGGACAGCCGAGTCGTCCCCGTATTGCAGCGCGCCGACCGATCCCGTGCGCTTCTAACCGACTGAGACCATTGCGGAAACGAGTTTTTTCGCACCCGGTAAGAAAATCGTAAGGCCTGCCGTCGTCGAAGCCTGTGAACGCGGGAGAGGTCCCGCCACGGATGCAACCCGAGACCAGGAGTGTACATGCGATATCTACTACCGATTGGCGTTTTCGTGTTGATCGTCGGCCTCGTGGGTCGTGCCGACGCGCAGGGCCGGGGTCACGGCCGGCGGCCTCACGCCGAGGTCATCGATCCCGAATGGACACGGGGCCCATCGAGAGCACCGAGGATTCGCCAGGACCGCGAGCTGGCGCAGATCTCGCACATCGCCAGCGATTGGAAGCGAGCCGTGGCCCTGCGAGACTGGCGCGCCCAACGGCTCGCCGACCGGCGCCTCGACGTTTGGATTCACAGGGAGCTCCGTGATTCCATCCGACGACCTCACGATCGGCGCTACTCCATGCGCTTGCAACTGATCGACGACGAGCTCCGCGCGCTCGAGCACCAAGGGTTCCGCGGCCAAGGTCGCCGAGGATACTACGCGCGCAAGGCGCGGCTTCTCGACGAGCTCGTCGCGCTCTCCGCTTGGCAGGTGAGGCGTGAGCACGGACCTGGACGGCACTCGTTCGGCCTTTCGTTCGCTTACCGCTGAGCCGGGGCCGCTTGCACGCCGATTCGGAGGCGCCTCGTCGAAGGTCGGGGCGCCTCGTTTCGCTCAGCTTCCGAAGGCGCGACGCTGCTCGTCGAGCGCGCGCTCGATGTTGCCGCAGACGATGTCGCAGAGCTCGAACACCGCTGGATCGGCCACCGAGTAGTAGGCCGAGTTTCCCCGCTGCTCGCGTTTGACCAAGCGGTGAGCGAGCAGGGTCGTCAGGTGCTTCGAGACGTTGGGCTGGGTGCTGCCCGTGGCCTCTACGAGGTCGGAAACCGTCCTCTCGCCCTCTGCCAGCTCGTGCAGGATCTGAAGGCGCAGGGGAACTCCGAGAATCCGAAATCGGGTGGCAACCGCCTCCAAATTGGCGGGACTCAGGGTGGCTTTGGGCATGGCTCTCCTATTCATAACGCATTTGGGGGAGAAAAACACTACTTGACTATATGCTCATCTGGTCATACAGTGCAAGCCTAGTTCAACGGGAGCTGCCAGATGAAACGAAAGATTCTCGATTTTCCCCTGCAACACGCCCGGCTCGTCTTCGTCGGCTTGGCCATTCTCACCCTCGGGCTCGGCTCGGCCATTCCCCTCATCGAGGTCGACACCGATCCGGAGAACATGCTCTCGGAGGAGGATCCGGCGCGCGTCTTCCACAACGAGACCAAAGAGGAATTTTCCCTCAACGACTTGATCGTGGTCGGCGTGGTCAACGAGACGCACCCACAAGGGGTCTTCAATCCGGAGTCGCTCGAGCGAATCTACGAGATCAACGAAGGCGTCAAATCGATTGAAGGGGTCATTGCGCGAGACGTGCTCGGTCCTTCCACCATGGACAACATCGAGCAGGCCGGCCCAGGCACCATCCGGTTCGAATGGTTGATGGAGCAGCCTCCAAAGACGCCCGAGGAAGCGCTCGCGATCAAAGAGGCCGCACTTCGTCTTCCCATGCTTCGAGGGACGGTCGTCTCCGAAGATGGCGAGAGCGTGGCGCTTTACGTGCCCATCGAAAGCAAAGATCAGAGCCACCGCATCTCCGAGGAGATTCAGGCGATGATCGACGGCTTTGGGCAGACCGACGATCAGTTCTACATCACGGGGCTTCCCGTGGCCGAGGACACCTTCGGCATCGAGATGTTCAAAGAGATGGCCGTCTCCGCGCCGCTGGCCGCGCTGGTCATCCTGCTCTTGATGTGGTGGTTCTTTCGATCCTTCACGTTGGTGCTCTCCCCGATGATCGTCGCGATGACGACAGTGACCATCACCATGGGCGCGCTGATCGCCAGTGGCTTCACCGTCCACATCATGAGCTCGATGATTCCCATCTTCCTGATGCCGATCGCCGTGGTCGACTCGGTCCATCTGCTGTCGGAATTCGTGGACATCTATCCGCGGCACAAAGACCGCAAAGCAGCGGTCCGGGAAGTGGTGAGCCACTTGTTCGCGCCGATGTTGTATACCTCGCTCACCTCCGCCGCAGGCTTCTTGTCGCTGATGCTGACGCCGATTCCTCCGGTTCGGGTGTTCGGCGCATTCGTCGCGCTCGGCATCGGCGTTGCCTTCATCCTGACGATTCTGTTCATTCCGGCTTACGTGGCTGCGCTCCCCGAGAAGCGGCTGGAGAAGCTTCTGGCAACCAAACGGGACGCTTCGGACGGCGGGCTGCTCGGCCGGGTGGTCGAAGCGGTCGGGGCAAAGAGCTTGCGGTACTCCAAGCCGATTCTGGTGGTCACGGCGGCCATCATCGCGATCAGCGGCTACGGCATCTCTCAGATCAACATCAACGACAACCCCGTCCGCTGGTTCAAACCGTCTCACCGAATCCGCGTCGCAGACCAAGTCCTGAATCGGGAGCTCGCGGGAACCTACATGGCTTACCTCGTCATGAAGCAGGACGGAGACCCGGAGTCCGCGATCCTCGCCGCGGCCGATCGCGTGGCCTCGGAGGGGTCGGATGATCTTCGTGCACGATGGGACGAATTGAAGGCCGAAGCCAGGGAGGCGAGCAAGTCGGGGGATACCACGGTGACCGACGCCCTCATCGAGGAGACCTCGAACCTCGCGTTCGATACGTCTGGCGAGGAGTCGGAGCATTGGCAGCGCGTTCAGACCGCGCTCGAGGAAGCCCAAAGCGAAAGCAAGACGTTCCTCAAGCCCGAGCACCTGGCCTACGTCGATCGGTTGCAGGAAGAAGCCGAGGCCAATCCGCTCGTCGGCAAGACGAGCTCGATCACCGACGTCGTCAAGACGGTGTACCGAGAGCTCTTGAGCGGAGAAGAGGAGGACTACCGCATTCCCGAGACGAGGGAAGGCGTCGCGCAGACCCTCCTTCAGTTTCAGTCGTCACACCGACCGCACGACCTTTGGCACATGGTCCGACCCGACTATCGGGAAGCTGCAGTGTGGATGCAGCTCAAGAGCGGCGACAACCAAGACATGATGGCCGTCAAGAAGGACATGGAAGCCTTCTTGGCCGAGAATCCGCCGCCCGAAGGCCTGCGCGCCGAATGGGCCGGTCTCACCTATCTCAACGTCGTTTGGCAAGACGAGATGGTGGGCGGAATGCTCGAGAGCCTGATGGGAGCGTTCGTCATGGTGTTCATCATGATGGTGCTCCTGTTCCGCTCCCCCATCTACGGGCTGCTCAGCATGATCCCATTGACCATCACCATCTTGTTCACGTACGGGCTCATCGGGCTCGTCGGCAAGGACTACGACATGCCCGTCGCCGTTCTGTCGTCCCTCACCCTCGGCCTGTCGGTCGACTTCGCCATTCATTTCTTGGAGCGAAGCCGTGTCATCCAAGCAGAAACGGGTGACTGGCGTGAGACGATGAAGCTGATGTTTCAGGAACCAGGCCGTGCGATCACGCGCAACGCGATCGTCATCGCGATTGGTTTCCTTCCCCTGTTGGCAGCGCCACTCGTTCCTTACAACACGGTGGGCATCTTGATGGCCGCGATTATGGCGATCTCGAGCATCGTCACCGTGGTGCTGCTTCCGGCAATCATGATCAACATTCGAAACTGGCTTTCCCCCAAAGCCGAACGGGCGCCGGCACGTGCAGAGCAGCCATCGGCACCCTTGGCTACCAAGAAGGAGCAAACGACATGAAGACCATCACGAAAACCTGGTTGGCGGCGCTGGCCGCCGGGATCTTCCTCTCGATGCCCTCGGCACCAGCCCAAGCGGAAGATTTGAAAGACGCGCGCAAGATCGTCGATCGAACGAACGTCGCTCAATACTACGCCGGCAAAGACGGTCGCGCCCTCATTCGGATGAAGATCGTCGATGGCAAGGGACGCTCGCAACGCCGCCAGTTTTCCGTTCTGCGGAAGGATCTGAAGGACGGCGGTGACCAGAACTACTTGGTCGTCTTCGACCAGCCTGCCGACGTGCGAAATACGACGTTCCTCGTCAAGAAGCACACGGACAGGGACGACGATCGATGGCTGTATTTGCCGGGTCTCGATCTCGTGAAGAGGATCGCTGCCAGTGACGAACGCACGAGCTTCGTCGGAACGCACTTCTTCTACGAGGACATCTCCGGTCGTCATCCATCCGAGGACAAGCACGAGCTCCTCGAAACGACCGACACCGAGTACGTCATCAAGAGCACGCCGAAGAGCAAGACTGGGGTGGAGTTCGCTCACTACACCTTGCGGATCAACAAGAAGACCTTCTTGCCCAGCAAGATCGAGTACGTGAACGCGCAGGGCAAGGTCTATCGGCGGATCGAGACCGCGCAGGTACAGACGATTCAGGGCCTGCCGACCATCACACGCATGAAGGTCAGCGACCTCGAGTCTGGCGGGTACACGCTGAGTGACATCAGCAACGTCGAGTACGATCTGGGCATTCCGGAGGACATCTTCGTCGAAACGTCGCTTCGGAATCCGCCTCAGAAGTGGCTTCGCTGAGAAACGCGAACCGACGAAAGGTGGGATCGCAAATGAAGCAGACGTTTTGTACCACCAAACGATGCCGTCGTGGCCCGGGCTCGCTCCGGTGTCTCGCGATCGCAGCGGCCATCGCGGCCGTGCTCGCTCTGGCCTCCGGGGCCCTTGCCCAAGAGGAGCAGAGTGGCACGCCGGATCCTGGTGAGCCTGCCGGCGACGTCGACGAGGAGCCCGCCAGCTCTTCGTCCGACGTGGGGCCAGATCCCGAGGCCGAGGAGCGACTTCGAGACGAAGCGGAGGGGCCCGTCGACGCCGCGGGAGCCGAGACCGCCGAGGAGCTCGCGGGAGACACGGAGCCCTTCGAAGAAGTGGGCGAGGAAGACTGGAGCGAGTTCGATGAATGGGAGGAGGAAACCCCGGAGGGGGCGCCTGGCACGAGCGCTTTCCAATTCCAGCTCGGCGGGTTCGTCGAGGGACTGGTGGCTCCACGCGTCGTTCGCAGCAGCGCGAGCGCAAACGAGCTCGTCGCCAACGAAGCTCGGTTTCGACTCAACCTCGACGCGACGCACGAAATCGCGAGCGCGCGCTTCCGTGGCGACGTTTTCGCCGACGCCGTGGCCCGCCGAATCTGGTTCGACATTCGCGATGCCTCGGTGTTCATCCGGGCCAGTAGCTGGTTCAACATGCGGCTCGGGCGACAAGTGCTGACCTGGGGTACGGGGGACTTCCTGTTCTTGAACGATCTCTTTCCGAAAGACTTCGAGTCGTTCTTCATCGGACGCGCGGACGAGTATCTGAAAGCGCCTTCCAACTCGGTCATCACGACCTTCACCATCCAGAAGGTAGGCCTCGATCTCGTCTGGACTCCGATCTTCGAGCCCGACCGGTTCATCGACGGCGAGCGCCTGTCGTTTTTCAACCCCTTGGTGGGAGAGATCATCGGAGACCGCTCGCCAATCACACCGATCGAGCCGATCTATCCAGAGCAACGCCTGCGAAACGGGACCGTTCACGGTCGGCTCTATGGGACGGTGCGCGCTTACGAGCTGGCTGCGTATGGGTATGTGGGCTACTGGCCTCAACCGATTGCGTTTACCGTGGATCCTGCGGATCCGAACGTCGTGACGGGCCTCACCTATGGGCGGCTCGGCGTGTACGGCGCGAGCGTGCGCGGCCCGATGTTCGGGGGCCTCTTCAACGTCGAGGTTGCGTACTACGACTCGTTCAAGGATCGTGACGGCACCGATCCCACGCTCCCGAATTCGCAGTTTCGGGGCCTGGTCGGCTACGAGAGAGAGCTGTTTCCCAAGTTTCAAATGGGTTTGCAGTACTATCTCGAGTACATCCTCGACTACGACGAGCTCGAGAGCAATTCGTTCTTTCCGCAGTACGAGCAGGACGAGTTTCGGCACGTTCTCACTCTGCGCCTGACCCAACTTCTGGTGCTCGACCGGCTGGAGCTTTCGCTCTTCACCTTCTTTTCGCCGAACGAGCTCGACACCTACATTCGCCCGAGGATCACGTACAAGATCATCGATCCTTTGGCGTTCGTCGTCGGTGCGAACCTGATGTTCGGCCGCGACGATTACACCTTCTTCGGACAACTCAAAGAAAACACGAACGTGTACGTGAGGATGCGTTACTCGTTCTGAAGATCCCAGATGAAAGGAATGCAATCATGAACATCGACAAACTCGTTTTTCGCGTGGCAGGTACGATGGTGACGACCGGCGTCGTGCTGGCGTACTTCCATCACATCGCGTGGCTGGCACTGCCTCTGTTCGTCGGCCTGAACATGTTCCAGGCTTCGTTCACCGGGTTTTGCCCGCTGGCCACCATCGCCAAACGTTTCGGGCTTCAAGAAGGCAAAGCTTTCTGAGTGTGTGAGACATCACCGCTCGTCTGCACGTCCAAATCCTTCGGGCTATAGTCTTTGGGACGATATGGCGGGGTCGGTCGGATGGCAGTGCCTCAGGCGGATGGCGGGCGTGGCCTGTCTAGCGCTCTTGGGCTTCACTTGTGACCAGGCGGACAGCCACGATCGCATCTCAGTCCGTCAGTCCGACTGCCTGGTGTGCCACGAGGAGGCGCTTCAACGCGCGGTGAGCCCGCCGCACGAGACGTTTCCGGCCACCTGTGGCACCTGTCATACCAACGACGCTTGGTCTCCGGCGGCGTTCGAGCACTCTTGGCCGCTGACCGGGGCTCACGAGGTACTCGCCTGTGGCTCCTGTCACGTCGGAGATCCCCCCCTCTACGCAGGCACCCCGACGGCTTGCGTCGGTTGTCACCAAGAGGATTACGACGCGAGCCCTTACCCGGGCCACTCCGACTTCCCCACGACTTGCCAAAACTGCCATACGACCAGTGCATGGACGCCTGCCACGGGAGGCGCGCACCCGGAAAGCGCGTTCCCGATTCAGAGTGGGCCGCATTCCCCCTATCGAGACGACTGCGTGTCATGCCACAACCCGGATCTCGGCTCTCCGGTGGACGGAGAGAACGCGGATTGCGTCGGTTGCCACGATGGAGAGCACACGCGAGCCGAGATGGATCCGAAGCATGACGAGGTCGGGGGCTACCCGAGTGGTGACGCACCGCCGAATTTTTGCCTCGAATGTCATGCGGACGGGCTGAACGGCGACGACTAGGCCTCGCCGTACTTCGTGACGAGCTCGATTCCGATGCTTTGCAACAGATCGGTAGGCGCGGTCCCTCCCACCTGAACGACGACACTGTCGTTTTCGATGCGCAACGTTTCGTCGGATCCAGCCCGTAGCCGAACGTGATCCTCCGCGATCGCTTCCACCTCGGTGCCCATCCACGCCCTGAGACGTCCCGCGTGGATCTCTGCCTCGACCCGTCGTCTGTTTGGTTGACGGCATCGAACGAAGCTCTGTTTCCGGTAGCTGATGCTCACCGAAGCGCAGGCCCCCTCGTCGATCAGCGCGAACGCCGATTCCACCGCGGCGTTTCCCCCTCCGACGACGAGAACGTTCTTACCCTGGAACATCTGCGGCTCGATGACCCGATACACGACCTTGGATGATTCTTCTCCCGGGACGTCGAGCTTGCGAGGGGAGCCTCTGCGTCCGAGCGCGAGAAGGACGTTGGCGGTGCGAAAGGCACCATTGGTGGAGTGGACGAGCCACTCACCGTCGCCCGATGGCTCGATCTTCCGAACGAGCTCACCGACTGCAACGTGCAAGCCGGTCTTGTCCTGGATGTCTTCCCAGAGCGCGACGAGCTCCTCTTTGCTCATCTTGCGTTTCGAGACGCGACCGTACATCGGAAAGTCCAGGGGGCCCGTCATCACCACCTTTGCGCGGGGGTAGTGCGTGATCGTGCCGCCGAAGGCTTCTCGCTCGAGCAAGAGCACCCGCAGCCCTGCTTCCTTGAGACGAAGGGTCGCGCTCGTGCCTGCAGGTCCGGCTCCGACGACCACGGCGTCGAGCGCATCCCCGCGGCCTCGGCGATCGTTCGCCACCACGTGGTCGGCGGCCTGACGGCCCTGCGAGACGGCGTTGCGAATCAACCCCATTCCGCCCAGCTCGCCCACGATGTACACGCCGGGACGGTTGGTCTGGAAGTCGGGGTCGATGCGGGGCAGCTCGACGCCCCGCCTCGCCGTTCCGAAAACCAACGTGATGGCCTGGACCGGGCACGCCGACGCGCAGGCACCGTGGCCGATGCAGCCGAGCGGGTTGGTCAGCGCGCCGCGGCCGTTGACCACGGTGAGGACGCTCTTTTCCGGACATGCGTACACACACGCACCGGACCCGATGCATCGGAGCGGGTCGATTTGCGGGTGGAGGCTCGCCGGAACGATGTCGCCCATCTCACGCAGGGCCTCCAAATCCTTGCGTCCGGCTTCGGTTTGGCGCTGCTCGCTTCGTCGCCAGAGAAGGCTGAGCCCCCAGGCCGCCGCCGCGAGCAGGCCAAGCGCCATCCATGTGGTCATCAATTGGCCCTTTTGTGTGAATTGTGGCCGCTTCGTATACTATAACAGTAACCATCACGCGAGGATGGGGGGATCCTGCGTCTTCCGGGGGGCTGTGGGCGGCAAGAAAAAAACGAGACCGCGCCGTCGTGGTGTGAGGACCGCGTTGGTGGTGCTGCTTCTACTCTCGGCCCTCGGGTACGCGCTGTGGCGCTTCGGAGAAGAGTTCTATCTCACCGATCTCTACGCTCGCGTGGAGCATGCGGACTACGAATCACTTCGTCCGGGGGGGTTGGTCGGGCACGGGTACGGCATCGTCGGCACGGTCCTCATCTTGGCGAACTTGCTCTATCTCGCCCGCCGCCGTTTCGCCCGGTGGGCGCTCGGCTCGATGGCGGCATGGCTGAACCTCCACGTGCTGACGGGGCTGATCGGCTCACTCCTCATCTTGTTTCATTCGGCATTTCAATTCCGGACGCCCATCGCCCTGGTGACGGCCATCAGCTTGGGCGTCGTCGTCTTGACCGGTCTCGTCGGCCGGTACCTCTATGCGCTCACGCCACGTCCCGACCGAGCCGTGCTCGTCGAGGCATTGGCATCGCTCGATGAGCTCGCTCCGGGGTGCAGCACGAGGGTGTACCACGCGCTCGCCGTTCACGAGGTCACCCAGATCGACGCGCACCAGTGGTTGTTGGCCAAGCTCGCAGCCGTTCCGAGGTGGGTTCGTGATGCTCGCTCGAGGGGCTTTTTGGTCAGCTACGTCATCGAAGATGCGCCCATTGCGGCACCGCTCGGCCCCAACGACCGGCGGAGGTTTCGCAAGGCGAAACGGGCGGTGCGCAGGTATGCCACCCGCGAAGTGGTCGCGGTGGGCGCCTCCTCGCTGCTTCAGTCTTGGCGCGGTTTTCATCGACTGCTCGCGATGATCCTGATCCTGCTCGTGCCGATCCACATCGCGGTGGCGTGGGTGTACGGGTACCGGTGGGTTTTCTCGTGAGCGCCGGGTCCCGGAATGCCTTGATCGTTCTGGGGCTCTCGGTGGCCGTCGCCGCAGCCGCCGGAGCGCTGAGGCCCCGGCAAACCGGTGCACAGTTTCTCTCTCCCGGAAAGCTGAGCCGCGATCACGCCGATCTCGAGGGCGATGCCAACTGCAGCCAGTGTCATCTGACGGGGAAGCGGATCGATACCGACGCCTGTCTTGCTTGCCACGACGACTTGGCGGTTCGAATTCGGCAGAAAGCCGGTCTTCATGGGCGCGAGTACCGGGGCGAGCAATGCGGCCGTTGCCACGTCGAGCACCTCGGACGCAACGCCGAGCTCGTGCGATGGCCGGGAGGCAAACCGGAAAGATTCGACCATCGATTGTCTGGCTGGAGGTTGAAAGGTGCCCATGCCTCGGTCGCCTGTGAAGACTGCCACGATCGTAGAAATCGCCGGGGCCATCGTACGTTCTTGGGGCTCGACACCGAGTGCGCCTCCTGCCACGCCGATCCTCACGAGGGTCGGTTCGAGGGCGCCGAGTGCACCTCCTGCCACAACGAAACCGACTGGAGCGAGGTCGTGGACGTTCGGCCGAATCACCCGGTGCTGAGCCTCGCAGGAGGACATGCCCGGACGAAGTGCGAGGCTTGTCACGACCAGGGCAACGTCCGACCACCGAGCGCGGGTTCGGACTGTGTCGCCTGCCACGCGAACGTGCACGAAGCGAATTTCGGAGACCGTTGCGAGAGCTGCCATGCGGGCATTCGTTGGCTCGGGCTACCTCGGCGGATCGGTCTCCGCGCCCACCCGATGACGGACTTTCCTCTGAGGGGAATGCATGCCGAGGTCGCCTGCAATCGGTGTCACCTGCCGAGGCTTCCGGTGGCTCGCCGCTACCGGGGTTTGAAGTACTCGCGCTGCGCCGATTGCCATAGGGATGCACACGCCGGAGAGTTCGGCTCGACGGACTGCTCGACGTGTCACGACGAGGAAGGCTTCTGGCCCACGTCGTTCACGGTCACGCAGCATGCGCGCACCGATTTTCCCCTGGAAGGCAAGCACGAGTCCGTGCCCTGTGGCCGATGTCATGGCTCCAAGCGGCCCCGCTTCGATTTTCGCCTGCGGGCGACGAAATGCGCCGACTGCCACGACAACCCTCACGGTGACCAATTTGCCGAAGAGATGTCGAAAGGGGGATGCGCGAGCTGTCATTCTCCCGACGGATGGGACGCGCCCAAGGTCGATCACAGCATCTGGCCGCTCACCGGCGCGCACGCGACCACCGCTTGCGAAGGTTGCCACCGCCCCTCGCGCGAAGGGGGCTCGGGCTTGGCGCGCAAGAGCTATCGCGGGGTCCCGCGGGAGTGCGGGGGCTGCCACGTGGACGTCCATGCGGGTCAGTTTCGGCTGACCGATCCGATTCACGAGTGCGATGCTTGTCACGTCACGGAGTCCTTCGAGATCGACTCCTTCGACCACGCCGCGCGGGCGGACTACCCGCTCGAGGGCGCCCATGCGGACCTCGCTTGCAAGGCCTGCCATCGAGCCGAACGGTTGCGCAACGGCACCAGAGTGGTGCGTTATCGGCTCGGATACACCGAGTGTGCCGACTGTCACGCGAATCCTCACGCCCGAAGGAAGGGGGGACGATGAGGCGCACCTGGCTCGCCGCCATCGTCGTGGGAGGGCTCGCCGGCGCCGTGGGCATCGCGTTGGCCAAGGATCCCGACGCCGGACGATCGGCCTCCGCACGAGCACGGCACAGCTCGATCATCGAAGACCTCGACTGCAGCAACTGTCACACGCCGGCAGGCTGGCACGTCGCCGGAGGCGCCAAAGGCGAAGGCTTCGATCATTCGCGCACCGGATTTCCACTCACTGGAAGGCACGAATCGGTCGCGTGCAACGCATGTCATCGCGCGGAGCGACGAATCACCCGGGATTGCAATGCGTGCCACCAGGATCCCCATCAGTCTCGCCTGAGCGCTCGGTGCGACAGCTGTCATTCCTCCCGTCGCTGGAACGATTTGGAGGCGTTCGAGATCCATCGTCGCACGCGCTTCCCGCTGACCGGGATGCACGCGCTCGCCGACTGTACGGAATGCCATCAGCGAAACGGAGAGCGCCAGTGGACGACGGTGCAGAGCGATTGCTTCGCATGTCATTCGAGCGACTACCTGGACCCGGATGTTCATCCGACTCATCGGGGCACGGCATCTACGCCTCCGTTTTCCCGGGATTGCTCGCAATGCCACGTCGCAAACGGATGGAGCCCTGCATTCATCGACCCGACCCTGTTGGCGGCCTCTTCCACCGGCAGCATCCGCGCCGGCTTGGGTGGGATGCGGGTTCCGGTCGATCATGATCGGCACTTTGCCATCTCGCGAGGCCCGCATCGCGGCGCACCTTGCAACAGCTGCCATACCTCGGCGCAGACGCCACGCATGGTGCGTTGTACGGGATGCCACGCTCACAATCCCGTGAAGCTGCAACAGCAGCACGAGCAGCGCGTTTCCGAAAATGCTCATGCCTGCCTCGGCTGCCATCCAGGAGGGATTGGGCGATGACCATGAGGCGTCTCCTGCTCGTTTTTGCGTTGGCCTGGGCGATGGCGCCGTCCGCCCACGTCGACGCGGAATCGAGCCAGGTCATCACCGTGGAGGTCGTCGAGATCGCGGGGGGGCGTGCATACCTACGGCCGGGTCAAGGGGCGGGAATCGAGCTCGGCTCAGTGATCGTGATCCGCGACCGTCGATACGAAGTCGTCGGCGTGACTCGCACACACAGTGTGATCGAGCTGGCTGGACGACGGCTACAACCTGGGGCCACCGGACGAGCTCGAACTTCGAAACGAAGGGTCGCTGTGACTTCGCTCCCGAGCCCGAAACCACTCAGCGCGTACGAAGACCAATGGCCCGAGCCCGTTCTTCCGGCTTCCAAGGAGCAACCGGAGTACGTGCCTCTCGGCACGTGGTCGGACGGAGAGCGAATCGACCTCATGCTGTCCACCGACGTGGGCGGCGTCATTGCGCTTCGGGAGGGCGACTCGTTTGGTAGAGCGTCCTTGAGGACGGCTCTGCATGCGGAGCCGTTCGAGCAACCGGTCTTTTTCGACGTCGACATGGCGGTGCAATCCTGGTTCGGAGGTGGCATTCAGGATCGGACGGGGAGCAGGTCGCGGCCGGTCGTGCGGGTGCGCGAGCTTCAGATCGGCTACGGGACGTCGCAGAGCGCGCAAGCGGCTCTCGGGCGCATGCCGTTCGTCGCGGTCGGTGTGGGGCAGCTCGACGGTGTGCGCGTACGCTCGCCGTCTTGGGCCGGTTTCTCGATAGGGGCGTTCGGCGGAGTCGTGCCCGATCCGCTCGACAATCGGCCCACCACGGACACGACACGCTTCGGAGTCGAGCTCGCGTACCAGAACGAGGAGCTCGATGCGTATCCGTTCGTCGCCCTCTCGGTGCACGGGTCGACCTTTCTCGGCGAGATCGACGAGCGCCGGTTGAACGCCGAGCTCGGCGTCTTTCCGGGAAACGGGCGAATCTCGGGCCACCTCGAGCTTTCTTTGCACGATGCGACCAATCCATGGCTCGCGCCCCGCGTCGAGGTGAGCATGGCCGGATTGGACGCTTCGGTGCGCATCGGGCTCTTTCAGATCGCGGGTCGTTTCGACATGCGTCTTCCCGAGCGCTCTTTGTGGCTCACGGCGTATTTGCCGCTCGGCTATCTCTGCAACACCGCGCCGGATCCGGCGGCGAGCACTGGCGACCAGCTGATCTGCATCGACAGCAACGATCGTCGATACTACGGGGGTCTCGATCTGAGCTTCACGTTCTCCCGGGTCACTCTTCACGGAGGAGCAAGCATCGTGCACAGCGAGACCGAGGACCAATTCGATCAGATCACCGGCTACCTTCAAGCCCGAATCCTGCGCATCGGAGAGATCGGATGGGCCGACGTATCGGTTGCGGCGCACACGCGCTCCTTCGTCTCCGACTACGCAGCGCGTCTTTCTCTCGGAGTCGACATTCGGCGAATCGCCGAGCTTTCTGCGTACTATCGCCCCTCGCTCAATCAGTACGACGCCTCTCCGGACGGCTGGCTGCAGCACTCCGCGGGAGGCAACCTCTACGTCTCGTTGCGGGACGATCTCGATCTGGGGCTTCGGGCTGACGGCATCTTCGGTGAGGACGTTCGAGTCTTGGTGTTGGGGTCGAACCTCACCTGGAGACCTTCCTGGTGAGCGGCATCGGCCGCGCTTGCCGACGACCCTAAGGCGTTGCAGCGCGCAGACGGGCGATTTCCTCGACGAAGCCCGTCGCGATGTCGTCGACGTCGGGAACGAGCTCGGTGCAGGCCAAGGCTCCGAAGCAGAGCCGGTCCATGACGCTCATCACGGTGATGTTGAGACCCGATCCTTGGGTGACTGGACCCAGCGGGAAGAGGTGCGTGAGCCGCGCACCCTTGGTGTACATCGGTGCAGAGGGGCCCACGAGGTTCGAGACGACCAGGTTCCAGAGGGGTGGAACGTGATCGGCCAGATGCCAAGACGAGTACAGGCTCATCGCGTGAGTCAGAATCCACGGCACGCTGATGTTGCTGACCACGTCGGCAAAGTTCCTGAGGACGTCTCCTCCCCCTCGGCCGTGCCTCTGCTTTTGTCGGGCAGTCTCTTCGCGAATTCGGGTCAAGCGCGCGACCGGGTCCTCGTCTCCAACCGGTAGGTGCACTCGGATCACGGAGACGCGATTTCCCGCTTCCTCACCCTCTTGACGGACGGACACCGGCACCGTGGCGACGAGCGATCGATCGGGCAGGCCACCGTGTGCGACGAGCCAGGATCGCAACGCCCCGGTGCACGCTGCCAAGATGACGTCGTTGACCGTCGCATCGAACGCGCGCTTGATCTCCTTGACGTCGTCCAGCGAAACATCGGCGAGCGCGACGGAACGGTTCGGCGTGAGAGCGGCATTGAACGGAGCTTGAGGTGCCTCGAAAAAGGCATGCTTCTCGGCATCTTCGGCGTCGGGCTTCGGAGGGCGTTCGGACCTCCCTCGGGCTCGGACGGCCGAGGCGACTCTTGCCGCCGCCTCGGCGGCCCGCCGCGGTTTGGCCGCGAGCGTTCGGACGGTGTCGGCCGCCAGCCAAGGGACGGATGGCTCCCGATCGGGAATCCACGGTTCCTCGGGCGCCGGAATTTCATCGCCGCCCCGAGTCGTATCCATCAGATCGTGGACGATCGCGGCGGCCCGAGCTCCGTCCATGGCCGCATGGTGGATCTTCATCACCAAGGCGATCTTGTCGCCTTCGAGCCCCTCGACGAGCGCAGCCTTCCACAACGGTCGACTGCGATCGAGACAGCTACCTGCGAAGGTACCGACGAAATCGCACAGCTCTCGCATCGTGCCTGGCGAGGGAAGGGTGATGTGCACCAGGTGCCGATCGAGATCGAACCCCGGGTCTTCGATCCAGTGGGGGTCCCCGATTTGCAAGGGGCCCTGCACCAATCGCTGACGGAAAGGGGGGATCAGATGCAAACGCGCGGAGAACAGATCGTGCGCGATCTCGAAAGCGTTCTTGTCTCCGACATCGGCCATCGATTCTTCGTCTCGTTCGAGCAGGAGGATCCCCATCGTGTGCATGGGCATCTCTTTGGTTTCTGCATAGAGCATGGCCGCATCGAGGCTTGCCACTGGTGTCATCGAGCGCTCCCTGGGTGCAAAAATCCGAGGCCCACCATGAAGCGAGCCATTTCGGTGAGGTACTTCCCTCGGTCGAGGTGGATGCTGTGGCTTCCAGGGAACCAATAGATGCGGCAGCGCTGCCAATGGTCCCAGAGAAGCCGCGAGTGCTTCGGCGGCGCGAGACGGTCCCCCGCGCCCCCTACGATCATGAGCCGTTCGCGCGGAAGAACCGGGCGATAAGTGAGCGGACAACTGACGGCTACCAGCCGGCGTGCGTCAGCAGCGCTCAGCTTGGTCGCCGCAAGCGCGGCCCGCATCAGCGCACCGATGGGCTGCCATTCCAACATGAGGTCGGCCACGCTGATGATCGGCACGTTCGGGAGCGCGAAGGCGAGCTTGCTCTCGACGCTCGCCAGCATCGCCGAAATGAAGCCGCCCAAGCTCAGCCCAGTCACACCCACCTCTTCGACTCCCTGCTCTTGCTGGAGCCATTGCAGCAAGATCCGGAAGTCGAACACGGACTGTGCGACCGCTTCGTTGAAGCGCGACGAGCCACCCGCGAAGAACCCATGGCCGGAGAAGGGCGAAAACCGCGTCTGACGCGGGCCATGGAAAGGAAGGGTGAACAAGGCGATGTCGCACCCCATTCGGTAGAACCAAGGCAGCGCGAAGAACCATTCGTTGATGAGGTACCCCTCCGCGGTGAAACCATGGATCGCCACGATGGTCGGACGAGGGCCTCGCCGATGGCGGATCAAACGAGCATAGGCGACGCGATTGCGATCGTGACGCAGATAAGATCGATGCTGATCGGGATGAATCGGCTCGAACGGGCTGTCGAAACGCAGGACCTCGCATGTGCCATCCTTCGGCTCGAACCGAGGGAACCATCGCCCGCGCTTGACTCGGAGCCGCACGCCCGAGGGCGGGTCGCGGAAGAAACGCCGGACATCGCCTGATTCGGCGATCTCGGCGTAGAGGCCGACGCTTCGCATCGATCGCCGCAGCTCGACGGGATTGAATCCGAAAGGAATGGCCGTGGCTCCCACCATGGTGCCGAACACGGCACGCACGGCGTGATCGAATGCGGCAGCTGCGCCGATTTGCAGACGATCGACGCGCCCGAGGTCGAAGCTCTCGGGTGTTCGAGCAAAGTCCTCGTCCAAACCCTCCCACCAATGACCCGTCGGCATCAGCGGAGCGGCGCGCTCGTACGAATCGTGGACGATCCGAGAGACGACCGATGGTTGCTCCATTCACCAAGCTTACTCCCTTTGAGGCCGCGAAAAAGGCGCCACTTGCGAATCACCCTTGGCGGCTCCGTCGGCCGCGTGAGATAAACGTCGCGAACAGGAGGCCCGTGTCGAAGACCATCGCGATTCTGACCAGCGGCGGTGACTCACCGGGAATGAACGCCGCCATCCGGGCGGCTACGATGGTCGCCGTGGCGAAGGGACACCGCGTCCTCGGCATCCGGCACGGATATCGCGGTCTTCTGGATGGCAAGGTGTCGGCCATCGAAGCGGGTGACGTGAACCAGATCTTGCGCGAAGGGGGAACCATCCTGCACTCGGCCCGATGCAAGCGATTTCACGAGGTTGCTGCCCGGGATCAGGCCCGAGCCTACTTGACGGAGCTGGGGGTGGACGGTCTGATCGTCATCGGGGGCAATGGATCCCTCACGGGGCTCACCTTGTTGAGCGACCCTCACGAAGCCAAGGACTGGCCCGTCCGCTGCGTTGGCATCCCTGCCTCCATCGACAACGACATCGCGCTGACGGGACTCGCAATCGGCGTCGACACGGCCATGAACACCATCGTCGAGGCCTGCGACCGAATCGCCGACACCGCGAGCGCGCACGGTCGAACGTTCATCATCGAGGTGATGGGGCGCGACTGCGGCTATCTGGCGATGACCTCTGCGATTGCCTCCGGGGCCAACATGGTCCTCTTCCCGGAAGCGGTCCGCACCGAAGAAGAGCTGGTGACGTCCGTGGTGAACACGATTCTCACCGTACGCGAACGGCACGAGGACGATCAGAAAGTGGTGGCGATCAAGGCAGAGGGGGTTCCGACGCCGACGGAGCGCTTGAAGTCCCTCGTCGATGCGGAGCTCTGCGCGGCGACTGGCGAAGATCACGAAGACATCGAAACGCGAGTCACCGTCCTCGGGCACGTCGTTCGAGGCGGCCGTCCGAGCGCATTCGACCGTCTGCTCGGCAGCCGTTTTGGAAACGTGGCGATCCGCGCCGTGCTCGAGGGAGAGCACCGCAAGATGGTGTCTTGGCTTCCACCCATGGATCTACCGCCTGGCGTGGGAGTGCGCTCGTCCGCCGATCCGTACTGCTATCTCGTCGATCTGCCGGCCGTGCTCGCTGCCACGAAAGATCTGCTCGAGGGCCAGAGCCCGCTCGCGAGGTGGCGCGCCACCGCTTTCGACGACCTCGAAGACGTCTTTTTGTTATAACGAAAGGGTGCTTCGCATTGCTTGGTCTGGGGCCACGCTCATGGTGGGCAGCGCTCTCGGAATGTGGGGGATTCCTCATTACGCGCTCGGGCAGCCCGATGACCCCGTCGTAGTCACCGAACCGCCGGAGCCCGAGGCTTCGGTCGGCGAGCCGGCCGTCGAGTCGTCGTCGGCCCCCGAACCGAGCGCGCCGACTGCCAAGAAGCAGCCACCAGGACATCTTCGAGTCGGCGGCGGCGTGGGATTCGGCTTTGCGTCGGACTTCATCACGATCGGCATCGCGCCCCAGGTCTCTTACATCTTCAAGCGTATCGTCGAGCCGGGCGTGACGTTTCGCTACGAGTACACCAAGGACAGCCTGCCGGTTCCCGACGTGCGTTGGCACACCTACGGGGCATCGCTGTTCGTTCGGCTCTTCCCGATTCAGATGCTCTTCTTCTTGGTGGAAGGGGAGATCCTCAACGCCGGCTTCCGTCAGGGAGGCCAGCGCTCGGACCGCATGAATTACGGCAATCTACTACTCGGCGGAGGGTTCATGCTGGGCGTGGGTCGCGGAGCATTCGTAGCGACCTCGATCAAGTTCGCAGTCTTCCGCAATGCGTTCTACCCTGATGCTTTCCCCATCATCTCGGTCGGGGCTGGCTACAGCTTTTGATCGAAGGCTCCGGACCGCGTGTCACGGCGCGCCGTCGAACAGGTCCTCGAAGCCGCTCGGGTGGTGTCGCCCGAACACCAACGTCTCCAAGATCCCCATCCCCTGATGCTCGCCCATTCGAGCTCGCACGAGGTTGTGCACGTGGATGGTGCAATACTCGTCGGGTTCCACCTCGTCGAGCTTCCAGCTCTCGTAGCCGGTGTCGAGCTCGTCGCGCCACACCGCGTGCCCCCACTCCGGATGCTGGTACCCGATGCCCATCATCTGAAAGCGGAGCATGGGCTCCAGCTCGATGTCCCGCTTCGTGCCGTCGCGGGCTTCGAAATGAAGCTCGGCGCCGGTTGGCCAACGCGTGCCGCTGCGCCACACGATCGAGTGGCTTGCCTCGGCCATGGCCTCTTCGCTCGCTTCCACCACGTCGTCGGGGACCTCTTCGTCGTCTCCGTACGTCTGCACGATCGAGGCAGAAAGCTCCTCCGGACGCCCGTCGGGCGCTTCTCGCGTCAGAAAGTGAGTACAAAATCGCTCGAAGTGAATCGGTGACCAGATCCAGTAGACGGCGGGGTCCGTCGTCAGTCGGCTCGGGGCGCCCTCCTCGTGCTCACCGACGGGTCGCATGCCCCACGACTTGTCTCGCGTGCCAACCACTTCGTGGCGACGCACCTCGAAGCGCTCTCCCGGGATCGAAAAGAACCCCTCCCACGTGCCATACTGCGTGAAGCGCTGGGCATCCATGATGAGGCGGTTGCCGTCGTACATGACGTTCTTCGGCTCTTGAATCGGAGGGGCTTTGGCGTGGAAGGTCAGATCGCACTCCACGCCCGTATCGTTCGGACCGATGACGACCCTGACGATCCGCATCGGTTTGACGACCTCGATTCGAAGCGGACCGGCGCTCGCGTCCAGCGGATTGTCGGCGATTCGGCGCGACGCGTGGAAACAATGCTGCACACCGCCCACCGAGACGCTGAAGTGACCGTCTTGTACGAATCTGTTGGGGTAGCGCCCGAATCCGATTTCGAACAGGAACGTGCCCGACTTGTCGAACCCGTTGAACCAATACCGGTCGTATGCGTTGCGGTTGACGATGCCGGTCTGGTTGATGGGAAACGGAGCCTGGTGAATCAGATAGTCGTCGAAATCGGTGATCATGGAACCGCCTTCAGTGCGTCATTCGACGCCGCATTCCCGCAATACGTCTTCGGTGTCCGCACCGCGCTCCCTGGCCGGACTCGGAACCTCGGGCTTCGTTCTCGAAAAACGCGGCGCAGGCAGGGCATGCTTGATGCCGTCGATCTCGACGAAAGAGCCACGCGCCACGTGATGCTCGTGCTCGAATACTTCGGCGGCAGCCAGAACGGGCGCGAAGCATGCGTCGCTTCCTTCGAAGACTTCACACCATTCGTCCCGGGTCTTTTGCCGGAATAGCTCTTCCAGAGTGGGACGAAGCTCGTTCCATTTGGCGGGATTCAAGTGCTCTCCGGGCGCGGGCGCCTTTCCCTGCAGACCCAGCCGGTCGAGCAGCTCTTTGTAGAACTGCGGCTCGAGCGAGCCGATGGACACGTATTTCCCGTCACGCGTTTCGTAGACGTCATAAAAGGCCGCGCCGGAGTCGAGGAGGTTCTCTCCTCTCTTGTCCGACCAAAAGCCCTGTTGCATGCCGGCATAGATACTGGCCATCAGGGCGGCGACTCCATCGACCATGGCAGCGTCGACGACCTGCCCCTTGCCCGATTTCTGCGTCTCGAGCAGCGCGGCGAGCACGCCGAAAGCCAGCAATAGACCTCCACCGCCGAAATCACCGACCAAGTTGAGCGGGACCGTCGGTCGTTCGCCCTTGCGCCCAATCGCATGCAGGGCACCGGCCAGCGCGATGTAGTTGATGTCGTGTCCTGCGCGGGGCGCCAACGGCCCTTCTTGTCCCCACCCGGTCATACGTCCGAACACGAGGCGTGGGTTCACTTCGAGGCAAGCTTCCGGGCCGATGCCGAGGCGCTCCATCACGCCCGGCCGGAACCCTTCGATCAGCGCATCGGCCGTGGCGACCACCTTGAGCAGGGCCTCTCTGCCCTCCGGTTTCTTGAGATCCAGGGTGATGCTCCGTTTGCCACGACTCATGACGTCGAAGCTCGCTTGTAGAAAAGACGGCTCGGGGCGTCCGACCCGAATGACCTCGGCGCCGAGGTCTGCCAACAACATGCCTGCAAACGGGCAGGGGCCGATTCCTTCGATTTCGATGATGCGAATTCCGTCTAGTGGACCCATGTTCAAAGCTCCGATAGTGCGCGTCTCAAAGTGATGGAAGCCAAGTTTTCGTAGTCGAACTCGTTCTCTTCGTCGATGAGCTCGAGCTTTTTCATGTGCTGACCGATCCTCGCCATCTGCATCGAGAATCGAGTGAGGGCGAGAATCGTATAATAAGGGAGGTTCGCGGTGCTGAGGCCCGTCGCCTCTTGCCAGTGGGTCACGGTCGCCTCGTGGCTCGGCATGCCTGGGAGCCGCTCCAAGTCGAGCCCCTCCGAGAAACATCGATCCGAAGCCAGCCACCAGGCGAGGTCCTGAAGCGGGTCTCCTATCCGCACCATTTCCCAATCGAGCACGGCGACGCATTCGAGGTCGTCGAAGATCTGGTTCGCGAGCCGTGAGTCGCCCCAGCAGAGTCGCACTTGATCCTCGGGGGGCTCGTGGGATTCGAGATATTCGAGCCCACGCACGATGTCCGGATGGCGCTCTTTCGGCATCCCCCAAGCGAAGTATTCACGATAGTAGTGGAGCTGTTGCTCGAGTGGAGTCTTTCCGCGCTCGGGCTCGAGCAAGAATTCGAAACCGAGGGCCTTCCAGTCGAGGCGATGCACTCGGCACATCGCATCGAGCCCGCTCCACCAGACCTGCTCCCGCTCGGCGGCACTCAGCTCGTCTGCGATCCAGCCCTCGTCGTACATCGGAGGATTGTCGCTCGGCACTCGTCCCGAGATGCGATCCATCAGATAAAACGGAGCCCCGAGCACCGATCGATCGGGCTCGAACCACCGGACGCGAGGCACCGGGACCTCGGTGTCCTCCAAAAGCTGCAGAACGCGGCATTGAAGCGCGATGTCGTAGGTCGGAAAGACGACGTACTCGGTGGGCTCCAGGCGGGCGACGAGCTCTTCACGACGCTCTCTTCCGTTCGTGTCGTACACGGCGTCGAACAGCAGTGTATCGCTCGAAAATCCCGTGCCGAGCGGCGCGTCGAGGTTTTCGATCCGAACCTTCCCGGGCGCCACCG
Source organism: uncultured Sandaracinaceae bacterium (assembly GCA_964495565.1). Classification (GTDB taxonomy): domain Bacteria; phylum Myxococcota_A; class Polyangia; order Polyangiales; family Houyiibacteriaceae; genus SG8-38. The sequence continues at coordinate 4,063 of CAZBWQ010000044.1, read as the reverse complement.
AGAGCTTCGGGGCGAGCCATCGGGCGAGTCGTTCGGCCGTCTCGTCGAGATCCCTCTCTTCGTCCTCGAAACCCATGCCAGCTATTTCATCGCGGTTGACTCGCCCCGCGGCTCTGTCATCTACGTCATTCCGTCGCAGAGGTCGAGCCCCGACCGCAGCGACACGACACGAAATGAGCGCAGCCAGCCTGAATGACCCGTTGACGCTGCCTTGCGGGGCGACGCTATCGAATCGAATCGCCAAGGCCGCCATGAGCGAGCACCTCGGCTCTCCGAAGCAATCGCCGACCCGCGGCCTGAGTCGGCTCTACGAGGCGTGGTCGGCTGGAGGTGCCGGCCTTCTCATCACGGGCAACGTGATGATCGATCGAGCCCACCTCGAAGCCGTCCGAAACGTCGCCATCGGATCGGACTCGGCGATCGATCGTTTCCGAGAGTGGGCCCGGGCGGGAACACGCCATGGCAACCATCTCTGGATGCAGCTCAACCATCCAGGGCGGCAAACGCCCCGGCACATCAACCCGAGCCCCGCGGCGCCCTCGGCCGTCGAGGCCGTGAATCTGTTTCGTCGAGCCAAAGCATTCGGTGAGCCGCACGCGATGGACGGTGCGGAGATCGACGCCGTCATCCGCAGCTTCGCGAGCGCCGCTGCGTTTGCCAAAGAGGCAGGCTTCACAGGCGTGCAGGTGCACGGGGCGCACGGCTATCTCGTCAGTCAGTTTCTTTCCCCTCTGACGAACCGTCGTTCCGATCGGTGGGGTGGCTCTCTCGAAAACCGCGCCCGGTTCGCGCGCAGCGTGCTCGATGCGATTCGCAAGGCCGTGGGGGATGATTTCCCGATCGGGATCAAGCTCAACTCCGCGGACTTTCAGCGCGGCGGTTTCACCGAGCAGGAGTCGATGCGGGTGCTGGCGATGCTTCAGGAGGACGGCGTCGATTTGGTCGAGATCTCGGGGGGCAGCTACGAGTCGCGCGTCATGTTGAACGAGCCGCAGACGGGGCGCGACGCGTTTTTCCTCGAGTACGCCGAGAAGGCGCGTTCGGAAGTCGAGATCCCCCTCATGGTGACGGGAGGCTTTCGGGAACGAGCTGCCATGGTCGACGCGCTCGCGAAGGGAGCGCTCGACGTCGTCGGGATGGCGCGCCCCTTCACCAACAATCCTCGCGTGGCGCTGGACTTGCTCGAGGGGCAGACGAGCCGCGCGGCCGATCCCCCGACGATACCGGGCTTGGGCCGTCTCGGCGGGACCTCGCAAGCCATGATGAGCGTCGCCCAGATGGGCCTGCTCGCCCGAGGAAAGAGCCCCACCTTGCGCTTCGGAGGTCTCGGAGCGGTGCTGGCAGCCTTGGTCGAGGAGAGCAGCAGCTTGCTCCGAGGCAAGAAACGCTGATTCAGTCGATCTCCGCAGGCGACCAGTCGTTGACGACCCGAAAGAGGCGGCCTGGAGGAAGCACCAATCGCAAAAACCGAAAGGTGCGGCTCTCGCCGATCCACACCTGCTTCTGCCCGCGCTCGATCCCGCGCACGATGCGCCGGGCACATTCTTCGGGGCTCATCTTCTTCCATCTCTTGTGTGCGAGCATGGGAGTGTCCACCGTGGGCGGGAACACCTCGATGACGCGGATTTCGCCCTGTAAGTGATGACGCAGGCAAAGGGTGTAGGCGTGAAGGCCCGCCTTGCTGCTGCTGTAGATCGGCGTGTCCGCGAGAGGTCCGAGCCCAGCCGGCGATCCCACGATGATGATTGCAGGGTCTTCGGCGCGCCGGAGCATGTCGAGCATGCGCTGCGTGAGCTCGATCGGGCCGAACAGGTTGGCGTCGAGAATCTCCTTGGCTTGCATCAAGTCCAAGCCTCCCCCGAGCGAGTCGAAGCTCAGGATTGCAGCATTGCTGATCACCGTATCCACCTGGTGCCCTTCTCGGTGGATTCGGTCGAGCATCTGCTGAATCTCTTCGGAGCTCGTGAGGTCGCAGCGGTAGGGTTGGATGGCCTGGTGCCCCTCGGCCGTTTCCTCGAGGAGCTCGAGCCTCCGGCCGCAGATCAAAACGGTGTTGCCCGCCTCGGCAAGCTGCCGGGCGAGAGCCTTTCCGATGCCGGTGCCACCACCGGTCAACAAGATTGTGCGATCGCGAAGATCCATGATTTGGTCTTGAGTTGTAGTCGCATCCTGGCTATGCGCTACGCGTCCCGTGAAAATATCCACGCACGAGATCGTTCTTTCCACGAGTCGCGAGCGCGAGCTGGTCGACATCACGCCGCAGACGCAGCAGTTGGTGGCCGAAGCCGGCGTCGACCACGGCCTGTGCTCGCTCTACGCGCACGGGGCCACCGCGGCGCTCATGATTCAGGAAAACGCCGACCCGAACATCGGACGAGACGTGGTCGATTGTCTCGACGGGCTGATTCCCAAGGGCGTTTGGCGACACGACCGGATCGACGGAAACGGCGCCTCGCACATCCAGGCCGGCATCGTCGGTCCGAGCGAGACGATTCCGATTCGCGAGGGAAAGCTCGACCTGTCGACCTGGCAAAACGTGTTCTTCTGCGAGCTCGATGGCCCGCGCCGACGCAGGAAGGTCGTTGTCACGATCATCGGTGCGTGAGCTCGTTCACACGAGCGTCGACACGATCAAGTAGACCGCCAGCAGAGCCAGAACCAGCTGGAACCAGAAAACGAAGCTTTCCTTCGAGATCATGCCGAGCAGGTGCTTGCCGAAGTACGTGCCTCCGATGACGGCGATCACGAGCGCGGCCAGGAGGGGCGCGTACGGCGTGTAGTCGAAACGAAGCGCCAGAAACGCGGGAATCTTGAGCAAATGAATCCAGGTTTGGCACACCGCTTTGGTTGCGATCACCTCTTCGTTGTCGAAGTCGTCGCGCAGAAAAAACGGCGCCAGGAAAGGACCGGTGGCGCCTACGAAAATTCCAAGCAGGCCGGCTCCGAATCCGAGCACCGCGTACGCCCACCGCGGAGGATTGCGCAGAGTCGGCTTGTATCGTCGCCAGGCCAAGAAGAACAGGATGAAGGCCCCAATCCAGGCACGAAACCAGGTCAGCTCGAGCTCGGCCCAAATCCCCGCGGCGATGGCGACTCCCAAGATGGCGGGGGCCATGAACACGAAGAAGATCGACCAGCGCACGTGGTGTCTGAATGCCCAAGTGCGCGTCCAGTTCGAAGCCAGCTGTACGACTCCGTGGATAGGCACGACGAGAGGAGGCGGGAGTAGGGCAGTCATCACACCGAGTAGCGTGACGCCGCCGGCCATTCCCAAAATCGCGGAAACCGTGGCCGTGGCGAAGCAGGCGACGACCAGCAAACCCACCGTGATCATCTCGAACACGGAGCGAGGCTATCACCGCTTTGTGCTTGTGCTCCATCGGCAACGTCGCTATCTGGCAGGGATAGATGACTGCTCGGGTGCTCGATTTTCATTTCGACTACCTCTCGCCATACAGCTACTTGGCCTGGGAGAGACTGAAAGACTTGGGTCGGCGCCACGAGCTCCGCGTGCAGCCGAGACCGACGCTGCTCGCAGCCTTGCTCAATCACTGGGGGCACAAGGGCCCCGGGGAGATGCCCGCGAAGCGGCCCTACATGTTCAAGGATTGCATTCGTTTGGCAGCCCAGTGGAACGTTCCTCTGGCGCCCCCACATTCGCATCCCTTCAACCCGCTTGCGTCGTTGCGTGCCACCCTGCTCGAGATGGATCCGGGAACGCGCCGAAACCTGGTCGATCGGCTGTTCGCTGCGGTCTGGGCGGAGAGCCTCGACGTCGGCTCGGCGCAGACCGTGGCCCGGATCTGCGCGCAGGTGGGCGTGCCAAATGCGCTCGCCCGCATCCAAGACCCGGCGGTGAAGGAGCTTCTACGCCGGGTGAACGACGAAGCGATCGAGCGCGGCGTCTTCGGTGTGCCCACCATGATCGTGGACGGGGAGCTGTTCTGGGGAACGGACAGCCTTCCTCACTTGGAACGCTACTTGGAGGGCCAAGATCCGATCGAGCCCCGCGAGCTCGCCAAGTGGCTCGCGGTGCCGCCGACGGCGCATCGTGCTCGCGGCG